>NZ_JBHXMN010000007.1:0-332410 GCF_042720495.1 Nocardia sp. NPDC058480 | reverse complement strand
GAGCGCTAACCGGCGACCCGGCCGCGGACCGGCCACTTCGTGGCCGCCGCTCCCTATGGGTCGCGGGTGCGGGGTTGGGAGTGCGGTCATGGCGGACCTGGGGTGCACGGTGGGGCTGGGAGTGCGGTAGGGCTGCGGGCTTCGGGGTGTGTGGTGGGGCTGGGAGTGCGGTAGGGCTGCGGGCTTCGGGGTGTGTGGTGGGGCTGGGAGTGCGGTAGGGCACTGCGGACTTCGGGGTGGGTGGTGAGGCTGGGAGTGCGGTAGAGCTCTGGTCTTCGGGGTGCGGTGTGGCTGGGTGGGGCGGTTAGGTGGGGGTGGCCAGGGCGAAAGGGAGGATTGCGTCGGCGCCGCTGGTGCGGAGGGCGTGGGCGGCGACGGTCATGGTCCAGCCGGTGTCGGTGAGGGTGTCGACTAGCAGGATCGGGCCGTTGACCGCGGCGAGGTCGGGGATCTCCCAGGAGTCGAACAGTCCGGCCACTCGGTGGGCGGAGTTGGCCGCGGAGACCGGGGGGCGGTCGGGTCTGGTGTGGAGGGTGCCGAGGTTGTCGAGTCTGCCGATCTGGGCCAGGCGCGCGGCGAGGCTGGTGGTGAGCTGGGGGTAGCGGGGGGATTCGAGGGCGAGCACCGAGGTGGGGCGGGTGGTCCAGGTCCAGTCGCGGAGCACAGCGATGCAGGCGTCGAAGACCGCGTCGGGTACCGGTGCATCGGGGGCGTCGAGCAGGGCGCGCAATCGCATGCCCCAGCCGAGATCGGTGAGTCGACCCAGTACGCGGCCGGTTTCGGCGCCGCCGGAGATCTTGCCCGACAACGGGATTCCCAATTTCGCCATGCCGCTCGGCCACTGTTTGCGGGGGGCGAGGTCTAGGCCGGGGCGGTCTAGGCGGGCCCGGGTGGCGGCGATCGCGGCGTCGTCAACCGTGGTGTCGGGGCGGGTGCCGGTGCAGTTGTCGCAGCGGCCGCAATCGAGGTCGGCTGTTGCCAACCCGGCCATGCCTGGGTCGTCGAGTTGGCGGCGCAGGAAGGTCATCCGGCACGTCGACGTCGACTGATAGTCGATCATCGCTTGTTGTTCGGCGTCGCGTGCCGCGGCCAAGCCCTCGTAGCGTTCGGTGTCGTAGGCCCAGTCCTGGCCGGTCGAGAGCCACCCGCCGCGCACTCGCCGCACGGCGCCGTCGACATCTAGCACCTTCAGCACCATCTCGAGCCGCGATCGGTTCAGCTCGACGAGCGGTTCGAGCGCCACCGTCGACATCGCCCGGTCGGTATCCAACGCGGCGAGCACCGAGCGCACGATGTGCTCACGCGGGAAGGCGACGGACGCGAAGTAGCTCCAGATCCGCGCGTCCTCGGGGCCCGGCAGCAGGACAACCTCGGCGCGCTCGGTGCCGCGGCCCGCACGACCGACCTGCTGGTAGTACGCGATCGGCGAGGACGGAGCCCCGACGTGCACAACGAAACCGAGATCAGGCTTGTCGAAGCCCATACCGAGCGCCGACGTCGCGATCAACGCCTTGACCTCGTTGTTCAGCAGCGCGGCCTCGAGCACCTCGCGTTCGGCGGGGTCGGTTTGGCCGGTGTAGGCGGCGACGGTGTGGCCGTGCGAATTCAGCAGGTCGGCCAGATCGTTGGCCGCGGCGACCGTGAGGCAGTAGATGATGCCCGAGCCCGGCATCCGATGTAGCTGTTCGCCCAGCCACGCCGTGCGCTGCACCGCGTCGTCGAACCGCACCACCGACAGGTGCAGCGACTCGCGATCCAGCGTGCCGCGCAACACCAGCGTGTCGGTGCCGATCTGCCCGGCCACATCGGTGACCACCCGGTCGTTGGCGGTCGCGGTGGTCGCCAGGACCGGCACCTCCGACCCGAGGTCGGCGATCAGCGTTCTGATGCGGCGGTAATCGGGCCGGAAGTCGTGGCCCCAGTCCGACACGCAGTGCGCTTCGTCGATGACGACGAGCCCGGCGTCGGCGGCCAGACGCGGCAGTACCTGATCGCGGAAGTCGGGGTTGTTCAACCGTTCCGGGCTCACCAGCAGCACGTCGACCGCACCGTCGGCCACCCGCTGATGGATCTCGTCCCACTCGGTGACATTGCCCGAGTTGATCGTGGCCGCCACCACCCCGGCGCGCTCGGCGGCCGCCACCTGGTTGCGCATCAACGCCAGCAGCGGCGACACGATCACCGTCGGTCCACGCCCCGCCCCGCGCAGCAACTTGGCCGCGATGAAATACACCGCTGACTTACCCCAGCCGGTCCGCTGCACCACCAGCGCCCGCCTGCGTCGCACCACCAGCGCTTCGATCGCGATCCACTGATCCTCCCGCAACCGCGCGTCGGGCCCGGCGAGCTCACGAAGCAGCTGCTCAGCTCGTTCGCGCAGGTCAGGGTCCGTCAGGTCGAGCACATCGTTGCCTGCGGGTGAGGTCATGCGCCTATCGTGCCGCACACCTCCGACAGGTAGGTACCGCCTCTCCGCGATTCTGGCCGGATTCGGGTGCGCAGGGAGCAGGGGGCGCGGCCGTGGGAACGTCGGGGGCGCGGTTGGCTCGTGCCCGGTGGAGTTACCCATGTTCGTGCGAGATCAGGCGTCGCCTCGCACAGCCAGATCGGCCATTCAGTCGGCGAATGGTCCTGCGGGGGAGGAGAATAGGGCTATTGCCTGACCGCGGGAGGGGCGTTATGTCGAACAGATTCGACTCGCCTGCTGGGTGGACGCCGCCCGGTTCGCAATTCCAGACGAATTCGAACACCTCCCGCACGCTGATCGGCGCGTTTCTCGCGCTGATCGTGACGCCGGTCGGGATGGGGCTCGCCGCACACGGGGCACTCGACACCAGCCGGTGGGTCATCCTCGGTGACGCCGCCGACCGGCTCGGCTCGACCCTGCAGATCATCGTGGGCGCGCTGCTGCTCCTGCTGGTGAGCGCGCTGGCCGGGTTCACTCCCGTCGCGACCGTCCTGGCCGGACTGGTGTGGGGTGTGCTGCCCGGCCTTGTCTACTTCGTCTCGCCGGAGAGCACGTGGCGGATGGTGGGTGATCTGCCGCTGATGACCGATGAAATGCACCTCGCGCTCCACGCGTGGATCACCAGCGGCTACACCTTCGTCGTCGGGTTGCTGCTCGTCGGCGCGGGTGTGGCGGGCACCCTGCGCCGACGATGAATCAGCCCTTCACACACAGCACCTGACGCAGCGTCGCCACCACATCGACCAGATCGGCCTGTGCCGCGATCACCTGATCGATGTCCTTGTACGCGGCCGGGATCTCATCGACCACCCCCGCGTCCTTCCGCGATTCCACACCCTCGGTCTGCGCGACCAGATCCGCGACCGTGAACTGCCGTTTGGCGGCCGACCGGCTCAACCGCCGTCCCGCACCGTGCGAGGCCGACTGGAACGAAGCGGGATTCCCCTTGCCCCGCACCACATACGACCGCGTCCCCATCGACCCCGGAATCAACGCGAGTTCACCGGATCCGGCCCGCACCGCACCCTTACGGGTCACCAGCATCGGCTCGTCGTCGATGATCTCCTCGGCCACATAGTTGTGGTGGCAGGAAATGGGCTCGTCGAAACGCACCTCGCGCCCGGTGAATTCGTCGCGCACCGCACGGCACACCAGCGACAGCATCACCGCGCGATTGCGCGCGGCGTACTCCTGCGCCCAGGTGAGATCACGCCGGTAGGCGTCCATTTCCGAGGTCCCGGACACGAAGACGGCCAGGTCCCGATCCGGCAGCGACTGGTTGTGCGGCAGCGCACGCGCCACCGCCATGTGCCGCTCGGCCAGTTCCTTGCCGATATTGCGCGAACCGGAGTGCAGCAGAATCCAGACGGCATCGTCGGAGTCGAGGCAGACTTCGATGAAGTGATTCCCCGACCCGAGCGATCCGATCTGCTTGTGCGCCTTGGACTCCAGCTGGGAAACCCCGGGGTGCAGCTCCCCGAACGAACGCCAGAACCGCTCCCACCCGTTGGCGCGCAAGGCGGCCTGCCCGTGTGAACCCGCGAGCTCGGCACCGAGCTTCGTCACGTTCACGGCATCCTTGTGCGCCTGGAAGCCGACGGGCACCGCCTGCTCGATCCGGCTGCGCAGCGAGCGCAGATCGTCCGGCAGGTCGGCGGCGGTGAGATCGGTCTTGACGCTCTCCATCCCGCAGCCGATATCGACCCCGACCGCAGCGGGCGCGACCGCATCACGCATCGCGATCACCGACCCGACCGTCGCGCCTTTACCCAGGTGCACATCGGGCATCACGCGCAGTCCGTACACCCATTCCAGGTTCGCGATATTGCGAAGCTGGCGCAGCGCTGACTGCTCGATCTCGTGCTCGTTGGCCCACATGAGCGTCTGCGCTCGCGTACCGCGCAGCTCGACGGGAAACATGGTCGGTCCTCTCCTAGATGAAGGACCAACGGTAGGGGTGGGACGGATGTGGCGCACCTGATTTTCACCGCGCCCGGCAGGTCAGCCGGTGGTGATCGCCGCCGCGATCTGTGCGCTGCTGGGAATCGACGAGCTTGCGCCCAGGCGGGTGGTCGCCAGTGCGCCGGCGGTATTCGCCCAGTTCAGTGCGGTCGGCGCACCCTGATTCCAGGTTGCGACCAGTGCGCCGGTGAATGCGTCACCCGCGCCGGTCGTGTCGACCACATCGACGGCGAGTCCCGCGACGGAGAGCTCGGTCCCGTCCTGGCCGCGATACACCGCCCCGTCCCCGCCGAGCGTGCGCACCACGTGGGTGACCTCGGTCAGTTCGGCCGAATACTGTTCGGATTCCAAGGAATTCACAATCGCGAGGTCCACGGCGGTCCACAGTTCAGTGGGCAACGACTGAACCGGCGAGGGATTCAGGGCGACGACCGTGCCCGACGTGCGAGCGTGTCGGGCGGCGGCGAGCACCGTGTCGATCGGAATCTCCAACTGGCACAACAGGATGTCGGCAGCCGCGATCGCTGCGAGTTCGGCGGTCGACAGATCCGTCACCCGCCCGTTGGCTCCCGCTACCACGATGATGCTGTTCTCGCCGGCCCCGTCGACGACGATCGAGGCGATCCCGCTGGCACCATCGACCCGGCGCAGCGAGGTGGTATCGACGCCCGCGTCCGACAGCGCCGCCGTCAGTTCGGCCCCGAACGCGTCATCGCCGATCGCGCCGAGAAACCGCACCCGCGCGCCTGAGCGTGCCGCCGCGATCGCCTGATTCGCACCCTTCCCGCCGGGGACTGTCGCGAACTCGGACCCGAGCACGGTCTCGCCCGGTGCGGGCCTGCGCGCGGTTGTCGTGACCAGGTCCATATTGACGCTGCCGAGGACGACGACGGTGGGCGAATCGGTGCGGTCCATAACGCTGAATCTAGCGGCGAGGGCGCCATCGGTTCGGGCATCCCTTGCCGCCGTGGGAGTAGGGGGCAGCGGATGTGTATGCACTGGTCGGCGGCTGTGACGGAGAGGTTGCCATCCTCGCTGGGGCGAAGGTGCTGATGCGTGCCTAGAGCGTGGTGACGGCGCCGGTCAGCGGGTGTGCGCGCCACACGCAGTCCCTGCGTCGGCGTCCTTGGGGACAACTGCGTCGATAGCGTCGCCGAACCTGTGGACAACTCGGTCCCGCCGCCGGTCGGAGCCGTATTTCGGGTGCTGGGTGGCGTCGAGTGCGCGAGTCGGACTGCGTACGCTGATACCCATGACGGTAGAAGTGACCCCCGAGCTGGACATCCGCGCAGCGGTGCACGACGCCGCCCGCAGGGCTCGCGTCGCGTCCCGTGTGCTGGCTCAGCTGACCACGGCGCAGAAGAACGACGCACTGCACGCGGCGGCCGACGCCCTGCTCATCGCCACCGATCGCGTGCTCGCGGCCAACGCCGCCGACATCGCGACCGCGCAGGCCGCCGGTACCGAGGAGAACCTGCTCGACCGGCTGCGGCTCACCAAGGCCCGCATCGACGGCATCGCCTCGGGTCTGCGTCAGGTCGCCACCCTGCCCGACCCGGTCGGCGTCATCGTTCGCGGCTCCACCCTGCCGAACGGTCTCGAGATCCGCCAGACGCGCGTGCCGCTCGGTGTGGTCGGCATGGTCTACGAGGCCAGGCCCAATGTCACCGTCGACGCGTTCGGCCTCGCTCTCAAGTCGGGCAACGCGGCGCTGCTGCGCGGGTCGTCCTCGGCCGCGAATTCCAATGCCGCACTGGTCGAGGTATTGCGTGAAGCCCTTGTCGCCCAGGGTGTTCCGGCCGATGCCGTGCAGCTGCTGCCGAGCAACGACCGCTCCAGCGTCACCCACCTGATCCAGGCCCGCGGCCTCGTCGACGTGGTGATCCCGCGTGGCGGTGCTGGCCTGATCAACGCTGTCGTCCGCGACGCCCAGGTGCCGACCATCGAGACCGGCACCGGCAACTGCCACGTCTACGTGCACTCGGCCGCCGACCTGGCCATGGCCGAGGCCATCGTGCTCAATGCCAAGACCCGCCGCCCGAGTGTCTGCAACGCCGCCGAGACCGTCCTCATCGACGCCGCCGTCGCGGAGACCGCGCTGCCTCGCCTGAGCAAGGCACTCGAAGACGCGGGCGTCACCATCCACGGCGATCTGCCCGGTCAGGTCCCGGCCACCGATGCCGATTGGGGTGAGGAGTACCTCACCATGGATATCGCGCTGAAGGTCGTCGACGACCTCGATGCCGCCGTCGACCACATCAACACCTGGGGGACCGGCCACACCGAAGCCATCGTCACCGCCGACCTGGCCGCCGCCCGCGAGTTCACCGCCCGAGTCGACGCCGCCGCGGTGATGGTGAACGCGTCCACCGCGTTCACCGACGGTGAGCAGTTCGGCTTCGGCGCCGAGATCGGCATCTCCACTCAGAAGCTGCATGCCCGCGGCCCGATGGCACTGCCCGAACTCACCTCCACGAAGTGGATCGTGTGGGGCGACGGCCAGACTCGGCCGGTGTGATCGTGACTCTCGTACAGGAACCGATCTTCACCTCGGTCGACGATGTCATCGACCGGCTCGCCACCACCGGCTACCTGGCCGACAAGGCAACGGCCACTTCGGTCTTCCTTGCCGATCGGTTGGGCAAACCGCTGCTCATCGAGGGCCCGGCCGGTGTCGGCAAGACCGAACTCTCGCGAGCGGTGGCCCAGGTCGCCGACGCCGAACTGGTCCGCCTGCAGTGCTACGAGGGCGTTGACGAGGCCCGTGCGCTCTACGAGTGGAACCACGCCAAGCAGATCCTGCGGATCCAGGCGTCGAGTGAAAACGATTGGGCCGAAACCAAAGCCGACGTCTTCACCGAGGAGTTCCTGCTCTCGCGCCCCTTGCTCACCGCCATCCGGCGCTCCGAGCCGACGGTGCTGCTGATCGATGAGACCGACAAGGCCGATGTCGAGATCGAAGGCCTGCTGCTCGAAGTGCTCAGCGATTTCGCGGTGACCGTGCCCGAACTCGGCACTATCACCGCCACCCGCAAGCCGTTCGTGGTGCTCACCTCGAACGCCACCCGGGAACTGTCGGAGGCACTCAAACGCCGCTGCCTGTATCTGCACCTGGACTTCCCCGACGAAGACCTCGAGCGCCGCATCCTGGCCAGCCGCGTACCGGAACTCCCGAGCACCGTGGCCGAGCAACTGGTGCGGGTCGTGCACGTGCTGCGCGGAATGCAACTCAAGAAGCTGCCCTCGGTCGCCGAAACGATCGACTGGGGCAACACCTTGCTCGCCCTCGGCGCCGCCGACCTCGACGACGCGACCGTGCGCGCCACGCTCGGCGTGGTGCTCAAGCACCGCAGCGATCACCAGCGCGCGCTGGCCGAGCTGAAACTGGCCTGATCATGACCGCGCCGACACCGCACGGAATCGGTGGCCACGTCGCCGGTTTCGTCGGTGCGCTCCGAGCCCGCGGCGTGCCGGTCGGACCGTCGGAGACCGTCGACGCCGGGCGGGTATTGACCGTGCTCGACCTGCTCGATCGCGAGGCCGTACGCGAGGGACTGGCCTGTGCGCTGCTGCGCAGGCCCACCCACCGCGCCACCTTCGACGGACTGTTCGACCTGTGGTTCCCCGTCGCCGTGGGTGATCGCAGCGCCGAGACTCCAGACCTGCCGCGCACCCCCGATGGACAGATCGACCTGGCTGCCCTACGCGAGCAACTCGCCGAACTGCTCGCCGCCGAGGACAGCGGCCCCCAACAGCAATTGCTGGCGGGGCAGGTGGTCGAGCAACTCGGGCAGTACCAGTCCGCGCGCGGGCCGTCGTTCTCCGCGTACCAGGCGCTCAAAGATCTTGCGCCCCAGTCGTTGCTGGCCAAGGTGCTCGCCGGCCTCGCCTTGCCCCCCGACGCGAGCGAGCGAGACACCGAGGTCGCCCGCCGCGTCGCCAGGGAACGCATCGCGGGGTTCCGGGCGAGTGTGGAAGCCGAGACCAACCGGCGCGTGGCCGAACAGATCGGGCGCGAACGCGTCGCGACCTACGGTGTCGCCCGTCAGGCCGAGGACGCCGACTTCTTACGCGCCTCCGAACGCGAGCTCACCGAACTGCGGCGCGGTACCCAGCGATTGGCCCGGATCCTGGCCTCTCGGCTGGCGGTGCGGCGCAAACGGGCTCGGCGCGGCGAGATCGATCTGCGTAAAACCCTGCGCGCGTCGATGTCGACCGGTGGGGTGCCGATCGACCTGGTGAACCGCAAACCTCGTCCCGGCCGGCCGGAACTGGTACTGCTGTGCGATATCTCGGGCTCGGTGGCCGGGTTCAGCAACTTCACGCTGTTGCTGGTGAGCGCACTGCGTGAGCAGTTCTCGCGGGTGCGGATCTTCGCGTTCGTCGACCGCACCGACGAGGTCACCGGGTTCTTCGAGCCATACGCGGGCCTCGACGACGTGATGACCCGGATCTTCACCGAATCGCGCATCATCGACGCCGACGGGCACTCCGACTACGGTTACGCGCTGACCAGTTTCGCCGAGAACTTCGGCGAAGCCGTCACCAGTCGCAGCTCGCTACTGGTCCTCGGTGACGGTCGCACCAACTATCGCAACCCACAACTGGACACCCTGCGCGAACTGGTCGGCACCGCCCGGCACGCGCACTGGCTGAATCCCGAACCCAAAAACCTTTGGGGGACAGGCGATTCAGCGGCTCGCGACTACGGTTCGGTGATCGAGATGCACGAATGCCGATCAGCTCGGCAGCTGACCGAGGTGGTCTCCAGGTTGTTGCCCGTCTGAAGGAGCTGACGATGAGTGTTGACGTCTCGGCCTACTGTCTGGCCAAACCGGGCGCTTGGGAAGACGAGCCGTGGGAGGGCGACACCGTCGCCAAGGTCGGCGACAAAGTGTTCGCGTTCCTCGGTGCCGGCACGTCGATCAGCCTCAAATGCGGTCGCGACCGCACCGAAGCCGATGAACTGGTCAACATCTACCCCGACGATGTCACCGTGTCGCCCTACATCGGCCGCTACGGCTGGAACAGCATCCGCGTGAGCGGCGCGGTGCCCGACGACGAACTACGCGAACTGATCGACGCATCCTACGACGCGGTCGTCGCCAAACTCCCGAAGTCGAAGCGCCCCACTGCCTGAGCACTTCAGCCGACGTTAAGCGCCTCACATGGCACGGCAACCAAGATCACGCCCATGCTGGCAGGGGCGTCGCGCGACGACGAGCGATCCGATCGACGGATATCGGACGTAGGGATGGTGCGGTCGGGCTACGTGCTCGGTCGGTGGGCGCGGTCCGCTCGGTGACCGATCCGTTCGCGAACGACAACGATCGCCCCCGCGTCGAACCCATCATTCCGGGCGGTCCCGCTGAAGGTTCGGGAGATCGACCCATCGCCGGGTCGGGCACGGCCGTAGCCGAAGGAGGCTCCCCGCAACCCGCGACGGGTTCGGGGCAGGGCACCGTTGCCGAGCCGGGCACGGCGAGCCCGCTCGGTGTCGCGGCTCGGCATCTTGCGCCGGGTGCAGGGGCCCGTGCGGCACGGCGCCTGGCCGGGATCGCCGCCGCGCGCCTGGCCGACGCCCCCGCGGCGGCGGAGGAACAGCTGCGTAGGGCGCTTGTCGTCGGCGCCGGTGAACTGGGTGGGCGAGAACTCGCCGCGATGCGTACCCAGCTGGTCACCGCCGTCGCCGCCCAGCCGGGCCGCGACCGTGATGTGGCTCGCGCCGCCGCCTCGGCCGCGGCTTGTTGGCGCCCGATCTCCCAGGCCGACTCGGTACACCTGTGGCTGGTCGCCGGTCGTGCCTGGCATCGGGCCGGCAAGCACGCAGAGGCGGTGGTGGCGTTCGACCGGACCCTGCTGAGCGGCGCCGTCGGCTACCCACCCGGTGAGCTCGCGCTGGTGCGCGCCCAGTTCGCTGAATCGCTGAACCACCTCGGTCGCTACCGCCAGGCCGCGTGGCAGTTCGCCGAGGCGGCGCGGCTGATCGCCGGTTCGCCCGAGCAGCGGCGCCGCCATGCCGATCTGGTGTGGTCGGAGGCCGTTGCTCGTGAGTGCTGTGGGCAGGAGTCCGAGGCGCTCGGCGGCTACCTGCGTGCCGCGGGGCTGTGGGGCGAACAGGACAAGATCGTGCCGCGGGCCCGCTGCCTGCGCGCCGCCGCCTGGCTGCAACTGCGCGGACCCCGGGGGCGCGTGCGCGGGCCGTGGTGGGTGACGATCGACGTGTTGCTGATCGAACTGAATCGCCGGGTCGCCGCCGACCCGGCCGCGCACCTCGTCGAAGAGCTGAAACGCACCCGTGCCCAGTTCGCCCAGATGTGCGCGCAGGCGTCGGGATCTCGCGAGCGCCGCGATGCCCCGGAGTAGTCCGGTCCGCCCCGGTCCCGTCGGCCGGATTAAGCTCAGACCTCATGCACGAAACAGCTCGGCCGCGTCGCAAGCTCGGTGTAATGGGCGGCACCTTCGACCCGATCCACCACGGCCACCTGGTCGCGGCGAGCGAGGTCGCGAACCGGTTCGAGCTCGACGAAGTGATCTTCGTACCTACCGGCCAGCCGTGGCAGAAGGTCAACAAGCAGGTCAGCCCCGCCGAGGATCGCTACCTGATGACAGTCATCGCCACCGCATCCAACCCGAGGTTCTCTGTCAGCCGGGCCGACATCGAACGCAACAAGGTCACCTACACCGTGGATACCCTGCGCGAGATGCAAAACGCGCACCCCGACGCGGAGCTGTACTTCATCACCGGTGCGGACGCGCTGGCCAACATCCTGACATGGCAGGATTGGACCGAACTGTTCGAACTGGCGAAGTTCGTCGGGGTGAGCCGACCGGGTTACGAACTGAACACCGATCATCTCGAGGAGCATCTGCGGGACCTTCCCGCCGACGCCGTGACGATGGTCGAGATCCCCGCACTGGCCATCTCGTCGAGCGAATGCCGCCGCCGCGCCGCGGAGGGTCGGCCGGTCTGGTATCTCGTCCCCGACGGCGTGGTGCAGTACATATCGAAGCGGCACCTCTACGTGCCCGCAGGAACGGAAGGTAGCTGACGTTGAGTCACATGAGCGAGGGTCTGACCCTGCAGAAGGAGATGGCATGAGTGCCTCAACCGAAGCGATCGAGATGGCCACGGTCGCCGCACTCGCGGCCGACGACAAGCTCGCCACCGATGTCGTCGTGCTCGACGTGTCCGAGCAGTTGGTGATCACCGACTGTTTCGTGATCGCGTCGGCGCCCAACGAGCGCCAGGTCAACGCGATCGTCGACAACATCGAGGACAAGCTGCGCGAAGCCGGCCACAAGCCGGTCCGTCGCGAAGGCACCCGTGAGGGTCGCTGGGCGCTGCTCGACTACGTCGACATCGTCGTGCACGTCCAGCACAACGACGAGCGCAATTTCTACGCACTCGAGCGCCTGTGGCGTGACTGCCCGGCGGTTCCCGTCGAGGGCATCGCCGCACTCCCGACTCCGGCCGCGGACGACGACGCGCAGGTAGAGGGAATCAACGAGTGAGTAAGTACGCCCATGTGCGCAACCTGATCCTGTTGCGGCACGGGCAGACCGAATGGAACGCGGCCGACCGGATGCAGGGCCAGATCGACACCGATCTCACCGAACTCGGTCGCCAGCAGGCCAAAGAGGCTGCGCGCGAACTGGGTTCACGCAACTCCATCGCGATCCACGCCTCCGATCTGCGTCGCGCCAAGGAAACCGCGCAGGCGCTCGGTGACATCACCGATCTGCCTGTCATCACCGATCCGCGGCTGCGCGAGACCAACCTGGGTGACTGGGAGGGCCTGACCCACCTCGAAGTCGACGCCGACTACCCCGGCGCTCGGGTGCAGTGGCGTCTCGACGCCACCTACACACCGCCCGGTGGCGAGAGCAAGCTCGAGGTCGGCGCGCGTGCGCTGCCCGTGGTGCGCGAACTGTACAACGAGCGGCAGGATTGGCCCGGTCGGACTATCATCCTGGTTGCGCACGGCGGGTTGATCGCTGCTCTGACGGCCGCGTTGCTGGAACTGCCACCGGAGAACTGGCCTGCCCTCGGCGGGCTGGCCAATACCAGCTGGGTGCAGCTTTCCAGTCACGGCCCGGATATCGACCGACCCGGCTGGCGCCTCGATGTGTGGAACGCAGCGGCGAAGGTAGCTCCCGATGTCCAATGAAGAGCCCGACCGATCAGTACCTGATGAGATGTTCCAGCAGGTGACGGCGAAAGCCGGACGGCAGTTGCCGGACGCGCTATTCGGCCCGCCACCCGCTCGGCCCGCGCGCGCAGAGCGCGAGGAGCCGATCCGTTCGGTACCGGACGAACTCTTCAAGCAGGTCACCGCGCGCAGCGCACGATCGCTGCCCGATGCCCTGTTCGGCCCGCTTCCCGCGCCGGTCGTCGCTGAGCCCGAGCCGGTCGACTCGGCGGCAGGCGCCGTCGAGTCCGGCTCGGGGACAGCGGATTCCGACTCCTCGGCCGCCGATGTTTCCCCGGACGGCAGTATCGACGGCGATAGTGCGGTGACCTCGATCGGTGACAATGCCGAGGGTGCACACGACGCTGTCGACGTCGCATCCAGTTCTGCTGTGCAGGAAGCCGACAGCGAGACTTCCGGTGTCACGGCATCGGTGGACGTTGCCGCAGATGACGGTTCGACAGACGAACTCGTCGATGCGGATTCCGGTGCGGTACAGGCTGATACCGTCGAGTCCACTGTGGAATTCGCTACGGCGGATGCGGATGCGGTCTCCGGCAGCGATCTGTCCGTGGAGCAATCCGTCGATGACCCGGCAGTCGTCGAGCCGATCGCGGATACCGCCGGACCGACGGATCTGGCTGCGCTGCAACCACTCCGACCGGATGCGACTGGTCCGGTTCAGTCCGACGCCACTACCTCGTCCGAAGTTTCTTCGGCTGAGGTGACGGCCGCCGCCGAAACCGGATCTGCTGATGCGCAGGCCGATCCTCCCGCCGCACTCCCCGGCGTGGACCTCGATACCTCGGACAGCTTGCCGGCATCTTCGCCTGCCACTGACGCGGATCTCGCAGTCGAGGCGGCCGCGAACCCTGCTGCCTCGCATGGTGAATTGGTCGTTGCGGAGCCGGCCGGTTCGCTGCTCGTCGAGGAAGCCGTGTCGCCCAGGCCGGTGGAGTCGGCCGCGCCGCGTCCAGTGCTGCTCGTGATCGCCGACTCGCTCGCCTACTACGGGCCGAAGGGCGGGCTGCCTGCCGACGATCCGCGGATCTGGCCGAATATGGTCGCCGCGGAGCTGGATTGGGATGTCGAGCTGATCGCGCGGATCGGCTGGACCTGCCGCGATGCGTACTGGGCACTGATCGGTGATCCTCGGGTGTGGGCCGCGGTGCCACGCGCCGGAGCGGTCGTGTTCGCCGTCGGCGGCATGGACACTCTGCCGTCCCCGCTGCCCACCGCGCTGCGGGAGATGATCCGCTACATCCGTCCGCCGCGTTTGCGCCGTGGCGTGCGCGCGTCCTACAACTGGTTGCAGCCGAAGCTGTCGAAACTCGGTCGCCCGGTTGCCCTTCCGCCGCGGGTGAGCGTGGACTACCTGGAACAGTCGCGTACCGCGTTGAACCATCTGCGTCCTGAGCTGCCCGTCGTGGCGGTGCTGCCCTCGGTGCACAAGTGCGATGCCTACGGGCGGGTGCACCGGGGTCGGGCACGGGCGGTCAAGGCCTTGCAGGCGTGGTCCGGTCGCACCGCGGTGCCGCTCGTCGACCTCGCTGAGGCCGTCCGTGACGACATCGAGTCGGGGTCCGCGAACCCGGATGGCATCCACTGGGGCTGGGCTGGGCACGCGGCAGTGGCGACGGCGATGACCAAGGCGCTGCAGGAGGTCCGGTAGTCCGTGGCCGTTGTGGTGGTCACCGATTCGGCGGCGGGATTGTCCGCCGATCTGGTCGCCGAGCTCGGTATCGAAGTGGTGCCGTTGCATGTGCTCGTCGGTGAGCGTGAGATCCGGGATGGCATCGACCCGATCGAGATCGATTACACGGCGGACTCGGTCACCACTTCGGCCGCTTCGCCCGGCGAACTGCGCGAAGCCTACGAACGCGCGTTGAGCCACAGCGATGGTGCCGGGGTTGTCGCGGTGCACTTGTCGCGCCGGTTGTCGGCGACCTGGGAATCGGGTCGCCAGGCGGTGCGCGACATGGGCGCCGAAGATCGAGTGCGCGTGGTCGATTCGCTCGGCGCCGGTCTTGCCACCGGTCTGCCGGTGCTGGCCGCCGCGCGCAGGGCGACGGCCGGTGAACCGCTGGACGACGTCTACGAGTGCGCGGTGTCGGCCGCGACCCGTTCTCGCACGTTCATCCTGGTCAACCGTACCGAGCAACTCCGCAAGGGCGGCAGGCTCAGCAGCGCCGCCGCGTTCTTCGGCAGCGAACTGGTGACGAAGCCACTGCTGCAGCTGGTGGAGGGCAAGCTCGAAATGCGCGAGAAGGTGCGAACCAGATCGCGCGCCTACGCCAAGCTGGTCGCCGCCGCGGTCGACGCGGCCGCGTCCGACGGCGCGGCCCTCGGCATCCAGCACCTCGGTGCACCCGAGGCTGCCGAGAACATCGCGGCGCAACTGCGTGAGCAGCTGCCGGAGGTTCAAGAACTTTACGTCGCCGAGTTCGGCCCCGCACTCGGTGTACACCTCGGTATCGGCGCACTCGGCGTCGCGGTGTTGCCGGGCGGATGTGTCTGATCGGTGCCGGTTCAGAATCTCGCTGAGGGCAATCAGTCCGGTGGCGATGATCCGGTGCCTACCGTGGTAGTCATGGCTGGCAACACTTCTCCACAGACCGACCTTTCGCCGCGAGTACTCGTGGTCGAGTGGGACGACCCGGATGCCGAGCTGCTGCGCGCGGAGATGTCGGCGGAGGTCGGTCCCCGCTACGCGCACCTCGAGCTCACACTGCGCGGCCCCGCGCCCATGTCGGTCGATTCTGAGACCGTGCACCGAACATTCGTCGCGTACTCGGGCGCCGAGCCCGTCGGCCACGTCGCGTTGCGCTGGAACGCCGGTGACCTCGAACTCAAGCGGATGTTCGTCCGCCTCTCCTACCGGGGCACCGGAACCGCGACCGCGCTGCTGCAAGCCGCCGAAGCGTCTGTCCGCGCGGCCGGTCAGCCCCGGATCATCCTGCAGACCGGCCATCTGCAGCCCGACGCGGTGCGCTTCTACGAGCGCAGTGGCTATCACCGGATTCCGCTGTTCGCGCCCTATCACGTCCTGCCGCTGTCGAATTGTTTCGCGAGGAACCTGCACTGAAGTGGTGATCGCATGGGGATCTACGATTCCCCGATGACCGGATACGACGACTTCGACCACCTCGACGCCGCGAACCTGCCTCCCCGCAGGCAACACATCCTCGCCGTGATCAGGGATTCGGTGCTCGCCAACGGCTACTCGCCGAGCACACGGGAGATCGCCGACGCGGTGGGCCTGCGCTCCACATCCACGGTCTCCCAACACCTGAAGGCGTTGGAGGAGGACGGTTTCCTGCGTCGCGCCGCCACCATGACCCGCCCCATAGACGTGCGCCTGTTCCTGCGTGGCGCCCCCGCCGCCGATTCCGACGCCTCGGTGTCGGTGCCCGTCGTCGGCGACATCGCCGCGGGCACCCCGATCCTGGCCGAGCACAACCCCGACGACGTGATGACCCTGCCGCGTGAACTGGTCGGGCGCGGTGAGGTTTTCGGCCTGCGGGTGCGTGGTGACTCGATGATCGACGCCGCGATCTGCGACGGCGACCTCGTCGTGGTCCGCAGTCAGCGCGAAGCCAACTCCGGCGATATCGTCGCCGCCATGATCGGCGAGGAAGCCACGGTCAAGGTGTACCGCCGCCGCAACGGCCACGTCCAACTCGAACCACGCAACCCCGCCTACTCCGTGATCGACGGCGACGAAGCAGTCATCCTGGGCCGTGTCGTGTCGGTGATGCGCCGAATCTGAGGTCGCTACGCCGGGCCGAACCAGTCCAGCGACTGGCCGTGCGGCCCGGCGAAAGCCAGCGGCTCGTCGTCGAGAGCGAGTACCAACCGAGCCGCCGCCGACTCGCGCGCCGGCAACCGGTCGACGAGCGAGGCGAGCACCCCGGGGCCCTCCTGCGAAACCCAGTGGCAGGGCAGCTCCCGCACCGTCGCCCGGAAGTCCGCTCGTGCCCGCGGCGAGAGATAGCTGAGCACCGCGCTGTGGAACACCACCACCGTGCTGTCGTGTGGTGCTCCGTGTACCAAGTCGATGATCTGCTCGTTCAGGTCGCCGGTAACGATGGTCGGAGGATCCGCGGCCGCGATCGAACAGGCCGCGCGCAGCCGAGCCAGCCGCTCGTCCTGACCCGGCCAGACGAGGGCGGACAGCCACTGCTGGTCGTCCTTGTCGCCGGCGTCGAGCGGGTTCAGATCCACTCCCGCCCGATGGACGACTCGGGGGAGCCGGTCCGGGATCGGCACCGGACCGGTTGTCGTGCAGGTCAATACAACTGGCGACGGACCGTCGGACGGATCCAGCGCGGCTGCGTCGTACCGATAGCTGAAACGGTCCGGGTACAGACACAATCCGGCCGAGGCGCCGACCTCGATGAGTGACAGCGGTCCGGGTAGCCGGGCCAGCACCGGCAGTAAGGCCGCCGCCCGGCCCGCCTCGTTCGTCTGCGTTCGCCGGGTCAGTGCTGTGGCCGAGATCGCCGGCCAGTTCTCGCGTAGTTGTTCGCTGAACTCGCTGTAGGGAACCGCGGTCGCACCATTCACTCGCGCGGCGGCCAGGATCAGGTTGGGTTGTTGCTTGTCCGTGGGCAATTGGGCGATCAGCGCCAACACCGCCGGGTCCGCGCTGATATCCAGTGCTCGTCGGTGATAGAGCGGGGAATTGTCGCGCGCTTCCCGGAGTGCGAAGTCGCGGAATCGTTGTGCGAGTTCCATGGGTACCTGAATACGTCGAATCGGCCATGAGCGCACGGTATCTATTCGGGCAGGCCGGATCCCGGGTACGAGGTCTGCTGAGCGGTGAGTTATCCACAGGGCAGGAGTTATCCACAGGTTTCTTTCCGGCCCAGGTCAGCGTGGGTTCGTCAGGTCGGCGTCGGCATAACGTCGCTGCCATGTCACGACACGAAGAGCACGAGCGGGTACGGCAGCGGCTGGGTGGTCTGGCGGTCCGCGAGCGAGAGCGGCCGAGCCGTCAGCCGCTGCGCGAGTCCGGGATGGGTTCCGGGACGGTTGATTCGCGCACTGATGACGACCGAGGGCACTGGGACGACGACGAACTCGCACCGTCATCGGGACCCGCGGGAGCGGTCGGGCCGCCGGTGTGGCTCGACGACGGTGCCTCGCGTGGGCGAAATCGGCTGGTGCCCGAGCGCTTTCGTGAAGCACGGCTGGATCCGGGTCGTCGCGGCGCGCTGGTGCTCGGCCTGGTCGGTGTCATCGCGGTGGTGCTGACCGGGGTGATGGTGCTGCGCGATCAGCCCGTGGCCCGGGCGGTGCCGCCGGTGCCGGTACTGCGGGCGGAAAGCATTGCGGTTCAGCCCGGCCCGACCACCGTGGCAGCGGCGATGGCCGGTCCGGGCCCGACCGCGAGCGCTGATGTTGTCGTCAGTGTGGTCGGTTTGGTCGAACGGGCAGGGCTGCACCGATTGCCGGACGGCTCTCGGATCGCCGACGCACTCGAGAAGGCGGGCGGCACCAGAGAAGGCGCTGACCTGGCGGGCCTGAACCTGGCCCAACGGCTCTCCGACGGCGACCAGGTTGTCGTCGGCGCCACCGACCCCCAAGTCGGACAACCCCGCCTCGGCAGCATCATGATCGGCGCGGGTCGCGCACCCGCCGCAGGCCCGAACAACGCGAGCTCGAACACGGCCGGATCGAGCACGGTGGGTTCGAATACCGTAGGCCCCAGCTCCGGGGGCGGTACGCCAGGAAAATCTCGCATCGATCTGAACACCGCAACCGAAGCCGAACTGGACGCGCTACCCGGCGTCGGCCCGGTTACTGCCAAAGCGATCCTCGCGTGGCGCTCGACCAACGGTCGCTTCGCCGACGTCGCTCAACTCGGCGAGGTCGACGGCATCGGCCCCGCGCGCTTGGCCCGACTGCGCGACCTGGTGACGACATGATCCTTCGGACATTTCGCAGCAGCGAGCGTGAAAGTTCGCGCACCGCCGACGATTATCACCGGAGTGCCGCGTGTGTGGCGGCGATGGCATGAGCTGCCCGATGTGGCCCTGCGCGCGGCACGGAACTCAGCACGCCACAGATCAGACCTTGCAGGCGTCGGACGACTGCGCACCCCGATCGGACGACATCGTCGGGCCGACATGTCTGAGCACGCTGGGCGAAACCCGTTGTGCCGCAGACCTGCCCGCGGGTAGCACGGGCAGTGGTACGCCCGGATATGACGACGTGGCTGACGGATGACGGTCGCGCCGGGCGAGGGAACGTTGCTGGAGGCGTTGGCACGGCACCGAGCAACAACAGTGGTGCAACGTGTGGGAGCTGAACAGCGAGAGGCGCGGGGGCGGACACGGGCGGGTGCGGAGGAACGCGGGGGCAGGTCGCAGGAGGAACGCGAGGGCAGGTCGCGGGAGGAACGCGAGGGCAGGTCGCGGGAGGAACGCGAGGACAGGTCGCGGGAGCAGTCGGGGCAGAATCGACGGACGTGGTCGGCGTGGCTGCCGGTTGAAGTGGAAAGACCGGCGCAGGGTCGGCGGACGGGCGCGGAGCAGCACGAAGCGGTGGGGGAGGAGCAGCCGGGGCAGCAGGTGCTAGATATGCGGCTGGTGCCCGCGGCGCTCGGGTGTTGGGTGGCGACGATCGTCGCGGTGACCATGGGGTGGGTCGCGGGGTTGGTGTTGGCGGTGGGTGCCGTGGTGGTGGCGATCTTGCTGTGGGTGGTGCTGCTGTGGGCGATGGCGCATCGGCGGGAGCGGTGGCGGGTTGTCGCGGTGACCGGGTTGGCGACGATGTTGCTCGGGGCGGGCTTCGGGGCCGCGGGTGCTTGGCAGGAGCATCATGTCCAGTCGCACCCGCTGCGAGAGTCGTTCGGTCGATCGGTGAACGTGCTCGCCGTCGTCACCGACGACGCGAAGCCCATGCGCGCCGGTGGGTTCGGTGGCGAGCGGCGGTGGATTGTTCGTGCAGGTCTGCGCGAGTTCGGTCAGGGCCCGGCGTGGACGCAGGCCGGCGGTTCGATCGTGGTGCTCGCGCAGGGTCGCGAATGGGCCGAGTTGTCGCCTGGACAGGTGGTGCGGTTCCGGGCCGAGGTCAGCGAGCCGAACCGCGCGGATCTGACTGTTGCCACCCTGCACGCCACCGATGCACCGAAGCGGATCGGCGAGCCGCCGTGGTGGCAGCGGCTCGCGGCGGGCGTGCGATCGGATCTGGTCGAAGCGTCCGCCAGAGCATTGCCACCTGCCGCGGCAGGGTTGCTGCCCGCGCTCGTCGTCGGCGATACCGTCGCATTGTCAGAAGAAGTGCGCGACGCGTTCGAAGTTGCTGGGCTGCAGCACCTCTGTGTCGTCAGCGGTGCCAACTTCACGATCTTGTTGACGGCCCTGTTGGCGCTCACTCGACTGCTCACGGCTGGTCCGCGAACCAGTGCCACCGCGGCGGCGGGAGTCGTCGTACTGTTCGTCGTCATCGCGCGTCCCGACCCGAGTGTGCTGCGCGCGGCGGCGATGGGCTCGGTGACAGTGCTGGCTCTGCTCACCGGAAGACGCAAGCAGGCGCTACCGGCGCTGTGTGCGGCAGTGATCGGATTGCTCGCTGTCGCACCGCAATTGGCGGTGAGCGCGGGATTCGCACTGTCCGTTCTCGCCACGGCGGGGCTGATCTTGCTGGCGCCCAGCTGGGCCGACTGGTTGCGAGCGCGCGGGTGGTGGCGCGCACCCGCGGAGATCGTCGCGGTGTCGGCGGCGGCGTTCGTCGTCACATTGCCGCTGATGGTGGCCCTGTCGGGGCGGGTGAGCCTGGTGGCGATCGTGGCGAACGCGCTCGTCGCACCGGTGGTAGGGCTGATCACGGTGATCGGTGCGGTGGGCGCGGTGGTGGCGTGCGTGTGGGGTGATGGTGCGGTGTGGGTGCTCTGGTGTGCCCGACTACCGATGTGGTGGCTGCTCGGCGTCGCCGATCGTGCTGCCGCGGTGCCGGGCGCCACGGTCACGGTGCCGGGAGGCGCGGTCGGGGGAGTGGTCGCAGCGGTGATCGTCGTTGCCGTCGTGGCGGCCTTGCGTTGGTCGCACACCCGCAGATGCCTCGCCGTAGCGGCGTTGGGCGTGTCGATAGTGCTGCTCCCGGTGCGCTTCTTGCAGCCTGGTTGGCCGCCATCGGGTTGGGTGCTCGCGATGTGCGACGTAGGCCAGGGCGATGGATTGGCCTTGTCGGTCGCTCCTGGTGCCGCGGTCGTCATCGACGTCGGCCCCGACCCTCGCCCGATGCGGGCCTGCCTGGACCGTCTGAGAATCACCCACATTCCCCTGCTCGTCCTGACCCACCCCCACGCCGACCACATCAACGGCCTCGCGGGCGCACTCCGCGGCCGCACCGTCGACGCGATAGCCACCGCCCCAGGCGAACTCCGCCCAGCTATCGCCCGAACCTGTGCCGTCGCACACCGAACCCACGAGTCGGCGTCGGTCTCGGTGCCGGCACCGCCGAACCTCGCGGCGCCAACCGGAACTCCCTCGCGCCCAACAGCGGCCGCGGGAGAGCCACCGCACCCTGTGGAATCGTCGGTATCGCCACCGCGCGCACCGGGTGTAATCGCTGCGCAGGTGCCCTCGGCGGACGTGGCGGTTTCACCATTGCCGCCGGACGGCTTCGTCGGAACGCCGTCGCACTCGGCGACATCGACCGCGCCATGGGAACCGGAGCCGACGGCGGCCTCACATCCGGCGGAGCGAGCGTCGGCTGTGGACGCTGACGCGCGGCCGCGGACGGGAGGTGATCAGGTCGTGTGCCCGAGTGGGACCCCGGGGGAGAGGCTGGCGACGGGCGATAGCCGGTCAGCGGATCACGGTGTTTCCCAGTGGGAATCGCATGGCCATAGTGATGACACTGGTGGAGTAGAGCGGGTGGCGGAACTCGCCGGCGCGGCCGGTATTCCGCTGATGGAACTCCACGCAGGGCATGAGATGACCTTCGGGACAGTCGGATTACGTGTGCTGACCCCGAGCCGGGAGGTGCCGACATCATTGGCGGCCGATGAGGCCAACGATCGGTCGCTGGTGATGCGGGCTCGTACGTCGGCCGGGACGATCCTGTTCACCGGGGACATCGAGGCCGAGGCGCAGGACCGGATTGTGCGTGGCGGTGATGCGCGTGCCGACATTCTCAAGGTGCCGCATCACGGATCACGCACCACCACACCGGGATTCCTGCGTGCTGTCGGCCCGCGCCTGGCGTTGATCAGTGCCGGGTCAGGCAACACCTTCGGTCATCCGCACCCAACGGTGACTACCACCCTTGCCGCGCTGGGCACATCCGTGGCTCGGACCGACCGAAATGGTGATGTCGTGATCGTGGGTACCGCCGCTGACCTACGGATTGTCACGTCCCGTCGAACCGCACCGCGTGCGCGGCACGGACCAGCGCCTCGATGGCGTGGGCATGGGTTCAGGGCAAGTCGCCGGGTGCGGCGCGGGAAGGCGGCGCGTGTCCAGGTTGTCGGTGGGCGTACGTAGGATCGGCTGGTGAGCGAACGCCCTGCCTCGGTGCATCTGGTCCTCGGCGACGAGGAACTGCTGGTCGAACGCGCGGTTGCGAAGGTGACCGCGCAGGTGCGGGCCTGCGCGCCCGATCCGGACTCGGTGCCCGTCGATCGACTGCGCGCCGGTGACGCGAGTACTGCGGAGCTGGCAGAGTTGCTCAGTCCGTCGCTATTCGCCGAAGACCGCGTGATCGTGCTCGAGTCGGCCGCCGAAGCAGGCAAGGACGCGGTCGCGGTGATCACCGAGGCTGCCGCCGATCCGCCCGACGGCGTGGTGCTGATGGTTCTGCATTCAGGAGGCGGGCGCGCCAAGGCGCTGGCACCCGCGCTGCAGAAGAAGGGCGCGACCGTCCACGAGTGCACGAAACTCAACAAGGGCGCCGAGCGAGTGGAGTTCGTGCGCGGCGAGTTCCGGGCGCTCGGGGTCAAGGTGCCGACCGAAGTCGTTCAGGTCCTGCTCGAATCCGTCGGTTCGGAACTGCGCGAATTGGCCGCCGCCTGTTCGCAATTGGTGTCCGACACCGGTGGCAAGGTCGACGCGAACGCGGTCCGGCGCTACTACTCCGGCCGAGCCGAGGTCACCGGCTTCGACGTGGCAGACCTGGCCGTCGCCGGCGACCGCCCCGGCGCGATGGAGGCCCTGCGCTGGGCCACCGACCGCGGCGTCCCCCACGTCCTGCTGGCCGACGCACTCGCCGACTCCGTCCACACCATCGCCAAAGTCGGCTCGGCAGGTCGCGGCGACCCGTTCGCCCTCGCCCAGAAACTCGGCATGCCCCCCTGGAAGATCAAGAAGGCCCAGGCCCAAGCCCGCGGCTGGAACCCCACCACCATCGGCACCGCCCTGCGGGTAGTCGCCACCCTCAACGCCGATGTCAAGGGCGGCGCCGCCGACGCCACCTACGCCGTAGAACACGCCCTCGCTCGCATCCTGGACCTGCGCGCCACCGGCTGAACCGATCTCGGCACCCACTGAACAGGCGCGCCGCACCGCCATCCAATCGGGATCGAATCGCGATGTCTGTTCACTGTCGCGGCTGGCACAGTTGATCATGAGATGGTTGAGCCGAGTGGTAGCCGGGATGGACAAGGCGGGCGCGGTCGACGCGGTCGGGGCTCGGCGGGGCGAATAGCGCGGCAGGTGGTGAAGGTTGTCGCGGCGGTGCTGTCGGCAGCGGTAGTCCTGGTGACGGCGTATGGGTGGACGACGGCGGGGACTTTCGACGCGGGGTTCCTGCGGTCGCGGGCGATCGGTGACGACGCACCGCACTCACTCGGCGGCGATCTCAATATCCTGCTGATCGGGTTGGATACCCGGCGCGATCAGAACGGCAACGAACTGCCCTCCGAGGTCCTCGATCAACTGCACGCGGGTGACGGTGACGAGGGCGGATACAACGCCAATACGCTGATCCTGGTGCACATTCCGGCCTCGATGAACAAGATCGTCGCGGTGTCGATTCCGCGCGACGACTATGTGCCGGTCATCGGCATCCCGGGCTACACCCACGCCAAGATCAAGGAGACGTACGGGTTGAAGAAGGCGGCCGTGCAGGACCAGCTGATCGCACGAGGAATCACCGATAAGCGCAAGCTGGAACAGGCGGGCAGGGAGGCGGGGCGGGCCTCGACCGTGGCCGCGGTCCGGGACCTGACGGGGGTGCCGATCGACCGGTTCGCCGAGGTCACCCTGGCAGGGTTCTACGATCTGGCCGCCGCGCTGGGTGGCGTGGAAGTCTGCTTGAACAAGCCGGTGAAGGACACCGAGTTCTCCGGCGCCGATTTCCCCGCGGGCCGCCAGCAGCTGAATCCGGCGCAGGCGCTGGCCTTCGTCCGGCAACGACACGGGCTGGAGAACGGCGACCTGGACCGAACCCACCGTCAGCAGGCGTTCCTGACCTCGGTAGCTCGACAGTTACGTAGCGCGGGCACGCTCACCGACCCTGGCAAGCTCTCGTCGCTGATGGATGTGGCGCATCGCAATATCGTGCTGTCGGACGGCTGGAACATGACCGAATTCGTCCGCACCCTCGGTACCGCCGACGATCCGCAGGTCGAATTCCGCACCCTGCCGGTGCTGCGCTACGACGTGATCAACGGCCAGGACGTGAACATCGTCGACCGGCCCGCGATCCGCCGCGAGATCGCCGCGGCCTTCGGTATGCCCGTACCGACCGCTACCACGGTCGAGCGCACGGGACAACGCACCGAACCGCCGGCCGCGTGGTCGTCGGAGTCGACCGCGGGCGCTTGGCAGACCAGCACGACCGCGTCGGAGCCGGAGACTCCCGACGCGGGCACGCCGGTCCGCAGCGACATCACCTCGGGGCAGGTGCCCTGCGTGAATTGAGCTACTCGCCGGCGACGACGAGCGAGATGTCCACATCCTCGTCGTCGTCGAGGTCGTCGTAGCGTCCCTCCCACTCGTCGTAGAGGGGAACCTCGTCTTCGCGGGTGACGATCCACGCGGCGCCGTAACCACCGTCCTCGTCGGGCACCATCACATTTTCGACCTTGAGACCGATGCCGAGGATCTCCGCCGCGCGGATCACCTCGGCCAGGTCATCGCCTCGTACCACCGTCTGATTCGCGTACACCGTCAACATGGCGCGAATGGTAGCTGGTGGAAGGGAACGACAAAAGCCGCCGTGGTCATCGAGGCCACGGCGGCTGCGTCTTGCGAGGTATTACCAGCGAGCATTAGCTCGCCGACGATCAGATCTTGTTCAGAGCCAGCGCGAGCGCGGACTTCTTGTTGGCCGCCTGGTTGGCGTGGATGACGCCCTTGGACGCGGCCTTGTCGAGCTTGCGGCTCGCGAACTGCAGCTGCTCAGCAGCCTTTTCCTTGTCGCCGCTGGAGGCAGCCGCACGGAAGTTGCGGATCGCGGTGCGCAGCGCGGACTTGACCGACTGGTTGCGCTGACGCGCTTCCTCGTTGGTACGGATCCGCTTCATCTGGGACTTGATGTTGGCCACGCCTGTATCCTCTGGTTTCCTGTCGCTGGGTGGTGTTCCTTGAAAGCTCGTCGGGCGCGCGCCCACGATGCAGCAGTTGGTGCTGAACTACGGGTAACACCGCGCCGAATATCGAGGTTACCAGCTCGGCACCCCCCGGCGAAATCGGCCCTGGATCCACCGGACCGGGGAGACGACGCCGATTTCACCCCTTTCAGGTGATGCAAAGAATTTACCTGTGTCACACACGACGCTGCTGCCGGGTGATGCACAGTTTTTGTCATGACCTCCACCACTGCGCCGGGTACGGCTCGATCTGCATCACCGGCGATGGTGAGAACGAACGGCCACCCGGCAGCCACGCACACCGGCTTGTTCGAGGGGTACGGCCCGGGACGCTTCGCCGACGCGTTCGACGAGATGTTCGACGGGTCGGGAAAAGTGCGGGCGCCCTACAAGGGCATCCACGCCGCGATGGCGGCCAATGACGTCGATGACCTGGCCAAACGATCGGACGCGCTGGACCGCGCGTTCATCGATCAGGGCATCACCTTCTCCCTCTCGGGTCAGGAGCGGCCTTTCCCGCTGGATCTGGTGCCGAGGGTGATCGCCGCCGCGGAGTGGGCCAAACTCGAACGCGGGATCAAACAGCGGGTCACCGCGATGGAGTTGTTCCTGGCCGACGTCTACGGCGAACAGAACATTCTGCGCGATCAGGTGATCCCCAAGCGGCTGGTCACCTCGTGCGAACACTTCCATCGCGAGGCCGCCGGGCTGGTACCGCCCAACGGTGTGCGCATCCACGTCTCCGGCATCGACCTGGTCCGCGATGAAAAAGGCGACTTCCGGGTGCTGGAGGACAATCTGCGCTCGCCGTCGGGAGTGTCCTATGTGATGGAGAACCGGCGCACGATGGCCAGGGTCTTCCCCGATCTGTTCTCCTCGCATCGGGTGCGCGCGGTGGGTGACTATCCGGGCCACCTGCTGCGCGCGCTGCGGGCCTCGGCGGCGCCCAACGAGGTCGACCCGACCGTGGTGGTGCTCACGCCGGGCGTGCACAACTCCGCCTACTTCGAGCATTCCCTGCTGGCCAGGCAGATGGGCGTGGAACTGGTGGAGGGTCGCGACCTGTTCTGCCGCGACAACGTCGTCTACATGCGCACGACGGCGGGAGAGCGTCAGGTCGACGTGATCTACCGGCGCATCGACGACACCTTCCTCGACCCGATGCACTTCCGCCCCGACTCCGTGCTCGGCGTCGCCGGGGTGCTCAACGCCGCCCGCGCGGGCAATGTGGTGATCTCGAGCGCGGTCGGCAACGGCGTCGGCGACGACAAGCTCATCTACACCTACGTACCCAAGATCATCGAGTACTACCTGGGCGAGAAGCCGATCCTGCCCAATGTCGACACCTTCCGCTGCTGGCTCGACGACGAGCGCGAGGAAGTGCTCGATCGGGTCGGCGACCTGGTGGTCAAACCGGTCGAGGGCTCCGGTGGCTACGGCATCGTGATCGGGCCCGACGCGTCGCCGCGCGAGCTGGAGGCGATCAAGCGCAAGATCAAGGCCGACCCGCGTGGCTGGATCGCCCAGCCGGTGGTGCAGCTCTCGACGGTGCCGACCAAGATCGGCGACGATCTCGCGCCCCGCCACGTGGATCTGCGCCCGTTCGCGGTCAATGACGGCGACGACATCTGGGTGCTGCCCGGCGGTCTCACCCGGGTCGCGTTGCCGGCGGGCTCGCTGGTGGTGAACTCCAGTCAGGGCGGCGGCAGCAAGGACACCTGGGTGCTGGCCGGGCGCTCGGGGACCGAAGACCGGGAACTGGCCGGACCCGAACTCGTCAGCGAACCGCCGCAAGCGGATTCGTTCGAGATCGGTCGCGAACTCAGCACGCCGCAGGCCAATCAGCAACAGCAGCAACAGCAGCAGACACAGCGGCTGATCGGGGAATAGAGACATGCTTGCGCGAAACGCCGAATCCCTCTACTGGATCGGCCGATACGTCGAGCGCGCCGACGACACAGCGCGCATCCTGGACGTGGCAGTGCACCAACTGCTCGAAGACGCCACCGTCGACGCGGACCGCACCTCCCGCGTGCTGTTGAAGGTGCTCGGGATCGAACCGCCCGAGGGCCTGCGCCTGGACGTGTGGTCGGTCACCGATCTCGTCGCCTACAGCCACGACCACGGCGTCTCGATCAGTGACTCCATCACCAAGGCCCGCGAGAATGCCCGCGGCGCACGCGAAGTCACCTCGAGTGAGATGTGGGAGTGCCTCAATGCCACCTACAACGGCATGGCCGCGGCGGAGCGGGCGGCACGTGGCCTCGGCCCGCACGAGTTCTTCTCCTACATCAAGGGCAGGGCGGCGATGTTCACCGGACTGACCGACTCGACCCTGAGTCGTGATGACGGCTACCGCTTCCTGCTGCTCGGCCGCTCCATCGAACGCGTCGACATGATGGTGCGGCTGCTGCTCTCGCGTGCCGGTGACAAGACCTCCTCGCCCGCCTGGGTGACGGTGCTGCGCTCGGCGGGCGCGCACGACACCTACCTGCGCACCCATCGCGGCGCCCTCGACGCCGCCAGGGTCGCCGAGTTCATCCTGATCGACCGCCTGTTCCCGCGTTCGGTGTTCCACACGCTGCGGGTCGCCGAGGCCTGCCTGACCGAGCTCGATCAGCGACCGGGCAGTCGTGTCGGCGCGCGGCACGAGGCGCAACGGGTGCTCGGACGCGCGCGCAGCGAACTCGAATTCCTGCCGCCTGGAGTGTTGTTGGAAGATCTGCAGAGCCGCCTGCTCGCCCTGCAGAAATCGTGCCGTGAGCTCAGTGAAGCCGTGTCACGCCAGTACTTCCATGCCGCCCCGTGGGTGGCGTGGACCGATGTGCGCAGCAAGCAGGACGGCCGCGTGCAGGTAGAGGGAGAGCTATGAGTTGGCGGATCAGGGTGGTGCACACCACCGGTTATGTCTACGACGCGCCCGTGACGCGATCGTTCAACGAGGCCAGGCTCACCCCGCGCGCCGACAGCAGGCAGAACGTGATCCTCAATCGCGTCGAAACCGTGCCCGCCACAAGGGCTTATCGCTACACCGACTATTGGGGCACCGCGGTCACGGCCTTCGACCTGCACGCACCGCACACCGAACTCGAGGTGACCGGGTCCTCGGTGGTCGAGACCGAACCGTTCGCCGAACCCGCCGAGGAACTGAGTTGGGACGAACTGCAGGGCGGGCGTGTCGTCGACCGGTTCGACGAAATGCTCAGCCCCACCGCCTATGTGCCGCGCGATCGCAAACTCGCGACCGTGGCGCGCCAGCTCTCGCGCGGTGAGGAGCCGGCCAAGGCGGTGGTGCGCGCTGCCGAGTGGGTGCACAAGGAAATGGACTACATCGCGGGCACGACCTCGGTGCACACCTCGGCGTTGCAGGCCTTCGCCGAGCGCCGTGGCGTGTGCCAGGACTACGCCCACCTGACGCTGGTGTTGTTGCGCAGCATGGGTATTC
This sequence comes from Nocardia sp. NPDC058480, assembly GCF_042720495.1. Taxonomy (NCBI): domain Bacteria; kingdom Bacillati; phylum Actinomycetota; class Actinomycetes; order Mycobacteriales; family Nocardiaceae; genus Nocardia; species Nocardia sp. NPDC058480. Next base: position 303,803 of record NZ_JBHXMN010000007.1, on the reverse strand, counting down.
CCAGTCGCTACGTGTCCGGTTACCTGCACCCGAAGCCGGGCGCGGCGATCGGCGAGACGGTGGCGGGCCAGTCGCACGCGTGGATCGAGGCATGGACCGGACAGTGGTGGGGGTATGACCCGACCAACAATCTCGCCGTGAACGAACAGCACGTGTCGGTCGGTGTCGGACGTGACTACGCCGATGTGCCGCCGTTGAAAGGTGTGTTCTCCGGCGGCGGCTCGACAGACCTGGAGGTCGTTGTGGAGGTCACCCGCCTCGCGTAATGTCCGAGAGGCTCGTGCGGACCCCGCTCGCCGCGGGGATGATTCCTCCCGGAGAGGTGGCAGCCGATGTCTCCCACTGCACAGGAACTCGTCGAAATCGAAGTAATCCCCGAGCCGAAGAAGTGGGCGGCCGAGGGTCTCGGCACTTTCATCCTCGTGATCTGTGGCGTCGGCACGATGGTGCTGGCGGGCGATCGGGTCGGCGCGCTCGGCGTCGCCTTCGCCTTCGGGCTCTCGCTGATGTTTCTGGTCTACGCGATCGGGCCGATCTCGGGCTGCCATGTCAATCCGGCTGTCACGCTCGGGCACATGTTGCTCGGGCGGATCAGTGCGATCGGCGCGGTCGGCTATGTGATCGCCCAGCTGGTCGGCGCGTTCCTCGCCGGACTGGTGCTGTTCGCGCTGGCCAACAATCTGCCCGCCTACGACCGCCCGGTCGACGGTCTCGGTGCCAACGGCTGGGGTGCGCACAGCCCGTCGGCGGTGACGGGGCCCCTCGGTGAGGTCGTCGTGCAGAACGGATACGGCTTGGCGGCCACCATCATCATCGAGGTGATGCTCACCGCGCTGCTGGTGTTCGTGGTGCTCGCCTCGACCGATCAGATCTCCGACGTGCCGCTGGCCGGGCTCTCGATCGGCGTCACTCTCACGGTGGTCTACCTGGTGTCGCTGCCGATCGACAACACCTCGGTGAACCCGGCGCGCAGCCTGGGCGTCGCGCCGTACCAGGACGGTGCGATGGCGCAGGTGTGGGCGTTCATCGTGTTCCCGCTGATCGGCGGGGCGCTGGGGGCGCTGCTCTACGGCCTGATCTTCGGCCGGTCCAAGGACGTGCACTCCTAGCTACGAACCATCGAACCCCGATCCGGTGTACCCGGGTCGGGGTTCGATTGTCATTCAGCTCCAGCTGTATTCGGCGACCAACCGGTGCGCGACCAGGTCGAAGGTCTTGCGCTCGACGATGGCGCCCTCGCGCCGGATGCCGTCCTCCGGCACGTCGAGTACCCGGTCCAGCCGCACCCAGCTCGGCCTGCCGTCGTGATCCCACGGCCCGGCGCCGATCCCGACCCAGTTGCGGTCGTGGGCGCGGTCGGCCTTGGACGACAGCATCAGCCCGAGCAGGGTCTTGCGGTCGCGCCCGACCACCAGGACCGGGCGGTCCTTGCCATTGGTCGGGTCTTCTTCGAACGGCACCCAGGTCCAGACGATCTCGCCGGGGTCGGCGCGCCCGTCGAGCTGCGGGCAATAGACGATCTGGCGGGCGCGATGCGCCGTCGGCACGGGTGTCGAGGCTGTCGGACGCACCGCGACGGCGGGTCCGGACTTGGTCGCCAGTGCGTCCACCAGCTTCTCGAGCAGTCGCGGCCCCTGCTTGCGCACGATTTTGGGCCCCTGCTCCTTGGCGATGACGCCGAGCTGCTTGCCGAGACTGTTCCAACTGCTGGCCATCTCTGAAATATAACGCCGACTCGCACTTCGGTGCACCGGTGACAGGGCCGTCGCCGCGCGAAATGAGGGGTCGACGCACGGTCCGGTGCACCGGTGGCAGGGGTCTAGCTGGGCGAAATGTGTCGTCGACTCACGGTCCGGTGCACCGGTGGCAGGGGTCTAGCTGGGCGAAATGTGTCGTCGACTCACGGTCCGGTGCACCGGTGGCAGGGGTCTAGCTGGGTGCATGGGACGATGGGCGCAGTTCGCCTATACCCCGCGAGGAGTGGAGTGGCTTCCAGTTTTGCCGATACGACGTTCACCGATCCGTCCCGGATCCGGAACTTCTGCATCATCGCCCACATCGACCATGGCAAGTCGACCCTGGCCGATCGGATGTTGCAGCTGACCGGTGTGGTCGAGGAGCGGGCCATGCGCGCCCAGTACCTGGACAGGATGGACATCGAGCGCGAGCGCGGCATCACGATCAAGGCGCAGAACGTGCGGTTGCCGTGGCCGGTCGACGGCACCGAGTACGTGTTGCACATGATCGATACTCCGGGCCACGTCGACTTCACCTACGAGGTCTCCCGCGCGCTCGAGGCCTGTGAGGGTGCGATTCTGCTGGTCGATGCCGCGCAGGGCATCGAGGCACAGACCCTCGCGAACCTGTATCTGGCGCTCGAGAAGGATCTGACGATCATTCCCGTGCTGAACAAGATCGACCTGCCCGCCGCCGATCCCGATCGGTACGCGGCCGAGATCGCCCACATCGTCGGCTGCGAGCCGGACGACGTGCTGCGGGTCTCGGGTAAGACCGGTGTCGGCGTGCGAGAACTGCTGGACAAGGTGATCGAGGCCGTTCCCTCTCCCGTAGGCGACGCCGACGCACCCGCTCGCGCGATGATCTTCGACTCGGTCTACGACACCTACCGCGGCGTCGTCACCTACATCCGCGTGGTCGACGGCAAGATCTCGCCGCGCGAGAAGATCAAGATGATGTCGACCGGTGCGACCCACGAGTTGCTCGAGGTCGGCATCGTCTCGCCCGAACCCAAGGCCACTCAGGGGCTCGGCGTCGGCGAGGTCGGTTACCTGATCACCGGCGTGAAGGACGTGCGCCAGTCGAAGGTCGGCGATACCGTCACCAGCGCCCGCAACGGCGCTGCCGAGCCGCTCACCGGCTACCGCGAGCCGCGCCCGATGGTGTACTCGGGTCTGTACCCGGTCGACGGCTCCGACTACCCGGATCTGCGCGACGCACTGGACAAGCTGCAGCTCAACGATGCCGCGCTCACCTACGAGCCGGAAACCTCGGTGGCGCTGGGCTTCGGTTTCCGCTGTGGCTTCCTCGGTCTGCTGCACATGGAGATCACCCGCGAACGGTTGCAGCGCGAGTTCGATCTGGAGCTCATCTCGACCGCGCCCAACGTGGTGTACCGGGTCGAGATGGAAGACGGCACCGAACACGTCGTCACCAACCCGTCGTACTGGCCCGAGGGCAAGTCGCGGCACGTGTACGAACCCATCGTGAAGTGCACCGTCATCTCGCCGAGTGAGTTCATCGGCTCGATCATGGAGCTGTGTCAGCAGCGCCGCGGCGAGCTGGGCGGCATGGACTACCTGTCCGAGACCCGCGTCGAGCTGCGCTACACGATGCCGATGGCCGAGATCATCTTCGACTTCTTCGACCTGCTGAAGTCACGTACCCGCGGTTACGCCAGCCTCGATTACGAAGAGGCGGGCGAGCAGGAAGCCGATCTGGTGAAGGTCGACATCCTGCTCCAGGGCGAGGCCGTCGACGCGTTCAGCGCGATCGTGCACCGCGACGCCGCGCAGGCCTACGGCCACAAGATGACGACCAAGCTGCGCGAACTGATCCCGCGTCAGCAGTTCGAGGTGCCGATCCAGGCCGCGATCGGCGCGAAGATCATTGCCCGCGAGAACATCCGGGCGATCCGCAAGGACGTGCTCGCCAAGTGCTACGGCGGCGATATCAGCCGTAAGCGCAAGCTGCTCGAAAAGCAGAAGGAGGGCAAGAAGCGCATGAAGACCATCGGTCGCGTGGAGGTCCCCCAGGAAGCCTTCGTGGCAGCACTGTCCTCGGATTCGGACAAGCCCAAGAAGTAGGCAAGCCCCCAGCACGACAACTCAGGCGCCGGTGCTCACCGGCGCCTGAGCTATTTCCACCCGCAGGCGGACACCGCCCAGCGGGCTCCGGTCGAGTTCGGCTGTGCCGGAATGCAATTCGGCCTGCTGGCGAACCAGTGCGAGGCCGAGGCCGGAGCCGGGGGAGCCCGGTCGTTTGGCGAAGCGGTCGAAAGCGGTGGGGGACAGGTATTCCGGAATGCCTGCGCCGTTGTCGTCGATGGTGATCGACGCGCCGTTGCCGGTGGCCCGCGCGGCGACGGTGACCTCGGTGGCGTGCCCGTGCAGGACCGCGTTGGCTACGGCATTGGTCACGATCAGCATGATCCCGCCGGGCAACCCGTGTACCGGGACCGGATCGCACGCGGTGAGCGTGATGTCGACGCCGGGATTCGCGCGGCGCGCGTTCTGTACCGAGCGGTCGAGGATTTCGCACAGTTCGAACGGTTCGAACGCACCGTGATCGGTGAGCTCGCCGACGGCGAGGCGTTCCAGATCGGTGAGGGTGCGCTCGATCTGGCCCTCGGCGGCCAGCACGTCGGCCAGGACGGCGCCGCGCTGGTCGGCGGGCAGTTCGGTGCCCGCGAGCACCTGCAGGTCGGTGCGCATCGCGGTGAGCGGGGTGCGTAGTTCGTGGGCGCAGACGGCGGCGAAGTCGCGGGCACTGGCCAGCGCCTGCCGTGTCTCGCCGTGCGCGGTCTCGAGGCGCGCGAGCATTCGGTTGATCGCGTCGGAGAGTTCCTCGGCTTCCTTGGCGCCACGTCCCGACAGCGGTGGCAACTCGTCGAGTGTGTCGATTTCGTGGGTGGCGGTGGCCAGCCTGCGCAGTGGTCTGGCGGCGAATCCGGCCAGTACCCAACCCAATACGGCGGCGGCGATCACCCCGGCCACCCCGATGCCGAGTCCGATCAGCTGGCTGCGGGTGATGGCGGCGTCGACGAGTTCGCGATCGGGATCGAGCCGGACCACCAGACCCGGCGCGCCCTGCACCAGCGCCAGCGATTCGTTCGCAGCTGTGCCAGGGACCACGATCGTGTGTTCACGAGGGATGGTCGGTGCGAGGACCGCAGGCCCGGGTACGGCAGGAGCCCCGAGCTCGGACGGTGGACTCGGGCGATCACCGTCGAACCGCTGCGCGACCTGCACCCGCATGCTGGACACGGTCTGATCGAGCTGGCTGGTACCCGCCACCTTCAGCAGCGCGCCGTAGGTCAGGCCGAGGGTGACCGCCACGATCGCGGCGACCACGGCCGATACCAGCGCCACCCGGACCCGCAGCGACCAGGAAGCCTTCACGGCTGATCCCGCAGCACGAACCCGACCCCGCGCACGGTGTGCACCACCCGCCCGACACCGTCGGCCTCCAATTTGCGTCGCAGATACGAGACGAACACATCGACCACATTGGTGTCGGTGTTGAAGTCGTAACCCCAGACGGTCGACAGGATCTGCTCGCGCCCGAGCACGATCCCGGTATTGCGGGCCAGCATCGCCAGCAGTTCGAACTCCCGTTTGGTGAGGTCGACCGGCGCCGAACCCGCGTGCACCCGATGCCCGGTCAGATCGATCACCACCTCGCCGACCTGGATCGTGTCGGTCGAGGCGGTGACGGTTGCCGGCCTGCGCCGCAACAGCGCGCGCAGCCGCGCGACCAACTCGCCCAGATCGAACGGTTTGGTCAGATAGTCGTCGGCGCCACGCTCGAGCGCGGCGATCCGGTCGGTGACCGCACTGCGCGCGCTGAGCACGCAGATGGGGATGTCGTTGCCCATCGCGCGCAGTGCGGTGACGACGCCGACACCGTCGAGTTCGGGCATGTTCACATCGAGCACCATGGCGTCGGGCGCGGCGGAACCCACTAGGGAGAGTGCACGGGCGCCGTCGGGCGCGGTGATCACCTCGAAGCCGGAGAGCTCGAGGCCGCGCCGCAGCGACGCGAGCACGCGGACCTCGTCGTCGACGACCAAGATCTGCTGTCCCGTCATGCACTCACCCTAGTGTTTTCCCTTGTTAGCGCTGGTCAGAACGGTCGTGCGGGCTGGGTGTCGGCAGAACCGGTTGCCGGCGCCGGGACGGCATCGGTGAAGCCACCGGGCGCGGGGACGCTGGTTCGCGCACCGCCGGGGTGGATCTGCTGACATTCCACCGGACCGTCCATCGGCGGTGCGGGGTGTCCCGGTGCCGGCGCCGCGCGTTCGATGCGGATCTGACCGGACTCATGGCCGGGCCGGCCGGGAACGGTGTGCTCGAAGTGCACACGAGGCCCGTCGGACAGCGGGGGCGGTCCGGGAACGTCGGCGCCGCCCGGCGCGGTGCAGATGATCGTGGTTGCCCGGCCGTCGTCGGGACGGTCGCCCGGATCGGCGGAGGCGACGCCGGTGACAGTGGCGGTGATCACGGCGGCGCCGCCGAGTAGTGCGGCGGCCTTGACGCGATTGCGGGTGGCGAGTGCGGTCATGATCGGGCTCCTGACTATGCGTTTCACCGACCTCCTCGGCCGGCGAGCACCGACGTTATGGCGCCGAACTTCAGGCGTCGTTGAGCAATCGTTAGAGTTCTCTTGGGATCGTCGGCGCCCCTGATTCCCCGGGCTCGCCGAAAGATGTTGCTCGCCATAAGGTGAGTACCAACCGGCCTGGACGAAATGACAGGCCGATGTCCGGGAAATAGTGTTGGATGGGCCTCACTTCGCCGCTGTTTGTGGTGGGGAACCACAGCGATGCGATGTTGGAGCTTTGATGACGCGTGATCTGCCTTTCGATGACGGTGCCGCGCGCGCAGAGGGGTCGGAGGGGTCGGACACGGCCTACCGGATCGCCAACGGCGTGGCCAGGGTGGCCAGGGCTGGCGCCTACGTCACCGGTGGCGCGTTGGTCGCGGCCAACGGGACCACGCGCGAGCCGGGCACCAGCAATGCCGACAGCCGGTACGCGGGCTGGTCTCAGCAGACCGTGCCCACCGATCCGAGCCCGGACGCACCCAGCCCCATCGTGACCTTCCCCGACTTGGCCGTCGAGCCGACGCCTGCCCCCGTCGTGCCGCACACGCCGTTCTTCGCGCCGCCGAAGGCCGACGCCTCGATGGTCGCGGCGCCGGACGAATCCGGCTGGCGCCCAGAGATTCCCGGTTCCGATGATGATCGCGAATTCCGGATCCCCGGCAGCGACGAGCCGTCGAGCGGTATCGGCATTCCGGCCTACGGGCACGCACCGGCCGGACCCGGCTACGGCGACAACGCCTTCCCGCTACCCGGCACCTCCCCGGACCCCGGCTTCGACCTCCCCGGTTTCGAGGGTCTGCCCGGCCAGGGCAACCTCCCCGGCTTCGACCTCCCTGGCACTGGCAACGGCCTGCCCGGTTTCGACGGTCTGCCAGGCGGTGGTATCGGCATTCCGGGCTACGACGGCTTGCCCGGACAGGGTTTCGGCATCCCCGGCTATGACAGCGTCGGTATGCCCAGTGGCGATCTGGCCGGCCCCAACGCCCCCGACGGCATGTTCAACGGAATCGGCGATCTCGACGGTGCGTTCGACGGTGTCGGCGGCATGTTCGACGGTGTCGGCGCGATGGTGACCACCGACTGGCAGGTCGACGTCCACGTCGGGCTCGACGGGGTATGGGCCACCTCGCAGATGAAGGTCGACGTGCAGGTCGGCCAGGTCGGCGATCAGCTCGACGACTACGGCCAGTGGCTCGGTGACGGGCTGAAGGTTCCCGGCGACCCGGCGGCCACCTCGCCGACCGGGCCCGGCCTCGGCACCTCGCCGTCCGGCGGTTCCGGTCTCGGCAACTCGTCGTCGGGTGCTCCCGGCCTGCCCGGATCGTCGTCCTCGGGCGTCGGTCTGCCCGGCACCGCGGCGCCCGCCCCGGCGATCGCAGCGCCTGCCCCCGCCATCGCGGCACCTGCCCCCGCGCCCGTCGCCGCGACGCCGTTCGCCCCGGCTCCCGCGCCAGCCCCGGCCCCGATCGCCCCCGTGCCTGCGCCGATCGCGCCCGCCGCGCCCGCGCCGGTCGCTGTCAACCCTGTGGTCAGCACGCCGTTGCAGACCACCATCCAGCCCGACGTCGCCTCCACTCCGATCGCGAATGTGTTCGGCCAGCATGCCGTTTCGCCGCTCACCGCGCCCGCGGCCTCGGTGCCCGCCCTGTTCACCCCGCCCACGCCTACGAAACCCGTTGTGCTGCCCGATGTTTCCGGTGGCGGCAGCACCCCGACGACGGTGCCGGTGACCGTTCCGTCCAAGGTCCCGACGGTCGATATCGACACCCCGACGACCGTGAAGCTGCCCGTCCCCTCGGCCACGGTCCCGACCGCGCCCGATGACACCAAGGTGCCGATCACGGTGTCGCCGACCGGGCCGGCCAAGCCGACCGTCCCTGACGACGACATCACCACCAAGCCGGGCACTACCGGCGGCGTGACGACACCCTCCACCGGCGGCGTGACGACACCCTCCACCGGCGGGAGCACCCCGACCGTCGACGTGCCGAGTCAGACCGCTCCCCACACGACCGCGCCGGTGACAACCCAGCAGCCGACCGCTCCGACGAAGCAACCGACCATCGATCAGCCGACCAAGCAGCCGACCGTCGACATCGATCCGCCGACCGTGGTCACCCCACCGCCGGTGGTCACCGTGCAGCCCACCGTCGCGCCGGTAAAACCCCCGGTCATCGAGACCAAGCCGATCGCCGCCGAGTTCGACCAGCACGACGGCGGTTACCATGGCGTTTCGGCCGGATTGTTCGATACGGGCATGGGTGGTGGCGATTTGCTCGCTTCCGCGTTTCCCATCGAGCACCATGGGTATGACTTCGTGGTCTGAAACACGACGATTTCGGCCGTGTTCGATGCGACGAGAGTGAGGAACAGTTGTCTGCCGCAGCCGGACTGCAGACCGCGACGGTGAAGCATCCGGATGTGATGGCTCCCGTTGTCGCGCTGGTCGACGAACTGCGGGAACTGGTCCGCTCGGGCGGCCGCAACGACCTCGACGCGCGCCTCGGGATGGTGCGGGCCAGGCTCAGCGATCCGCGGGTCCGGATCGTTGTCGTCGGTGAGCCGCAGGCGGGGATGAGCACGCTGGTCAACAGCATGGTCGGGTCCCCGGTCAGCGCCACCGAGGGCAAGCCGAGCGTTCCGGTGATCGTCGAATACGGCCAGGCGCCGAAGGCGACGCTGGTGAAATCGGCGCCGGGCGGCCGGGTCGAACGGGTACCCGTCGATCCGCTGAACCCGCTGCCCGCCCTGACCGCCCTCGGCGTGCTGCGCGCCGAGTTCGCCGAGCCGAGCGCGCTGCTGGCCGACGGTCTCGTCGTGATGGACGCGCCGGGTTCGACCGCCCACGAGGCGGCCGCCTGGTCGATGATCGCCGCCGCCGACGTGGTCCTCTACGCCGCGGATTCCGCCGCCGAACTCACCGAGGCCCAGCTGGACTACCTGCGCCGGGTCGAGCAGGTGTGCCCGGCGGTGGTCTGCGTGCTCACCAAGATCGACCGCAACCCGCACTGGTCGCTGACCCAGCGGCGCAATCGCACGCTGCTCGACGGTGCCGGGCTGAACTTCGCGGTGGCGCCCGTCTCGGGTCTGCTGCACCGGGAGGCCACCGAGCGCGGCGACCAGCAGCGTGATGCCGAGTCGGGGGTGCCCCAGCTCATCGATCATCTGAGTGAATATGTTGTCGCCCAGGCTGATTCGGTGGCAGTGGCGGCCGCGGTGCGCGATATCGCGCTGATCACCGACCAGCTCACCGTCACCCTGCGGGCCGAGTCGGATACGCTGCGCGACCCGCGCAGGCGCGCCGAGATCACCCAGCGTCTGGCCGCCGCGCGCACCACCGCCGACCAGTTGCGCCAGCGCACCGCCACCTGGCAGGTCACCCTCGTCGACGGCAGTTCCGAGCTCAGCGCCGATATCGAGCACGATCTGCGGCACCGCTTGCGCACGCTGGTCCGCGAGGCCGAGGCCGAGATCACCCGCACCGATCCCGCCCGCAAGTGGGCCGATTTCGCCTCCGAACTCGATGCGCGGATCTGTGAGGCGGTCGAGGAGAACTTCGTGATGGCGCACTACCGTGCCGTCGAGCTCACCGAGCAGGTGGCTTCGAAGTTCCCGCCGGACAACCGAACCCCGCCACTGCCCGAACTGCGACTGACCAACCCCGGCGAAGTACTGGAACCGGTACAGCCGCTGGAACCTCTCGAAAGCGCCAAAGCAGGTGTGGGACAACAGCTGCTCACCGCGCTGCGCGGTTCCTACGGTGGCATCCTGATGGTCGGTCTCGCCACCAGCCTGCTCGGCATGTCACTGGTCAACTGGTACTCCGCGGGCGCGGGTGTGCTGCTCGGCGTGAACGCGCTCTGGGACGACCGTAAGAACCGCAAGCAGCGCAGGCAGGCCGAGGCCAAGGTGGCCGTCGCCCGGCTGGCCGATGACGTGATCTTCCAAGTGGGCAAGGAATCGCGGAACCGCCTGCGCTCGTTGCAACGAGTGCTGCGCGACCACTACACCGAGATCGCCGCCGAAGTGGGCCGCACCGCCGACGAGGCACTGCGCGCCGCCGAGGAAACCGGCCTGCGCTACGGCGACCACCGCGAACTGCGCATCACCGAGATCGATGCGGGCCTGCGCACAGTGGCCGGGCTGCGAGCCCGCGCCGAGCGTCTCACCTACTGAGCGGCCATCGGACCTTCACGGTCGGTGCGACGGTGCGTGCGCGGGCTGGAACTGACCGGCGTTGCGCTGGTCCTCGGCCCGGATCACGTGGGTCACGGCGTTGATCAGTGCCAGGTGGGTGAACGCCTGCGGAAAGTTGCCGAGGTGACGGCCGGTGCGCGAGTCGATCTCCTCGGCGTAAAGGCGCAGCGGGCTGGCCAGTCCGAGTAGCCGCTCGCACAGATTGGTGGCCCGTTCGAGTTCGCCGATCTCCACCAGCGCCGAGACCAGCCAGAACGAGCAGATCGTGAACGTGCCCTCCTCGCCCTCCAGTCCGTCGTCGGTGGTGTCGGTGCGGTAGCGCAGCACGAGCCCGTTGACGGTGAGATGGTCGGCGATGGCGAGCACGGTCGCGCGGATACGCCGATCGTCGGGCGGCAGGAAACGGGTCAGTACCGCCAGCAGCAGCGAGGCATCGAGAGTGTCGCCACCGTAGGTCTGCGTGAGGATGCCCTCCTTGCTGACACCGAATTCGAGGACGTCGGCCCGGATCTCCTCGGCGATCTCGAACCACTCGGCCGCACGCTCGTGCTGGCCGTGCAATTGCGCCAGCCGGGCACCGCGATCCAGCGCCACCCAGCACATCACCTTCGACGAGGTGAAGTCCTGCGGTTCACCGCGCACCTCCCAGATCCCGCGATCGGGTTTGCGCCAGTTCGCGATCGCCGCGTGCACGGTGCGTTCGAGCAGCGGCCACAGCGATTCCGGTATCTGCCCGCGCGATTTCACGTGCAGGTACACCGCGTCGAGCATGGTGCCCCAGATGTCGTGCTGGTCCTGGTCGTAGGCGGCATTGCCGACGCGGACCGGGCGCGCGCCGTCGTAGCCGGAAAGATTGGGCAGCTCGTATTCGGTGATGCGACGTTCGCCGCCGATCCCGTAGAGCACCTGCAGGGGGACCGCTTCTCCATTGTCGCCGGTGGTGACGTCATCGAGGAAGGCGAAGAAGTCGTTGGCCTCGCGGTCGAGTCCGAGGGTGTAAAGGCCCCACAATGCGAAACTCGCGTCCCGCACCCAGGTATAGCGGTAGTCCCAGTTACGTTGTCCACCAGGCGTTTCCGGAAGTGAGGTGGTCGAGGAAGCGAGCAGTGCACCGGTCGGCGCGTAGGTGAGTCCCTTCAGCGTGAGCGCGCTGCGCTGCAAGTAGCTGCGCCACGGATGATCGGGGAAGTCGCCCTGGTTGATCCAGCGTCGCCAGCATTCGGCGGTCGCCCACATCTTCTGTGCCGCGTCGTCGAAGGTGGCGGGCGCGGGCAGTTCCGACCAGGTCAGCGCGACGAACACCTGGTCACCCTCGGACATTCTGGTGCGTGCCCGTGCCTCTCTGCCCTCCAAACCGAGACGCAGGTCGGTGGTGAGTATCAGCGACGGCCCGACAGCTGGATCGCTCGTCGCCCGCGCGGTCGCCTGCTCGTAGACCTTGCCGGTGTACTCCCATTTGGCCCCGCCCCGGTGGTAGTCGAACGAGGGCTGACAGCTCATTTCCAGCTCCACAGTGCCGCTCACGCACTTGACCGTGCGCAGCAGCATGTGTTCGGCATCCCAGTCCATCGGGGTGCGCCGGTGGGTTTTCGACCGGGCGATGTTGTTGTGCCACGGGCCGAGTACCAGCGCATCGCGCACGATCAGCCAGCCGGTTTCGGTCTGCCAGGTCGTTTCCAGGATCATCCCGCCCGGCAGATACCGTCGCGCCGCCGGCACGTTCTTGCCGTAGGGGCCGATGCGGAAATGTCCGGCGCTACGGTCGAGGACCGCGCCGAAAACGCTGGGGGAGTCGGGGCGTGGCACGCACATCCATTCCACCGAGCCGCTGCTGGCGATGAGGCAGCTGGATTCACAGTCGGACAGGAAGGCGTAGTCGTCGATGGGTGGAAACGCACCGCGACGGCCGCTGGAGGAGACCGGGCTCAGAATCGGCAGGCTGTCCACGCTGGGAGACTCCATACCCCATCATCACGGCGGTGCGGGCGCGCGTCCACCGCTGTGGGCAGCGATATCGGTTGATCCGCTGGTCGCGGCCCGGGAATTCGCTTGCGCCGAGTGGACGGCGAGGGCGTTCACGGTGACCGACTAGGCTGGTCGGCGTGCAACGCATCGCAGGTTGGTGGGACGGCTTCGAACTCTGGGTAGCCGGGCTGCCCTTCATTCCGCAGTTTCTCGTGGTGCTGGTCGGCATGGTCCCGATCAGCTTCGCCATCGCTTTCCTACTCGACCGCGGCTTGCGCATGGCCTTCCGCGTCCTGCGCCGCGACGATCGCACCGAACCGCCGATGCCGGTCACCCTCGCCGAACGCCCGACCGTCGGCAGCGGTGCCCGCTGATGCCACGTTCTCGCGTTCAGCTCGCTCTCCTCGCCCTGCTCGTTCTCGTCGTCATCGCCTGGTTCTTCACGCGGTAACCGGCGCGAGCACAAGCCCGCGCCGGCGCCGCGGCTAGTTCTTACGCCAGTCGTCGAAGCGTTTGCCCAGGTCCGATACTGTGCGGCCGACTTCCTGACCGACCGTGTTCACCGCTGAGCCCACATCGCGTCCCAGGTCGCGCACCGTGCGAACCAGCATGTCCTCGGACTGATCGAACGACTCGCGATAGTGCCGGGCCGCCTCCTTGACCTCCTCGCTGATGCGCGCGTTGCGGTCGTGCTCACGGCGCGGGTAGGTGCCGCCGAGCACCCGGTCGTAGTCGCCGGACTGGATCCAGCGACGCAGCTCGGCCGCGCGCAGCACCGAGAACGGGTGCGACTGCAATTCCAGGTTGAGCAGCTTGAGCACGCCGTCGCGCAGGTCACCCGAGCGCAGGTAGTCGTCGGCCTGGTCGAGGAACGCGCCGTGGTTCATCTCGTGCAGCCACGCGCCACCCGCGGTCTTCATGTGCACGCGCACCGAGGCGTCCACGTCCTGGCAGCACAGCAGCCCCGCCCGGTCGCCGGACAGCTCCGACTTGCGGCTCCACTCCATCAGAGCCGCCACGATCGCGCGCAACGCCCAGCCGCCCACCGGCATCCAGCCGACCGAGGCCGACAGGCGCATCAGGTGCATGAGCATCGTGCGATACACCGCGTGCCCCGACAGCGCGTGGCCGAGTTCGTGGCCTACGACGAACCGCAACTCCTCGGTGTCCATCAGTTCGAGCAGCCCGGTGGTGAGCACGATGAACGGCTTGTCCATCCCGATGGTGAACGCGTTCACCGACGGGTCCTGCAGCACGAACATCTCCGGCGTGGATTGCGCGTCGAGCACGCCGACGCAGTCCGCGCGCAACTGGTGCAACGTGCGGAACTGCCGATCGTCGACCCGCACGGCCGTCGCCAGATACATCAACCGGTGCTGACGCTCGCGCAGCAATCCCGACAGCGCCCGCAGCACCGTGTCGAAGCCGCTCAGTGAGCGCAGTGCCACGAGCGCGGTGCGGTCGGCCGGGTGTTCCCAAGCGCGCGTGCTGATCTCCGGAAAACGCGTGCGAACCCGGTCTGGAGCCATGGTCATAGAATGAAATTCCCCCTGGTTGATGAACTCTCGTCGATTGCGACCATCATGTCGCAACCTGCTACAGTCTGCCTGTGTCGTCGAGTGTCGCCCCGCAGATCCGCCATGAGTTGGCGTTGATCGCTGTCGGCAACCTCGCCGTCGCTGACATTCTCTGTCGATGATCGGCCACCGGACTCGTCTGCGCGTTTCTGCCCAGTAGACTGGCGCGCGCTTTCCCTTTCGCAGTCGAAGTCCGTCACTGTCGAGGCCACCGGCCCGAGTCGCGCCAACTGTCGTGCATTCCGCACACGGCAGGTCTACCGATCGATGAGCGTAATCCTGCCGCCACGAAAGATGTTGCGCCGCAGGTCCTTCCCGAAAGGTTCACCCCGATGTCTCGCAATACCTGGATCGGCTCGCGCCGTCGCGCCGCCGCCGTCGCTCTCACTGCTGTCGCCGCGCTCGCGCTGACCGCTTGCGGCGGTGGGGCCAGTGACTCGACCGACGGCAGCGACATCGTGGCCGACGGCAGTGGGGGCACCATCAACCTCTATGCCTATGCCGTGCCCAAGCCGGGATTCGACCTGGTCACGTCCGCGTTCAACGAGACCGAGGCAGGCAAGGATGTCGCGGTCCGGCCGTCGTACGGCGCCTCGGGCGACCAGTCGCGCAAGGTCAAGGACGGCGCCGAGGCCGATGTCGTGAACTTCTCCGTCGAGCCCGATATCACCCGCCTCGTCGACGCGGGCCTGGTCGAGGAGAGCTGGAACGCCGACGCCACCAAGGGCATCCCCTTCGGCTCGGTCGTCACCCTGGTGGTGCGCGAGGGCAACCCCAAGGGCATCAACGACTGGGACGACCTGCTGAAGCCGGGAATCGAGGTTGTCACCCCGAACCCGTTCAGCTCCGGCTCGGCCAAGTGGAACCTGCTCGCCCCATACGCCGCCAAGAGCGACGGCGGCAAGAACCCGCAAGCAGGTCTCGACTACCTGTCGCAGCTGATCTCCCCCGAACACGTGCGGGTGCAGCCCAAGTCTGGTCGCGAAGCCACCGAAACCTTCCTGCAGGGCACCGGTGACGTGCTGCTGAGCTACGAGAACGAGGCCATCTTCTCCGAGCGCAACGGCGACCCGATCGAGCACATCAACCCGCCGACCACCTTCAAGATCGAGAACCCGGTCGCGGTGCTGAAGAACGCCAAGAACCTGGCCAAGGCCACCGCGTTCCGCGACTTCCTCTTCACCGCCGAAGGTCAGAAGGCGTGGGCGCAGGCAGGCTTCCGTCCGGTTGACCCGAAGGTCGCCGCCGAGTTCGCCGAGGACTTCCCGACCCCGGCCAAGCTGTGGACGATCGACGACCTCGGTGGCTGGAAGGCCGTCGACAGGGATCTGTTCGCGCAGGGCACCGGCAAGGTCGCCGTCATCTACGACCAGGCCACCAAGTAGTCGGTGACCCGGCTCACACGCGATACTGGACAACTGTGACTGACAGCAGTGGGCCCGCCGGGACCGGGGAAACCCCCGATCCCGGCGGCGCCGTGAAACTGGACAAAAAGCCGCCAGCCCCGCGCCGACCTCGCTGGTCGTGGCTGCGCGTTACCGGCTCGGTGGGCCCGTTCGGCATCGGTGTCGCCGTGATGTGGCTCAGCGTGATCGTGCTGCTGCCGCTGGCAGCGCTCACCGTCAGCTCCTTCGAAGAAGGCTGGTCGGGCTTCTGGGACGCGGTCACCGCGCCCTCGGCGCTCGACTCGCTGAAGGTGACGATCGGCGTCTCGGTGATCGTGGCCGTGATCAACATCGTGATGGGCACCCTGATCGCCTGGGTGCTGGTGCGTGACGAGTTTCCTGGCAAGGGCATCGTCAACGCGCTGATCGACCTCCCGTTCGCGCTGCCGACGATCGTCGCCTCGATCGTGCTGCTGGCGCTGTACGGCCCCAACAGCCCGGTCGACATTCAGCTCAACGCCACCCAGCCAGGTCTGGTCGTGGCGCTGGCCTTCGTCACGCTGCCTTTCGTGGTGCGCTCGGTGCAACCCGTGCTCATCGAGGTCGACAAGGAAGTGGAACAGGCCGCGCTCTCACTGGGCGCGAGCAACTGGACGACATTTCGCCGGATCGTGCTGCCCACGCTCACGCCCGCGATCATCTCCGGCGGCGGGCTCGCCTTCGCCAGGGCGATCGGTGAGTACGGTTCGGTGGTGCTGATCGGCGGCAATATCCCGCGCGAGACGCAGATGACCTCGCAGTACATCCAGCAGCAGATCGAGGTCGACCGGCCGGTGAACGCGGCCGCGGTATCGGTGGCGCTGCTGGTCATCTCCTTCGCCACGCTGTTCGTGCTGCGGCTGCTGGCAGAGCGCGCGTCCCGAAAGGAGAGGGCGGACCAATGAGGCTCTCCGTGTTCACCCGCCTTTCCCTGCGGACCGTTGCGCTGGGCTACCTGTTGATTCTGTTGGTCTTGCCGCTCGGCGTCATTCTGTACCGCACATTCGAGCGTGGGATCGGTGCGTTCATCGATTCGATCACCACGCCCGCAGCGATCTCGGCGTTCCAGTTGTCGATGATCATCGTGGCCATCGTGGTGCCGCTGAACGTGATATTCGGCGTCATCACCGCGCTGGCGTTGGTCCGGAGCAAGTTTCCCGGCCGCAATCTGGTCCAGGGTCTCGTTGACTTGCCGATCGCGACGTCGCCGGTCGTGGTCGGTGTTGCGCTGATCCTGCTCTGGGGTGCGGGCGGCTGGTTCGGTGCGATCGAGAACACCGGCTTGAAGGTGATCTTCAGTTTGCCCGGCATGGTGATCGCGACGATCTTCGTCACGCTGCCGTTCGTCGTTCGCGAGGTCGAGCCGGTGCTGCACGAGATCGGTGAGGACCAGGAGATGGCGGCGGCGACTCTCGGCGCCAATCGCTGGCAGACGTTCTGGCGGATCACTCTCCCCGCCATTCGCTGGGGCCTCACCTACGGCGTCGTGCTCACCGTGGCTCGTTCACTCGGCGAATTCGGCGCGGTGATCATGGTGTCGACCGCGCTGCCCGGCAAGTCGCAAACACTGACTCTGCTGGTGCACGGCCGCTACATCAACGATCACAACACCTTCGGCGCCTACAGCGCGGCCACCCTGCTGATGGGCATGGCATTGGTGGTTCTTCTCCTGATGACTCTTCTCGAACGCAAACGGGGCCCCGAATGATCACCGTGACCAACGCGCGCAAGAACTACGGTTCCTTCGCCGCTCTCGACGATGTCAGCATCGACATCCCATCCGGCGAATTGACCGCCCTGCTCGGCCCGTCCGGTTCGGGCAAGTCGACCCTGCTGCGGTCGATCGCGGGACTCGAGTCTCTCGATTCGGGCATCGTCATGATCGCGGGCAAGGACGTCACCCGCGTCTCACCGCAGAAGCGCGACATCGGCTTCGTGTTCCAGCACTACGCCGCGTTCAAGCACATGACTGTGCGTGACAATGTCGCCTTCGGCCTGTCCATCCGCAAGCGGCCGAAGAAGGAGATCGACAAGCGCGTCGACGAGCTGCTCGGCATCGTCGGCCTCGACGGTTTCCAGCACCGTTACCCGGCGCAGCTGTCGGGCGGTCAGCGTCAGCGCATGGCACTGGCTCGTGCGCTGGCCGTCGACCCGCAGGTGCTGCTGCTCGACGAGCCGTTCGGCGCGCTCGATGCCAAGGTGCGCACCGATCTGCGGCAGTGGCTGCGCAGGTTGCACGACGAGGTCCACGTGACCACCGTGCTGGTCACCCACGACCAGGAGGAAGCCCTGGATGTGGCCGACCGGATCGCGGTGATGAACAAGGGCCGCATCGAGCAGGTCGGTTCGCCCGAGGAGGTCTACGACCGGCCCGCCAACGAGTTCGTGATGTCGTTCCTCGGCGCGGTGGCCCGGCTCAACGGCCATCTGGTCCGCCCGCACGATATCCGCGTCGGTCGCGATCCCAGCATGGCGATGGCCGAACACGAGGGCACCGCCGAATCGGCGGGCGTCACCAGGGCCACGGTCGAGCGGATCGTGCGCCTCGGCTTCGAGGTGCGCCTGGAACTGCGCAATGCCGCGACCGGCGACCAGTTCGCCGCCCAGGTAACCCGCGGTGACGCCGCGGCGCTCCGCCTGACCGAGGGCGAGACGGTCTATGCCAGGGCGACCCGGATTCCGGACCTTCCGCACGCCTGATCCACCCTGCTACGAACGGGGCCCCGCGACATCCGTCGCGGGGCCCCGTTCGTGTTGCCGAGGGATTCGCCGACGGTACGAAACCCTCGTTGGACGCGGATCGGCGCAGGTTAACCGGTACCGGCGGTTCGCAGGCCGGAATGACGCGCTCGGCGGACAACTATTTTCCGCGTCTTGCCGCAGACCCTCGAAGACTGTGCACGACGCAGTGTCACAGGTAGAAGCACTTTTACTGGCGAGTAGGTTCCTCAACAGGGCTTTCGGTGCGCCGAGCACGCGAAATTCGGCAATGCGAAGAGTTGACGTGACTCCGTGTAGGTGTAACCATTGGAAACAGTAAACGTCCCTAACGGAGAGGCAGTGACGACGATGTCCGCGCCCACCACCCCTGACGTCGATCCTGTAGTCGCGGAGGCTCAGGCATACGCCGAGAAGTTGCTGATGCTGTCCGAGGCGTCGGTCGATCGCCACTTCGACCCGTTCGAGGACATCGACTGGGACGCCCCTGACTTCGACCCGAACTGCAAGCCGGAGCGCTGGGTTCTGGTGACCTCGGCTGACCCCATCGGTCGCCACCCCTGGTACCAGGCGCTGCCGCTGGAGCGCAAGATCGAGATCGGCAAGGTCCGTCAGGCCAATGTCGCCAAGGTCGGCCTGCAGTTCGAGGCCATCCTCATCGTTGGCATGATGCAGCACATCTTCAACCTGAAGAACAACGACCCGGAATTCCGGTACTGCTCGCACGAGATGATCGAAGAGCACAACCACACCCTGATGTTCCAGGAGATGGTGAACCGCGTCGCCGACGTGCCGGGCATGAACCCGCTGGTGCGCCAGCTGCGCCACCTGGTCTCCCCGGTCGGCGCCCTGATGCCGAACCTGTTCTTCATGGCCGTGCTCGCCGGCGAGGAGCCGATCGACCACATCCAGAAGGACATCCTGCGCTCGGGCGACGACATCCACCCGATCATGCGTGGTGTGATGGCGATCCACGTGGCCGAGGAAGCTCGCCACATCTCCTTCGCGCACGAGTTCCTGAAGAAGAACGTGCCCAACGCGCCCAAGTTCAACCGGGCCGTGCTGTCGATCGCGATGCCGACCATCATGTTCATCCTCGGCCGGGCCATCGCGACCCCGCCCAAGTCGTTCTTCAAGCAGTTCGACATGCCCGCCGATGTGCGCAAGGAGCTGTTCTACGGCTCCAAGGAGTCCAAGCGGGTCTTCGCCGACTACTTCATCGACGTGCGCGCGCTCGCCGAGGAGATCGGTGTGATGAACCCGGTCTCGAAGCTGGTGTGGAAGATGTTCGGCATCGACGGACCGTCGAGCCGCTACCGCTCGGAGCCCAAGCGCTCCGCCAAGAACGCCGCCTGAGACGATAGCAATATGCCATATGTTGTCACCCAGTCATGCTGTAGTGACGCCTCGTGCGTCTACGCATGCCCGGTCAACTGCATTCATCCCACCCCGGATGAGCCGGATTTCCGCACCGCGGAGATGCTCTACGTCGATCCGGCGGCCTGCGTGGACTGTGGTGCCTGTGCCACCGCGTGCCCCGTTGATGCCATCACCTCGTCGAAGAAGCTGACCGACGAGCAGAAGCCCTTCATCGAGATCAACGCCGACTTCTACCGCGTGCAGCGGGACCGGCCGACGTTGGCCGCACCGGTGATGCCGCCCGCGATCGACACGCGGCGCTCCCCGCTGCGGGTCGCCATCGTCGGCTCTGGTCCCTCGGCGATGTACGCCGCCGACGAACTGCTCACCCAGCCCGGCGTCGCGGTCACGATGTTCGACCGCCTGCCGCAGGCCTACGGTCTGGCCCGCCTCGGCGTCGCACCCGATCACAAGCACACCAGGAAGGTCGCCGACCTGTTCGACATCATGTCGAAGCAGGACGACTTCGGTACCTACCTAGACGTCGAGATCGGCAAGCACATCAGCCATGCCGAGCTGCTCGAGCACTTCCACGGCGTGATCTACGCCGTCGGCGCGTCCTCGGATCGCAAGCTCGGCATCCCGGGCGAGGGTCTGGCGGGCAATGTGTCGGCCACCGACTTCGTCGCCTGGTACAACGGCCATCCCGACCACGCCGACGACCGGTTCGATCTGAACCAGAAGCGGGTCGTCATCGTCGGCAACGGCAACGTCGCCCTCGACGTCGCCCGCATCCTGACCGTCGATCCGGCCCTGCTCGCCGACACCGATATCGCGCCGTACGCGCTGAAGGCATTGCGCGAGAGCAAGATCGAGGAGGTCGTGATCCTGGGCCGTCGTGGTCCGGCCGAGTCGGCATTCACGGTGCCCGAGTTCGTCGGCCTGCTGGCCGCCGATATCGACATCGCGATCGAGGGTGAGCTGCCCGCGGTCACGCCCGATCTGCCCTACAAGGTCGAGCAGAAGCTGCGCCTGCTGCACAGCGTCGCGAATCGCCCGTTCGGTGCGCGCAAGCGCATCGTGTTCCGTTACCTGTCCTCGCCGGTGGAGATCGTCGGCACCGACACGGTCACCGGGGTGCGGGTGGAGCGCAACGAGCTCGGCACCGACGCCGAAGGTCGCGTCGCCGCCACGCCGACCGGCGATACCGCGCTGCTCGAGGCGGGCGTCGTGCTCACCTCGGTCGGCTACCGAGGAGTGCCGACCGCGGATCTGCCGTTCGACGACGCGCGTGCGGTGATCCCGAACGACGCGGGCCGGGTGCTCACCGCGCCCGGTGGCGAGATCTTCCCCGGCGCGTATGTGACCGGCTGGATCAAGCGCGGCCCGACCGGTTTCATCGGGACCAACAAGTCGTGTGCGCAGGAGACCGTGCAGCAGCTCGCCGATGATTTCAACGGTGGCAAACTGCGCGAGCCCGCGCATAACGCGCAGGAGTTCGACCGTCTCGTGCGCGCCCGTCGCCCGCAGGCGGTCGCCGGTGGTGCCGCAGTGCCGAGGGAGCGCTCGATGAGGCGGCTGTTCGCTCGCGGCTGAGAACTGAAAACCGAAGGCCCGCAACGTCACTGGGAGACGATGCGGGCCTTTTGTTTCCTACTGTGCGGTGAACCCGCCGTCCGTGGCGACGGCCGCACCGGTGACGAAGGACGCCTCGCGGCTGAGCAGGAACGCGCACAGCGCGGCGATCTCCTCGGGCTGTGCGATTCGTCCCAGCGGGTGCAGTGCCACGATGGCTGCTTCGCCCTCCGGCGTCGCGCCCATCGACGCGCGGAACGCCGGGGTGTCGACCGCGCCGGAGATCAGCGCGTTGACCCGCACTCCCGCCGGGGCGGTCTCGAGCGCCACCGACTTGGTCAGTCCGACGACGGCGTGCTTGGCGGCCACATACGGCGCCACCTGTGCCATTCCGACCACGCCGAGGTTGGAGGCGTTGTTCAGGATCGCACCGCCGCCCGCGGCGATGATGGCTGGAACCTGGTGGCGCAGACCGTAGAAGACGCCGTCGAGGTTCAGGTCCATGTCGGCGCGCCATGACACGTCGTCGATCTCGGCGATCGGCCCGAAGGCGTTCACCGCGCCCGCGTTGTTGAAGGCCGCGTCGAGGCGGCCGTATTCGGTGAGCGCGGCCTGGACGAGTCGTTCGGCGTCGGCGTCGATGGTGACATCGGTCGCGACGAACAGCGCGCGTCCGCCCGCCGCCCTGATCTGGTCGGCGACCTGCTCCCCCTGGTCCTTGCCGCGGGAGCCGAGAACCACGGCGGCACCTTCGGACGCGACCCGCAGTGCGACCGCCTTGCCGATGCCGGAGCCGGCGCCGGTGATGAGTACGACCTGGTCGGCGAATCGAGTGGACATGCGTAGTGCCTTCTTTCCCTTGGTGTTTCGAAGATCCGGTCGGTGTCTCTCCGCTCTCTCAGTCAACCGGCGGGCGCCGGGCCGTGCTGGCGGGAATCGGTCGCTGCGTTGACGTGTCACTGAGTAGTGGGCCTACTCCGAAATCAGGGAATGTAATTCGCCGTCAGTGAACGCGCATCGGTAGTAAATGAATTGGTTACCGGTCGGTAAGTGCGCTTAATGGCCGGGATAACAAACTCGAAGAATGTATTTAATGGGGGCTCTGTCCGATTACTCGCAGGTAGCTGCCTCTCGGAGTCTGTGAATCGCCGGTGGGGCGTTCAGGGGGGTGGATATTCCATCTTCAACCTTCTCACCTGCGTGAATTGTGTTGCCATGGCTCATGGTTGCGGATTCCGTATCAATCCGGCAGCAATTCGCGGACGTGCCAGTTAATCTGGGCGAGCTGTTTGGAAGACGACCGCGGCCACATGGTGCGCTCGCGTGCTGGACGTGGTCACGGTGCGTTGACGGGATAGCAAAAACATGACCAGAGGTCTGGGCTTGAGTATCGGTGCGGTCAATGCGATTTCGGCGGTAGTCGCCGATGATCCAGCCAAACCGGCGGTGCGCACACGACGCACCGCACTGACATTCGACGAAGCGGGCAGGCCCCGCATCGGCGCGA
This sequence comes from Nocardia sp. NPDC058480, assembly GCF_042720495.1. Taxonomy (NCBI): domain Bacteria; kingdom Bacillati; phylum Actinomycetota; class Actinomycetes; order Mycobacteriales; family Nocardiaceae; genus Nocardia; species Nocardia sp. NPDC058480. The sequence continues at coordinate 281,139 of NZ_JBHXMN010000007.1, read as the reverse complement.
TCAACGAATTCGCTTCGGCGATCACGGATTTCGCGGACCTTACCCGCGAACCGGAGCCGATGGTGATGGGTGGGCGGTTCTACTCGGCGACCAATCTGATCGCCGCCGTGGTCACCGGTCTGATCGAGCTCGCCGAACCACCTGCCGGAATCGTCTTGACCTATCCGGCGGTCTACACCGACAAGCAGGTCTCGTTACTCGGCCAGGCGCTGCATCTCGCGGGCGCCGGTGAGGTCCTGCTGGTGCCCGAACCGGTCGCCGCCGCGGAATGGCTCGAGGTCGATCGCGGCCCACTGGAGCCGGGCTTCGTACTCGTCTACGACCTAGGTGCCACCAGCCTCGACCTGACCGTGCTGCGCGTCGGTCCCGACTGGCCGCATCACCCGATGGTCGGAACCCCAACGCGGTCCGCCGATTTCGGTGGCAAGCCGCTCGGTGAGATGGTGGCCCGTTACGCGGGTGAACCGGGTCTGGGTCGGGCGACCCAGACCCTCACCTCCATGGTGAACATCGACGCGCTGCGCGCCGAACACATCCGCGACACTTTCCCGCTGGTCAGCAAGAGTGTGGCCGCGGCGGGCCTGCGGCTGGCCGACCTGTCACGCATCCTCGTCGTCGGTGGTGCCTCGCGCCCACCCGAAGTCGCCCGCACCCTCGCCGAACTCGGCGTTCCGCTCGTCACCGTGGCCGACCCCGGCCAGGTGATCGCCTCGGGCGCGGCAGGTTTGGCGGCTCGCAGCTTCGCGCCCGAGCAGCAGACCGATGGCCCGGTGCCGCACGTGGCGGTGTTCTCCAGCGCGGCAGTCGTTTCCGCGCTCGCCATGTCGGCGATGACGGTGTTCGGCAGCCCCTTTGATCCCGGCCTGATGCCGGTCCTCGACCGGTTCCCCGCTCTGGGCGCCCCTGTCGACGCGCTGCTCTACGACATGAGCGCCGACCTCCTCGCCGCTCGAACCGCCGGGCTGGTCAGCGATGTCGACCCGGTCACCGGCCGCATCCGGGTGGCGGGCGTGGCCGCGGCCCGCAGCGCCTACGAGAACTTCATCGCCCCGGCGACCGCGCCCGGCGGCAAGTCGCGTCCCGGCGTGTCCGCGGGCAGCGGCGCCGACCGCGGCGGCCCCGGCCACCAGGACGTCCGCAACGACTGTAAGTCGCCGATCCTCGCCCGCACCACCTACGGCGACCCGGCCCGCTTCATCAACCCCTTACCCTTCGGCCCGCAGGCCGCCCAACCCCAGAACGCACCGACGAACCCCGGGGCGCCCGAACTTCCCCATGGCGGCCCGATCTCGGCCCCCGGCACCCCGGAAGTGCCGGGCACTCCGACCGCACCCGGCGCAACAGTTCCCGGCACTCTGCCGGCGGCCGGTACCGCGCCGGCGCCCGGCACGGCGCCGACGGACGGCACATCCACACCGTCCGGAGGTACCTCCACTCCGACCGGTGGTACCTCCACTCCGACCGGCGGGACATCAGCTCCGAGTACGGGTGGTGTCTCCGTAGAAACCGGGGGATCGGCACCGACCGGTGGAACTGGCACTGGCACCACACCTTCCGATCCCAGTGGATCGGGCGGCGGCACCTCGGGCGGAACACCGACGGGCGGTACCACTAACGGCGGTGCCACGGGAGGTTCGACCGGCGGTGGAACCACCGGCGGTACAGATACTTCCGGCGGCGCTGCGGGCGGTGGCACTTCAGGTGGCGGTGCATCGACAGGCGGCAGCGGAGGCGGTGCGTCCGGCAGTGGTGGCTCGGGCGGTGGTGCATCGGGCGGTGGAGGCTCGGGCGGCGGTGCGTCCGGCGGTGGATCTGACAGCGGTGCCTCTGGTGGGGGCGCATCAGGTGGTGCTTCGGGTGGCGGTGCTTCGGGCGGTGGATCCGACGGTGGTGGCTCGGGCGGTGGCGCGTCCGGTGGTGGTGCTTCGGGCGGTGGCGCGTCCGGTGGTGGTGCTTCGGGCGGCGGTGCGTCCGGTGGTGGTGCTTCGGGTGGTGGTGCGTCCGGTGGCGGATCGGACAGTGGTGCGTCCTCCGGCGGCACATCTTCCGGTGGCGCATCGTCTGGCGGTACATCGTCTGGTGGCGGCTCCAAGGGTGGCGCGTCTTCGGGAGGCTCCGCTGGTGGCGGTGGTGGCGGCGGTGGTGGCGGCGGCGGCGGTTCTCGCCGCTGACCGACCAGCCATGTCGGAGCTCGCGACGGTAAGTGCCGCACCGGATGTCGGGTCGTCCCGCCTAGCGCAGGTGGAACGGGGCGGTTCTCGCCGCTGACCGATCAGCCACGTCGGGCCAGCGACGGCAATCGCCACATCGGATGCCGGGTTGTCCCGTCTGGTGCCGGTGGTGAAACGGGGGTGGGTGTCGGTGGGGGCGGGCACAATAGGGCGGTGGCTGTACTTGGGGGAGCGCCGAAACTGATCGCGCTCGATGTGGATGGGACCCTGCTGGCGACAGGGTTCGCGATCAGCGCGCGGGTGGGGGCGGCGGTACGAGCGGCGGTGTCGGCGGGGGCGCATGTGGTGGTCACCACCGGGCGAACCCTGCTCACCACGCGCCCGGTGCTGAGCGAGCTCGGCCTCGCCGAGGGACATGCGTTGTGTTCCAACGGCGCCGTGCACATCGATGTGGCGCGTGGCGAGCCGGTCGCGGTCCAATCATTCGATCCCGGGCCCGCGGTGCACGCTCTGCGCGCGCTGTTCCCGGAGATGATCTTCGCCGCGGAACGGGTAGGCGTCGGCACCTGGGCGACCGGGCATGGGCCGGGGGAGTTCTCGATCGGCGATTTCCAGCTCGTCGACCACCTCGAACTGAGCAGTGTGCCGACGCCGCGCCTCAACGGCTGGTGGCCCGACGGCAGCCCCGACGAAATGCTGCGCCTGCTGCAAACCTTCGACGTTCCCGATGCGTCCTGGGTGCACGGTGAGTACGGCCCATGGCTTACCGTCTCGCGCCGAGGCGTGTCCAAAGGCTGGGCGCTGGAACAACTTCGGCATCTTCTCGGCGTCGAAGCCGAAGCGACCCTGGCTATCGGTGACGGCTTCAACGACCGCGAGATGTTGCGCTGGGCAGCACATTCGGTGGCCATGGCCGGCTCGCCCGATGCGGTACTCGCCCTGGCCGACGAAGTGACCGGCGACGTCAGCGAGGACGGTGTCGCCACCGTCCTCGAACGCTGGTTCGCCTGAATCCCTAGGACGTCATCGCCACATAGTGCGGGTTGGCCATGATCCCCAGCACATTGCCGAACGGATCGAGAACCGCGGCGGTCGCGAAGCCCGCGCCTTCGCCGCGCTCGGTGATCGGCTCGTACTCGGTGGCGCCCAGCTCGAGCAACCGGGCGAAGGTGGCCGCGAGATCGTCGACCTGCCAGAAGACCACTCCGCCCCCGCCCGGCGCGTTGCGCGCACCCGCCGGGGCGTAGGCGCGATTGATGATTCCCGGCTCGGCCTGCAACGGCCCGAGCCGGAACTCGTAGTATCCGCCGGGAACTTCGTAATACGGTGCGATGCCGAGGAATTCGCTGTACCAGTCCTTGGCGGCGGTGAGGTCGTCGGCGTAGTAGGTGGTGGTGGCCATTCCGCGCAGCATGTCTGCTCCATTCGGTTGTCGCTTCGGTGTGAAAACGACTTTGCCAGCCAAAGTGCTCACCAAATGAGCACTTTATTCGGCAGAATTGCCGAGTATGCGAGCCGACCGATTGGTAGCCACCCTTTTGTTGATGCAGGCGCGGGGGCGGGTGACAGCCGCCGAGGTCGCCGCCGAGCTCGAAGTCTCGGTGGCAACGGCCCGGCGTGACCTGGAGGCCTTGTCGGCCGCGGGCATCCCGGTCTACCCGCAGTCGGGTCGCGGGGGTGGTTGGTCGCTGATCGGCGGCGCACGCACAGACCTGTCCGGACTCACGGCGGGGGAGACCAGGGCGCTGTTCCTGCTCGCGGGCCCGGCAGCACAGGCCGCCCCCGAACTGAAGTCGGCTCTGCGCAAACTGGTTCGCGCCCTCCCACACACCTTCCGCGCCGATGCCGCCGCCGCGGCCGACGCCGTTGTCGTCGATCCGGCCCGCTGGGGGCGCCCTGATCCGCAAGCTCCCGCGGTACTCGACACGGTGCGGCGGGCGGTGGTCGATCGCCGCCGCGTCCGCATCGACTATCTGCGCAAGGGCGAACGCACCGTCCGCACGATCGATCCATGGGGCCTGGTCGAGAAGGAAACGGTCTGGTACCTCATCGCGGGCACCGATCGTGGGCAGCGGACCTTCCGGCTCGACCGCATCGCCGAGGTCGTCACTCTCGATGAAACGGCCGACCGGCCGGCCGATTTCGATCTTCAGGCGCAGTGGGCGCAGATTGTCGAGCGGATGGAGGGCCGTCGCGCCGCCGTCGCCGCGACGGTCCTCGTCTCCCCAGGTCTCGCCCCGATCCTGGCCGACCAACAGGGCCGCAACTGCACCCTGCTCGGCCCGAGTCCGGACGGCCGGGTGCGAGCTCAGATCACCGCCGACACCGCCAAGATGCTCGCCAGGCAACTGGCGGGCTGGGCCGGGGACGTCGAGGTCGTCGGCCCCGCCGAGGTCAGATCCGAACTGGTGGCACTCGGCACTCGATTGGTGCTCGACAACAAGTAAGTGCCGCGTCGGCGGACCAGTCGTTACAGACTCAGCGGCGGGTTGGGGGCTCTACCGGGCGACCCCTTCGACCGCCCCGCAGCCACTACGACCTGTCGATGAGCGGGGCCAGCGACCTGACCACCTCACTGGCCACCACCGCGTGCCCACTCGTGGTGAAGTGGATGAGATCCGCGCTCATCAACTCGGGGCGCGACCGCAGCGGATGGTTCCAGAGCTCGGTGAGTACCGCTTCGAAGTCGGTGGCGAGCGACCGCAGCACTTCGTTGAGCGCGATCATCCGCGGCCGCATGCCTCGCATCGGCGCCATCCGCTCGACTTCCCACACGTCGGCCATGGTGAAAATCGACAGCTGTGCCCCGGTGGCGGCCAGCGCGGTGAGAATCGTCGACAGATTCTCGTGCAGCTGATCGACATCACCGCCCGCCGTGAACAGATCGTTGCCGCCGCAGCTGACATGCACGAGATCCGGTGCGAAATCCAGGATGTCGGACAGCTGCCGGTCGATAACTTGACCGCTGGTGGCCCCGATCCGGCCCGTATTCCGGTAGGTCAGTGTGGGATTCACCGCGGCGAGGTCCGCCGCGACCCGATCGGCCCAGCCGGTCGGGGCGTAACCGGGACTCCGATCGCCGGTCCCCGCGGCGATGGAATCGCCGAGCACCGCGAAGCGCTGCCACGGTGCCCCCGCGAGCAGCGCGGCCGTCTGCTCCGGCGCCAGCACGAGCGGGTCGTCGGCTTCGAGGGTGAACTTCACGGATAGTGGTGTGCTGGAAGACATATCGTTCTCCTGGTTCAGTTGATCGAACGGGCCTGTGAAGGCAAGGCGAGCACCACGGCGACGGCGACGTTGATCCCCGCGCCCACGGCGAACAGAAGGTGGAAACCCCTGAGCGGGTCGTCGGCCGTCGCCGAGAAGATCGCCGCCAGAACGGCGATGCCGAGCGCCCCGCCCACCTGACGAGCGGTGAGGTTCATCCCGATGCCCGCCGCGAACTGTTGCGGTGGAACAGAATTCGCGGCCGCCGTGCCGAGCACCGTGACGACGATGCCGATCCCGCCGCCGCCGAGCACACCGGCGGGAATCCACGCCGTCCACAGCGTGGGTTCGGGACCGAAGGCGTCGGTGCTCATCCAGGCCAGCGCGGCCGTCGACATCAGAGCACCGAGCACTCCCACCCACCGCTGGCCGCTCGCTGTCGTAATCCGCCCGGTGGCAACGGCGGTCACCATCGATGCCACCGCACCGACGGTCAGTGCCGCCGCCGACTCGAGTACGGAGTAGCCCCAGATCGCGTTCAGGAACAGCGGCCCGGCCAGCAACCACGCGAACATCGAGGCGCCGAACAGGAACGACCCCGCGTTCGCGAGCGCGAATTGCCGCTCACGCCACAGCGATACGGCGACAGCCGGGTTGGCATGCCGACGTGAGCGAGCCAGTGCGAACACCGTCAGCGCGATACCACCGAGCAATGCGACGAGGGTGCCGGGCGCGGTCCAACCCCATGACTGACCTTCGGTGACGGCGGCGACGATCGCACCGAGTCCGATCGCGATGGCGATCGTGCCGAGCGGATCGGGCAGCGCCGTCTCGCTCGCGGTCTTGTCGCCGCCGGGCAGCCTCAGCCCCGGCACGATCAACAGCAACGCGATCGGCACATTGATCAGGAAGACCGCACGCCAGCCGAACACCTCGACCAGCGCACCGCCCAGCGCCGGACCGACCACCGCCGCGAACCCGCCTGCCGCCGACCAAGCGCCGATGGCGGCGCCGATCTTTGCCCGAGGCGTGGCTTCCAGGACCAGTCCGAGTGCCGCGGGCACCATGAATGCCGCCGTGATGCCCTGCAGGACACGTCCCGCGATGAGCCAGTCCGCGCCGGGTGCGAGCCCGCACAGCAGGGAGGTGACGGCGAATCCGGCCAGTGCCAGGGCAAACAGCCGCCGACGGCCAAGTGCGTCGGCGATGCGCCCCGCCGGCGTGAGTAGTGCGGCGAAGGCGATCGCGTAGCCGCTGACGATCCAGGTCAGCGTGCCGGTGGAGGTGCCGGGATAACTCAGGGCGATCGTCGGGAACGCGATGTTGACGACCGAGAGGTCGAGGAAGGCGATGAATCCCGCGCCCGAGGCGACCGCGAGGGTGCGGCCTGCGGCGCTGTAGTCGGGAGTCGCTGTGCTGAGCGGATCTTCGGGCCGAGCTGACACGTCGGTCATGCGGAATCCTTCGAGGGGAGAAATAAGAACGTACGATCGTTCGTAAATAAAAGTACGACCGATCGTTCGCCTTTGCAACCCCGCGGTGGAACAATGATTCATATGACCCAGCTGACGGAACCGAGCGACCAGCGGTTGGCCAAGGGTGCCCGTGCCCGCGCCACCATCGCCCGTCGCGCCGCCGAACTAGCCTCCGTCGAAGGCCTCGACGGCCTCAGCATCGGCAGGCTCGCCACCGACCTCGGCATCAGCAAAAGCGGCATCGCCACCCTTTTCGGCACCAAGGAAGTCCTGCAACTCGCCGCCGTCCAAGCCGGTCGTGACATCTTCATCGAACGAGTCATCACGCCCGGCCTGCGCGCTCCACGCGGCGGAATCCGGGTTCGCGCGATGGTCGAGAGCTGGTTCGCCCACATCGAGAATCCCCCTTTCCCCGGCGGCTGCTTCCGGGTGGCCACCCTCACCGAATTCAGCAGCAAGCCAGGCCCCGTGCGCGACGCCGTCGTCGCCGACCACGACGACTGGCTGTCCTTCCTCGCCGACGAAGTCCGCAAGGCCCAAGCCATGGGCGAACTCACCGACGCCGACGCTGATCTCCTGGTCTTCGAACTGGACGCGATCCTGAGCGCCGCCAATATCGCCCGCCAGACCGGCGATTCGGCCCGCGTCGAGGCGGCCCGCACAATCGCGACCCGCCTGTTGTCGGACGCCCCGAGCGGGACCTAGCCGGGCGGTCTGTTGGCGCGTGTATGTCAGGTCTGGCACGGCGAGAACCCGCCGCTTCGGCGAAGGTAACTACGGCCAGTGATCTTCGGGTGCATGGGCAACTCAGCGGAAACGGGCTTACGCACCCTGTGCCACGCCGCCGACCGTCAACATCTCCGGCCGCCGACGCTCCCGGTGTGGCGCTGAGTACGCGGAGAGGCGGGCAGCGGTCGCCCGATGCAAGAACGGCGCCGCTACCGATGTGGTAGCGGCGCCGAGGTGTCGGATGTGTTCAGGACGTCGGGTTCGAGGTTATGCCTCGGATCAGTGGTGATTGCCGTGATCAGGCGCCTGCTGGGGAGTTGTGGTGAGGGTGAAGGCGGAGGTGCGGACGATGTCGTTGTGTTTGAAATCGAGGAATAGGCGGTAGGTGCCCGGGCCGGGAACTGCTGTGTGGAAGGTGATTTCGGGGCCCGAGGGGGTGATGCCGTCGCCGGGTTCGCCGTTGGGGTGTACGTGGACGTACGCGAGATCTCCGGCGCGCAGGATGACGAGGTGGCCGAAAGCGGCAAGGTAGGGCTGTAGATCGGTCACCGGCTCGCCGTTCTTGCGCACGGTGAGCGTCAGGAGATCGCCCTCGGCGCGCAACTCGCCGTCCACGGTCACCTCGTAGCCGTCGACCTCGGTGGCGCGGGCTACCGACGGAACTGGTTGCGGTGCATAGTGTCCCGCGATTGCCAGGTCGGCGCCGAGCGTGATCGTTCGGCCGAGTGCGCGCGGGGCGATGTCGGTGAACACGCGGTAGGCGCCAGCTTCCGGGAGGTCGAGGCGGATCGCCCAGGTGCCGTCGGCCTCGCGTACCGGATGGACGTGCCAGAACCCGGTCAGCTCCCGCCGCGCGACGATCAGATGCAGCTCGCGATCGTGAATCGGATCGAACTCGGTGACCGCGGTTCCGTCCGGCCCGAGAATCCGGAACCGGAAGTCGATACCGCCCGGCTCGGCGATCGTGGTCTCCAGATCGAGCGTGTACCCGTCCTGGGTGACCAGGAGGCCGCCCGGAGCTCCCGCGGCGTGGCCGGCGTGGCCGGCGTGGGCGGCGTGGGCGGCGTGGGCGTCTCCGTGGTTCGCGTGCTCACCGGTGGAGGCGGCCTGCTCGGGGGTGGTGTGCTTGCCGTGATGCTGGTGCGCCGCATGGTCGTTGGTATCGATTCCGTGTGCGGCGTGGTTGTCCTGGTGTCCGGCGGGCTGGGTCGCGGTGTCGGCGTGACCGGCGTGAGTGTGGTGTCCGGCGTGGGCGTTGGTGGTCATTGTTTCGCCTCTCTGAGTTCGCTGTGCGTTGCTACGAACATATACCCCCAGGGGGTATGCAGGGAAGGGGGATGGCTATGTGATGTGGATCACGGACGATCGACTGGTCGTGGTCGGTCAGCGCTGGGCGTTCCAGAAGCCGATGGCCATCGCTCCCCACCAGCAGGCTTGGGAGATCGCGCCCGAGGTGGCGCCCCACATCAGCAATCGGGGTGGCAGTGGTGCTGCCGAGTGGTCCGCCAAGCGCCTGCTCAAGACCGTGGTCTGTAATCCGTTGACAGTGAGCAGCGCGGTCAACACCATCTTGGTCTGCGTCAATGGGGAATCGAGGTTCGGCTCGAGTACGCAGCCGCTGGCCACCAGCGCCGCGAGGCCGAGCCAGATCGGCACGTGCATCCGGGAGACTCCGGTCATCGCCTCGGCGAGGGAGCTGCGCCCGAGCAGCCATAGAGCGGCCAGGTAGTCGGCGATCAGGACACCGCCGAAGCCGAGCGTCAGCCCGGCGAGGTGAACGAACAGTCCCGCGGTGTGCAGTGCCGGGTCCGGGTTCACATGGGTGGCGATCCACAGTGCCGCGCCGAGGAGTCCCGTCGATGCCAGTGCCGCGGCGGTGACGAGCCACCAGGAGTCGAGCAGGCCGATCGGCCCGGACGGTTCCGGGGCGGGCCAGCGACCGCCGCGCGGTATCGGGGCCGGGGCATGTGGCGTGCCCAAGACCGTCGGTGTCATCACGATATTCGGTCGTATGACCAGCAAACCCTCTGGCATGGATGCCTCCGCCTGGTGTCCCAACAAAATGTTAGGAGAGGCTAAACTAGATCTTCGGTTCAGGTAAAAACGTTCTCCGGTGGCACGTCGGCCGCGAGAGATTGGTGAGGGATGACAGTCGGCTGGGGAGTATCCATCGGTGCGCGGAACACCGTCTGCGCCGCCGTCGGTGGTGGCACCGATCCCGTGATCACCAGCGGTCGGACCACGGCGGCGACCGACTCCGGTGCGAACCACCGGATTCTCGGCTTCGGTGATCTGACCCTCGCCGCCGAGCTGTCCTTCGCGCCGGCCGCCGCTGCCGCTGATCTTGTCGCCGGGGTTCTCGGTGCGGCGATGGCCGCCGCGGGCGCTGTCGCCGAGCACACTGTGCTCGCGCACCCGGCGGTCTACACCGAGCAGCACATCACCGCGCTGCGCCAGTCGCTCGTGCGGGCGCAATTGGGCGAGGTCGAGCTGGTGGCGGAGCCGATCGCGGTCGCGATGGCTCTCGACCCGATCGAACAGTCGGCGGAACCGAACGAGAAATCCGGCGATGCCACGGATTCGATGCTGGTATACGACCTCGGCGCGACCTCCCTCGACGTCACCGCGGTCGTGCGCGACCGGCAGGGGCATCGGATTGCCGGTCGGCCGATTCGGTCCTATGCCTTCGGTGGCCGGTCCACCGCAGCGGCCGTAGCCGCCATGGAGCACGATCTGGCCCCCACGGACGAACCGGTCGCCTGCTCGCCGGATCCCGTCCGGACGGCGGCGGTTCGCGCGCAACTCGTGCGGGATTCGCTACCGCTGGTGCACGAATGCCTGCGCACCGCAGGGCTGTCCGCTGAACATCTCGGTGCGCTTCTCCTTGTCGGTGGCGCGGCCTCGCCGCTCGAGGTGGCGCACACACTGGCCGATGCGCTGGGCTGCCCGGTCGTTCGCGGTCACGTAACCGCCGAGTCGGTCGCCCGTGGTGCCGCACTGCTCGGGGCCGGGCGGTCGGCCACCGACACCGTGCTGGTGCCGGTCCGGCGTCCGATGTCGCGTACTGCGCTCGCCGGTGCCGCGCTCGCTGTGCCGCTGCTCATTCCGGCCGTACTCGGCTTGTTACGTGCCGACGACGGCAGGCCCGGAGTCGTGGCGGCGGCGCCCGGTCGGATTCTGCCTGCACTGCCTGTCGACGCGCGGGCAGGGGAACCCGCGCCGTTTCCGGGCGCGGTCGCGGCCCCACCGGAGCAGTTTTCGGTCGTTCCGGTGATGTGGTGGAACCGCCGCGCGGCAGTTGTTGTGCCGGAGTTGCTGCGAACGCAGGCGGCTTCCCCTGGTTCGGCGAACCAGCCTGCCATGGGTCCGTCCACGACGTCTCCCGCGCTCGAAGCCGGCGGGCCCGTCCAGGAAGGCTCATCGAGCGTGCCCATGCCCAACCCGCAGTGGATGTCGAATCCGGCTTCGCCCGGTGACCGCGAGCAGCAGGCGCCCACACCGTCGACATCGCCGCCGTCGACATCGCCGCCGTCGACACCGCCTCCGCCGTCGCCGTCGACACCGCCTCCGTCGACACCGTCGACACCGTCGACACCGTCGACACCGTCGACACCGTCGACACCGTCGACACCGTCGTCGCCGACACCGCCGTCGCCGTCGATCGAGATCCCGGCGCCAGCGCTACGCGATTCCCCCCGATCGCCACCTCCCGACCAGTCGGGATCGATCCCCGGCCCGGTGTCATCGACCACGGAAACAGTCACGCCCGCAATGGAATCGACTACCCGAACCGTCGCGTCGAGCACGGAGTCGTCCGCAGACGTCGTCGCGGATGCCGGGTCGACGGTCGATGCGGCCGCCGAGACGACCTCCGAGGCGAACTCGGCCGGAGCGCCGGTGGCTCAGGCGGACAGTTCCCATTCGGCGCCGAGCGCGGTGTCGTAGCGATCCCATACGACCTCGGCGAGTGCCGGGTGGGAGCCGAGTGCCGGGGAATGGACGAGTTCCGGTGCGGTGGTACGCAATCGGTCGGTCAGTAGACCCGGCGCCAGGAACCACGGCGCGACGACGATGTGCTCCGCGCCGTGGGCGCGCAGTCGTACGGTCGCGGCCGACACGGTGGGTTCGCTTGTCGCGAAGCAGATTTCGGTGCGCAACCCGGTGCGCCGGGCGACCTCGACGGCGACCTCGGCGGTGCGCTCGTTGGCGCCGGCGCGCGAGGAGCCAACCGCGGCGACGGCGATACCGATGCGGCCACCGGGGTAGTCCGTGGTCGCTTCGGTGATCCGCTCACACAGGGCGGCGATCAGTCGCGGATCGGGGCCGAGCACATCGGCCTGAACCAGGTCGAGCAGCGGGTGCCTGCGCCGGGCGGCATCGAGCAAGCCGGGCAGATCGACGCGGGCGTGGAACGCGCTGCCCAGCAGCAGCGGCACCACGATGGCATGCGAACAGCCTTGCGCCGCAACAGCATCGACCACCTGGTCGACGGACGGCGCGTTCAGATCGAGGAAGGCCAGCCGCACGAGACGATCCGGTCGTGCGGCGGCGACCCGATCGCGCACGGCCGCCGCGTTCGCCGCGGAACGCGGGTCACGGCTGCCGTGGGCGACCAGGATCAGCGCGGGCTCGCCACCGCCGCGCGGCGCCGAAGCGGCACCACGCGGCGGGGCGGGCAGGCGATACATCAGACCGCGGTACCGACCTCGACCGAAGTCAGCACATCGCCGACCAGGCCGGCCGCGAGAGTGTTGCCACCGGCGGGGTCGATCAGCAGGAACGATCCGGTGTGCCGATTGGTGCGGTAGTCGTCGGCCGGGATCGGCTCGGCCAGTCGCAGCGAGACCCGACCGATGTCGTTGAGCTCCAACGACTCCGGGCTCGGCTGTGCGGTCAGCGTCTGCTCGTCGAACCGCTCGACGAGCGCCCCGACGATGGCCTGGGTGGTCTTGGCGCCGTGCTTGAGCAGCAGTCGCGCGCCGGGACGCAAACCCTTGTCGCCGAGCCAGCACACCGTCGCGTCGAAGGTGTCGATTGACTCCGGCGCGTCGTGCACGGAGGCGATGATGTCGCCGCGCGAGATGTCGACCTCGTCGGCCAGGATCAGTGTCACGCTGCGCCCGGCCTGCGCGACGGCCAGTTCGCCGTCGGGGGTGTCGATCCGCTCGACGGTGGTCTTCTTACCCGAGGGCAGCACCACGATCTCGTCACCGGGCGAGACCGAACCGGCCGCGATCTGACCCGCGTAGCCCCGGTAATCGGGGTACTCGGCGGTGCGCGGACGGATCACGTACTGCACCGGGAAACGCAGACCCAGTGCGTGCGTGCCGGTCGAATCCGCGTCCACCGGAACGGATTCCAGATGCTCGATCAGCGAGGGGCCGTTGTAGTACGGGGTGTTCTCGGAGCGGCTGGCGATATTGTCGCCGTGCAGCGCCGAGACCGGGATCTCGATGACGTCTTCGGTGGCCCAGCCCAGCTTCGAGGTGAGGTCGTTGAACTCGGCGGAGATCTCGGCGAACACCTCGGCCGGGTTGTCGACGAGGTCGATCTTGTTCACCGCGAGCACCAGGCGCGGCACGCCGAGCAGCGCCAGCACGGCCGCATGGCGACGGGTCTGCTCGATGACGCCCTTGCGCGCGTCGGTCAGCAGGATCACCAGCTGCGCGGTGGACGCACCAGACACGGTGTTGCGCGTGTACTGCACGTGCCCCGGTGTATCGGCGAGCACGAAAGACCGCTTGGGCGTAGCGAAGTAGCGGTACGCCACGTCGATGGTGATGCCCTGCTCACGCTCGGCGCGCAGGCCGTCGACGAGCAGCGACAAGTCGGGCGTGGACAGCCCACGGTCGACCGAGGCGCGGGTCACGGCGTCGATCTGATCGGCCAGCACGGACTTCGTGTCGTAGAGCAGCCGTCCGACCAGCGTGGACTTGCCATCGTCGACAGAACCGGCGGTGGCCAGCCTCAATAGGTCGGACATCAGAAATAACCCTCTCGCTTGCGGTCTTCCATGGCGGCTTCGGACACACGGTCGTCGCTCGCCCCGAGTCGGGCACTGTGCGCCGCGTTCGGTCTGGTGAGTAGCTCGGAACGCATCAGAAATAGCCTTCGCGCTTGCGGTCTTCCATGGCGGCTTCGGACACACGGTCGTCGCCGCGAGTGGCGCCACGCTCAGTCAGTCGTGACGCCGCGACCTCGGCCAGGATGGCCTGGTTGTCGGCGGCGTCGGAGATGATGGCGCCGGTGGTGGAACCGTCGCCGACGGTGCGGTAGCGCACCGAACGGGTTTCCAGGACCTCGTTCTCGTTCGGGCCGCCCCACACGCCGGGCGTCATCCACATGCCGTCGCGGGAGTACACCGGACGCTCGTGCGCGTAGTAGATCGACGCCAGGTCGATGTCCTCGCGGGCGATGTAGCGCCAGATATCGAGCTCGGTCCAGTTGCTCAGCGGGAACACACGCACGTGCTCACCCGCAGCGTGCTTGCCGTTGTAGAGGTTCCACAGCTCGGGACGCTGCCGCTTCGGATCCCACTGGCCGAAGGCGTTGCGCAGCGAGAAGATCCGCTCCTTGGCACGCGAGCGCTCCTCGTCACGACGGCCGCCACCGAAGACCGCGTCGAAGCGGTGCTCGGTGATGGCGTCGAGCAGCGGCACGGTCTGCAACGGGTTGCGGATGCCGTCGGGGCGCTCGGTCAGGCGACCGTCGGCCAGGTACTCCTCGACCGAGGCGACGTGCAGGCGAAGGCCGTAGCGCTCGACCACCTTGTCCCGGAACTCGAGTACCTCGTCGAGGTTGTGCCCGGTGTCCACGTGCAGCAGCGTGAACGGCAGCGGCGCGGGCCAGAAGGCCTTGAGCGCCAGGTGCAGCAGGACGGTGGAGTCCTTGCCGCCGGAGAACAGGATCACGGGGCGCTCGAATTCGCCCGCGACCTCACGGAAGATGTGGATCGCCTCGGATTCCAGCGCCGCGAGGGTGTCGAACTCGGTCAGGCCGAGTTCGCGTTCGGTGGTGTTGGTACTCACAGGCTCACTCCCAGTGGTGGTGATGGTCATGATTGGTGCAATCCGCATTCGGTCTTGGCGATACCGGCCCAGCGGCCGCTGCGCGGATCGGACCCCGGCTCGGGCTTGCGCGTGCACGGTGCGCAGCCGATGGACGGGTAACCCTCCTCCACCAGGGGATTGACGAGAATGCCGTTGGCCTCGATGTAGGCCTGCATCTCGTCGTCGGACCACGGTGCGATCGGGTTGATCTTCACCAGGCCGAAGGCTTCGTCGAACGAGATCAGCGGCGCGTTGGCGCGGGTGGGCGCCTCGACGCGGCGGATGCCGGTGATCCACGCGTTGTAGCCGCTCAGCGAGCGCTTCAGCGGGACGACCTTGCGCAGGCGGCAGCATTCGGCGGCGTCACGGGCGAACAGATCCTTGCCGAGCAGTGCGTCCTGCTCGGCGACACTGGCCTCGGGCCCCACGTTGATCACGTTCACGCCGTACACGGCCTCGACCGCGTCACGGGTGCCGATGGTCTCGGCGAAGTGGTAGCCGGTGTCGAGGAACAGCACGTCCACGCCGGGGCGGGTCTGCGCGGCCAGGTGGACCAGCACGCCGTCCTGCATGTTCGAGGCGACGATGTAGCCGTTCCCGAAATTGCGATCGGTCCAGGCGATCAGGTCGGCCGGTGAGGCATCGGGGCCGAGTTCGGCCGCGCCCTGCTCGGCGAGCGCGCGCAGTTCGTCTTCGGACAGCTTGGCCGCGAGATTCGTTGTCACAGTGGGGATCTCCTCATCGACTATCGGAGGTCGGCCTCGTCGGCGCGTACAGCCCACACCGCGAAGCGTTCACCGGATTCCCGGTTCTTGACGAAGTTGCGGACGACGCGATCGATGTAGTCACCGAGCTCGACGCTGGTCACCTTGTGCTGACGCAACTTCCGGCCGAACGCGCTGTCCAGGCCGAGGCTGCCACCGAGATGAACCTGGAAACCCTCCACCTGATTCCCGGTGCCGTCGTCGACGAGCTGGCCCTTGAAGCCGATATCGGCGATCTGGGACCGGCCGCACGAGTTCGGGCAGCCGTTGATGTTGATGGTGATCGGCACATCGAGTTCGGCATTGATGTCGGCGAGGCGCTGCTCGAGTTCCGGCGCGAGCACCTGTGAACGCTTGCGGGTCTCGACGAAGGAGAGCTTGCAGAACTCGATACCGCTGCACGCCAGCAGGTTTCGACGCCAGACCGACGGGCGGGCCTGTAGCCCGAGCGGTTCGAGTTCGTCGATCAGCGCGTCGACCTGGTCGTCGGCGATGTCGAGGACGATCAGCTTCTGGTACGGAGTGAAGCGGATGCGGTCGGAGCCGTACTTCTCGGCGGCATCGGCGACCTTGTTCAGGATGGTGCCCGAGACGCGCCCGGCGATGGGGGAGAAGCCGACGGAGTTCAGGCCGTTGCGCAGCTTCTGCACACCGACGTGGTCGATCGGCTTGGCGGGCTGCTCGGGGGCGGGGCCGTCGATGAGCTTGCGCTTCAAGTACTCGTCCTCGAGCACCTGACGGAACTTCTCGATGCCCCAGTCCTTGATCAGGAATTTCAGGCGAGCCTTGGTGCGCAGGCGGCGGTAGCCGTAGTCGCGGTAGAGCGAGACGACCGCTTCCCACACATCCGGCACCTCGTCGAGGGGCACGAAGGCACCGACGCGCTGAGCGAGCATCGGGTTGGTGGACAGACCGCCACCGACCCACAGATCGAGGCCGGGACCGTGCTCGGGGTGGTTCACGCCGACGAAGGCGATGTCGTTGATCTCGTGCACCACGTCCTGCTGGCCCGAGATCGCGGTCTTGAACTTGCGGGGAAGGTTGGAGTACTCCTTCTTCCCGATGTAGCGCTTGACGATCTCGTCGATCGCCCAGGTGGGATCGATGATCTCGTCGAGTGACTCACCCGCGAGTGGCGAACCGAGGACCACGCGCGGGCAGTCGCCGCACGCCTCGGTGGTGTGCAGACCGACCGACTCGAGCCTGCGCCAGATCTCCGGGACGTTCTCGACCTCGATCCAGTGGTACTGGACGTTCTCGCGGTCGGACAGGTCGGCGGTGTCGCGGCCGAACTCGGTGGAGATCTGCCCGACGGTGCGCAGCTGGGCGGCGCTGAGCGCGCCGCCATCGCAACGCACCCGCATCATGAAGTACTTGGCTTCGAGCAGGTCGATGTTGTCGTCGTCGGTAAAGGCGCCGTCGTAGCCCTCTTCGCGCTGGGTGTAGAGACCCCACCAGCGGAAACGGCCACGCAGGTCGGCCTTGTCGATCGAGTCGAAGCCGCCCTTGGCGTAGATGTTCTCGATCCGCGCGCGAACGTTGAGCGGGTTGTCGTCCTTCTTGGACTGTTCGTTCGGGTTCAGCGGCTCGCGGTAGCCGAGGGCCCACTGGCCTTCGGAGCGGCGGCGGACCGGCTTGCCGGTGCGGGCGCGCGGCGCGACCGGGGCATCGGTGCTCGGGCGGGCCGGGCGCTGGGCAGCTGAACGCTCAGTGCGGGCCTGCGCCGTCGACTGTTCGGTCGAACCGGCGTCGGTGCTCGACGTCATGGTGGGGTCGCTCCTGCGGGGTGGTTGGACATCCGTGCTGAAGGCGCGAGGGGCTGGCTCGCGTCAGGCAGTCAGCGGGCCGATGAAAGTCGAAGGCACCGGGGGATACCCGGGCATGGACGCCGCTGCGCTACCGGTGGAAACCGGGCCGACAGCAGGCGCTACAGACACGCTGGAAGTCGACGTGGCGACGGGCCACGAGTCGTACTCCAGTTGCGTGCATGTGCCTATTGTGCCACGTCAGCCGGGTCGTTCCGACAGCAAGGAGATATTTCCCGCACTTTTGGGGGAAATCCCCTGGACGGCCGTCCTGTTCTGTGACGGGGGTCATAGCTCGCCGCCCGGAACCGGCCTGTGATACGCCCGAGCCCCCGCGTGTGCGGTGCGGCACAGCGCGGTTGACCTGGAGTGCGCTCGAGGTTGCACAGTAGTGGCATGAGCAACGACGCCACCACCGCCGGTCAGACCCCCGCCGATCTCGACACCGAACTCGTGGCCATCCGCGCCGTCGTCGACGGTATCGCGCACGCCCAGGCCAACGAACTGGCCGAGGAGTTCGTCGCAGTCTTCCGCGAAGACGCGATCTGGACCACCGGCCACGGCAGGCGTCTGTTCGGCCGCCCGGCCATCGCCGAGTTCACTGCTCAGGTGCTGCCCGGCGCGACGACGCACGGCACCGCGACCTACGAGGTCGAGCACGTGCTGTTCCTTCGGCCCGATGTCGCCGCCGTCAAGATCCGCCAGAGTTACTTCACCCTCGACGGCGAGCTGTCCGGACAGGGCACGCCGATGTACGTGATGACCAAGGAAGGCGGCGCCTGGGTACTCACCGCCAACCAGAACACGCCCGTCGTGGTCGAGTGACGCGCCGGCCTGGGTGGATTCCGCCGAGGGCCGCCGCGGGGATCGCGCGCTGTTCCGGGTGAGGGGGTGTGCTCGGCGTTTTCCGGGGCCCGGCAGACTGGAGGGGTGACTACCAGCGCTGCTTCCGGGGCTCCCGGCGTGACACCGGCCGATGCCGAGCGCCCGGCGCTGCGCGATTTCGGGGACGGCGCGTTCGGGGTGTACGTGCACGTGCCGTTCTGTGCCACCCGCTGCGGGTACTGCGACTTCAACACCTATACGGCGGGGGAGCTGGGTACTTCGGCGTCGCCCCAGTCGTGGCTGGAGGCCTTGCGCGGCGAGCTCGCGACCGCCGCGGTCGAGTTCGGTGCCCTGCCGAGCGCGACGCCCGAAGTGTCGACGATCTTCGTCGGCGGCGGGACACCGTCGCTGCTCGGTGGTGACGGGCTGGCCTCGGTGCTGGATGCCGTGCGAGCGAACTTCACCCTGGCCGCCGATGCCGAGGTGACCACTGAATCCAACCCGGAATCCACCTCGCCCGAGTTCTTCGAGCGGCTTCGCGCGGCCGGCTACACCCGGATCTCGCTCGGCATGCAGTCCGCCGCACAGCACGTGCTGAAAGTGCTCGACCGTACGCACACCCCGGGTCGCGCGGTCGCCGCGGCGAAGGAAGCGCGCGCGGCCGGGTTCGATCATGTGAACCTCGATCTGATCTACGGCACCCCCGGCGAGACCGATGCCGATCTCGACCTGAGTCTGGACGCGGTGCTGGCCGCTGGTGTCGATCATGTTTCCGCCTACTCTCTGATCGTCGAGGACGGAACCGCGTTGGCACGCAAGGTCCGCCGTGGTGAACTGCCCGCACCCGACGACGATGTCCTCGCCGTCCGCTACGAACGCATCGATGCCCGCCTCGCCGCCGCCGGTCTGACGTGGTACGAGGTATCCAATTGGGCCGCAAGTGATTCCGCCCGCTGCCGGCACAACCTCGGCTATTGGGACGGTGGTGACTGGCTCGGCGCGGGCCCCGGCGCGCACAGCCACGTCGGCGGCGTTCGCTGGTGGAACGTCAAACATCCCGCCCGCTACGCCGACCGGGTCGCCCTCGGTGGACTCCCCGCCGCGGGCTGGGAAGCCCTCACCGCCGACGAGCGCTACACCGAGCACCTCATGCTCACGGTCCGCCTCCGCACCGGCCTGCCCCTCGCGGACCTGGCCCCGTCCGCCGCCCCCGCCCTCGACCGGATCATCGCCGACGGCCTCGCCCACATCACCGGCGACAACCTGGTCCTCACCGACCGAGGCCGTCTCCTCGCCGACGGCATCGTCCGAGACCTGCTCAGCTGACCGTCGAAGGCCGCGCTGGAGGTTTCTCGGCCGATCCGCGGTGGTCTTGTCCGACGGTTTGTCGACTCAGCGGTTGCCGGTCGACAGGCTGTTGAGCACGTCAGGGAATCGCGCGGGCGGTGATGTCATCGTGATCTGAATTTCGAGATTTTTGCGGTTTGTGATCGAACCCGAAGATTGCCCGGTCATCGTGGGGTATCAAGCCAATGCACACCTGGTGAGGGGCCCGGAACATTGGGGTGCTCTAAGGGTATGTTCGGTGGGTTCGGGGTGGAAGATAACGATTAGGGGCGTACGCTTCAACTCGATCCTAGGGAGTTATATGTCCACCGAACGGCACATCACCCTCGTCCACGAGCAGAGCGAATTCGCTGAAGCGCGCTCCGCTGAGAAGGCGGAGAACGCGCGTCAGTGCGCGGTCGCCGCGAGGACGGTAGCGTCGCACTCCAACGACGCCGACGACTGCGGCGCGTTGCTGGCGATGCTCGGCCTGGATGCCCTCGCGGGCAAAGAGGTCGGCGCTCCCGACTCGGCCGCTCGCTGCGGCGCAGCTGCGCGAGTCTGATTCGGCATCGGCCGCCCGCCTGGGCGGCCATTGCTGAAGAGTCCCGTCGACTCGCTGACATCGCCGTCAGCCCCGAGTCGCCGGTGAGCGCTGCTCACCGGGCACGAAGTCATCGCCACCCCCGATCACCCCACCTGCTACCGCCGGTCGTGGCTCACCGAGCAGCTCCGCGGTATTCGCCGACGTGATCAAGTACTCCGGCAGCCCGCGCACGGCATCCACGCCCGGTGCCTGCGGTGTCGGCGGTGCTCCGCCGCAATGGAAGAAACGATCGCCCGACCTGGCTGGGGTATGCCCCGATGGCGGGTTTGCACCGATGACCGGGCCTGTCGATCCTGGAATGCTGTGCCCGGTACCCGGCCTCGACACCTCACGCTGATCGGGTGGTCGGTACCGCGCAGCGCCATCCGACGTTCGGTCATGGGCCCCCGTCGTGGTGACGATCGGCCTCGCACGCCCGGCCATCGAGTCGACCGATGGACCGCGCCCTCTCGAAACGAGCGCGGGGTCGATGGTCGCCGCCGAAGTCCCCGTAGGTGCTGTGAGCAGCCCTGAGCCGCCCGGTGTCGTCAACGTCGCCGTAGCGCTGGGCGGCGTCGTAACGGTGGCCACCGTCGACGCCGTGGCCTCCCGCGTAGCGCTGCCCGAACGCGCCGCCTCGTCATCGGATTCCGGCGACCGGCCTTCGGCTACGTCCGGACCGTCGGTGCGAGCTCCCGTTCCGCGACCATCGCGTCCCACCGTTTCCGAATCCCCGGTCGCCCTGTCCGGGGCCGTGCTCTCCCCGGTCGAGGCGGCCCCGTCTCCGGCCGAAACCTCGACCGGCGACGGCGCGCGTCGCCCGCCCCGCGATTGCCCCGCGGTACCGATCAACAGCTGTCGATCGCCCGGCCCGCCGGAGTCGAATGACCGAAACGGCGTGGATAGCAATGGAATACGAGCGATCAACTGGGCGAACGGCAACACATACCGCTGCCGCATCGCGGCTCGGGCATTCTCCTCCGCGGCCGAAGCCGCACCGTGCGCTGATGCTGAGCCCGTGGTGTGGACCGCTCCACCCACCGACCACGCCGAGGCTCCGGTTCCCTCGACAACCGGCGACCCGACCGCGTACTTGGTTGCCACGATCGCCTCGGCAGCCGCCCGAACCACACCCGGCAACTCCTCCAGCGCGACTGTCAGTTCGTGCGCTTGTGCGACATAGCCTTCGACCGCGGAACCGGCCGCGTCGGCCCCCACGCCCGACCAAGCCAGCGCGAGCGATCCATCCACCGCGTGCCGGAAAGCGCGTAGACCGTCGTCCCACCACCGCGCTATCTGCTCGAACCTATCCGCTTGCGCCAACGCATCGGTGACCTCGAGCGCCTCGAATGCCGCGACGATCTCCCCGTGTCGCCAAGAATGTGTGTTCTCCCCACCACCGGGAACACCGACCTGTGTGTGACCGCTAGCGCTACCGGGATGCGTGCTCTGGCCGACGCCGGGAAAACCCGAATCCGGGGCGCCGCTGGAAATGCTCGGATTCGTATCGCCGCCGAGAATGCCGCTCCGCTCGCGGCGAGTCATCGTGACTCCACGGAAATATGTTGCCCCGCAGAGAGTTCCACCGACGTAAGTCGGTCAGCCCACTCTTCGTCGGCAACCATCATCAGATCGCGCACGTCCCGGAACGACTGGCGAATATCGCGCACGATCCGCGTATGTCCATCCAATGTGGCAGCGATGCTGTCCTCCTTCGCCGCGGCCACGCAACGCAATCGCGCCACCAACGTGGCAGCGGATACCAACCCCGCTTCCGCCTCACCCAATCCCCAATGCGCCTGATCGCCGACTTCCACGGCAAGTGCCCGAATCCGCGCGATCGCCCGCAGAAACTCTTCACACGCATCGTCGATCCGGGCGAACTCCGCCGGCCGCACCGCGACCGCGCTCGATCCGATATGCCACGCCTCGTCGACCCCACCCGGACGCACCACAGTTCCCTCCCCGCACACTGTCGATAGCTGAAAATTGCTGGTAGAACGCCTGATCCAGTCCCGAACCTACGCCCGCCCCCAGAGCCCGACAACCCCCGAAATCCCATCTGTGGATAACTCGGGCCTGTGGATAACTCGCAGCCGTGCTCGACCGAATCGGCAGGCCGAACACCGCCACCGAAGCCGAATATCCCCGGATGACAGTTCGATGCCGGACACCCGTGCGATCCGGCGATCGGGAACAGGACAATTAGACTGGACAACAAGACGCTGCGAGCGTCGGCGTGCGACCCTGTGCGAACGCAGCACGGTAGGCATGACGTACCAAGCACGAGCGAGGAAGGTGGGGTCGATGGCGTCGAGCACCGAAGATCGACGTTTCGAGGTCCTGCGAGCGATCGTCGCGGATTACGTCGCCACCAAGGAACCGATCGGCTCCAAGTCCCTCGTGGAACGGCACCACCTCGGCGTTTCCAGCGCCACCATCCGCAACGACATGGCGGTGCTCGAGGCCGAGGGCTACATCACCCAGCCGCACACGAGCTCGGGCCGCATCCCCACCGACAAGGGCTACCGCGAGTTCGTCGACCGGATCGCCGAGGTGAAACCGCTCTCGGGCGCCGAACGCCGGGCGATCATGGAATTCCTCGAATCCGGTGTCGATCTCGACGACGTGCTGCGCCGTGGCGTGCGCCTGCTGGCCCAGCTCACCCGCCAGGTCGCCGTCGTGCAGTACCCCACCGTCTCGGCCTCGATCGTGCGCCACATCGAGGTCGTCGCACTCAACCCGGCCCGCCTGCTGCTCGTCGTGATCACCGATACCGGTCGCGTCGACCAGCGCATCGTCGACCTGGGCGCGGTGATCTCCGATGAGGACCTCGCCGCCGTGCGTGGGCTGCTCGCCGGCGCGATGGACGGCAAACTGCTCTCGGTGGCCAGCGCGTCGGTAGCCGGTGTGCCGGAACGGGCGCCTGCCAAGATCCGCGACGTGCTCGTTCGCGTCTCCACGGTCCTGGTGGAGACGCTGGTCGAACATCCCGAAGAACGCCTGGTCCTCGGCGGCACCGCCAACCTCACCCGCAATGTCGCCGATTTCGGCTTCCCCGGTTCGATGCGCAACGTGCTGGAAGCACTGGAAGAACAGGTCATCGTGCTCAAACTGCTCGCCGCCGCGCAGCAGCCGGGCCAGGTGATGGTGCAGATCGGCGAGGAGACCCAGGTCGAGCAGATGCGCGGTACCTCGGTCGTCTCCACCGGCTACGGTGCGGCCGGTGCCGTACTGGGCGGAATGGGCGTGCTCGGCCCCACGCGCATGGACTACCCGGGCACCATGGCGTCGGTGGCGACCGTCGCCCGCTATATCGGCGAGGTGCTCGCCGAAAGGTGAAGCCAGCTCGGGAACGACAACTACCGGACTGTTAAGGTCGATACTTCGGCCGGTAAAGTTGAGTGGATTCGACTAAAGGATGCGCCCGGCGCTCGGCCGGCCCACACCGACCAAGGACTAGAGAACTCACGTGGCACGGGATTACTACGGACTGCTCGGCGTCGGCAAGAACGCCACCGACCAGGAGCTCAAGCGCGCTTACCGCAAACTGGCCCGCGAACTGCACCCCGATGTGAACCCGGACGAGGGCGCACAGGCCCGCTTCAAGGAAGTCTCCACCGCCTACGAGGTGCTGACCGACCCCGAGAAGCGCCGGATCGTCGACCTCGGTGGTGACCCGCTCGAAAACGGCGGCGGCGGAGCAGGATTCAACGGTGCGGGCTTCGGCGGTCTCGGCGACGTCTTCGAGGCCTTCTTCGGCGGGATGAGCGGCCAGGGCGGTGGCCAGCGCAAGCCGCGTGGCCGTGTGCAGCCCGGCGCCGACTCGCTGATCCGCACCCGGCTGAGTCTGGCCGAATGCGCGGTCGGTGTCACCAAGCATCTGACCGTCGACACCGCGATCCTGTGCGATGTCTGCGTGGGCTCGGGTACCAACGGCAATTCCAAGCCGGTCCGCTGCGAGACCTGCGACGGCGCGGGCGAGGTGCAGTCGGTGCAGCGCTCGTTCCTCGGCCAGGTGCTCACCTCGCGTCCCTGCCCCACCTGCCGTGGTGCGGGCGAGACCATCCCCGACCCCTGCAACAAGTGCGGTGGCGACGGCCGGGTCCGCGCTCGTCGCGAGATCGCCGCGCCCATCCCGGCCGGTGTCGCCAGCGGTATGCGGGTTCGCCTGGCCGCGCAGGGCGAGGTCGGCCCCGGTGGCGGCCACGCCGGTGACCTCTACGTCGAGGTCGTCGAGCAGCCCCACGACACCTTCGTTCGCGACGGCGACGACCTGCACTGCACCGTCCGGGTGCCGATGGTGGACGCGATCCTCGGCACCACCGTGGTCGTCGACACCATCCTCGACGGACCGACCGAGCTCTCCATCGCGGCGGGCACCCAGCCCGGCGAGGTCATCCAGCTGCGTGCGCACGGCATGCCGCGCCTGCGTTCGGGCGCGCGTGGCGACCTGCTCGCCCACCTCGACATCGTCGTGCCGAGCAAGCTCGACGGCAAGCAGACCGATCTGCTGCGCAAGTTCAAGGGCATGCGCGACAAGGATCGCGCCGAGGTGATGTCGACCCAGTCCGAGCACAACAGCGGCTTGTTCGCCCGGCTGCGCGCGTCGTTCAGCGGGCGCTGAGTCCGTGGCCGCGACGGTCTTCTATCTCGATGAGGTGCCCGAGCCGGGCACCGTCGCGGTGCTGGACGGTCCGGAGGGTCGTCATGCCGCGACCGTGCGCCGGATCAAGGTCGGCGAGCCGATCACCCTGTCCGATGGGCACGGGGTACTGGCCGACTCGGAAGTCGTTGCGGCCCAGAAGGATCGGCTCGAACTGGCGGTCCGCGACCGTCGTGTCGCCGCGCCGCCCACCCCGGCGGTGACCGTGGTGCAGGCGCTGCCCAAGTCGGACCGCTCCGAGCTGGCCGTGGAGTTGATGACCGAGGCGGGCGCGGACCTGATCGTGCCGTGGCAGGCCGCGCGCTGCGTCGCGAACTGGGAAGCCAAGGCCGCCAAGGGGATCGAGAAGTGGCGTGCCGCGGCCAAGTCCGCAGCGCGCCAATCCCGTCGGGCCTACATCCCCGAGATCGCCGGACTGCACCGCACCCGCGACCTGGTGGAGCTGGTGCGAAAAGCCAAGGCGGACGGTGCGATCGTCGCGGCCCTGCACGAATCCGGCGCGGGCAAATTCACCGAACTGCCGCTGGACGAGGCGAGCGAAGTGGTGCTGATCGTCGGCCCCGAGGGCGGCCTCGACGCCGCCGAGCTGGCCGCATTGGCAGAGGCCGGAGCCGATATCGTGCTCCTCGGCCCGACCGTCTTGCGCACCTCCACCGCGGCCGCGGTCGCGCTCGGTGCGCTGGGGGCGTTGACCTCACGCTGGTGAGCAGGAGTGAACCGCCAGGGATCGGGTATTCCGATGGGGTCGAGATCGGCATACCACGGGCGCATTTTTAACCACTGTGCGGTGTCGGTGCTCGGCGGTAAACTGATCTCATCGAACACCAGGTCGAAACCGGAAGCAGGCTGTAGCCACTTTTGAAGAACTCAGGCGAGATCGGCAACCCCACCAACCCCGTATCAGACATCGGCACAGGCGGAAACAATGCTGGTCCCGCGGCGCGAACCGTGCGTTCCAGCATCGAGCTCGCCCCGGAGTCGGTTTTCGGTTTCCTCGGCTCGGCCGACCAGAACCTGCGACAGCTGGAGAAACTGCTCCCGGCCGACATCCATGTCCGCGGCAACACCGTCACCATCACCGGTAAAGCGGGCGATGTGGCGCTGGCCGAGCGGGTCATCGAGCAGCTCGTCGCGTTGACCGGCCGTAACCGGGTGATCACCCCCGAAGCGGTTCGCCACACCATCTCGATGCTCACCGACGAGGGCGTGCACGAATCGCCCGCCGAGGTGCTGAGCCTGGACATCCTGTCGCGGCGCGGCAAGATCATCCGCCCCAAGACGCTGAACCAGAAGCGCTATGTCGACGCGATCGACGACAACACCATCGTGTTCGGCATCGGTCCCGCCGGCACCGGCAAGACCTACCTGGCCATGGCCAAGGCGGTGCAGGCCCTGCAGTCCAAGCAGGTCACCCGCATCATCCTGACCAGGCCCGCGGTCGAGGCGGGCGAGCGGCTCGGCTTCCTGCCCGGCACCCTCAACGACAAGATCGACCCGTACCTGCGTCCGCTCTACGACGCCCTGCACGACATGATGGACCCCGAAGCCATTCCCAAGCTGATGGCGTCCGGTGTCATCGAGGTCGCGCCGCTGGCATACATGCGTGGTCGCAGCCTCAACGATTCGTTCATCATCCTCGACGAGGCGCAGAACACCACGGCCGAGCAGATGAAGATGTTCCTCACCCGCCTCGGCTTCGGCTCGCGGATGGTGGTCACCGGTGACATCTCGCAGGTCGACCTGCCCAACGGGCAGCGCTCGGGTCTGCGGGCGGCCGCGGAGATCCTCATCGATATCGACGACATCCACTTCTCGGAGCTCACCAGCGCCGACGTGGTCCGGCACCGGCTGGTCTCCGACATCGTCGACGCCTACGACCGCTTCGAATCCGACACCCGCGCCGTGCCGGGACCGCACTACCCGGGCAATCGCGCCCAGCGCAGAGCAGCCGGTCGCACCGACCGCCGCTAACCGGCGCCACGCTGGCCCGATGCCGCTCCCGGCGGCGTCGGGCCAGCACCGTACCCTGAACAGGTGAGCATCGAGATCGCCAACGAATCGGGCATGGACGTTCCCGAAGAAGACCTGGTCAGCGTCGCACGTTTCGTGATCGCCCGGATGGACGTACATCCGGCCGCCGAACTGTCGATGGTGCTCGTCGATCTCGACACCATGGCCGACCTGCACGTGCGCTGGATGGACCTGCCCGGCCCCACCGACGTGATGTCGTTCCCGATGGACGAGCTGGAGCCCGGCGGTCGCCCCGACAGCCCGGAGCCCGGCCCGTCGATGCTCGGTGACATCGTGCTGTGCCCGGAGTTCGCCATGGGTCAGGCGCAGAAGGCCGACCATTCGCTCGACCACGAGCTGGCCCTGCTCACCGTGCACGGCGTGCTCCACCTGCTCGGCTACGACCATGCCGAGCCGGACGAGGAGAAGGAGATGTTCGCGCTGCAGGCCCAGCTGCTCGAGGAGTGGTACGTGAGCCTGCGTGAGGAACAGCGCCGCGCCGAGCTGGCCGAGCGTGACGACCGACTACTCGGCAAGGCAGGTTTCACCGCACCCGGTGAAGGCCCCGCGTGACAGCACTGACCCTGATCCCGCTGGCGATCGGATTGATCGGAATCGGCGGGGTGTTCGCGGGCGTCGACTCGGCACTGAACACGGTGTCACGGGCCAGGCTCGACGACATGGTCCGCGAGGAGCGCTCCGGCGCCGTGCGACTGCGCAAGATCGTCGACGACCGCCCGCGGTATGTGAATCTCGCTGTCCTGCTGCGTATTCTGTGCGAGATCACCGCCACCGTACTGCTGGCCGCGGCGACCTTGGACCTGTGGAACGAGAGCACGGCGCTGCTGGTCACCGCGATGCTGATGGTCGTTGTCTCCTACGTCGTGATCGGCGTCGGCCCGCGTACCCTCGGCCGTCAGCACGCCTACTCGATCGCGCTGGCCGCCGCCGTGCCGCTGCAGATCATCGGCGCGGTACTCAGCCCGGTGAGCCGGTTGCTGATTCTGCTCGGCAACGCGATCACTCCCGGTAAGGGATTTCGCAACGGCCCCTTCGCTTCCGAGATCGAGCTGCGCGAGGTGGTCGACATGGCCCGCGAGCGCGGCGTGGTGGCCGACGACGAACGCCGGATGATCCAGTCGGTCTTCGAACTCGGCGACACTGCGGCCCGCGCGGTGATGGTGCCGCGCACCGAGATGGTGTGGATCGAGGACGACAAGACCGCCGCCCAGGCGATGTCATTGGCCGTGCGCTCCGGCCATTCCCGGATCCCGGTGATCGGCGAGAACGTCGACGACGTACGCGGCGTGGTCTACCTGAAAGACCTTGTGCCCTATGCCGATCGCGCCCGCAAGGTGTCGGTGCGCGAGATGATGCGGCCCGCGATCTTCGTGCCCGATTCCAAGCCGCTCGATGAACTGCTCGACGAGATGCAGCGCCGCCGCAATCACATGGCACTGCTGGTCGACGAGTACGGCGGTATCGCGGGACTGGTGACCATCGAGGACGTGCTCGAGGAGATCGTCGGTGAGATCGCCGACGAATACGACACCGACGAAACTCCGCCCGTGGAAGACCTCGGCGACGGCCGCTACCGCGTCTCGTCGCGGCTTTCGGTGGAAGACCTGGGGGAGCTGTACGGCCTCGACATCGAGGACGACGACGTCGACACGGTGGGCGGGCTGCTCGCCCACGAGCTGGGCCGCGTCCCGTTGCCCGGCTCCAAGGTGACCGTCTACGGGCTGGTGCTGCGCGGCGAGGGCGGCGCCGACGCGCGCGGGCGCATGCGGGTCAACACCGTGCTGGTGCGCCGGGCCGCCGATAAAGAGAAGAAGACCGACAAGCCCCGCAAGGGCATGACCGACGAGGCAACCGCCGACACCGACCAGGTGCGCGTGCCCGACGACAACGGAGAAAACCATGAGTGAACTGGACGCCGAGGACAACAAGCTGCTGGTGCTGGCGCGTGGCGCGCTGGGCCGCACCGGCGGCGCGAGTGGTGCCGCGGTGCGCGACACCGACGGCCGCACCTACGCCGCCGGCGAGGTAGTGCTGACCGCATTGCGCCTGACCGCATTGCAGGCCGCCGTGGCCGCCGCGATCTCGAGCGGCGCGGAGGGTTTCGAGGCGGCGGTCGTCGTCGGCGGTGACGCCGACGACGCGGGCATCGGCGCGGTGCGCGAAGTCTCCCCGTCGGCCTCGGTCGTCCGCACCGACCGCACCGGCGCCGTGCTGAGCGAGGTGCACGGTGGCTGATTCCGGCAAGGAATTCCATTCCGGCTTCGTCTGTTTCGTCGGTCGGCCGAACACCGGTAAGTCGACGCTGACCAACGCGCTGGTCGGCACCAAGATCGCGATCACCTCCTCGCGCCCGCAGACCACTCGCCACACCATCCGCGGCATCGTGCACCGCGAGGACGCCCAGCTGATCCTGGTCGACACCCCCGGCCTGCACCGCCCGCGCACCCTGCTCGGCCAGCGTCTCAATGACCTGGTCCGCGACACCTATTCCGAGGTCGACCTGATCGCGCTGTGCATCCCGGCCGACGAGAAGATCGGTCCCGGCGACCGCTGGATCGTCGAGCAGATCAAGATGATGGCGCCCAAGACCAAGATCCTCGGCGTGGTCACCAAGATCGACAAGGTGGGCCGCGACGAGATCGCGCATCAGCTGATGGCGCTGGTGAAGCTGCTCGGTCCTGAGTCCGAGGTCGTCCCGGTATCTGCCGTGAAGGGCGAACAGGTCGAGGTGCTCGTCGACGTGATCGCCTCGCAGATGCCCGAGGGCCCGGCGTTCTACCCCGACGGTGAGATCACCGACGAGCCGGAGGAAACCCTCATGGCCGAGCTGATCCGCGAGGCCGCGCTCGAGGGCGTGCGCGATGAACTGCCGCACTCGCTGGCCGTGGTCATCGAGGACATCGAGCCCTATGAGGCGAACGAGGACATGCTCGAAGTGCATGCCCTGCTCTACGTCGAGCGGCCCAGCCAGAAGGCGATCATCATCGGCAAGAACGGCGCCCGCCTCAAAGAGGTCGGCACCAATGCCCGCAAACAGATCGAGCACATTCTCGGCACCCGCATCTACCTGAACCTGCACGTGAAGGTAGCCAAGGATTGGCAGCGCGACCCGAAACAGCTGGGGAAGCTGGGCTTTTGACCGTTTGAGTGTCGGCGGTTCGGGGTATCGTTCGGCGAACACGCCGGTTCGTTCGGCGTGGTCGCTGATCGTCCGGGGGAGGCCGTGGAAGTGCCCGATGCCAATGATGTCGGCAAGCTGCTGGAGCTGCTGCGGGCGCTTGAGATTCCCGACGCCCGCCCGCGCGTGCTGCGCACACTGGTACACCGGCGGCGCGCCCTGCCACGCCCGATCGTCGAAGTGGTCGGCGTCGCCGGGCATACGGCACTGGTCGCCGAAATCTACAGCTGGCTCAGTGAATCCGGTGGCAGGCGGGCGACGCCGCGCGTCAAGATCGACCTGCACGCGCCCGACCTGCCGCGCACCCTGCTCACCCCCGACCTCAACGCGATCGACGCGGGCCCGCACGCGGGAGACCAGGAGATCCCCGGCCACTGCCTACCGATCGTCGGGCAATTGGTGGCCGGTTTCGCCGCCGACGACACCGCGATGGGCGCGATCAAGTTCCCGCGCTACCGCACCGCCGACTGGCTGACCCGTCAGCGGGTGACCTCCGACGAATCCGAGGCGCCCGACGAACTGCGCCGCAGGCTGCCCAAACTGCTGCGCAGCGGCTCGCCGACCAGTCGTTCCGATACCGCCGAAGGCGTTGCGGGCGACACGATTTCGCGCGTGGTCTTCGGTGTGCTCGCGCTGTGGCCGGTGCTGCGGTTGTGGCTGTGGGTGTCCGGGCGCATTCCCGGTATGTCCAAGGTGACGCGGTGGTTCCTGCGCCAGCGCTATCTTGCGCCCGAATTGTCGGGCAGTTTCCTGGGTTTCGCGTCCAGGCTCACGGCGTCACACCGGGTGGACGAGAACGAGGAGCAGGTTGCCAAGCTTCTCGTGCACGCGTTTCTCGAGGACCTGCGCGATGCCTACAAGCGACGGATCTGGCGCCCGTCGAGCTGGCGGCGTACCGCGTATCCGGTGGCGTTGCTCGGTGGTCTGGCCGAGAGCAGCGACGGTGCGCGCATCCTCACCTGGATCAACGAAATCCGTAACGAGACCGGACTTTTCGATCCGCTGGTGGTCGTGGCGCTGCGTGACGAAGGGCCGAGCCGCGAGGTCGGCGAGCTCTCGCACATCAGCGATCTGCGCCCGCTGCGCACCCTGGAAAGTCTCGCCGACGCTCCGACCCCGCAGCCGCTCGATCCGCTGCAGGAGTGGTTGCGCGAGATCGACAACCGGCGCACTCATCGCCAGGCCGACGCCTGGTTCCTGCCGTTACGCGCGATCCTGCCGCCCGACACCACCCCGCGCGTCAGCGATGCCCGATTCCGTGGTCTCGCACTGCCGCCCGCACCGCCACTCGCCGCGCGCAGCTGGTTCGTCGGTCTGTGCGTGCTGATCCCGATCGTGCTCGCCGTGGGCGCGACGCTGGTCTACTTCCCGCCGCTGCGTGGTGTCGAGTGTTCGCATTGGCCGTGGACCGGCGGTGTCTCGGTGAGTCTGCGTGACGGTGAATGTGTCGGCCGCAGCGACAACCCCCGGCAGACCTTCGCCGACGACCCAGAGTTGTCGGCGATGCAGCGAGAAGTGTTCCGGCTCAACGTCGCCGCAGCGAACGCGCGCAAAAACAATCCGAACCGGCCGTTGGTGTCGCTGGTGTATTTCGCCGGCCTGAGCTATGTCGACGCCAATGTGCGCTACCCGCATGCTCAGGTCGAGGAACTGGCCGGTCTGGCCGTGCAGCAGCGTCGCGCGTTGCTGGCCTCCGATGAATCGGAACCGTTGCTGCGCATCATCATCGCAAATGGTGGCTCCGATATGCGCCACGCCGGTTGGGTGGTCGACAACGTGCTGCGCAAGCTCGTGGCCGAAGACCCCAGCGTGCTCGGTGTCGTCGGGGTCGATCGCAGCAACGACGAAACCCGCAGGGCCATCAACCGTCTCGGCGAACTCGGCGTTCCCGCAGTCGCGACGACCCTATCGGCCGATGGTCTCGAACAGGCGTCTCCGCTGTACTTCCAAGCGGCACCGAGCAATAGGGTGCAGGCCCGCCTTGTCGCCGACTACGTGCAAGGTGCCCGTGATCGTAACGGTGCTCCCCGCTACGACAAGGTGGCGATCTATCACCCCGAGGTCGTCGGTGACCTGTACGTGAACACCTTGGTCGAGGATGTACGAGCAGAGCTCACCGAACGTGGGGTGGCGCACGAGAGTATGAGCTGGCGCGAACAACAGCAGCTCTATCGGTTCCCCGCACCGTGCGAGACCGCCGGATTCGACCGCCACACCCTGCTGTTCTTCGCGGGCCGCAACGACGACTTCCCGACCTTCGCCAAGTCGGTGAGTCGCGGCTGCATCAGCGGCGAGGGCCCGGCGATCCTCGGCAACGACGCGGTGACCAGGGTGATCACCGATCCGAAAGCCACCGCCGCACTCCCTGCCAACCTCACCGTGCGCTACGTGGCCAAGGCATCGCCGGTCATGCTCGGTGGCGCCGATTGTGTGCGTGGCATCGGCAAACTCGGCGATCAGCCGGTGCCGTTCGAGCATGAGCGGCTGTGCAGTGAACTGGCGGGCTTGATCGAGGACCTGCGTGGTTACCCCGGCCTCGCCGACTACCAGCCCACCTGGGCGGGTGATCGCACCGGTCTGGCCTTCGATGTGAGCGGGCTGTTCCTGCAAGCTGTGCGCAGCAGCCGTGGCGTCCTGGCGGACAACCCGCCGAACCGCACCGCCATCGCGGTCCAGTTGCGTGAGTCCGACTATCGCGGCGTCACCGGCACGCTCGGCTTCTCGACCAGTCGCGTCGCCGACGGCTCATCGATCGCGGTGCTTGTCACCACCGCGGTCGGCGGCACGGGCCCGCAGCGCTGCCTGATGATGTTTCCTCGGCAGACCGGTCAGAACGGCTGTCCGTCGGGCACGAAGAGCGATCTCGAAGGGTGGGTCGAGCCGACCAGGTAGGCACCCGGTGAATCACCACCACCGTTCGGGGCGGTGACGGTCCCAGTGCAGTTCCGATTCCAGCTGGGCCGCAACGGAAATCAGCAGTGGTTCACTGTCGGCGGTGCCCATCAGTTGCGCGCCGATCGGCAGCCCGGATTCGGTGAAACCGGCCGGCACGTTCACGCTCGGCCAGCCGAGCACGTTCCACGGCCACGTGTACGGGCACGCTGCGGTGATCAGATTGTTGGTCGCGCCGATGCCGATGCCGTCGATCTCTTCCACCTGCGGGGGAGGGGTCGCGGTGGTCGGCGCCAGTACGAGGTCGTAGTCGTCGAAGAAGGAACCGATGCGCTTGTGCAGCAAGGGTTCCGCGAGCCGCGCCGCCGTGAGTGCGGGCCCGCCGAGTACTCGGCCGATGCGTGAGTTGGCAGTGGTCCGCGGGTCGACAACGGCCCCTGGCATATCCCGGTGCACCCGGCTGATCCCCGCCAGCGAGCGCGGCAGGAAGGACGCGCCGATCATCAGCCCGTAGTGCAGGTTCGTCACGGTGACGGTGTGGCCGAGTGCGCGCAGCGTGCCGGCGAGCGCGTGCACCGCCGCCGCGATCTGCGGATCGAGCGCGGTCTTGGTCGCGGTGTACGGAATATTCAGGGAGACAGCGATTCTGAGCGTGCCGGGATCGCGACCGACCGCCGCGCTCGCATCGATCGGGGCGGGCTTGTGCCGGTCACCGTCGTCCGGTCCGGCGGCGATGTCGAGCAGTAGTGCCGCGTCACGCACGGTGCGCGCGAGCGGGCCGTTGACGGTGAGTCCGTTGAACGCCTCCGCCAGCGGCCAGGTGGAGATGCGCCCACGCTGCGGCTTGATCCCGATCAGGTTCGTCCACGAGGCCGGGATGCGCACCGACCCCGCACCATCGGAACCCAGTGCGGCAGGGACCAATCCGGCCGCGACCGCCGCCGCCGACCCACCCGATGACCCGCCCGGCGTGCGTGTGCGGTCCCACGGATTGCGGGTGTGCCCGAACGCGTCACCGCTGGTGAACGGCAACTGCCCCAGCTCGCACGTATTGGCCTTGCCGACGATCACCGCGCCCGCCGCGCGCAACCGGCGCACCGATTCCGCGTCCGCGGTCTTCGGCGCGAACTCCCCACCGCACCCGAACGCGGTGACCTCACCGCTGATATCGGTGTCGTCCTTGACCGCGATCGGCACGCCGAGCAGCGGCAGCCGCACCCCTGCGGCCCACCGCGCATCCGCCTCGGCGGCCTCCCGCAGCGCGGCCTCGCGACGCACGACCCGGAACGCGTTGAGCGTCGGCTGTGACGCCTCGATCCGGTCGAGCGCGTCGGCGACGGCGGCAACCGAGGAGATGCTGCCGTCGGCAATGGCCGCGGACAGGTCGGTGAGGCCGAGATCGGCCGAGGGGTTCGGCGCGATGTGGTCGGGCGCGGACATGTGAGCTCCGTCTCTGCAGGTAGTTGGCTCGACGGTAACGCGAAGCTGGTCACCCGTCCACATCCCCTAGGGTGGGTATAGACATACATACGGGATGTATGTAACAGTAGATATGCCCAGCATCCGACCAGGGGAGGACCCCATGGGAATCAGCTCAGCACTCGGCCCGGCGCACGAGATCGCCCTGTCGTCCGGCCGCATCCGCTATCACGACACCGGCACCGGATCGCCGGTCGTGTTCGTTCACGGACTGCTCGTCAACGCCGACATCTGGCGCGGGGTAGTGCCCGGCCTCGTCGCCGCCGGACACCGCTGCCTCACACCCGACTGGCCACTCGGATCCCACACCATCCCGATGCCCGACGCCGACCTCAGCCCCACCGGCATCGCGGACCTGATCGCCGAGTTCCTCGACGCACTCGACCTCACCGATGTCACCCTCGTCGCCAACGACACCGGCGGCGCGCTCACCCAGATCCTGATGACCCGCCGACCGGAACGGATCGGGCGCGTCGTCCTGGCCGCCGTCGACTGCTACGAAGTGTTCCCGCCCCAGCCCTTCTCGAGTCTGCTGAAGGTGGCGAAGATTCCCGGCGCGATCGGCCCGCTGCTGGCACCGATGCGCTGGAAGTTCGCGCAGCGCCTGCCACTCGGCTTCGGCTGGGTGACCAAACACGAACTGCCGCAAGACATCGCGCAGTCCTACCTGGGGCCCGCCCGACGCAGCGCCGCCATCCGCGACGACCTGCGCCGTTTCGCCGCCAGTGTGGACAACCGATTCACCATCGCCGCGGCCGAACGCTTCCCCACGGTCGATGTGCCGGTGCTCGTGGTGTGGGCGACCGAGGACAAACTGTTCCCGATGGCGCTGGCGCAACGGCTGGTCGCCGATCTACCGCGGGCGAGCCTGCGCACCATCGACGATTCCTACACATTCGTCCCCGAGGACCGGCCGGAGTTGCTCACCGAACTGATCGTGGAGTTCACTCGGCTGCATGCAGCGCCGTAGTCAGGAGGATCGTTCCCGCACTACCCGAGCCGCGCTCGAGCAGGCAGGCCGCAGCCTGTTCGCCGAGCGCGGCTTCGCCGGTACGTCGGCCGAGCAGTTGGTGGCCGCCGCCGGTGTCACGCGTGGCGCCCTGCACCACCACTACGGCGACAAGCGCGGACTGTTCCTCGCCGTCCTCGAACAGGTCGAGACCGAGGCCACCGCGGAGATCGCGAGCGCCATCACCGCTGTCGACCGCGCCGATGTCATCGGCGGGATGACCGCGGGTCTGGCACGTTTCCTCGACATCTGCGCCCGCCCGGAAATGCTGCGCATCGTGTTGATGGACGCCCCGACCGTCCTCGGCTGGCCCGCTTTCCGCGAATTCGAAGCGCGCCACGGCCTCGGCCTCATCACCGCCGAACTGCAACGCGCCACCGACGCGGGCCTGATCCCGGTCGCCCCGGTCCCGGTACTCGCGCAATTACTGCTCAGCGCCATCACCGAAGCCTCGCTCATCGTCGCCCACGCCGATGACCCCGAGCGCGCCCGCATCGAAACCCAGCAATCGCTGCTGGTGCTCATCGCCGGCCTGCTCCAGTCCTGATCCGTGTCCGTGAGTCCGGTGTCGGGCCCGCATGCAAGACTGGCCACGTGCGGTTGTATCGGGATGAGGCGATAGTGGTTCGCCAGCACAAGCTGGGCGAGGCCGATCGCATTGTCACGCTCCTGACCAGGCAGCACGGGCTTGTCAGGGCGGTGGCGAAGGGGGTACGGCGCACCAAGTCGAAGTTCGGGGCGCGGCTCGAGCCGTTCTCCTACATCGACGTGCAGTTGCACCCGGGCCGCACACTCGACATCGTCACCCAGGTCATCACCGTGGAGGCGTTCGCCGCCGACATCATCGACGACTACGGCCGCTACACCACCGCGTGCGCGATCCTCGAAACCGCCGAACGCCTCGCGGGTGAAGAACGCGCACCCGCCCCGAAGCTGCACGTACTCACCGCGGGCGCTCTGCGCGCCATCGCCGCCAAGCAGCGCCCGCACGAACTGATCCTCGACGCTTATCTGTTGCGCGCCATGGGTTTTGCCGGTTGGGCGCCCGCGCTCGACGAATGCGCCCGCTGCGCCACCCCCGGCCCGCATCGCGCCTTCCACGTGGCAGCGGGCGGCGCGGTCTGTGTGCACTGTCGCCCACCGGGCGCGAGCACGCCTGTCACCGGGGTGCTCGATCTGCTCGTGGCCCTGTTGAAGGGGGAGTGGGCCTACATCGACAGCGTCCCCGACAATGTCCGCCGCCAGGCCAGCGGTCTCGTCGCCGCTCATCTGCAGTGGCATCTGGAACGTCAGCTGCGCACGCTGCCGTTGATCGAGCGGTCCCGCATCGAAGCCCCGACCGTGGATCGGTCCGACGCCGCTGTCGTCGGCCGGGTCGGCTGAACAGCCCGACACCCCGAGCCTGCGTTCGCAGGCCGGTCGCAGCGCGCGACGCTCGAGTGAGGACCGGTACGCCCGTCAACCCGGAGCCCGTGCAGCCCGCACCCGGCGATCAGGCAGGATGGATGCCGTGATCCTGCGTCGTGACTCTTCTCCCGCGAGCAAGCCGGACGGCACCCGCACCGTGCGCCCGCCGTCCCAGCATCCCTCCGGCGCGCGCCCGCCCGCGATCCCGCCGGAGCTCGTGCCCAACCACGTCGCGCTGGTGATGGACGGCAACGGCCGCTGGGCCCAGGAGCGTGGCCTGCCGCGCACCGCCGGACACGAACGCGGCGAGGCCGTGCTCATGGACTCCGTCGAAGGCTGCATCGAGATCGGCGTCAAGTGGCTCTCGGCCTATGCCTTCTCCACCGAGAACTGGCGGCGCAGCCCCGACGAGGTGCGCTTCCTGATGGGCTTCAACCGCGACGTGATCCGCCGCCGCCGCGACGAGATGCACGAGATGGGTGTGCGGGTGCGCTGGGCCGGGCGCCGACCGCGCCTGTGGCGCAGCGTGATCAAGGAACTCGAGGTGGCCGAAGAGCTCACCAAGGACAACGACGTGATG
This sequence comes from Nocardia sp. NPDC058480, assembly GCF_042720495.1. Classification (NCBI taxonomy): domain Bacteria; kingdom Bacillati; phylum Actinomycetota; class Actinomycetes; order Mycobacteriales; family Nocardiaceae; genus Nocardia; species Nocardia sp. NPDC058480. Next base: position 243,960 of record NZ_JBHXMN010000007.1, on the reverse strand, counting down.
ACGTTGACCATGTGCGTCAACTACGGTGGCCGTGCCGAAATCGCGGACGCCGCAAGGGAAATCGCGCGCCGGGTGGCCGCGGGGGAGATCGACCCGGAGAAAGTCGACGAGGCCACCGTCGCGAAGTACCTCGACGAACCAGACATGCCGGACGTCGACCTGTTCCTTCGCCCCTCTGGTGAGTTCCGAAGCTCGAACTTCTTGATCTGGCAGGCCGCCTACGCCGAATTCGTCTACCAGGACACGCTTTTCCCCGACTTCGACCGGCGTAACCTGTGGGACGCGTGCCTGGAATACGCCAAGCGCGACCGTCGCTTCGGTGGCGCCAAATGAGCGACAGTCACGACGGAGCCGACATGGATGCGCTGCTCACCCCGGAACTCGACCTGCAAGCACGCGCCGGTGCCTGCCTGCAGATGCAGGACATCGAAGTCCGCGTCGACAACGACCGGTCGCTGGGATTCGAGTACGACGGTGCCCTGTGTTCGATCCGCGCGGTCACCCTCGCCCCCGGCCTCACCGTGCTGTCGCTGACCAGCGTGCTGGCTTGGGATCGTCCGCTCAAGGCGGCCCTGCACAAGCGCGTCGCCGAGCGTAACAACGAGATCCAGTTCGGTTCGGTCACGCTGATCGCCCGTGGCCAGCTGGGCGACGTCATCCTGCGCTACACCTTCCCCGCCGAAGGGCTGGACGACGGCGCCCTCACCACCATGCTGCTGCTGGCCCTGTCCGGCGCGAGCCGAGCCCGTCAGGGGTTGCTCGCGCCGTAACGCGTCAGTTGCTGGGCTTCCAGGTGATCTTGCCGCCCTGGAAATCCTGGGCCTTGCCGCCCTGGTAGTCGTATTCGTCGCTGGTCGGGTAGCCGTAGCGGCCGCCCTCGGCGCCCGCGCGGATCCAGTCGGCCTGGATGTTGCCCCAGACCGCGTGCGCACCGGTCTTCGATGTCCAGTAGATGGCGCCGGTCGGGAACATGGTGAACTGGCCGTCGCCCTTGCCTGCCGCGGAGACGTCGGTGAGCGGGAAGCCGAGCGGGCTCGACTCCCAGCCCAGCGCGCCCCACTTGTCCAGGATCGGGCCGCTGATCTGGTGCGCGCCGGTGCCGACGGACCAGTAGATCGAGCCCTTCTGGAAGTGGTTGTAGCGACCGCCGCCCGACGGGGTGGACTGCTCGCGGGTGGTCGGGTAGCCGAGCTTGCCCGACTCGTTGCCCGTCTGGGCGAACTTGTCGCGGATCTGGCCCGCGACGGTGTGGGCATTGGTGTCGGGATGCCAGTAGATGGCCGCGTTGTTGGCGAAGGTCTGGTACTTGCCACCGGCCGCCGCGTCGGCTTCCGGGGAGGTGGGCTCGCCCAGCGCCGGGCCGCCGGCCTGGTCGTATTCGGTCTCGATCGCGCCGCCCACCTCGAATCCGCCGATCATCCGGGCCTGCGCGGTGCCTGCCATCGCCGCGGGCAGCGCGGCCGCGACGGTGAGGGTCGCCAGCGCGGCCAGGCCGCGTGATCGAAGGGTTCGACGGTGCAATGTCACAGGAAACTCCCTGGTCGGATCGGTATTCAACGATGTCCGGCGCTCGGGACCCCCTCCGGTGCCGCACCCGAACCTACCCGTTGGGCGCCGGTGGCAACAGTGGTCTTGCTCACCGGGGGTGATGGGGTGGTCCCGGCAGCATTACCTCGAGGCCGCGGGCGAAATCGTCGGGTTCGACATCCCCGAGCAGCAGGTGCTGCAGGATGAACCCGGGCAGCAACCCGATGATCGTCTTGGCGATCACGTCGGAGTCGGTGCCGGGGGGCAGCCAGCCGGTTTCGCGCAACCGGTCCGCGTACTCGAACCACAGCGCGCGCATCGACGCGATGGCCGCGCGCACCGGGACGGCTGCCTCGGTCGAGACCAGGGCCAGCGCCCATGCCTGCGGGGCGAGCCGCAGCGGCCCGTCCGGTCCACTCCGCTTGACGATCTCGGTTGTCAGCAGCCGGATTACTTCGGCTGGGGGAGGCAGGTTCTCGCTGCGGATGATCTCGGCGAGCCGCTCGCGCAGCGGCCCCATCGTGCGGCTCACCAGCGCGCCGATGATCTCGTTCTTGCTGGTGAAGTACCGATAGACCGCGCCTGCCGACATCCCGGACTCGGTGAAGACATCCTGCATCGAGGTCTCGTGGAACCCCTTGCGGGCGAAGCACAGCTGCGCGGCGTCCAGGATCTGCTGCCTGCGGCGTTCCAGGTGTTCTTCGCTGACTCGGGGCATGGGTCAAAAGTAAAACGAATGTCCGTTCTTGACAAGTGAGGTGGGTGGTGTCACGGTGGAGACACCAAAAAGAACGAACATTCGCTTTAAGGGGATAACCGCCATGACGATCACCCGCCGAGCAGTAGCTCTCGGCCTCGCGGTCACCGCGATCCAGGCCATGATGCTGATCGCCTTCGCCTGGCCCACCGTCAACCTGGCCCCGCGCGACCTGGCGATCGCCGTCGCGGGTCCCGGCTCCGTCCAAGTCGCCGAGCAACTGCGGCAGCGCGATCCCGAAGCCTTCGAGATCACCACCGTCGCCGATGCCGCCGAGGCGCGAATCGCACTGTCCGACAACGAGATCTACGGCGCCATCGTCACCGGCAACGGCGCACCGCAGGTCCTGGTCGCCTCCGCCGCCTCACCCGCCGTCGCCCAGCAACTCACCGCCGTCGCCCAACAACTCAGCGGGCTACCCGCCGCGCAAGTCCAGGACGTGATCGCGACCGACCCCGACGACCCACGCGGCGCGGGCTTCGGCTCGATGGTCCTCCCGCTCGTCATGTCCGGCATCGCCGCAGGCGTCCTACTCACCCTGCTGATCCCGTCTCTCAGCGCCCGCCTCGCCGGCCTGGCCACCTTCGGTATCGCAGGCGGCCTCCTCAGCACCCTGGTCTTCCACACCTGGCTCTCGATCCTGCCCGGCTCCTACCTCGAACTGGCCGCCATCGCCGGCCTCGCCTCCTTCGCCGTCTCCGCGACAATCGTCGGCCTGGCCGCCGCCATCGGCCGCCCCGGCATCGGCCTCGGCGCCCTCACCATGCTGCTGATCGGCAACCCCTTCTCCGCCGCTACCTCGGCCCCCGAACTCCTGCCCCAGCCCTGGGGCACCCTCGGTCAGTTGCTCCCACCCGGCGCAGCAGCCTCCCTTCTCCGCTCCGTCGCCTACTTCAACGGGGCAGGCGCCCTCACCCCACTCGCCGTTCTACTCGCCTGGGCAACAGGCGGCCTCGCCCTCCTCGCCTTCGCCGCAGCGCGCACCCGTCAGATGAGCACGCCCACCGCAGCTCCTGAGCCGGTCGCTGTACCTGCCTGATCCCCCACGCGAAGATGCTCCGCACGAAGAACTTTCGTGCGGAGCATTTTGGCGGTGCTGTGAAAGCATCTCCGTGAGAGCGGGTTCGATACGGTATTCCCCCGTACAGGTTGCCGACCATGGATTCGCCGACCAGGTATTCATGGTTCGCAAGGGCGGAACCGCCTCGGTCCGTGCCGCATACGAATGGCTGGCGCGTGAGCTGGACCTCGACGGCGTCGTGCTCGTCGATGGCGGTACCGATCTGCTGATGACCGGTGACGAGGCGGGGCTCGGAACGCCTGTGGAAGATGTCACGAGTTTGCTGGCTGCCTCGGCGCTGGACTTGCCGGTCAAGCTCGCTGTCTGCGTCGGGTTCGGCGTCGACACTTTTCATGGTGTCTGTCACGCCCACTTTCTGGAGAATGTGGCCGCCCTCGCCAAAGCTGGCGCCTATCACGGGGTTTTCGCACTCACGCCCGGGATTCCGGCGGTGGACTCTTGGCTCGACGTCGTCTCCTGGGTGCAGCGCCGTAGCCCTGGCCGCGAGAGCATTGTGTGCGCGTCGATCACCGATGCGTCGTGCGGTGAGTTCGGCAACCATCATTCGCTCGCCCGCACCGGGGCAGATGACGCTGAACTGTTCATCAACCCCCTGATGTCGATGGTGTGGGGGTTCGATCTCGATGCCGTCGCCCGGCGCGTTCTCTATCGCAGCCACATCGAGCACGCGGCAACGCCATTCGAAGTCGCAGCCGCCATCGAAGCTTTCCGGAGCGAGGTGCCGCTGCGTCCGTGGCGAAACATTCCGGTGTGAGCAGCAGCTATTCCTGGGTCGGGTCCGTGATTTCCGTCAGCTCGTATGACGTATTTCGGCCGCTCGAGTCGGAGCGACGCAGTACTCCGAGGTCGATCAGTTCGTTGATGTCGCGGAGGGCCGAGGCTTGCGAGGTCTTGGTGATGATCGCCCATTTTCTGGTCGTCAGTTTTCCGTTGAAACCATCCAGAATTCGATTGAGCATTTCGATCTGGCGGGTGTTCTTTGCCGTCGTGTGCCAATTGCGCCAGAAGCGAGCTTTTGCTAGGGCTGCGTCGATGGTGTTGTCGGCGTTGTCGATGGACCGGTGTAGGGCATCGAGGAACCAGAGCAGCCAGGGGGTGACATCGAGGTCGCCTCGTTGGGTGCTTTCGAGGATGGCGTAGTAGTTCTTGCGGTCGCGCTGGATCTGGGCGGACAGGCTGTAGAAGCGGCGGGGGCTGTTTTCGGAGCGGGCGAGTGCGAGATCGCCTATTGCGCGGGCGATTCGGCCGTTTCCATCATCGAAGGGATGGATGGTTACGAACCAAAGGTGCGCCAGACCAGCTTTCACTACCAGGGGTTCGGGGGTTTCCGCGTCGAGCCAAGTCAGGAATCGGTGCATGTCCTCGTCGAGGCGGGATGCGGGAGGTGCTTCGAAGTGGACAAGCTGGCGACCGTACGGTCCGGAGATCACCTCCATCGGGCCGGTCTCGTCGGTTCGCCAGCCGCCCACGCGGATTCGCGAGATGCCGGAGTAGCCGGTGGGAAAAAGTCCGGCGTGCCAGCCGAACAGGCGCTCCGCTGTCACGGGTCGGTCATGATGGCGGGTGGCATCAAGGATCATGTCGACGACACCGTCGACCCTGCGGTCAGTCGGGGTTGTCGCGCCGATATCCACGCCGAGTCTGCGGGCGATCGACGATCGGACCGACGCCGCGTCGAGTAACTCGCCTTCGATGGCGCTCGACTGCACGACGTCGGTGGTGAGTGCTTCCAAACCGGCGCGTTCCTGTGTGGCGTCGTCGGCGTGCGTGAGTCGGCCATGTAGGCGTCCTTGCGCGAGTGTGACGGCTGCGGTCGGTTTGGCGAGCAGTGCGGCGTCATAGGTCAAGCGAGGCCAGTCGGCTGCCTCCCAGATGTACCTACGGGTCGTCATGCAGCGATTGTATCGCTTATTCGCTGCAGAATCTGAAGCGAATAAGCGATACAATCGCTGCACTGTCGCCGCCCGATTGCCCTGCGCGGTGGTCGTTAGTGGCCGAATTCTTGGTGGTAGCGCTGGGCTCGGGTGAGCATGCGGTGGATTCCGGCGATCATGCGGTCGGTGGGGAGGGGTTCGGCGATGATGGGGTCGCCGGTTTTTACGTAGTAGCGGCCGTCGGGGTAGTCCATCCACCAGAAGGTGCGGGCGGGGGTGGGGCGGGCGTCGAGGGCGGGGCCGGAGAGGGCGGAGACTTCGCCGAAGGCTTGGCGGGGGCGGCGGAAGATGGTGTTGAGCTGGTCGGCGGAGGTGAGTCGGCCCGCTCGGTATTCGAAGTGGTCTTCTTCGGCGGCCAGTTGGTCTCGGCGCACCTCGACCGGGGGTTTCTTGCCCGGTTTGGTGCGGGGGAGGGCGGCTACGGTCAGGGCCGCTACCTGGATGGGGGTGCAATAGGTGAGGGTGACGCCTGCGCCGGTGTCCTCCGTGGTGCCGGGTGCTTGTTGCAGGGTGGCGCCGATCGCGCCGCGGACCGCGCCGTGGAAGCGGATGATGTTCGAGTTGTCCTTGCCTACATAGCCTTTGGATTCGACTCTGGCCTCGGGGTCGAGCAAGACGGACAGGGCGCGCTCCACCGCGGGGTCGTATTTGCGGAGGAGGGTTTCCACGGCCGCCTCGCGCTGCTGCTTCAGCTCGTCGAATTCGGTGATGTCGGTGCGGTATTGGAGGGGGTAGGGGAGGCGGTCGCGGCCGTAGCCGGACCACAGGATCTCGAACTCGATTCCGGTGAATTCAGTTCGGTGCACTGTCGTTGTCTCCGCCGATCACGGGGGGTACGGTCCTGATCTCGTTCGTGCCGAGCAGGAGGTCGGCGTTTTCCTGGGTGATCAGGTAGTCGGGGATGGCTTTGGTTCGTTCCTCGTCGGAGTTGCCGCGACCCGCGCCGGGGGCGCCCATGCCACCGATACCTGCCGCGCCGCGACCGGTCCCGGAAGAAGTTGTGCCCGAGCGGGTTCCGGCTGCTGCTGCTGCCGCGGGGGACTGGCTGCCCGGGACGGCGTTGCCGGGGGATGCGCTCGTCGGGGTGCCGCCGCCGGCGCGGGGAGAGCCGCTCCCGCCCTGACCGCTGCCACCGCGGCTGCCGACGACTGAGCCGCTGCCACCAGGGCTGCCGACGACTGAGCCGCCGACGCCGGGGCTGCCGACGACTGAGCCGCCGACGCCGGGGCTGCCGGTCCCCGGAGTCGCCACGCCGGGGCTGGTCGGTGTTGTAGCGGTCGGTGTTGTGGTGGATTGCGATGTGGTGGTTGTGCTTTGAGGTGTGGTCGAGCCCGGCTCGGTCGAAGACGGTGTGGTGGAGGACGGTTCGGTGCCGGAATCCTCGGGCATCGCGCCGTCGCCAGACGAATCCGCTGTCGGGTCTTCGGTTGTGGTGCCATCGGTGGTCGAACCATTTTGGTTACCAACGGTGTTCGTATCGCCGTTGCTTCCGGGACCGCCGTCGTCGCCGGCAATGGTCGGTGCTGCAGGCAGGAAGGGGACGCCGTTGTCGGTTTGACCGGCGACCTGGCTGTACACGGAGCGCAGGATCCGTCTGCCCTCCTGGGTGGCCTCGTCGCGGTTGTGGTCGTCGACCTTCATCACGCCGTCGGTGGGCAGCGACTTGCCGGTGACGTTGGTGCGCTCGGTGAGGCCGGGCATCAACGCCTGGGTCTGCTCGATTCCGGTGCGCATCTCGGTCAGTTTGAGACTGATCGCGGTCGCGGCCTGAGAAAGCGGAATCGATTGCTGGGCATAGTTGTTCACGGCGGCTACCGCAGCGGAAGCCGCCGCGCCCGTCCACCCGCTGTGGCCGTCGGCGCCGGTGATGGTGCGGGCGAACTGCTGGTTGAACCCGATGAACGTGCCCATCAGCGCACCGCCGATATTCGCCCACGCGGTGACCGCGTCATCGACGAGCTGCGGTTTCATCGCCGCGACCGCTGCCTGCATCTGCTCGAGCGTCATGCTGTCGTAGCTGTCAGGGGTGGTGATGTGCGGTGGTTGGATGTCGCCGCCGAAGATCGTGGAGTAGTTGCCCGCGAGCTGTCGGTCATAGATCTTGGCCCGCTCGGTATTCCACTGCTCCTGTGCGGCGATCACCCTGCTCTTGTAGTCCTCGTAGGTCACAGGTGTTCTCCTGTCGCGGAGATCGCGGCGCCGGTAGCTTCGTCTTGGGCGACGAAGTTCGCAATCGCTTTGGCGACAACCTCTTTCGCTGTCTGGACTGCCTCGATGTGCTGCCGGAGCACAGTATCCAACGCGCGATCGCCGCCGGATGCGGTCTGGGAGAACTTCTTCTCGAGGATCGCACTGGAGTCGAACGAACCGAAGCCTGAGATGCGACCCACTCGCTCGACCGACAAGAACACCTCTTCCAACCGACTGATGTGGTCATCGCACACGCGGTCGAGGTCACGGCCGACTTCCGGATCGAGTGCCAACTCGCCCGCGTTGGCTTGGGTCAGCAGTTGGTTCCACTGATTCGGATCGATTCCCAGCACCATGCTGCCACCTCGTCAGTTCGCTGGGAGGTACTGGGCCAGAGCTGTACTGAGTCGAGTCGCCTCGGCGCACGGCTCAGGCGGGTTCTTCGCTGAGACGCGGTTCTGCAGGTGGAAATCGACTGATCCGTTGGTGACCTCAACGCTGACGTAGCACGCAAGGTCGTTCGCGGACCCGACTGGCCGGAACTGTAGTGCCTTGAATGCGCCGATCGTCACGTCGGCAAAATCGGTGTATTCGGTTGTCCGCTGACGAGACTCGGCCAAGGTGTGCTCGGACGACATGAGCGCCAAGCTGTACTGGTTTCCTGGGTCTTTCCAGGCGCAAACCTTCCACCCGGTGAAGTCCACCCCGGCGACGTCTTTCGATTTGCTCCCGGCATTCAGCCCAGCTCCACTGATCGCCGAATCCGGCAACGAACACGGATCCCACACCTTCGCCTCGGCATCCACCGAGGTAGGACTCGCCGCCACGCTCACAGCACTCGTCTGCGGACCAGCCGTCCCCTGCTCCCCGCCCCCACACCCCACAACAGCCGACCCCACCGCCACGACAACGCCGACCACTCTCGCCGTACTGATTCGAACTGTCATTTCCGCATCCCTCCCAGAGCGCCGGTGCCCACCCATGACGTCCCCCGAGATCGTAGCCACTCTTGCGCCCATCGTGACAGTTCGATACCAGTGAATCGGCAGTATGCAGCCAAATACCAAGTGTATGGTCTTAAGTATGGCGAACACCAAGAAGGTGACGGTGACGATCCCCGCGGACCTGATCGACGAGATCCGGTCCGAAACCGGCGAGCGCGGACTGTCTTCCTACGTGGCGGAAGCGCTGCGCGCCAAACGGGATCGTGATCGGCTGACGGAGCTGGTCGATTGGTTGCAGGCTGAACATGGTCCGGTGACAGCCGCTGAGCAAGCGGAAGCGTTGCGCGAGTTGGAGATGCTGGACGCTGAGCACGGTCGCCGCCGTGCACAGGGCGACGTCGCGTGAAGGGTAAAGCGCGTGCGGCACGAACCGCACCGCTACGGACCTTTGTCCTCGACAGCGAGGCGCTCTCGCTCGCGGTTGGGGGTGACCGCAAAATGATCGCTCGTCTCGAGCTCGCCGCCCGAGGCGCGGCCGATGTCGTGACGACACCGATGACGTTGGTCGAGGCATACGACGGCACAACGACCGAGCAGCGATGGGATTGGGTTCTGTCGCGCATGGTCGTGGCTGAGATCGGCAAGGACGAGGCGCGCAAGGCCAGACGGGCCTTGACTACCGCAGGCTTGCACGGGCACGAATACGCCATCGACGCGGTACTGGCCGTCATCGCGGCAGCACAGCGGGGGCAGGTCACCGTCTTCACCTCCGATGTCGACGATATGGAGAGTTTGCTTCCGAGCACAATCGCTGTCGTCAAGGTGTGAGCCATCGGCGATATCTCTACTCCGCCGCGCAGGGTGAGGAGGCGGTCATCGAGAACCGCACTTCTCTTGTCGGCCCGACAGAGGTGTCGCGGGACGACGAGACGGTGTAGCCGTGTGCATCGCGGTAGAACCGATTCGCCGGGTCGTCGTCCGGCCGCTGGCTCGGTTCGAGTGTGAATCCCCGCGTGGTCATCGCTGCGAGGTTGGCCATCGCACGGTCGATGAACTCCTGGGACGGGTTCACCTCCTCCATCGTGACGCGGAGCCGCCATGGCGGCCCTTCCGACATCATCGAGTCGTTGGTTCGACAGCCGACGCCAGAATAGGGCAGAGGGGCGCGTTCGATCCTCACCTGTTGCGGCCAGACGAGTTCGAGATTGTGCTCGACAATCGGACCCGCTTCGGCGACGGTCAGCCCCGTTGCGTCCTTGATCTCCTGGTTGGTCGGACCTTCGTTGATCAAGGCGCCGCACCCGGTCAGAGTCGCGGTGGCAAGCACCGCAAGTGCGGTCATCATTCTCATTTGACGTCGATCTTTTCGCCGAGTTGGGGGTTGTCGGTGATGCGAGGGTTCGCGTAAGGGTCGAGGTTCGGATCGCCGAAGGCATCCGCGAGGGCGCCGGCACCGGCGGCCTTCGCCGCGTCGAACGCTTCCTTGCCGCCATCGCCGTTGTCACCCAAACCGATATCGACATAACGTGTTTCGATTCCGCGCTCGACGTACGCGGTCGCGTCCGATCCGCTGATAACACCGACGATGTTCTCGAACGCCGTCGAGTTCGGATCGTCCCAGTACTTGCCGTGCCCGTCGGATCCGAAGACGACCTCGTTCGGATGGTCGGTGGATCCGTCACTGTAGAAGCCAGTGTCCAGGCGGGTCACGCCGGGCAATTCGTCGGGATCGCCCCCGAGCAGCTCGGAGGCATGGGGGTTGCCGGGAAGTCCCACCGCTCCTGGAATCCGCAGTCCCTCATGGGGATACGACTGCACAACACCGATCAAGTCACCAGGTGCGGTCATCGAATATCGCTGGACGTCCGGGTTCGGGTTGTTCCAGCCCGTGTCGAAAACGCCTGTGCCTGCCGACGATGCGTGCAGAATCCGGTCGGCACGCAAACCGAGCTGCTCCGCCGAGCCGACGATCGAACCACCGTAGGAGTGCCCGACGTAGGAGACGGGCGTACCGGGTGTGGTCGCCGCGACTTCCCGGTCGATTTCGCGGCCGAAGTCGACAAGCCGAGGCGCCATGTCCGCCGCGAACCCGGGGCTCGGCGCACCGTCGGAAGGACTCGTAAGACTCTGGGGGAAGTCGCCCTCCATGTAGAGGAAGACCGGACTCCCGGATTTGTCCGCCAGGTTCCACGCCGCAACGTGGTTGGACCCGGAGCCATTGAGATTGGTACTGGTGCCGGGTACATAGACGCCGACGCCCGGCGCACCGGACTTCATCTCGCCGATCATCTCGATCATCCGACCGTTGCCTTCGGTGCTGAACATGACGAACTTACGGTCGACCATATCCAGCCGCGGGGTCGCGTCCTTGCCGGTCGCCGCGGCCGCTGCAGCGAGAGTGCCCGTGCCTTCGGGATTCGGCACCGGCGCCAGCATCGCCTCCAACTGCGTGATCCTGGACTCGTCCCGATTCGGCTCAGCCCTCTCCGAGGTGAGCGCGTTGCGGACGTTGATCTCATTGGCCTCGATCCGCATCACGAACGGCACCCCGTTCAGGTTGCCCAGCTTCTCCGGCGCCGCGATCACCAGTTGGCGTTGCGCTTGCGCACTCAACCCGGCCAGGAAAGTCGCCCGCTCATCCGGCGACATCGATGCCAATCGGATCGCCACAGCATCCGGATCCTGGACCGACCCGTCGGCGAGCGTGATGTCGGGTTGACCGTCGCGCATCGCGCCGAGGTCGCCGACAGACTCGCGCAGTCGCGTACCGAACACGTTGTCGAGGCGTTCGATTTCGTCCAGCCCGCTCATCAGGTTGAGCTGGAAAACCCCTGCGTCGCCTTCCTTTTCCGGATCGGGATGAGTCACCCGTCCGTCGGCGGCAACCGCGAAACCTTGTGCGACCGCGAGGTTCTTCTGGTCCAGCACATAGGTTTTGGAGTGGTTCAGGCCCTGATAGGCATCTTCGGCATCGTCGGCGACCCGCAGCAGCACGGTGCGCACCTCATACCCGTGATCGACTTCCTCGTCGATGCGTCGCGACGCCGCGTCCTTGGTTTGTCCGTGCCAGCTACCCGCCGTCGACACCGCGCGCGAGCAGTCGTCGACCGAGGTCGAGAGGATGTCGGCATTGGCACGGGCGGCTTCGGCGGCGCGGTGCAGCCCTTCGAGATTCCAGGTGTCGAGTTGGGGGATCGTCGGCCGCATCAGCGGGTACCGAGCTTCCCGATTTCGCCCGCGGTCTCGGCATCTTTGGCCTGGATATCGGCCGAGAATCTGTCGACCAGATCTGCCAGCGTCGTGTATCGGGTCGCGATCGAGTCCATCGCCTGCGAAGCCGGGTCGGCCAGTCCGCGCACGGCGGCGAGTACATCACTGCCGTCGCCGGTCGCCTCGCCTGCGGTCGCCCAGCTCAGCGCGTCGACCTCGCCTGCCTCCCGCCGCCAGGCCGTCGCCATGGTCTTCAACTGATCGGGCTCGACGCCCAGGGTCCCACTCACGATGTCCCCCTCCTTCGCTGCCGAAGGACTACGCGTCCATGTGGACCGGTCCCCTCGTGAAGGTTGGACGGGGCACGCGAAGCGAAGGTTCCATCATGTGACGTGAGTCACACTGATGCGGGTTCGTCCTCGTCCGCCTCGGCTCGGCTGCGCACGCAGTCGCGGCAGGTGCCGAAGATCTCGAGCGTGTGGCTCACCTCGGTGAATCCGTGGTCGCTCGCGATCGTCTCGGCCCACGCCTCGACCGTCGGGCCCTCGACCTCGACGGTGCGGCCGCAATGGCGGCAGACCAGGTGGTGGTGGTGGCCGCTCGAGCACTGGCGGTAGACGGATTCGCCGGTGTCGGTGCGCAGCACGTCGACCATGCCCGCGTCGGCGAGGGACTGGAGGGTGCGGTAGACGGTGGTCAGGCCGATGCCCTCGCCGCGTTTGCGGAGCTCGTCGTGCAATTCCTGCGCCGAACGGAACTCGTCGATATTGCTGAGCAGGGCCGAGATGGCACTGCGCTGACGGGTGCTGCGAACCCCGACCTGCTTCGCGGAGGTGTTGTCTGCCAACGGATTACCCTTCCTCGGCGTGGGCGACGGCATCGACGACGATGTGCGCCAGATGATCGTCGACGAGTTCGTAGAGCACCTCGCGGCCCGAACGTTCGCCGTGTACGACGCCCGCCGATTTGAGAATGCGCAGATGCTGGCTGACCAGCGGCTGGGTGACGCCGAGTGCGTCCACCAGCTCGTGCACGCAGCGCGGCGACTCACGCAACTGCAGCACGATGGCGATGCGTACCGGCGCGGCGAGTGCCCGCAGCAGCTCGCCCGCGTCCTCGAGCACCGTGCGCGACGGCACGGCGGCGGGGGCGGGGGAGTGGTACGGGTTGTGCTGGTGCGCGGGCGCGGCCTCGGTGGTCATGAACCAACTCCTTAATGGAAACAGATTCCATTTTGATATGCATGGTTGCGCATGTCAAATGACGCGCCGCGCTGGACACCTCGGGTGCTGCTAACTCACTGGACGGGTGCCGATACGCTCTATTGCAATACGAACGCTACGTCGTAGGGCAAGAGAGCCGACGTAGCGAACATTCCGACTCGCAGTGGATGGAGAAATCTCGCGTGGCACCCAAGTCGAAGGTGGACACCGTTGCCAACCTCGCCAAGCGCCGGGGTCTGGTCTACCCGTGCGGTGAGATCTACGGAGGCACCAAGTCGGCGTGGGACTACGGTCCGCTCGGCGTCGAACTGAAGGACAACATCAAGCGGCAGTGGTGGCGGACCATGGTCACCAGCCGCGACGATGTCGTCGGCCTCGACTCCTCGGTGATCCTGCCGCGCCAGGTCTGGGAGGCATCGGGCCACGTGGCCACCTTCTCCGATCCGCTGGTCGAGTCGCTGCACACGCACAAGCGTTACCGCGCAGACCATCTCATCGAGGCCTACGAGGCCAAGCACGGCCGCCCGCCGGCCAACGGCCTGGCCGATATCAACGATCCCGACACCGGCCAGCCCGGCAAGTGGACCGAGCCGCGCAACTTCTCCGGCCTGCTCAAGACCTTCCTCGGCCCGGTCGACGACGAAGAGGGCATGCACTACCTGCGTCCCGAGACCGCGCAGGGCATCTTCGTCAACTTCAAGAACGTCCAGGAGACCGCGCGCAAGAAGCCGCCGTTCGGCATCGCCCAGATCGGCAAGAGCTTCCGCAACGAGATCACCCCGGGCAACTTCATCTTCCGCACCCGCGAGTTCGAGCAGATGGAGATGGAATTCTTCGTCAAGCCCGGCGAAGACGTCGAGTGGCACAAGTACTGGATCGACGCCCGCCTGTCCTGGTACACCGACCTCGGCATCGACCCGGAGAACCTGCGGCTGTTCGAGCACCCGAAGGAAAAGCTGTCGCACTACTCGGCGGGCACCACCGACATCGAGTACCGCTTCCGCTTCCAGGGCAGCGAGTGGGGCGAGCTCGAGGGCATCGCCAACCGGACCGACTACGACCTCAAGACGCACTCGGAGCACTCCAACGTCGACCTGAGCTACCGCGATCAGGCCAGCGGTGAGCGCTACACGCCGTATGTCATCGAGCCCGCGGCCGGTCTGACTCGTTCGCTGATGGCGTTCCTGGTCGACGCCTACACCGTCGATCAGGTGCCGACCGCGAAGGGCACGACCGAAGAGCGCATCAGCCTGCGCCTGGATCCGCGCCTCGCGCCGGTCAAGGCCGCGGTGCTGCCGCTCTCGCGCAACGCCGACCTGACCCCCAAGGCCAAGGACCTCGCCGCCCAGCTGCGCCGCAACTGGAACGTCGACTTCGACGACGCGGGTGCCATCGGCCGCCGCTACCGTCGTCAGGACGAGATCGGTACCCCGTTCTGCATCACGGTCGACTTCGACACCATCGACGACCAGGCCGTGACGATCCGCGAACGCGACTCGATGGCCCAGGAGCGCATCGCCCTGGACAAGGTCGAGTCCTACCTGGCAGCGCGGCTGATCGGCGCCTGATTTCTCAGGTCGCAGAGCCCGCACCGGCAAGCCGGTGCGGGCTCTTTCGCGTCCGAGGTCTGGGCGGTTGATCACACCGCGTAGCTGACGGTTTGCGTTGGGTGGGCGCTTGCCTCACGATCTTCGTTGTGCTGTGGGAACCAGAAGACGTGATGCGGGTGCTCGACCCGTCCGAACAACGATTCGTGCGGCACGCGACCTTCACCGGGCGGTCGGTCACGGTGCGCGGGGAACTGGACGCTGCTGGGCTCGGCGCGGCCTTCGCGACGCTGCAGCGGAGGTTCCCGATTCTGGTCTGCCGGATCGTCGAGGACGCCGACGAGAACGGAATCCTGTTGCGCCCCGGGCATATCGAAGCCGTCGGTGCGTGGGTGAGTTTCGGAGAGCCCGACGAGGTCCGGATTCCGGCCGAGTCCATGGACCCCGGGGCCCAATTGGCGTACCTGGATGTGGTTCTCGCTGAAGAGGATCGGGCACGGGTCACGTTGTTCGTGCACCACAGCGTGGCCGACGCGGGCCATTGCGTCGAACTGTTCGCGCGGTTGTGGGACTACTACACCGACTATGTGGAGCTCGCGGCCGATGCCGCTCACGCCGACACCGCAGCCGTCGTCGCGGAGCCGGAGACCGGGGCCGGTGTGGCGCGGGAGTATCCGGCGTCGCTCGAGGCGCTACTGGCACACCGGGGGATCCGGCGTGGACGGCGGTCGGGGCTCGAGCCGGTGACGCGTCCGCTCGTCGCCGCTGAACCGGTGAGCGGGGTCGAGCGGTCGGAGGCTCCGGCCTGCCTGGCTCGGCCGGCGCGGATTCAGCTGGACACGATCGCGACCGCGCGGGTGCTCGACATGGCTCGCGCGCATGCGGTGAGCGTCAACGGGTTGGTCACCGCCGCGGTGTTGCGGGCCTATGCCGATCTCTCCGGTGCCGACAGCGTCTCGTGCGTGTATCCGGTCGACCTGCGCAGGCGCCTCGACCCGCCGGTCGGCGCGGAAGCGGGCACCAACCTATCCGGCCTCGCCGCGTTCCGCGCGGATGCCGCCGACACCGAGGACCTCATCGTCCTCGCTCGCCGGATCGGCACCAGCCTGCACAACGACCTGGCCGACGGCGTGATCGAACAGTCCGTCCTGCACTTCCCGGACTTCTTCGGGCCCAACCGAATCCACTCCACCGCAGGCCATATCGCCCTCACCAACACCGGAACGGTGCCAACGTTCCGCGCCCCCGCCGGGCTGATCCTCGACGACTACGAGATCGTTTACCTCTCCGCACACCCCCGCTCGTCCACGGGGGCGTCCGCGGCGGTCACTTTCCTCGTGTACACCTATCTCGGCAGGTTGACCATCGGCCGGTTGGGCGGGGGAGCGCTCGCCACCGACTTGCTCGATGCTGTGGCCGCAGAGTTGTCCTGGTCACCCGCCGACCGGGAAGCCGCGACCGCCTGAGTTCGACCGGGGCCGTCGCCACCGACCGGGGCCGTCGCCACCGACCGAATGGCCGCAGCTGCCGCGGAATCGTCCTTGGTCGCCCGCGGGCCACCGCCTGAGTTCGATAGAGGTGTGCGGTGATCGGCGTTGCTTTCTGCCGCCTGGATCAGAATCTGCCGCCCCGGCTGACTCGCCGCGATCCCGACGATCCGCCGAATGAGCCCGGCCGATAGCCGCCGCCACCGCCGCCGAAACCACCGCCGCCGAAACCGCCGCCGCCGAAACCGCCGCGCCGCGAACCGCCGCTCATCGTGCCGCGCAGGAGCTCGTTCAGCAGGATTCCGCCCAGCACCGCACCGGTCTGGGAGCCGCCGCCCGACATCGGCTGGCGGGTTTCCCAGGCCTGCACGCTGGCCTGTGCCTGCTGCATCGCCCGGCCGCCGAGGTCCGCGGCCGTCTGCGCGCTGACGAGCGCGCGGTCGAGGTCGCTACCTGCGAGTGCGCGCGCTTCGTCGAGATGGCGTTGCGCCTCCGAGAGCCGGGTGCGCGCTTCGGCATCGACACCGCCGCGGCGGGTGGTGATGAAGGAGGACGCCGCGTCGATGCGTGCGGACGCGTCGGTGAGGGTGCGGTCGAGTCTGCGCCGCAGATCCTCCACGGCCAGTTTGCGATCCGACGCCGCCGCGATCGCCCGGTCCAACTCGGCATCCGCGGTGACCGCGTCGTGGAAGGTGCCGAGGGGATCGCTGTCGGCGTTCGGGGTATTCATGGCCTCGGTGGCGGAAGAGACCGCGGCGGCGAGGTCGGCGCCACCGAATTCGGTGAGACTCTTGGCCGAGCTCAGGTCGGCGCGCAGTTCGTCGAGGGCGGCAGGCAGACCATCCCGCGCCTGCTGGATATTGGTCGCGGCCTGGTCGACGGCATCGAGCAAGGTCGCGGCCTGCCCGATCGCGCCCTCGGCCGCGCGGATCGCCGCGACTGCGCCACCCTGCTGCCCGACCGGCTGCGCGAGCGCGGTGCGGGCGTTGTCGATGTTGTTCTCGGCGAAGGTGATTCGTTCCTGCGCCATCCGCACGTTGTCATGGATCGGCGCGATGACCGAAGGTGGGTAGGTCGAATCAAGCCGGGCGAGTTCGGCTTCGGAGCCCGGCATGCGCGCGGTCAGTTCGATGATGTCGCGGGTGAGCGCGTCCAGCCGGCCCGGCGCGTCGATGAGCAGATCGCGCATGGCGTCGAAATCGGTGACCTGCGCATCGAGTTCGCGATCGGCCTTGCCCGCGGTCGCGATCAGCTCGATGAGCATGGCGCGCTGCTGATCCGGTGTCTCCGGGACAGCGTCGTCGAGTTGCTGACGAATCGTGAACGCCTTCGCGGTGGCGGCGCGGGCGGCATCGAGTGCGGAGCGGAACGGGGTCACCGCGGTCTCACCGAATTCGCTGGTCGCCAAGGTCAGTTCCTCGCCGCTGGTTCGCACGGCATCGTCGATCTCGACCAACCGCTCGCGGGAGAGCGCGTGCAGGGTCGGCAGCGACAATTTCGCCAGGGCCGCCGAATCGGTCGGGTCGAGTTCTCGCGCGTTCGTCAGTTCGGCCCGGTCCCTGTTGCCACGGCGCTTGCGCGAGAACAACATCAGACCGCCTGCCACCACGACCACGCCCAGGCCGATGAGGGCCAGGACGCCCCATGGCACGCTCGTGCCCTGCAGCGCCGAACCGATCCCCTCAGCCGTGTCGACCGCGGCCTGCGCCCACTTCTGGTCCCGCAGATCGGGTTCCACCGAACTCGCGAGCAGCGAATCCAGTTCGGCGTCGGTCACACCATCGGGAAGGGTGCCGTCGAGCCAGTAGCCGCGATCGTCGACGGCCACCGCCAGCAGTAGATCGCGATCGCTGAAACCGGAGAGGTCGACGGTGCGGGCGGCCCAGTCCCGCGCCGCCAACGACCCGAACGTGCGCACATAGATCACCCACAGCTTGACCTGGTGATCGCGGTAGAGGGCGTCGACCGCGTCGAGCACACGCCCTTCGTCGCCCGCGCTGAGCACGTTCGCGGTATCGACCACCTGCGGACCCATCCGCTCGGGCGGTTCGGCGACAACGCTGGGCGCGCACAACAGACTCAGCACGGCGAACACCGCGCAGAGCACGGAAACCGATCGTGGGGCCGAACTCGACAGCGGCATGTGTCGAATCTAACCGCCGCGACCGACACGAGCACGACATCGCAGCGCGTGGCTTCTACGATCGGACCCATGGTCACAGTCGCTCGCCAGTACACCGGTCACGTCACCGCGGGCGATCACGCCCAGCAGCGCGACGTACCCGGCGCCCGCATCGTGAAGATGTCCGTCGGTCCGATGGACAACAACACCTACCTGATCCAGAGCACCGGCACGGGCGCTGCCGTGCTGATCGACGCCGCCAACGACGCCGAGCGCATCATCGAACTGACCGCGCTCGAGACACCCGGCCAGGTCGAACAGCTCGTCACCACCCACCGCCACCCCGATCACTGGCAGGCACTGACCGAGGTCACCAAGTCCCTCGCCGTCCCCACCGCCGCCCACACCCTCGACGCCGACCACCTCCCGGTCCACCCCGACCGCCTGCTGGAGGACGGCGACACCATCGAAATCGGCGACCTCGCCCTACAAGTCATCCACCTGCGCGGCCACACCCCCGGCTCGATCGCCCTCGCCCTCACCGACAACGCAGGCCACACCCACCTCTTCACCGGCGACTCCCTTTTCCCAGGTGGAGTGGGCAAAACCCACTCGCCCGCGGACTTCGACACCCTTCTCACCGACGTCACCACCAAACTCTTCGACCGCTACCCCGACGACACCGTCGTCTACCCGGGCCACGGCGACGACACCACCCTCGGCGCCGACCGCCCACACCTCACGCAATGGCGTGACCGAGGCTGGTGACGCTGACCGCTCGTTCACCGGAACGGAATCCGGTGGTGACCGCTGGCCACACGAGGCGTCGGACCGACCTGGCAGACTGACGAAGGTGAAATCGGGATACTCGCGAACGTCAGCGCCCGCCCCGGATGTCAGGCATCCGCGCGGTCTGTTGTCGACGGTCTCGGTGTGGTTCGTCCGGTTGATCGCCGGGGCGGTGCTGATGGGGTTGGTGCTGGTCGCCGGGACGGCGTTCCGGGTCTGGCAGGTCGCGCGGATCGACGACTACACCCCCGCGAACGCGATCGTGGTGCTCGGCGCGGCGCAGTATTCGGGAACGCCGTCGTCGGTTTTCGAGGCGCGGTTGTATCAGGCGTGGCGACTCTACGAAGCCGGTGTGGCGCCCACGGTGATCACCGTCGGCGGCAAGCAGGAGGGTGACCTGTATACCGAAGCCGCATCGGGCAAAGCGTATTTGGAAGACAAGGGTGTGCCCAGCGAGAGCATCCTCGCCGTGGAAACAGGTTCCGACACGTTACGCAGCATCGAGGCGGTGGCGTCGGCGATGGGGGAGCGCGACATGTCATCGGCCGTACTCGTGAGCGACCCGTGGCATTCACTGCGAACCAGGACGATGGCTCGTGACGCGGGCTTGGCAGCGTGGACCGCACCCACCCGCACCGGACCGGCCGTCTACACGAGGGAGTCGCAATTCCACGGCATCGCCCGCGAAACCGGCGCGCTGCTCTGGTATCAGCTCACTCATTTCTCGGCAGACTTCCCTTACGAGGCGGGACAGTGAGATGACAGGCACCTATACCCCGCACGACCAGGAACGCATGGTCCACGAGCCGGGCAAGACCGCGTGGCCCGGTGCCGCGGGCAAGGGGCATCGCAGTGAGTTCTCCCGCGATCGTGCCCGCGTGCTGCACTCCGCCGCGCTGCGTCGCCTCGCCGACAAGACCCAGGTCATGGGCCCGCGCGAGGGCGATACCCCGCGCACCCGCCTGACCCACTCCCTCGAAGTAGCCCAGATCGGGCGCAGCATCGCCGACGGTGTCGGTGCCGACCCCGACCTCGTCGACCTGGCGGGCCTGGCCCACGACATCGGCCACCCGCCCTACGGCCACAACGGCGAACGCGCG
Organism: Nocardia sp. NPDC058480; assembly: GCF_042720495.1. Taxonomy (NCBI): domain Bacteria; kingdom Bacillati; phylum Actinomycetota; class Actinomycetes; order Mycobacteriales; family Nocardiaceae; genus Nocardia; species Nocardia sp. NPDC058480. Next base: position 224,049 of record NZ_JBHXMN010000007.1, on the reverse strand, counting down.
CTCGACGAATTCGCCGACGAATACGGCGGTTTCGAAGGCAATGCGCAGAACCTGCGCATCCTGACCCGCCTCGAGCCCAAGATCCTCGACGCCGACGGAGAAAGCTTCGGGCTCAACCTGACTCGGGCGGCCCTGGACGCGACCCTCAAATACCCATGGGGCAGAAGCGGTTCCGGCACCAAATTCGGCGCCTACGACGACGACCTCGAGCGCCTGGCCTGGGTGCGCAAAGACGCGCCCGACCGCAAACAGAGCCTCGAATGCCAGATCATGGACTGGTCCGACGACGTCGCCTACTCGGTGCACGACGTGGAGGACGGCGTGATCGTCGGCCGCATCGACCTGCGCGCCCTCGCCGATCCGGCCGAGCAGGCCGCGCTCGCCGAACAGGGACACGGCCAGCACCCCGACCAGTCGATCGAAGCGCTCGCCGCCGCCGCGCAACGGCTCTCCGAGCTCGATATCGTGGCCGACGCCGCGACCTACGACGGCAGCTTCGGCGCCTCGGTGGCCCTGAAACGACTCACCAGCGAACTGGTCGGCCGCTTCGCCACCGCCGCGATCTCGGCCACCCACGAGCGCTACGGCGAAGGCCCACTCAGCCGCTACGAGGCCGACCTGATCGTGCCGCCGATCGTGGCCGCCGAGGTCGCCGTCCTCAAGACCGTGGCGCTGCGCTACGTGCGCTCCGACCCCGGCCACCTCGCCCGCCAGCAGACCCAGCGCGACCGCGTGCAGGCCGTCGCCGACCGCCTGCTCACCACCGCGCCCGCCCACCTCGACGACCAGATGCTGCCCTGGTTCAACGCCGCGACCACCGAGGCCGCCCGGGTGCGGGTGGTGATCGACCAGATCGCCTCCTACACCGAGAGCCGCTTCGAACGCGTCGCCGCCTCGCTGGACTGCCGCTGACCAGACCCGACTAGACTCGCTCACCGTGGCCGGACGAATCCCAGATCGCGATATCGCGGCGATCCGTGAACGTGTCCGGATCGAAGATGTAGTCGGTGAGTACGTGGCGCTCAAGCGCGCGGGCGCCGACTCGATCAAAGGTCTGTGCCCGTTCCACGACGAGAAGTCGCCGTCGTTCCATGTGCGACCCAACCATGGACTGTTCCACTGCTTCGGCTGTGGTGAGGGCGGCGACGTCTACAAGTTCCTGCAGCAGATGGAACACATCGGTTTCGTCGAGGCCGTCGAGCAGATGGCCGATCGTATCGGCTACCAGATCAACTACGAGGGTGGCGGCACCTCGGTGCAGCGCGATCGCGGCACGCGCTCCCGTCTGGTCGCCGCGAATGCGGCCGCACACGAGTACTACATGGCCCTGCTGCACGAACCCGAGGCCGAGGCCGCTCGCAAGTATTTGACGGACCGCAATTTCGACAAGGCGTCCTGGCAGCAGTTCGGTTGCGGTTACGCGCCCGCTGGCTGGGACGGGCTCACGAAGCACTTGCAGCGCTTGGGTTTCGAGTTCAAGGAGCTGGAAGCGGCCGGACTGTCCAAGCAGGGCAAGCGCGGTCCGATCGACCGGTTCCATCGGCGCCTGCTGTGGCCGATCCGCAATCTCGGCGGTGAGGTGATCGGGTTCGGCGCGCGCAAGCTGTTCGACGACGACACCATGCCCGGCAAGTACGTGAACACGCCGGAAACGTTGCTGTACAAGAAGTCTCAGGTGCTGTTCGGTCTCGACCATGCCAAACGCGACATCTCCAAGGGTCACCAGGCCGTGGTCGTCGAGGGCTACACCGATGTCATGGCCATGCACCTGGCCGGGGTGAAAACCGCGGTCGCCTCCTGTGGCACCGCTTTCGGCGAAGAGCACCTGCAGGTGTTGCGCAGGCTGCTGATGGACGACAACTTCTGGCGCGGCGAGATCATCTACACCTTCGACGGTGACGCGGCCGGGCAGGCCGCGGCGTTGAAGGCGTTCAGCGGCGATCAGCGGCTGGCCGGACAGACCTACATCGCGGTCGCGCCCGACGGGCAGGATCCGTGTGAGTTGCGTCAGCACTCCGGTGACAGTGCCGTGCGTGACCTGGTGGCGCGGCGAACTCCGCTGTACGAGTTCGTGATTCGTGGTCTGCTGGCCGAACACAATCTCGACGATGTCGAGGGCCGGGTCGAGGCGTTGCGCCGGACGGTGCCCGTGGTGGCTCAGATCAAGGACAACGCCACCCGTAAGGGGTATGCGACCAAACTGGCCGGCTGGGTCGGCTGGGATGACATCCAGCTGGTCGTGCGCCGGGTCGGCGAAGAGGCGAAGAAGAACCGGATGGGCGGCAATGCCGCGCCCGCGCTGAAAACGGGCGCCGAGGCGATTCCCGCGCCTCGCGTCGAGGAGAGCTCCTCGGTGCGGCCTGCCCCGAACGATCCGGTGCTGTTCGCCCAACGTCAAAGCCTCAGTGCCGCACTGCAATACCCCGGAATCGCCGGTGTGGCCTTCGACGCGATCGACGTCGCCGCCTTCACCCACCCCGCCTACGTGGCGTTGCGCATCATGATCGCCCAAGCGGGCGGCACGGCGGCCGGGCTCAGCGGCGCCGAATGGGTCGCCGCCGTCGCCGACCACACCGACGACCTGATGATCCGCGCCCTGGTCTCCGAACTGGCCAACGAGCAACTCCCGGTCCGCACCCAGAACGACACCCCACGCTTCATCACCGGCATCCTGGCCCGCACCCAGGAAGCCTGGGTAGGCCGCCAGATCGCCGAGCTCAAATCCAAGCTGCAGCGCCTTTCCGCCAGCGAGGAGCCCGACACCTACATGGCACTGTTCGGCGACCTGGTGGCGCTGGAGCAGTATCGCAAGAGCCTCGCGGCCCAGGCGATGGGCAACGAGGGCTACGCGGCCGGGGCCTGAAATCGCTGTCTATCAGCGCCTTTCCGTCATGTCGGAGGAGGACGTGTCCCGACTACCCCCGAGGACAGGCGGCGTAACGTGCTATGCCGCAGGAGCAGCTTGCCGGGACGTTGCCTGACGCCGGTCCGCAACGCCGACGGGGGCCCTGTCACCTACGGCGGGCCGAATGTCAGGGGAAGCGTTTCGGGGCCGCAAACCCCTATGGGCGGCCGCCAGGTGATGGGTCCGGTGATTCGGGGCGGGCCGTGGTGGGTGGTGAGAGCGGTGAGGGATTCAGTCAGTTCGGAACGGGATAGGGCGGTGCCGGGGCAGAAGTGAGCGCCGCCGCCGAACGTCAGTAGTGGTGCATTACGTGCGGTTGCGATATCGAAAGTGTCCCCGTCGGGGAAGGCCATCGGGTCGCGGTGGGCGGAGTACACGACCAGGTGAACGAGAGTATGAGCGGGGATGTGCAGGCCCTGGTAATCGAGGTCCGTGGCCGCACGCCGCCAGATTGTCGCGGTGGTGGGGCAGTAGCGCAGAATCTCGTCGACTGCCTGTTCGGCGAGTTCGGGTCGCTCTCGCAGCATGAACCATTGTTCGGGGTGCTGAGCGAAAGCGACCATGGCCAGGGAGAGCTGGTGGCTTACGGTGTTGAACCCGGCCGTGAGTAGGTCGACGACGAGCCCTCCCAGCTCGCGCTCGTCCACGTTGTCGTCCTGGGTGGCGCGCAGGAGGTGGGAGAGCAGACCGTCGCTGCCGGGCTCCGCCACCCGCCCGCGGATCAAGGTCTCGACGTAATCGGTCAGGGCGACGATGCCGGCCTCGACCAGTGGCAGCAGGTCGGGGTTGTAGTCGAGGGCAAGCAGCAGCCCGGCACCCTTGGCGGGGTGGTGAATGAGGTCGCGGTCCCCGGGCGGGATCCCCAAAAGGTGGCATATCACGGTGAGCGGCAGTGGTTCAGCGAACGCGTTCACGAAGTCACATGGCCCGACGGTGGCCAGTTGCTCGGCCAGAGTGTGCGCGGTGGCACGGATGAACGGCCGCATCTTCGCGACGTGGGCCGCCGAGAAATGCCGCGCGACCAGCCCGCCTCGCCTCCGGCGGTGGTCGGTGCCTGCGCGGCTCTGCAGCGACAGCGTGGCCTGATCGTGCAGCGGTCCGCTCACGGCCCCAGCGCGCTCCACGAGGGAACCCAGGTCCTGCACGAGCCGTGGATCGTGCAGCAGTTCGGCCGCCTCGGCAAATCGCAGCACCAGCAGCCCGACAGGAGACCGGGCGGCCCAGTGCTTCTGGCGCGCCGCTGCCACCTCCGGCCCCTCCCAGGTGAAGCCGGGGGTCGTGATATCCAGGAGCGGCAGATCCTGCACGGACAGTGACGTCTCGGTCGAGGTCGGCATCTCGTGACTGGTCATAAGTTCTCCCTGATGGCAGCTAGGGCATCGTGGATATGTTCACGGTGGACTCGGTGTGAGAGGACGCAGAGGCGAAGAGCGATTCTTCCGTCTATCCGCGCGCTGGACAGCGACACGCGTCCGGTCGCTTGGACGCGTTGAAGGAAGTCTTGGTGGTCTGCGTCGTCACCGTCGGTCAATCGAAATGCCACGATCGACAGGTCCGGAGGCCATGGCAGGTCCAAGCGCGGGTCGGAGCGCAGTTCCTGGTACATCATCCGCGCAAGATCGAGTTTCTCCTCGAGGGTCCCGCGGAATGCCGCGACACCATGCAGGTGGAGGGGAAGCCACAATGGCAACCCGCGGAAGCTGCGGGTCAGTTCGGGACCTAGTTCGGCGTAGTCGGGCAGTGCGGGGATCTCGTCGATGCCCTCCCCTGCGAGGCAAGGATTGTCGCCGATTGCGTAGGCGTTACGGAGAATGTCGTAATCGCGGACCAAAAGGATCCCGATACCCGAGGGAAGGAAGAGACTTTTGTGAGGATCCAAGGAGATGGAGTCGGCTTCGTGGATACCGGCCATGATCTTTCGACCGTGGGCGGTCAAATGAAAGAAGCCACCATAGGCGGCATCGACGTGGAACCACAGGCCTTGTTCGTGCGCCAGATCGGATATGTCGCGCAGTGGGTCGACGGTTCCGGTGTCGGTCGAGCCTGCTGTGCCGACGATCAGGAAAGGTGAAAGGCCCGCCGCTCGGTCCGCTTCGATCAGGGTGCGAGCAGCCTGGATGTCCATGCGGAGCGCCGGGGTGCTTGGCACGACGCGAACGTGTGCGGGATCCAAGCCGGCGATCATGGCGGCTTTGCGGATGGATCGGTGGGTTGCGTCGGTGAGATACACCGTACCGTGTCGAAAGTCTTGTCCCAGATGGTGACTGCGGGCCGCGACGATGGCCGACAGTGCGGCCATCGAGGTCCCGGACGTGGTGACGCCGACAGCCGTATCGGGCAGCTGAAGCAGGCCGCACAGCCAACGCATCAGTCCGTGTTCCAGCGCGACCGCTGCCGGTGCATGAGCGCTTCGTGCGGTGTAGCGGTTGGTCGCCGCAGCGAGGAACTCTGCCAACGCTGCCGAGACAATCCCACCACCAGGGACGTGGGCCATCATGCGCGGTCCGGACGACTCGACGCCCGACCTGACCGCCCGTGCGTAGATGTCCAGCAAATAAGTGAACTCCGCTGGATCCTCACCTGGTGGGGCTTGGAGGCTATCGAGGACTCCCACCGGATCCGCATCATAGATAATGGGTGCGTCCTGCAACCCGTCGATGAACTCTGTCACGTAGGCGACCGACTCAGTTGCCCACCGAGTCAATCGCGTTCCCGCTGGCTCTAATTCGAACGCACCGCCAGTAGCCGGAGACTGTTTCATCGGTACCTTCCGAGAGTGATCGACGTATTTCCTGCCATTGACTGTGCCGGTCGATCAGTGTTGCGGATCATGTTCTCGCGCAAGGGCGGTGATTGTCCGATGATCAGCGAGTGGGGTGAGTAGTGCCGTCGCGCTGGTGTGGTGCGGCATGTTCGCGTAGGTGCAGGCGGGCGGCTCTGATCCGGGGTGCGCGCAGGACGGAGTGCTGGGTGTCGGTGTGGTCGTGGTCGATGAGTTCGATGTCGTAGTCGCGGGCCAGATGTGCGGCGGTGATGGTCAGTTGCAGCAGCCCGAGGCGGGAGCCAAGGCATGCGCGGGGACCGCCGCCGAAAGGCAGATAGGCGTGGCGGTGGGTGTGCGCAGCGGCGGTGTGCAGCCAGCGTTCTGGTGCGAAGTGGTGTGGTTCGGTCCACCAGCGGGGGTCGTGGTGGATCAGGTAGGGGCTGGCCAGGACCCGTTCCCCGGCGGTGATCGTCCAGCGGTCTAGGTGGGTGGTGTGTGCCGTGATGCGACCGAGCAACCAGATCGGGGGGTGCACGCGCAGGATTTCTTTGACCGCGGCGTGGGTGTAGGGCATGTGATGCGGATCGCCGGAGGCCACAACCTGTGCCAGTTGGGCCGACTCGCTACGGATGCGATCGCGTAGCAGGTGGTTGTCGGCGATCTCGGCGATGATCCAGGCCAGCGCCGCGCCCGGGATGCCCCGGGCAGCGGTGAGTATCGTCTTCAATACCCGCGCGCCGTATTCCACCGATACCGGCTGGTCCGGCCGGGTTGTCGTGAGCACATCGATCAGGTCGCGGGGTGATCCGGTGTAGCTCTGGACGCGCCGCTCGCGCAGCAGCTCAGCGAGCAGGTCCAGGCATGCCTGTTCGGCCTCGTGGAGGCGGGTGTGATGCCGGGCTGTCTTTGCCGAAAGGCTGCCAACCCCAGCCATATCGGCCAAGGTCAGCTGGCTGAACGTCGCCGTCAGCCGCGCTGCTTGCCCGGCGTCGGAGGTGGCCACACAGTAGGCGGCGGCGACCCGCCCGCAGATGTCCTGGGCGGTGTCCAGCAACGGGAACTGCCTGCCGGTCGATTCCGATAACTGCAGCGCCACAGCCTGATCGATGCGGGGAGTGTGCGCGGCAAGCATCGTCGGCCCGAATCCTGTTCCTGCGCACCGGCGCCCGTGCATCCAAGGACGGGTATGATCTTGGGCGCTGGCGACATCCAACCCGGGTTTCATCATCAGCAGATATTCGACATTTGTCGCGGCCAGCACCGCATGAACGAGGTCAGGGTGGCAGGCCACCACACTGCGGCGGCCGATCCGGAACACCTCACCGTAACGGCGCTGGCACCGGGTCAGGAACCCATCCCGGTCGCGTTCGTAATCCCAGGTATTGCCCACGAATAGACGCCCGCGCGGACCTGGGACCCGCGCCGTGTGCACCGATGCCATCACCGACGGTGACCGCCCGGGAGACCGGAGACGCGGCCTCCCGAACGGCTGAGGTGATCAGATGTGGTGGTAGTACGGATGCACACCCTGCGCTTCGGCATCCGCACCCCCAATGATCTTCTCGATCAGAACCTTCACATAAGCGGTCATGACAACCTCCTCGAACGAAACACCGACCCATCTACGGTACCAGCGACAGCTGCGAAATCGCTTGAGTTCCAGCAGTTTTCGCAGATCGAGGGCGATATTCAGGCACCCGACTCCGGAAACCAGCTGCCGATTTCCTGGCCGCCGCAGTCGAACTCGTGCACTACGAAATTCACCGCCCGCCGACGACTGCACCCTGCTCGGCGCTCACCGCGATGACTGGCCGTGTACCCGTGGGCGCACCGCGGTGACACTGTTGTTCGGCGATGCGCGTCCAGGCTGGAAAAGATCGTCGCCCGCTGCGCAGATTCTCGGTTCGGCACCGCGCAGTATTTCCCTCGCACCACTCAAAGGCGAGAGGAAATTCCTTGTCCAGCAAGACTATTCAGTGGCTCCGGATCGCACCCTTCGTCGCGGCCATCGCCGTGTCGCTCGGAGTTGTCACGCCATCCCATGCCGCCGACAACCCCTATGAAAAGGGCCCGAATCCCACCGAGGCGAGCGTGACCGCCGAGAAGGGGTCATTCGCCATCGCGCAGGCCCCGGCGCCTTCGGGAGCCAGCAACAAATTCAACAAGGGAACCGTCTACTACCCGACGGCCACCGACCAGGGCACTTTCGGCGCCGTCGCGGTGGCCCCTGGCTTCACCAATCCCGAGTCCATCATCAGCTGGCTCGGTCCACGCCTGGCCTCGCAGGGGTTCGTCGTGATCACCCTCGAGACGAACACCACGCTGGATCTTCCTGAATCCCGCGGTGAGCAGCTGCTCGGCGCCATCGACTGGCTGACCACGCAGAGTCAGTACAAGGACCGCATCGATCCCACCCGGACCGCCGTGGTCGGGTTCTCCATGGGTGGTGGTGGCGCGCTGCGTGCCGCCGAGGACAGGCCGGCGCTGAAAGCCGCCGTCGGTCTCGCGCCCTGGGAGCCCTACTCCGCATTGCAGAAGGTGACCACACCGACGCTGCTGATCGGCGCCGCCGACGACGTCATCGCACCGACCGGCGCACATGCCGAGCCCTTCTACGACCACCTGACCAAGGCCAGGGACAAGGCGTACCTGGAGTACAACAGCGGCAACCACTTCAAGCCGGTGGAGGCCAACGCCACCAACACGAAGTTCACCCTGTCCTGGCTGAAGCGGTTCGTCGACAACGACACTCGCTACGACCAGTTCCTCTGCCCCGGCCCGTCGAAGTCGGCAGAATTTCAGGAGTATCGCAATACCTGCCCGCTGGGCTGAGCGACATCGGGAAGGGTCGGCTGATGCCGGCCCTTCCCGATGGCAACCACCGCCGCGAGATCCCTCCGGATTCAGCAAACTAGTTGTCCAGATGGCTGCGAAATGATCCAGCTATATGGCCAGTAAGGCGACGCAATGTGGGCATCGAATTGATTAGTATCGGGTGCTACGATGCAATGATGGCACTACGCAACGCGATCCTCGCCGCCCTGCTGGACGGTGAGGCTTCCGGCTACGACCTCGCGAAGGGGTTCGACGCATCGGTCGCCAATTTCTGGATGGCCACGCCCCAGCAGCTCTACCGGGAGCTGGAGCGGATGACTACCGACGGCCTCATCGATACGCGGGTCGTCCTGCAGGAACGCAGGCCGAACAAGCGATTGCACTCCATTACCGAAGCCGGATACGCCGCACTCCACGAGTTCGCCGCCAGCGACTACAAACCGCCCGCGATCCGCGACGAGCTGATGGTCAGAGTGCAGAGCATGCAGACCCAGGACGCGCCTGCCGTGCGCGCCGCGGTCGCCGAAAAGCGGGAGTGGTCGGTCGGTAAACTCGCCCGCTACGAACGGCTCCGTACCCGACTGCTCGCCGGTCGCACCGAACAGGCCTATCTCGAGGAAGCTGAACGTGTCGGCCCCTACCTGACCTTGATGCGGGGAATCTCCTTCGAGCAGGAGAACATTCGCTGGGCCGAGTTCGCACTGGCGGTCATCGACCGTCGCATCGTCGCTCAGGTTTGAGCGGCATCTGCGAGATCAACAGTTCGGATGCGCACGCAACAGCGCTGTTTGGACTGTCTGTAGCCGCTCCACGTCGCCACGGAAGCCGGCCACCGCGTCGTTGTAGAGGAACGCTTCCCACAAGCGCACCAGTGCGTAGGCCAGCGTCGCCGAGTCGATCGGTGGGCGATAGCCGTGCGCTTGGGCCTGTTCGATCAGTTTCTCGACGGTAGCCACGGCCGCCTGGTGTACCTGCCCGTCACCGCGGGTGATCAGTCGCAAGGCCGCGGTCGACTCGTTGTCGAAATAGGCACGGAGCGAATCGTCTTCGACGAGCAGGTGGATGGTGCGGTCGAGCACCTCGCTCAGCCGCTCGCTGCCGGTGGCCCGAGTGAGCCGGTCGGCGTAGGCCACGGTGCGTTCGAGCTGGCGGACGATGGCCGCCCCGAGCAACCCGTCGCGAGACCCGAACCATCGATAGATGCTGGCACGAGCGACGCCGAGCTCGGTGGCGATGGCATTCACGTCGAGCCGCTTGCCTGCCAGGAACGTGCGGGCGGCGGCCTTCAGTACGTCCTCCGGGCTCGCTGATGCCGGTCGCCCCGGCGCCCTTGACCCCTCTGCGCGTATCACCCGGAAAGCATAGGAGCCCGCGCCGATGACGCCGGTCAACGCTCGGGCGCAGCCACCCGAAAAGGCTATTTGAGACACACAGTGCTCTGTGTATCATATTCGGCATGATGCGCATTCGAGGAGCGGTGCTCGAGGAAACCGGCAGATCTCGCCCCTACGGGGAGACTCGCCCGATCACTGTGTGCGACCTCGATCTCGACGGTCCCGGCCCCACTGAGGTGCTGGTCGCGATCAAGGCGGCCGGGGTGTGCCACTCCGATTTGAGCGTGGTGGACGGCAACCGCCCCCGGCCACTGCCCATGCTGCTCGGGCACGAGGCGGCAGGCACCGTACTGGCAGTCGGCGAGGCGGTGACCGATGTCGCCGTCGGTCGTCAGGTGGTCATGACGTTTCTGCCCCGCTGCGGGACCTGCGACGCCTGCGGTCACAGCGATCTCGACTGGAGTCGTGACGGCCGACTGCCGTGTACCGAAGGCACCCGCGCCAATGCGGCCGGGGAACTGCTGCACCATCCAGGGCATCTGGCCCGCGACGGCGGGCGGGTGCGCCACCACCTCGGGGTGTCGGGGTTCGCCACCCACGCGGTGGTGGATCGCGCATCGCTGGTGGTGGTCGGCGACGACGTGCCCGCCGAAGTCGCGGCGTTGTTCGGATGCGCGGTGCTGACGGGCGGGGGAGCGGTGATCAACGTCGCGCGGCCGCAACCGTCGGACAGTCTGATGGTGGTCGGGCTCGGCGGTGTCGGGATGGCGGCACTGTTGGTGGCCAAGGCGATCGGCGTCGAACGGGTCGTCGCGGTGGACCGCGTCACCGACAAACTCGACACGGCGATGTCGCTCGGCGCCACCGAAGCCATGACACCGGACGAGGTCCTCGCCTCGGGTATCCGCTGCGAGTACGTCATCGAGTGCGCGGGACATCCCGCGGCGCTGGAAACCGCCTACGCCGCAACCCGACCCGGCGGTACGACCGTCACGGTGGGGCTTCCGTCGCCGGACGCCACGATCACGCTGCCACCACTGAGCCTCACCGCCGAGGCTCGCACCCTGGTCGGCAGCTATCTGGGCTCGGCGATTCCGGCACGCGATATTCCGCGCTACGAACAGCTGTGGCGGGCGGGGAAGTTGCCGGTGGAACGGCTGATCTCGGCCCGCATCGAGCTCACCGCCATCAACGACGCGATGGACGCTCTCGCCGACGGCACGGCCATCCGCCAGATCATCGTCATCGACCAGCAAGATCAGGAGCTCCCATGACCCGCACTCTCGACAAGCTGTGTGACGGGCTGCCGAACGGTCAGTTCATCGGCGGCGAATGGCACACCGGCGACGCGCACCTGCCGGTGGAAGACCCCGCCACCGGTGCAGTGATCGCCACGGTCGCCGATGGCGGCCCCGACATCGCCGCGGCCGCGCTGGATGCCGCCGCCGCTGCCGCGAACAGCTGGGCCGCGACAGATCCTCGCACCCGATCCGACATCCTCATGAAGGCCTTCCACCTGCTGCACGAGCGGGCGCAACGGATCGCGCAGATACTGACGCTGGAGATGGGCAAGCCGTATGCCGAAGCGCGCGGCGAGGTCGTCTACGGTGCCGAGTTCCTGCGGTGGTTCGCCGAGCAGGGTGTGCAGGCGGGCGGCGAGTACTTCCGGGCACCCACCGGCGGACAACGAATTCTGGTGACGAAGCAGCCGGTCGGTCCGGTGCTCGCCATCACGCCGTGGAACTTCCCGTTGGCCATGGTGACTCGCAAAGTAGCGCCCGCGCTGGCCGCCGGGTGCACCATCGTGCTCAAGCCCGCCTCCCAAACACCGCTCACCGCATTGGAATTGATGCGCGTGTTCCAGGACGCCGGTGTACCCGCCGGCGTGGTCAACTGCGTCACCACGAGTCGATCCGCCGCGGTCGCGACCACCATCCTCACCGATGAGCGCCTGCGCAAGCTCACTTTCACCGGTTCCACCGGGGTGGGCCGCAAGCTGCTGGCCCAGGCATCCGAGCGCATTCTGCGCACCTCGATGGAACTGGGTGGGAACGCGCCGTTCGTCGTGTTGGCCTCCGCCGACCTGGACAAGGCCGTCGCCGGTGCGTTGACGGCCAAGATGCGCAACGGCGGCCAAGCGTGTGTGGCGGCCAATCGCTTTCTCGTGCACGAATCCCTGGCCGCGGAGTTCACCGAGCGGCTGGCCACGGGGATGTCGGCGCTGCGGATCGGCGACGGCATGGATCCGGCGACCGCGCTCGGGCCACTGATCGATCGGGCCGCGGTCGATCAGATGCACTGGCTGATCGAAGACGCGGTGGCAAGCGGTGCCCGAGTCCACATGACCGCCGAACTGCCCGACAGTCCAGGCTATTTCGCGCGTCCGGTAGTCCTCACCGAGGTGGATCCCGCGGCGCAGGTGTGGCGCGAGGAGATCTTCGGCCCCATTGCTCCGGTCCGCAGCTTCACCGATGTCGACGAAGCGCTCGCTCTCGCCCACGACACCGAATCCGGTTTGGCCGCCTATGTATTCGGCGAGAATCTCGGTGAGACGATGACCTTCGCCGAAGGTCTGCAATCGGGCATGGTCGGCATCAACACCGGGATCATCTCCGACCCGGCGGCGCCGTTCGGTGGTGTCAAAGCCTCCGGGCTCGGTCGCGAGGGTGGCAGCACCGGTCTCGACGAGTACCTCGAGGCCAAGTACCTCGCGCTGCGCCTGTCCTAACCGGGAACCGAACCAGCCGGTCGGCGCGATGCCGACCGGCTGCTTCGGTGGTAGCCGGGGGAGCGGATCAGATCGCCGCGGCCAGACGGGTTCCCTGATCGATAGCCCGTTTGGCGTCGAGCTCGGCGGCAACGTCGGCGCCGCCGATGACATGAACACTCATGCCCTGGCTGATCAGCTCCGAGTGCAGCTCTCGGTTGGGCTCTTGGCCGGTGCACAGCACGATGTTGTCGACCTCGAGTACGTGCGCGGTGTCGTCGAGCCGGTAGTGCAGCCCGAGGTCGTCGATGCGTTCATACTGTGCCCCGGCGACCATGGTGACGCCACGGTGTTTGAGTTCGGTGCGATGGATCCACCCGGTCGTCTTGCCGAGTCCGGCACCGACTTTGCTCGACTTACGCTGCAGCAGAGTGACTTCCCGCGCCGACGCCGTCCGCACGACGCCGGTGAGGCCACCGCGTTCACGGTGTTCGGCGTCCACGCCCCATTCGGCGAGGAAAGTGGCGATATCAGGTTCCGAGGCGGGGTCGGGCGCGGTGAGGAATTCGGCGACATCGAAGCCGATACCGCCTGCACCGAGCACCGCCACCCGATTCCCGACGACCGCCTTGTCACGCAGCACGTCCAAGTAGCTCAACACCATGGCGAGGACGATCTCGTCGAAGGACCCATCGGTGAGCCATCGCGCGGTGGCCGGAATGTCGAGGAGCAGCCGAACTCCGGTCTCGGCGAGACGATGCCGGTAGTAGCGCAGCGTTTCGTCGAACTCGCTCTTGCCCGGAACCTGGCGGGCGATATTGAGCTGTCCGCCGATCTCTGCGGCACGGTCGAAGAGCGTGACCGTATGGCCACGTTCAGCCGCGGTGGTGGCGAAAGCCAGGCCTGCGGGGCCCGCGCCGACCACGGCGAGACGCTTACGTCTGCGGGTGGGAGCGAGAACGAGCTCGGTTTCGTGGCAGGCACGCGGATTCACCAGGCACGAGGTGATTTTCATGCTGAAGGTGTGGTCCAGGCAGGCTTGGTTGCAGCCGATGCAGGTGTTGATGCGTTCGGGCGTGCCCGCCGCGGCCTTGTTCACGAATTCGGGGTCGGCGAGGAAGGGCCGGGCCAGCGACACCATGTCGGCGTAGCCGTCGGCGAGGAGTTCTTCGGCCTTGTCCGGGGTGTTGATGCGATTGCTCGTTACCAGCGGTATCGAGACCGCACCCATCAGCTTCTTGGTCACCCACGCGTACGCACCGCGCGGCACCGAGGTGGCGATGGTGGGGATCCGCGCCTCGTGCCAGCCGATTCCGGTGTTGATGATCGTGGCGCCCGCGGCTTCGATCCGCTGGGCGAGATCGACGACCTCGTCGAAGGTGGAACCGTCGGGAACGAGGTCGAGCATCGACAGCCGGTAGATGACGATGAAGTCGTCGCCGACCGCGGCCCTGACCTTGCGGACGATCTCGACCGGGAATCGGACTCGGTTCTCATAGCCGCCGCCCCAGCGGTCGGTGCGCTTGTTGGTGTTGGCGGCGATGAACTCGTTGATCAGGTAGCCCTCCGATCCCATGATCTCCACCCCGTCGTATCCGGCGAGCTTGGCGAGCGTGGCACAGCGCGCGAAGTCCTCGATGGTCTGTTCGACCTCGGCGTCGGTGAGTCCGCGCGGCGGGAACGCGCTGATCGGGGCCTGCAACGAGCTCGGTGCGACCAGGTCGGGGTGGTGGGCGTAGCGCCCGAAATGCAGGATCTGCATGGCGATCTTGCCGCCGGCGGTATGCACGGCGTCGGTGACGATGCGATGGCGGTCCGCCTCGGACTCCTCGGTCAGCATCGCCCCGCCCGGATAGGGGCGGGCTTGCTCGTTGGGCGCGATACCGCCGGTGACGATCAGGCCGACGCCGCCGCGTGCGCGTTCGGCGTAGAAGGCGGCCATCCGGTCGAAGCCCTGGGGTGCTTCTTCGAGCCCGACATGCATCGACCCCATCAGCACGCGGTTGCGCAGCGTGGTGAAGCCCAGGTCGAGCGGTTCGAGCAGGTGCGGATAGTGCGTCGTGTTCATCGAGTGACCTACCGATCATTTCCAGGAAGTTGGCTTCGCTGACAAGCGTTCAGATACTCAAATTGGTTACTAGGTTGGCAGGATAGCGTTTGTAGTGAATCGGTGTCCACAACGTGCGGCAAGGCGGGGTGTATCCGAGATGCGGTCGGTTGTCCCAGCTTGTTGACCAAACCTTCGAGGGCTGGGTACTGTTCGAATGGTTTACTCAACAATTTGAATACGAGGTGTGCGATGCATCCATTCCGTGCGGCCGTCGAGGCCGAAGACATGGTCGCGCTCGAGGCGCTACTCGCCGACGATGTGGTCTTCCGTAGCCCGGTGGCGTTCAATCCGTATCCCGGCAAGCCGATCACCGCGGCGATCCTGCGTGGTGTGACGCGAGTGTTCGAGGGATTCCACTACGTCCGTGAGATCGAGGATGCCGGCGGCCGCGATCACGCTTTCCTGTTCGAGGCCACCGTCGATGGCAAACAGGTGTCCGGCTGCGACTTCCTGCATCTCGATGAAGACGGCAAGATCGATGAGTTCACCGTGATGGTGCGTCCGCTCTCGGCGGCCAAGGCGCTGAGCGAGGCGATGGCCGCGCAGTACCCGCGCATCCAGGCCGAAGCGGCCGAGCAAGTGCAACGCGAGGCCGTCGATGCCGGGGCCGAGCAGCAGTGACGCACTACAAGAGCAATATCCGGGACCTGACGTTCAATCTGTTCGAGGTCCTCGGCCTCGGCGAGTTGCTCGACGCCGGCGTGTTCGGCGACCTCGACACCGATTCGGTGCTGGACATGCTGGAGGAACTGCGACGCCTCGCCGAAGGTCGGCTCGGTGCCTCGTTCGCCGATGCCGATCGCAACCCGCCGGTGTTCGACGCCGAGACACACTCCGTCACCTTGCCCGAGTCTTTCAAGGACAGCTTCCGGGCATTGCGCGAGATGGGCTGGGAACGGTTGGGCTTACCGTCCGATCTCGGCGGGATGCCCCTGCCGCGCGCGGTGTACTGGGCGCTGAGCGAATTGGTTCTCGGGGCCAATCCCGCCGCCTATATCTACGCGCTGGGACCCGGGACATCGTCGGTGTTCGCGCACGGCAGCGACCTGCAGCGTGCGATCGTGCGGACCGCCGTCGAGCAGGGCTGGGGTGGCACCATGGTGCTGACCGAGGCCGAGGCGGGCTCCGACGTCGGAGCATTGCGTACCAAGGCGATTCGCCAACCCGACGGCACTTGGCACGTCGAGGGTGTGAAGCGGTTCATCAGTTCGGCCGATTCCGACGATCTGTTCGACAACATCGTGCACCTGGTCCTGGCGCGCGCCGAGGGATCCGGGCCCGGGACGAAGGGGCTGTCACTGTTCTTCGTTCCGAAGTTCCGTTTCGACCCCGACACCGGCGAGCTGGGCGAGCGCAACGGCGCGTTCGTCACCAACGTCGAGCACAAGATGGGTCTGAAGGTCTCGGCGACCTGCGAGTTGAGCTTCGGCGTGCACGGCGTCCCCGCTGCCGGGTGGCTGGTCGGTGAACTCGACAACGGCATCGCGCAGATGTTCCACATCATCGAGCACGCGCGAATGATGGTCGGCACCAAAGCGATCGCGACTCTTTCCAGCGGATATCTGCACGCGCTCACCTATGCGCGGTCCCGGGTACAAGGCGCGGATCTGACCCGAGCCGCCGACAAGAACGCCCCTCGCGTGCCGATCATCGCTCACCCAGATGTGCGGCGTTCGCTGATGCTGCAGAAGGCGTATGCCGAGGGCCTGCGGGCGATATACCTCTACACCGCCGCACACCAGGATCCAGAACTGGCACACCATGTTTCGGGTGCTGATCCGGAGCTGGCCGCGCGTGTCAACGACCTGCTGCTCCCGGTGGTGAAGGGAGTCGGTTCGGAGCGGGCCTACCGCTACCTCGCCGAGTCGCTGCAGACGTTGGGCGGTTCGGGCTATCTGCAGGACTACCCGATCGAGCAGTATCTGCGCGACTCGAAGATCGACTCGATCTACGAGGGCACGACCGCGATTCAGGCGCAGGACTTCTTCTTCCGCAAGATCGTTCGTGACCGCGGTGTGGCGTTGACACACCTTTCGCAGCAGATCGTGAAGTTCGCCGAGGACCCGGCCGGTGCCGCGGAGTTGAAGCACGAGCGGGTGCTGCTCGCCGCGGCGCTCGACGACGTGCAGTCGATGACAGCGACCCTGACCGCGCATGTCCTGGCTGCCGGTGCGGAACCGCGCGGTCTGTATACGGTCGGGCTCGCGTCGGTACGGTATCTGCTGGCCGTCGGGGATCTACTGGTCGGCTGGCGGCTGCTGCAGCACGCCGAGATCGCGCTCGGGGTCCTGCGTGATCCCGCGCCCGGCACCGACACGGGGTTCTATCTCGGCAAAGTCACGGTCGCGCAGTACTTCGCCCGAAATGTGCTACCCGACCTGCACGCACTGCGTTCGATTCTGTCCGACCTGGACAACGACATCATGCGGGTCGACGAAGCCGTGTTCTGAAGGCGCGGCGTGACGACGAATGCTGTGCGCCGTTGGGCGCGAGACGCCGATGCCCGGGCAATGATTTGCCCGGGCATCGGCGATCCTGCTAACTACTCAATTCCAGCTTCTTGATCTTCCCGGTCGAGGTCATCGGGAGCTCGGTGCGAAACTCGACGATTCGCGGGTACTTGTAGGCAGCGAATTGCTCCTTGCCCCAGTCGATCAGCTCCTGTTCGGAGGTCGTGTCACCCAGGATCTTGAGTACAACCGCTTTGATCTCCTCACCGAGAGTCGCGTGCGTGACACCGATAACCGCTACCAGCGACACCGCGGGGTGGGTCATCAGCACCTCTTCGATCTCGCGGGGATAGACGTTGTAACCGCCGCGGATGATGACGTCCTTGGCGCGATCGACGATGAAGTAATAACCGTCGGCATCGCGACGGGCGAGGTCACCGGTCCGGAACCAGCCATCGCGCAGGACCTCTTCCGTGGCTTCGGTCCGGTTGTAGTAGCCCTTCATGATCGGGTGACCCTTGATCGCGATCTCGCCGATCGCTGCGGGTTCGTCCGGAATTTCCGCCCAATCGGCATCGATCAGTTTCATCTGCACTCCCCAGATCGGCTTGCCGATGGATCCGGGCCGGTTCGGTCCGTCCAGTGGTGAAAAGCAAGCCGCAGGCGACGTCTCCGACAATCCGTAGCCCTCGAGCACTCGAACGCCGAGCCGTTCGGTGATCTGCCGGAGCAATTCGACCGGAATCGCGGCGCCGCCCGAGATCGCGAATTGCAGGGTCTTGGTGAATGTTTCGGGTGCATCGACGTCGACCAGCGCACCCAGCAGGGCGTGATACATCGTCGGGACACCAGCGAAGTGGGTCACCGACTCGTCGCGCATGAGCTGCAACGCCTCTTGCGGCGCGAATCGGGGCATCAGCACCACGGTCGCGGCCGAGGCGAACGCGGTGTGCAATTGCAGCGTTTGGCCGAAGGCGTGGAACAGGGGAAGTGCGATCAGGTGAACCTCGGCACCGTCGGGTGCGCTGACCAGCCGCTGGGAGGTCATCGCGTTGAGCACGAGATTCGCGTGGGTCAGCTCGGCGCCTTTGGGTTGGCCGGTGGTGCCGGAGGTGTAGAGCACGACGGCGGAATCCGTCGATTCCGTTGCGGCGGATTCGAAACTCGTCGAACGACCCGCGAGAGCCTGTGCCAAGGTTTCGATCCCCGGCAGTGGTGACGGAGCGGACGAATCGGTGGTGATGACGAACAGGTGTTCGCAGCCGTCGGCCTCGTCGAACCCGGCCCGACCCTCGGTACCCATCGGCAGATCGATCGTGCCCTGGAAACAGAAGTAGGCCACCGCGTCGCTATCGCGCAGGTGGTAGCCGATCTCCCTGGCTTTGAGCAGCACGTTCAACGGAACCACGACGCCACCGGCTTTGAGGATGCCGTAGTAGACGATCGGGAACCATGGGGTGTTCGGGCACGACAGCGCGACTTTGTCGCCTGGCCGGACGCCACGCTCGACCAGAAGCCCAGCCACTTGGTTGGCGGCGGCATCGATCTCGGCGTAGGTGCGGCGAACATCGCCGAGCACCAGGGCGTCTCGCGCTGGGTGGTTGCGTGCGGCGTCTTCCAGGAGAACTGCGAGATTGAGCATGTCAGGCGTCCTGTCCTCGGTCGGCGTGCCGCGGTGCTGAGACCGTCGGCGAAGAGCTACGTCGGTGACGACTTCTGTACATCCTGACTCCAATACTCACTTATTTTAGTAGGTGCGAATGCGATAGTATGGCATGGGTAACACTGGTGTCCACGAAACAGGATTAGGCAAATAGTTCAGTATGTGAAGTCGGCTGATCACGGAGACGGCCGGCAGCGCATTCGCCGAACCGTCACAGTCCGCGGTGGTAGCTGCGCGCGACCATTGCCGAGCGCAGTTGCCACAGACCGGAGGATTTGACCGGGTCGACGCCGGTGAGGTGAGCGATACGGCGCATGCGGTAGTCGACGGTGTTGGTGTGGATGTGCATCACGCGCGCCGTAAGTTGACGGTTCATGTTGTTGGCTACGTGCACCCGCAGGGTTTCGAACAATTCGGGGTACTGGTCCAGCGGCTCCAGAATCTCGCCGAGCCTTGCCCGGCCCGGCCCCGGCCGAGTCAGCTGGTACTCCAGCGCCAGATCATCGAATCGGTAGAGCCCCGGCAGGCAATCCAGGCGTTCCACGATGTCGAGCAGTTCGTGGGCCCGCTTCGCCGCGTCCGGGATGTCTGCTGCCTCCGCACTGATCAGCGCCGCCATGATCTCGGCGCGAGCCGCCTGCGCGAGCTCGGCGATCAGCGTGTCGAGGGCGTCCTCGTCGGCCAACTCGGAGGGGATCAGCAATGTGCCGCCGTTGACCGACAACAACGACAGGATCGGCTCGCCGTAGCGTTGCGCGAGCACGGATTGCACCCGCCGTAGTTTGCGTCGAGCCACGACGCCGGCGTCGAGCCGCTTGTCGTGTTCGTCGGGGTGTGCCCGGATCGACAGGGCCACAACGCGATAGGCGCTGGCGACGCTGAATCCGCATTCGCGCGACATTGTCGCGGTCGGCTGTCCGGCCAGCAGCGCGGAGGTCAAAGTGTGCACCGCGGTGTGATGCTGGGCCGCTACTACGCGGTGCTCCTTGACGTAGGCGCGCGCCACTGTCGTGCACAGCAGATCCGAAATCGCCATGGCCGTATTGAATCCGTCGATCAGCGTTTCTCGGTCGAGGTCGGCGCCCTGGTCGTGCGCCAAGTCCAGACTCAGGCGCAGGCCTTCGTAGAAGGCGTGCAGGATGGCGTCGATCGGCACGCCTTCGTGCGCCCACCCCGCCGCGGCGACCGCGAGCCGGTTCATCTTCACGCTCACGTCGTTGCCGTCGATGACCCCGCCCACGATCTCCACACACATTCGAGTGACGGTGGTGATGTCGCCGGAGATCGCGTCGCCCGGCATAGTCGCGCAGGCCGCGACGTTGTCGACGAAGTGGGCGACGAGCCGAGCGGTGAGGTTTCGCACGTCGCGCAACGGTCGCCACGTCGGCGCGCTGTCCAGCGGGATCGTCATCATGACTTCCTCTCGCACCACGAACCGGTGCCGGTGGTGCGAGAGAAATCCTTGCGCGGCTAGGGCTTCGGGTTCTTCACCATGGACGGCGGAGTTTCGAGCCCCGATTACTCACCGCGGAGCAAGGCTGTCATCGTCGAGATACCTCGGAGCTCAGGATTGTCACCGAGATGCGCGAAGAACGTCGGGATTGTCGGGCCCATGAGTCATGAGCCAATGCCGGACCGCGATCTGCAGAGTCATCTGGCGATCGGGCAGATGCAAGTCCTCGCCGAAGAGCTCGTTGAGTCGGCGGATGCGATGCCGCACCGTCTGGGCATGGACGCCTAGCCGCCGTGCTGCGGCTGGGGCGTTGAATCGACATTCGAGGCAGGCGAGCAGGGTCTCGGCGAGACGGTACGGTTCGGGGCCGTCACCCGTCAACGGAGCCAAGTGTTCGGCGGCCAACTCGGCCACGAGGTTGCCGTTGCGCGAGATCAGCAGGTCGGGGACGTGGTCGAGTGCGCGAACGGGTCCCTCGGATCGAATTCGTCTGTCCCGCACCAGATTCAGTGTGTGCAGCGCCCAGTTCAGCGAGTCTGCGACCCCGCTCGGGTCGACGGTCGGACCGATGGCGCCGATCCGGCCGTGCAGCAGGGTGCGCAGTGCCTCGGCAGTTTCCGGGCTGCCGGGGTCGGTCACGATGAAACATTGCTGCTCGAGGTGCAGGCCGGACACCCAGCTGCTCGGGAGATCGATATCGGATCGTCGATAGGGATCGCGGGTCCACTCGTCGACCGCGACGGCCGCGATAGCTTCCGGCAGTGGCCAATCGGCCGCGGCCGCCGCGGCACGGATGGCGGGTAGGTCCGGGGCCGGGTCGATGAGCAGTTCGAGCAACCGACTGCGCAACCGGGTCCGTTCGCCGCCTGCGCCGACATCGGCGTAGCCCTCACGGAGCGCCGCCATGACTGTGTTCTGGAAGATCAGGACCTGCTGGGCCACCTGCCCGATCGTCGCCGCCGTCACTGCCGGCAAAGTCATCGAGAGTTCGGCGAAGCGCGCGATGGCTACCCCGGTGCCGATCCGGAAAGCCGTCTGTCGCAGCTCGGGGGCGAAGCCCTCCGCCGCATCCGTGCGGCCCACTTCGCGCAGGAACGCTCGCAAGTCGGTCAGCGGAGTCTCGTCGTCTTCGAGCAGGTCGAGAAACTTTGTGTTGCACCACTGGACGATCAACGCGCCGATCTCGTGGTCGCGGCGGCCGAGGGGCCGTAGCTGATCGGCCAGCTGGGTTTCGATCGCTTCGATAGCGGCTAGCGAGACCTCGGCGTTGTGCGCCCGCAACAACGCGATGACCTCGGCGGACTCGGATTCGGTGAGTTCGTGATCGATCAGGTTGTACCGCACTGGGACCTCCGGGACATCCGCACCGGTGAGCTGTGTCGGTCTCGGCTCGGCCGAAAATGTCACGAAGAGGTTACGGACGAGATAGATTGAATACTCAACTTGTCAACTAGTACCGAGATTACCTGTCCGGGCGACGACGCCGTGTGGGAAACCGGACGCGCCGTCGTGATGGTGGGAGGGCGCGATGACCGCACAACTCGACCGACAGCTGCCGGATCTGCTCCGGTCACACACCGCTGACGTGATCGACGAGATCGAGCGGGATTTCCGGCTCCGAGCTCCGGGCATCGCCGACACCTGGGAAGCCGCGACCAGCTGGTCGCTACACGCGATCATCGACGAGACGATCACCGGCTTCCTCGACGAGCTCACCTGCGAACCGCCGATCTGGTCGGCGGCGACCTCGCTCTACCGGCGACTCGGCGCGGAACTGAGCAATCAGGAACGTGATCTGGAACCGCTGCAGACCGCATTGCAGGTCGGCGGGCACGTCGCCTGCCGCAGATTCATCAGTGCCGCCTATCGCCATGGCTGGACAGAGGAGGTCCTCGCCACCCTCACCGACCGCCTTTTCGCGCTGATCGCCACGGCCATGGAGGCTGCCAGCCAGGGGTACCTCCGGCAACAGGGACAGGTGGTGACCGACCGCGACCGGCATCGAATGAGCTTGCGAAATCTACTGATTCGCGATCGGGAGCCCGAACTGGAGGAGATCCACGAGGCGGCGCGAGCAGCGTCGTGGCCGGTTCCGAAACGGATCGCGGTGATGGCTCTCGCCCGAAACGGCGGGCGGTGCCACGCCATCCTGCCCCCCGACGTGTTGGTCGATTGGGAGGCATCGACGCCCTATTTGATCGTGCCCGATCCGGGTCGGCCGCATCTGATCCGGCAGCTCGTCAACCTCACCCGGCCGCGACACGTGGCAATCGGGCCGACCGCGACGGTCACCCAGGGCGCACATTCGCTGCAGTGGGCGAGCTATGCCATCACTCTGATCGAGCGCGGGATTCTCCCCGCCGGTCACGGCCTGCGCTGCGTCGAGCACGCGGCCACGATCTCCGCCTCGATGGCCGAGGATCTGATGGACGCCTCAGCACGGGAACTGCTGGGTCAGCTGGCAGCGTTGCCGCCTCAGCGAGCCCAACCGCTGCTGGAAACACTGTTGGCCTACCTCGAATGCGGCGGCAACGCCCTCGTCGCCGGCGAGCGACTGGGCATCCACAGCCAAACCGTCCGCTATCGGCTGCGCCGTATCACCGAGCTGATGGGCCGACCCATCGACGATCCCGACCGTCGACTCGACCTGATGAGCATCGTGAATTGGCAATGCCGCACCATTGCTTTGACCGAGGCCGCATGAC
This sequence comes from Nocardia sp. NPDC058480, assembly GCF_042720495.1. Lineage (NCBI taxonomy): Bacteria > Bacillati > Actinomycetota > Actinomycetes > Mycobacteriales > Nocardiaceae > Nocardia > Nocardia sp. NPDC058480. The sequence goes on along the minus strand of NZ_JBHXMN010000007.1, from coordinate 201,123 downwards.
GAGGACTAGGTCATGTCTCCCAATCGGGTTTCCGGTTCTATGCGCTCCCACCGCTTTCCGCGCGTTGAGCAGATCTGACGTCGCAACTGGGTGGCGAGATCACGACGACCCTTCGGGTCGGATTGTCGGCGTGGGGCAAAATGGTGGACGCTAAATCGTGGTGAGTGTTCGCTGGGGCACTCGGCAGCTGCGATCCTTGCGGATGTCGCCGCCGACCGCCGATCAAGCGTGACTAGGCGAGGCCGAGGCGTTCGGCCGCGAGTACTCGAATGACCTTCTTATCGGGTTTGCCGAGGCCGGTGAGCGGCAGCTCGTCAACCAGCAGCACATGCTTGGGGACCTGCACGGAACCCTTGCGTCGCTTGACCGCTGCCTGAATCTCGGCGGTCACGGTCTCCACGGCCGCGGGATCGGCGGCGGTGTCCTTGTCGAGCACGAGCACCGCGGTGACTGCCTCGCCCCAGTGCGGGTCGGGGACGCCCACCACGGCCACGTTGCGCACCCGGGGGTGTTCGGAGACAATGTCTTCCACCTCGCGGGGGAAGACATTGAAGCCGCCGGTGACAACCATGTCCTTGCTGCGCCCGACGATGAACAGGAACCCGTCCTCGTCTTCGCGGGCCAGGTCGCCGGTGCGGAGCCAGCCGTCGTGGAAGGTTTCCGCGGTGACCTCGGGCAGATTCAGGTATCCGCCCGCCAATAACGGTCCGGAGACACAGATTTCGCCGACCTCGCCCGGAGCGACGACATTGTCCTTGTCATCGAGCAGGGCCACCCGGATCGCATTGGACGGGCGACCGCACGAGGTGAGTCGTGCCTCGTCGTGCTCGTCCTTGCCCAAGTAGCTGATGGCCATGGGTGCTTCGGACTGGCCGAAGTACTGGGCGAAGATCGGCCCGAAGCGATCGATGGCTTCCTGCAGGCGATTCGGATCGATCGCGGCCGCACCGTAGTACACGGTTTCGAGCGAGGACAGGTCGCGGGTGTGCGAATCCGGGTGGTCCAGTAGCGCGTACAGCATGGACGGCACCAGCATCGTCGAGTTGATCTTGTGCTCTTCGATCGCCGCGAGCACCTCACCCGGCTCGAAACGCGGCAGTACGATCGCCTGACCGCCGAGCAGCACGACCGGCAGGAAGAACGCCGCGCCCGCGTGCGAGAGTGGGGTGCAGATGAGGAACTTGGGGTTCTTCGGCCACTCCCACTCCGAGAGCTGGATCTGCGTCATGGTCGCCATGGCCTGCGACGTACCGATGACGCCCTTGGGCTTTCCGGTGGTACCGCCGGTATAGGCGATGGAAATGACATCCTCGGGCCGCAATTCGACGGCCTGCACCGGGCGCGGGGAGAACTTATCAGCGGTAGCCAGGAGGTCGATGCCCACATCGGACAGCGCCTCGGGCACCGGGCCGAGCACCAGGACCCGGTTCAGTCCCGGCACCATGTCGACCAGCGCGCGGGCGCGCTCGACGAACGCCGGAACCGGATCGAGGATCAGCGTGGTGATGCCCGCGTCGGCGAGCACATACGCGTGGTCGTCCAGGCCGCCGATGGGGTGCAGCGCGGTCCGGCGGTGACCGGCGATCTGACCAGCACCGATGGTGAACAGTACTTCGGGTCGATTCAGTGCGAGGACGCCGATCGGAGTACCGCACACCACGCCGTGCTCGGCGAAGGCGTCGATATAGCAGCTGATGGCGTCCAGGACGTCACCGCCGGTGAGCACGGCGTCACCGAGGGTCAGCACCGGCTTGTGCTTGTTCCGGCGCAACCCGGCCACCAGTGCGTGCCCGTTGTGCACGGGCATGCGGAGCCGGGTATCGGGATCGATGCTGGTCATTTTGGTTACTCCACTCCGAGGGTAATGGGTTATGCGTTGTAGCCGCGGTAGAGGGTGACGACCACCGCTCCACCGAGACCTAGATTGTGCGCGAGGGCCGTGCGGGCACCCTGGACCTGGCGTTCGCCCGCGAGACCGCGCAGCTACCAAGACAATTCGGTGGCCTGGGCGAGGCCGGTCGCGCCGAGCGGGTGACCCTTGGAGATGAGGCCGCCGGACGGGTTGACGACGACCGAGCCGCCGTAGGTGGTTGCGGATTCGGCGAATGCACCGGACTCACCTCACCGCACAGGCCAAGGGCCTCGTAGGTGATGAGTTCGTTGCGGGTAAATCAGTCGGCGTCCGATCTGCTGCACGTCGATGCCCAGACTTCGCAACGCGCTGGCGGCGGCGCCTGCCCCGCACATGCCGTGCACGCCGGCACCAGGAGGGGTGGAGGCCGAGCACAGGAACATGCCGTCGACCCCGGTCGCGTACGGGTCGAGCCCGAACCCCGGTCGGCCGACCATCTGGAGCGGCGTGTTCGCCCCGCCCCCGATATCGCCTCCGACGTAGTTCAAGTTGTAATTCTCGTACTCCGCCGGCGAGGTGGCATGCACCGCGGCGATCCGGCGGCGGAAACCGGGCGCGTACGCCTCGATCTGGTCCAGCACAACCTCCGTCGCGTCCCCGTCGTAGCCGGACGGGACATGCGCATACGCCCAGACCGGATGGACTCCCTCGACCGATCGGGTCGAATCGGCCAGGTACTGCTGCCCGACGAGCACCAACGGTCGCTCCGGCATCCTGCCCGCGACGACGGCGGCCTCCGCGGCCGCCACCTCGCCAGCGGTGCCACCCAGGTGGACCGTGCCGGCCCGACGCGCGGATTCATTGGTCCACGGGATTCCCTCGCGCACAGCCAGGTCCACCTTGAAGGCGGCCGGGCCGAACTTGTAGGACCGGTATCGGCGTCGGCGTCGGCTGCCTAGCCGCTCACCGAGGATCTCGGCGGCCGCCTGCGGAGTCGTGTCGAACAGCGTCACGTCGGCGGGTGGCAGATCCGCGAACGACCTGACCGGAGTGTTGAACTCGATCGTTCCGCCGCGCTCCCGCAGGAGGGAGACCAGCGCCGAGGTGATTGCCTGCGAACCGCCCTCCGCTACCGGCCAGCCGTGACGATGCCCGGCCGCTATCAACATAACGCCGACCGACGCCGACAGCGGACGGTTCAGCGGCTGAAACAGATGCGCCGCGCACCCCATGAGCAGGGCTCGGGCCTGAGGTGTGCGGAATGCCTTGGCCAGGACGGTAGCCGGGAGTCCGGCCCGGAGTCCGAACCTGGCCAGGGCGACCGGATGCCTGGGCACGCGAAGGAGCGGTCCGAGCACCTCGGGGGCGAGGGTATCGAAGGTGCGCGCGAGGGGCCCGAAGACCCGACGCCAGGCGTCCGCGTCGGCACCCATTCCGGCGGCCGTGCGGTCGACGTCGCCGACCAGCACGCCGGCCGATCCGTCCGCCAGGGGATGGACGAGGTCGATCTCGGGCCACCGCCACCGCAGGCCGTGTTCGGCGAGCGGCAGGGTCGCCAGGTACGGGGAGGCGACCCCGAACGGGTGCACCGCGGAACAGACATCGTGCAGCAATCCGGGCAGCGTCAGTTCACTCGTGCGCGCGCCTCCCCCCGGGTTCTCGGCAGCTTCGAGCACCGTCACCCGCACTCCGTGCCCGGCCAGCCGGACGGCGGCGGCCAGCCCATTGGGGCCGGAACCGACCACGACCGCGGTTCGCGCGTTCGCCATGTCAGCGCGCCCGAGCGTCGCTGGTGACCGTCACCGGCATGTCGTCGGCCCACGGTTGCCGGTTGACCATGTCCGCTACCCGCACCGTGCCCCGCTCGAACTCACCGGTCGCGGCGTCGAGCAACCGGTAGGCCTGGGTCTGCCGGTGGATCGGCTGGGCGTCCAAGACCAGCACCCGCAGTTCACCCGGTTCGAAGGCACACAGGTCCTGGAGCGTCTCGACGAGTTGCTCCGAGTGCAGGTGACCGTCGCCGAAGTTCCAACCGAGCACGACGCCGGCCACCGTCTCGCCGTCGAGTTCGACGTACTCCGGCGCGGGCCGGTCCGCTAGGAGTCGGGGCAGCAAGGCCGCGTGCGCGCGACCGTGGGTGTGGATCGCGCGGAACGCGAAACCGGTGAGCCGCGTGGCCCGGGCCTCGTCCTCACTGCCGTAGACCTTCGCCAACTGGCGGTGCGGCAGCATCGCGAAGCGGATCGTGCCGTCGGCCAGCTTCTGCTCGCCGCTGGGTGAGAGGCACCAGACGGTGGTGTCCCAGTTCCCGGCGTAGTAACGCATCCCGACCAGGAAGGAGATCCGTTCCGGGAACAGGTTGCCCAGGATCATGAGCAGGAAGCTGACCGCCGGAATCAACAGGACCGCGGGATGAGCGAGGTCGTCGAGCCCCAGGGACGCCTTGTCCACGAACACCGTCAGCACGGCGAAGATCATGAAGACGTTCCACTCGAGGGGTGTCCCCATCGGGATCGTCACGATGATGTGCAGGTGGAACAGGATCATCGCGGTCGCGGCGAACGTCGTGAGGGTGCCGCCGCCGGAGAGGATCAGCACGAGCGGGACGACGAATTCGATCGCGGTTCCGCTGTGGGCGAGCAACTTCGAGAGCCCGGACGGGCGCAGGTCATTGGGGTGCGACTTGGTGACGAGATGCTTGACGCGCTTGGTTCGCCACAGCGGGCTGTTCGCCTCCATCGCCTGCACCACCGACGGGAAGTGCACGTTGAGCTTCGAGACCGCCGCACCCCACCAGATGCACAGCAGGACGAACTCGGCGGCCACGAGGGAGTCGGGGAACGGCACGAGGAAGGTCACGGCGATCGCGCCGTAGACCTCCGCTCGGGCTGCCAGGAAGATGGTCCGGTCACGCAGTCCGATGACCGCGAGCAGTCCCAGGACCACGGCCACCGGCTGCCACGGCAGCTGAACCGTCCCGGCGGCGGGTGCGGAGACCAACGCTCCTAGCAGCGCGACGAGCAATGCGGCGTACATGATGATGTCGACGACGCCGCGCCGGTGCCCGGAGGTGAGCGGGACCCGTCCGGGCCACGGCGGCATCCGGACGGTTCCGCGGCGGAACCAGTAGAGAAACGAACCCAGCGGAGGCAGGAAGCGAAGGTTCAGTGGCCCGAATCCGCAGCCAAGGCCGGTGACCTCGAAGAGGATGCACCAGAGCACAACCTTCTGCCACACGACCGGCAGGGTCCACCACTGGCCGATGTCGAGCAGGCCGTCCACGCCGGGTGTGGTCAACGCGAAAAGTGCTGCGCCGAGGATGAATAGCGCGATCTTCACGAGATAGCCGACGTACACCACATCGGGTGTCCCGAAACCTTGCGAGAGGTAGTTCTCCGAGAGGATGCGCATCTGGGTGGGTCGGGGGCTGCGGCGCAACTCGTCCGCATCGATGTCCGGTTCCACCGGTAGCAGGAATCCCATATGTCCTCCGTAGCGCTCACCGTCCCGACGCAACGTTGCCTCGGTCGGCCGACCGGGACGCCGTGCGGCCGGTCATGGTGGACAAGGTAGCGCCTTGTAGACACTTTGGTATAAGTGTCTACAAAAAAAGTTCTCCGAACTTTTCGACGCCTATGATCGAGCGGCCATGAAACCCGACTCCAGCGTCGTGCGCGACCGCATTCTGAACGCCGCCGAACTCTGTCTGGCACGCGACGGGATCCGCCGCACCACCGTGCGCGCCGTGGCCCAGGAAGCCGATGTCAGCCGCGCCTACCTGTACCGGTTCTTCACCGACAAGGCGACACTGCTCTCGGCAGCGCTGATCCGCCGGGGCGCGGACTTCTGGGAGGATGCGGCCGATCGGATCGCGCGACAGGACAGCGTGTCCGGCATGCTGACCGAGGCGGTCGTGCTGTCGAAGCAGAATCCCTTGGGGCCGTTGGCCGTTGAACTGGCCGCCCGGGAACCACACGAGTACGCCGAGATCATGGGCACGTACTCCCAGGACGTGGTCGCGCAGCTGTCCGGCTTCTGGGTGGACCGGCTGCGTGACGCCCAGCGACGCGGACTGGCCCGCGCGGACCTCGACCTGCCCGGGGCAGCGGAATGGCTGGTCCGGATACTCGTCTCCCTGGTAGGGACGCCGGGATCGGCAGTCGACGTGAACGATCGAGAGGCCCTGACGGCCTACCTGCAAACGTTTCTCGGTCCGGTATTCAGCCCATCGTCACGCTGAACACCTACTGCCACCCCACCATCGCGACCGACGAACAGGGACTCCGCCATCTCGCCTGCGCTTCCGGTGGCTCTTGGGGTGCTTGCGCTTCCGCTGGCGCCGGACCGCGGCGGCTTCCGTTAACGCCGCCGGTACCAGTAGGCAGAACTCGATCAGCGAAATGGCATCGATCGGTTCGAACCCGTTCGGCGGCAGATAATCCTGCATACCGCCGGGGCACGTCTGTCAGGGGCGCATCGGCTGCCCGGCGATCATCCGCGACGAAATCAAACAGGGCATTGACATACGAAGTCGCCGCGAGACTCGAGATCCCACCAAAGATGCTGGCTACCTGGCTTACCCCACGTTCCCGGTGATTGCAGTGAGCTCGAGGGCGGCATTGAAGCAGAGCCCACTGACGCCGGCGGGTCCCGAATAGAACCCCGGGAGTGCGGGACCGAATCCGACATAACCGCCGGGGTGGGTGACAACGCCCAATCCCGGCGGTACGACGGCGGTCCCTATCCCCGCTGTCGCGAACACCGCGCTCGTCCAAGCGGGGTCCCTGGCATCGTCGAGGTACAGGGAGCCCTGGACTCCGGGGGCCGGGTCGCCGCTTATCAACACCGGGTTGGCTGACGCGAGCCCCGACGAGACCGCGATCGCTTGCTGCAAAGCCGACGGAAAAACCGGCGGCTCGCCACGCGCTGTTCATGGTTCGACCCCTCCTGATTTCAGCCCACGAGGCTGGCTGCGCACCGTTGGCACATCCCGCCGAACCCTATGGGCGCGTGCGATCTGAAGGGTGGTCCTGAGACCGCCGGGGTTTAGGGATGCAATCTTACCGAGCCGAGGCGGTTTCAACTTTGACTGAAACGGTGACAGATGTTGTTTCCTGTAGCGAGGGTTCGCCCTGGTAAATGCTCCCCCATCTGGACTCGAACCAGCAACCTGCCATTGAATTCTGTTGCACCCCAATGTTTCTCATCGATTCCCAAAAGAACCTATCACTTGCGGATTCGCCATTGAAGGTGTTCCCGTTGTATCCCAACCGATCCCGCTACTTCCCGCTGAATCCGTGTTGTTTCCGTGTTGTAGGTCGAGCGGCGTGTGCTGGACGGCCATGTCGAGTTGGCGTAACCTTCGCCACCCGCTTGCGATATGCTGTTGACGACATATAGCATGAGGTCATGGGTGAACTGTTCACCATCGAGATCGAGCCCGAAGTGCGCGACTGGCTACAAGCACTACCAGCCAAGCACTTCCTCGAGGTCGACGAATACGTCGGCCTCCTCGCCGAACGCGCAGAGACCCTCGGCGAACCCTTCGCTCGATACCTCGGCGACGGAGTCCGCGAGTTACGTCCAACGTTGGACGGCGCCGCGATCCGCATCACCTACTGGCTCGCACCAGGACGTCGCGTCGTCCTGTTGACCGTGTTCCGCAAGACCAAGATGCGCGAAGACATCGAAGTCAAACGAGCGAAACTGGCACAACAAACCTGCCAGGCCGAACACGAACCCGCCCATCAAGAATTCGTCCGCACGATCGAGAGGGGAGAACTGGACCGATGAGCCATACCCGCCGGAAGTCCCTCCGGGAACGTCAACTCACCGAGGGCTACACCGAACCCGCCGACGTTGCCGAGGCCCGCCGTGAGATCCAACTCTCCATGGCACTTGCTCGAGCCGTCTTCGACCGCCGGACTGAACTCGGTCTCACGCAAGCCGAGCTCGGCGAACGTGCGGGCCTGACCCAAGCGAAGATCTCGCGCATCGAAGGCTCCGACACCGTCCCTACCCTGCCACTGCTTGCAAAACTCGCCGATGCCCTCGACGCCACCCTCAACATCGCCCTCGATGCCGACGAAACCCAGGTGAGCTTCACCAGTCACCACACCGACGCCGCCTGAGCCCACCACAGCCACGCTAGGTTCATCGGTCGGTGAGCTCTACCGAGCGAACACCAGGATTGGGGCGCACCCGCGCGGGCGACTGGTCCTTGCCGTGCCGACGGTCATCGCATCCCGATACCCGGGGCTCAGCGAACGGGAGCCGGTGCCGCGGCTGGCGAGTTCTGCAGGCGGCTGCCGATTTCCGGGATCGTGTCGGCATACCCGCCTGCCCGGCGATACTCGCCGAGTAAGCGGGTCGCAGCGTCGTCGTCAGTGGGGGTCAACTTCGGAAGTCCTTCGTGGTGTGTTTGATCTTGCCCTGGTTCACGAGATCTTGTAACTCCTGGGTGAGGCGGGTGTAGGTTCGCGATCGACGACAACGCTGAAACACGCCGGATTCGCTTCTGGCGCATGGATACTGGACGCGAAGGGGCAATCCGTCGGCCCTGTGGTCGACCCGGATAGTCCCGCAGCATCTTCGCGATAGATGTGCTTTGGAGCTACTGCGAGACAACGCCTCTGGCGAAGATCGGCCGTGCTCGACAGCGTGACTCGTCGTCCGAACCCGAGCAGCCTTTGAAAATTGACTCGCCCGCCCCTGCGTGACCTGCCACCCTGAAATACCGCGACCCGCACCCGCGCTGCGCTCGATATCGCCCAACCGACAGGACCTGCTGTGGCCACGACAACCACCGCCGAGCTCGAACAAACAGTGGCTGGCCTGCGCGGACAACGCCTCACCGGCGTCACCTACTACACCCTGCCCGTGCTAATCGACGACGACACCTACCAACCCGAAGAATGGGACTACGGCGACTGGCACGAACCCTGCATGGGCGTTGAACTGGCCACCGACACCGGGCAGCTCTACTCCGCGATCTGGAACAGCAGCTTCACCCAATACCACCTCGAAATCTTTACTCGCCCTATCTCCGAATTCATCCGAATCGCCGAAGACGGCCCGGCTCCAGCACCCATGGCCACCCATCCACGCTGGGCCCCACTGATCGGCGAACCGATCTCCCACGCCGACCTCTGCTGGTTTCGCGACTTCGACCCCGGACTTCACGTCCCAGCCGCAGTCCGAATGACCGTTGGCGCCCACACCATTTGGATCGCTTCGGGCCGGTCAGAACCCGCTGGCACGCCGAGCTTCTACAACCTCACCGACGACATCATGGTCGTCTTCACCGCCGACATCGCCCAACGAAAAGGAATTCCCGAACCCATGACATGCCCATGACGGTGCTCTACATCGCGACCTGCGCCTGCTCGCTGAAACTCCGCTGACACCAAACTCTGCGGACCCGCCTAGCGCGGTCAGGAAGGCCGCCGGTACGGCGTTTCGTGCGGACGTCAACGGCCCGAGATAGCCTCGGGCCGTTGATCTTCGGAGTCTTGCGTCCGGCTGCCGTGCGGGGACTTCGAATACGCCGCTACTTGACCGAACTGGCCAATTTATCGGCATACGGGGCAGTGAATTTTCCGACAATGGGAAGCTCCGCGCGGACACCGCCGCTGTTGTTCGCCTGGACCATGGCCATGATCCAGACAACGACGGCGAAGACCGCGAGTGCGAGTCCGGCGAGGCTGAGGATGATCCCCAGGGCTCCGAGGAGCGAGCCGACGACGCTCAGAACAATATTGAGCACCGAGACCGCCCCGAAGAAGACGACTGACTGCGCGGCATGGAATTTCACATCGGGATCGTTCTTTCCCACAAAGAGGAAGGTGATTCCGGTGAGCCAGCCCAGCGCGTACGACAGGATCGCGCTGGTCTTTTTGTTCAAGCCAGCGGGCTGTGGTTGGTTCGAGGGAAGCTGAGAAGATGTCATGGGGTAAGTGGATGCCAGACTCGCCGCCTACCGATCCCAACTTTCAGCACGAAACCACAGACCGCGGACCAGCCGGAGCCCAGACCGGGCCGCGGCCCCTATCCGCGATGATTGCTGGCAGAGATCTCATCGCCAAGGCTACGGTGATCCCTATGTCCCGCCCCGATCGCATCACCTCTGATCCGCAGATCTGCCATGGTCAGCCGGTAGTGCGCGGCCTTCGGATCCCGGTGCGGAACATCCTGGAGATGATGGCTTCGGGCATGAGCACCGAGGAAATCCTCGACGACTACCCAGACCTGGAATCCGACGACCTGCTTGCCGCGCTGGAGTTCGGTGCTCTCGCAGCAGGCGGATACACCGTCGTCTCTGTCAGTGCAGCGTGACGTTCCTGGTCGACGCGCAACTCCCGGCACGGTTCGGTTCCTGCACGACGCTGGGCACGATGCGTGGCACACAACGCAGTTGCCCACAGGAAACCGCACCGCCGACGACCAGGTAGCCAAGGTCGCCGACACTGAGGAGTGGTCTCCAAGGACGCCGACTTCCGGATCTCACACCAACTACAGGGAGTGGCAACGCGCAATCCAAAACGTGTTGATTCCGTGTTGCCCTTCTCAGAAGACCTTTTACATTGTAGCGATTCCGCAGGACAGAGGCAGTTTCCTCAAGCGTCATCAGACTTGACCCCAAAACCGGGTGTAGGCGGGTCGACTCGCGCAAAAGGCCAGGTGAGAGCGTTGCGCCCTGAGTGGAACACAAAAGAGAGGTCCCAACACATGCGAACATTCGCAGGTCGGAACCTTCTTTTTGAGGTGCTCCCCCATCTGGACTCGAACCAGAAACCTGCCGTTGTTGGTTCAGGACGTTCCCGTGGTCACAGCTGATCACTGGCAGTCACCACGCGCGACCTACCTGTGGTTATAGCGCAACGTAATACATCGGCGTTCACTGTCGATCACGCGCAGTCATCCCGAAGTCTTGGGGTATTTTTGGGATGGGTCAAATGTGCCACGCACCGCTACACTTGCGTGTCCTGCTGAGCATCGTGTTCCTCGTTGGGCGCCAGACGCCCGGATGCATCCGAGCGGTCATGGTTTCACCCCGATTGGCGGGGCGTCTCGCTCTTCTCACGCGGACGACGAACCAAGTCGCCGCCGCCGTGTCGGGACACTCACCCGGCAACCTGCCTGTCGTATGGTCACACCCGCTCCTGCCGTTGTTCAGCTGGTTGATCGACAGCGGTCCCCGATGTAGTTTCCGATGGTTGAGGGGTTCGCGCAGGCCGACCTAGATCCTTAGCGCGGATCTGCAGTGCAACGCTCCGTCGGCGTACAACCTCGCGGAGGTCGTCTGGCTGGGATACGTTCCATAGCCAAATCGAGCAGGCGCATCCAAGCGTACTCAAGGTAGTCAGCACGATTGTGGTGGACGACCACCCGTCGACAGCCAAGCTGCCGAGCAAAAGCAGCAAAGAGGCAGAAACGCCCACTCCCGGCACAAAGGGTGAAATCGGATCCTGACCGGCGTCTGCGGTTACGGCCGGTTGGTCGGCTGGTCGCGCTGGCGATTGGTGGACAGACACATTCCGACCGATGCCTGCGGTTACGGTCGGCGTGTGGCCAACTGCTCGCGTCGGCGATTGTTGGGCGTGCCACGTTGTGTGGGGAACGGCTCGTCTGGTCCTTCCGATCAGGGCTTCGGCGCATGAATTTGCTGCATGATGTCGGCCGGCCGAGTCGTATACGAACAGTGCTGTTCCAAGGTCGTTCGCACATTCGACGGCGGCCTTGGTGAACCCCGCGTAGCTGAAGAAGAGCATCTCCTGGTCATGGTTGAGGCCTCTGGCCCCGTACAGCTTCTGGATGTCAGGGCGACCGGTCGGCTTTTGGTGGAATTTGACCTGCGCGACGGCTTTAGTGGACCAGACGTCGATCCCGCCGTCAGGACCAGGCGGTGTAACCCTCACCTGGTGGTACCCCATGCCCTCCATGATCCTCGCAGCCAATTGCTCCGCATCCTGCGGCGTTGCCACAAGCCTCATCCAGCCTCCCGACATCCCGGTGACGAAGATTATGTCATTCGTGGAGGACTCGGATTCCTACTCTGGATGTGGGAGAGGAGCTTCTCCTTCGGACTCGGAGGAGCCGGAGCTCGGCTTCATCGGCACCTGAGGCGACCTGCGACGGCGGGGCAGCCTAATCGATCTCGCTCTGCGCACGATGGCGCGAATCCGAAGTACCGCAACACAAGTGATTCGTCCGGCCGACGTTGCTGCGCCTGACCAGATCATCCGCGCCACCGTCAACGTCGTGACGGTGGCCGCGATGCGCACGAGAAGCGACACAACCCGTAGCGCGGCCGCGATGTCGTGATATCCGGCCAACGCGACGAGCAGGGCCGCTGCGTTCAGACCGTGCCCGACCAAGCGGGCAGCTTTACGCAGCATCACGCTGCGCCTCCGCGCGATCGTCGAGTCAGAGACGACTTGGGCGGTGCTCCCGTCAACGGGTCGCCGCTGCAGTCTGTCCGAATTGTTCGTTGTCACCGGAACTCCATTCCATCGTGTGAGCTCGAAGTTTGTTGTCACACAACGGATGTTCTCGCACGATTCTGGGCGTGCAGCACGATCGCAGACGCCGTCCTCCATTGCCCTCCACTCCCAGGACGGGGGTCAGTCAGAGCACGTACAGTTACCGACACCCGCAGACAAACACAGACAGATTCCGCACGGCAGGAGAGTCATTTGGCGCAGCTGCCGATGCCCAACATCCCGCAAGGGCCGCTGCGCGACCTCATCGCCGAACTGCATGTCCTGCACGCCAACGCCGCCTGGCCGAGCCTGCGCGCGATGGCCGAGGCCACTGGCGTCGGCAAGGACTCGGTACAGAAGCTATTCGCCACAGTCACCCTGCCTCACCCCGACCACTTGCTCAGGGTCACGGAAAACCTGGCCACAAAGGCCTGTGAGCGTCGTCCTCGCCAAGGAGAGACTGTCGACAAATGGTGCGACCGCATCGATGACTTGTTTCAGGCCGCCGTCCGGAGCGATTGCCTCGGAACATCGACTGGTGCTGATCTCACGGCATTGCCCGCTGGGACGACGATGGGCGCCTCACTGCCTGATCGCGCGACCTCCCGTGCGGTCATGGTCGGAATTTCGTCTTACACCAACCCGAAGCTAGACAATCTGCCCGGAACCTCCGAACAGGTCGCCGAACTTCGTTACCGGCTCACTGACCCCGACAATCCCACCTTCGACCCTGAACGTGTCACCTTTCTGTCCGCGCCGACCCGCGAAGAAGTACTGGCAGCGATCGCCAGCGCCACCAAGAATGCAGAGGACACCGTGCTGTTCTACTTTGCCGGACATGGCCTGGTCTCGCGCCACGGCGAACTTCTGCTGGCAGGCCCCGATACCGACCCCGACGCCGACTACACCGCGATCGCATACGACGAAATTCGTGAACTGGTTGCGGCCAGCAAAGCCCACCGCGCCTTGGTGATCATCGACGCCTGCTACTCCGGCCAAGCCGCCAACACCCTTGGTGCACTCGATGGTCTCAGCCGGATACCCACAAGTCTCGTGCTTACTGCGGCAGGCCCCTACCAAGCCGCACTCCGACACCCCGATGGCCCGATGTTCACCCGTGCCTTGATCGACGTGCTCTTCCGCGGAATCCCCAATGGGCCTGCACTTCTCGACATTCCCGCCATCTATATTGAGCTACGAAACCGTGCCCGTACCGAGAGATTCCCCCTCCCTCGCCTTGCTGGACAAATCGGCAGCCGCCCTCTGGCCATGGTCGTCAACCACCAGGCCCCGGCGGCCAACCGTGCTGGCATTGTCGCCAACCGAAATGCTGTGGCAGCCAACAGAAGCATCCTTGACGCCAAGAGAAGCACAATGGCCGCAGGTTCCGACACCACAACCTCTCACCGCAAGACCGTGACCACGGTTTCGAATCGGGTCGTAATGGATCCGACTGGGCAAGACATTCAGGGTGAGATCGTCGAGATCAGGGCGCACGGTCCCGCCACCAGGGTCGAGTTGCCGGGCGGGGTGCAGGCATGGTCGATCACCGATGCCGCGCTGCTGGAGAAACTGCTCGTCGATCCCCGCGTCTCCAAGGACGCCAGCCGGCACTGGCCCGCGTTCGTCGCCGGTGAGATCCCCCCGGATTGGCCGCTGTACCTGTGGGTTTCGGCGCCGAACATGTTCACCGCCTACGGCACCGATCACCGCAGGCTGCGCAAGCTAGTGGCACCCGCCTTCACCGCGCGGCGCACCGAGGCCATGCGCGAACAGGTCGAGCGCATCACCAACGAACTGCTCGACGAGCTGGCACGGACCCCGGCCGGTCAGACAGTGGACCTGCGCGCGCAGTTCGCCTACCCGCTGCCGATCCAGGTGATCTCGGAACTGATGGGCGTGCCCGAGTCTCTGAACCCAGGTCTGCGCACGTGCGTCGACGGCCTCTTCGACACCACGCTCACCCCGGAGCAGTCACAGGCCAATTACATGGAGATGTATCGGATCCTCGGTGAATTGGTGGCGCTGCGGCGCGAACAGCCAGGTGACGACATCACGAGCCTGCTGATCGTCCAGCGCGACGAGGAGGATGGCCGACTCAGCGAGGAAGAGTTGGTCGGCACGCTGCTGCTGGTGATTTCGGCGGGTCACGAGACCACCGTGAATCTGCTCGACCAGGCGATCACCGCGCTGCTCACCCGGCCCGATGTGCTCGCGGGCGTGCGCGCGGGCACGATCACGTGGCCCTCTCTGGTCGAGGAGACGCTGCGATTCGAATCGCCGGTCGCGCATCTGCCGTTGCGTTTCGCGGTGGACGACATCGATATCGACGGTGTGCAGATTGCCAAGGGCGAGCCGATTCTGGCGAGCTACGCCGGTGCCGCGCGCGATCCGAAGCTGCACGGCGATACCGCCGATGAGTTCGATCCCACGCGGGAGAAGCAGTCGCACATGGCTTTCGGCTACGGGGCACACCACTGCCTCGGCGCGCCGCTGGCCCGCCTCGAGGCGCTGGTGTCGCTGCCTGCTCTGTTCGAACGGTTCGCCGATCTGAAGCTGGCCGCTCCCGTGACCGAACTCGGCACGGTGCCCAGCTTCATCTCCAACGGTCACCGCCACCTGCCGGTCTACATCCACGGCGCGTAGTTCAGTCGCTCGTTGCGCGAGGTCGGCTTGGTCACGTTGACGGTCGGCTGGGGTTTCACCGTGGAAGCGGTAGCGGACGATGTCGGAGTGGTCCGTTGACCGGCCGCGATCCGGGTTGAGATTGCTGCACGGCAGGTCACGCTGTCACCAGATTGTGCACCAGTCCCCCCGCTTTGGCTGTGTGTCTGATTGATTCAGCTCGTCCGAACCCTGTCGTGGTTCCGATGCACTGCGACGGATCGACATTTGCACTGGTCGACACAAGATCTTTTCCGGAATTGGTCTGGCGTCAGCCTGACCGCTGCCGCTCGCTACGGGTTAGGCGCTACGTCGGCCGTGCCAAGCTCGAATCGCGATGGCTGTGGCAGCGCCCACGGCGGCAATAACCGCGGCATCGGCGTTGCCGAACACGACCAGGGCAACCAATGTGGTCAGTATCAGTGTCAGCGCGAGAAGATCGACGGCCGCGCCGGTCCACGACATCGAGACTGGCACAGGGGAACTCTGTGAACCCCTCTTGACGACGCTGGGCTTCGGCTGGACGGCCCGGGGGGAACGGTGTGGCACTGCTACCTCCTATTTTCATACTTTGAGTCTGTTTGTGATGCTGAGTGCCGGATATGCGTTCGGCTGTGGTGATGAAACAAGGTTGGCAGCAACGGTTTTTCCGGGCAAACTCTTCTCAGGTGGTCTGCTGAACTGGTGAGATACCACTGATGTGAAGTAGATGTCAGGTTGAAAAGATATTGCCAAGGGGTCGTCGATGGCGAAGCGCCGTCTCAGGAAGCCGAGTGTTCCCCCGGGTGCCCGGTTGTCGTTCTTCCTGTACTTACAGCGGTTGATAACCGAGTGTGGCGACAAGTCCACCACCGAGCTGGGGCGGATGGCCGGATACTCCCACCAGACCGTGTACAAGGCGCTGACCGGCCCACGGATGCCCGCGCGTGCGATGACCGTGGCGCTTGTCGGTGCACTCGCGTGCCAGTCCGAGGTGGACAAGGTCATGAGGCTGTGGAGCCTCGGTGTTCATGAAGAGCGCAACCTGCACGAAGAACCTGTCATGACCGAGGAGCAGCCCATCCGCGTGAGCAGTCCTCAGTCTGGGCTTCCCCTCCGCCAGCCGGCACGATCCACTAAGTTGGATCGGGCTCGCGCTGCTGCGGCGGCAAAGGGCGGTCCGGGCGGTGAGCCACCTCAGAAGCCCTACGACCACCTCATAGCCAGTCTTCACGGCACGGGTGTGTCTGCCGCCCGCTACAACATGCGTCTGCTACTCGCGCATCGCATTTGGTCGTGCGTGCACAGCGCGGGCGTTACCCCGGAGATGTTTGAATCTGAGTCGACACGCACCGGCCTGCCCGGTTGGATGGCTGCTGAGGCGATGCCAAATCGGCAGCAACTGCTGAACTTCGTCTATGAACTCCGACCGGAGGAGGAAGTACGAGATGCGCTGATGGCTGCATACACCAGCGCAGTTGCCGAACGGGAGGAATTCGGGAGGGCGAATGTTCCGTAGTCGAGCCTGGCCAGAGCCGCTGCTGATCCGGCGAGATAGCCAGTCTTGCGACGGCGCGCCAGTGAGCTGGCACACCTCCTCGAGCGAGAAGGTCTCGAATTCACCGCCCGAGCTCACATCGTTGCTGATGCCGCACCGCCCCTACATTGAAGTGTGCAAGTCGATCTCGTGCCGCTATCCCCGTGCAGGCGTACGTAACGGCCGTCATCTGATGCCAGAAGCGCTGGTCAGATTATATTCACGGTTTGGGTTCGGCGTGAGTAAACCAGGCAATGCCGGGGTATTCAAGGCTGTCGTGCCCGTCCGCGACCGGGGCACAGTCGCCGGCACGACGATCCCGTCCATCAGCTCTGCCAACCTCGGCAAGCTGCTCGTCCCTTGCCCTCGCTGGATGTGCAGAGACGCATCGGTGCCGAGGTGGCTGCCGCCGATGCGGACATCGCTGCGCTGCACAAACAGATGCAGACGGCGGAAGTGGAACGAACCGGCTCGGTGATCGCTCTCTTCGTGAACCCACCCGCATCCCTCTGCGACGGCGACGAAACTGCGGCTGGATCAGAACAGCCGACCTGACCTTTTACAGCGGCAACCGGCACTCGCCGTGACGAATCACCAAGGTTGAGACCTGAAACCGTGTGGCAACGAGACAAGAAGGCGCCGATCACCCGCGACCGTGCGTCCAGATTTTGCTGCGCTACGGTTACCCGTCTTCGTCGTCGATAGGTTCGGTAATCCACTCCGGAGGTACCAGGGCCCGGTTGTTGCTATAGCGCCAACGTTCAATGACGTGGTCACGGAATAGCGGGTCGGCCAAGTCAGCGTGTTCGACGACGATGACCTGAAGGGCGCCTTCGAGGGCTCTGGTGGTGTCGACGATGGCCTTGTAGACGTTCAGCAGGTGGCTGAGGTCGCGGGTGGGCTCGCCGTAGTCGGGCGGGAAATATACCTGGGACGGCTGGTCGAGGATCAGCGTCCGCGGGACGGGGCCGCCGTGCTCGCTGAACCACTCGTGCAGGCTCAGCAGCGTGGCGACGTGGTAGCCGAGGTGGTTCTCGGCGCTTCCCATGTCGGCGAGCCGGACTGGGCCATCATTTGTGTCGGCGACGACGGTCAGCCGGTTGACATCGAGACGGATGGGCGCATCCGAATGGTCGAGTCTCAGCGCGACTGCCTTGGTGCGGATGTTCTGGCTGATCACCGAGAGGTAGCTGGCGAGCCGGTCATCCTGGGTGTCGTCGCTGAGGAGGTTTTCCAGTCCGGCGATCTGCTGCCGAAGGCCTTCGCGGCGATCCTCGACGTGTGGGGCACTGACGAGTTGGGCGGTGGTATCGAGGTAGAGACTGATGCGGCCACGCACATGGGCGGCCCGCTCCACGTCGTCCGTCTCCTGCTGTGGTGACCGCAGCCCCGCGCTGATCTCGTTGATTTCGTCCTGGTTGCGGGCGAGAGCTGCGCGCGATCGCTGCAGTTGCTCTTCTTCCTGTGCCAGCTGCCGTTGCAGGGCAGGTGTATTGCTGCGAATGATCTGAAGGTCGCCGTCGAGGCGTTCGAGGTCGTGCATGAGGGCAGCCACCGTGTCGTTGGCCGAGGCGATCGGGCTCTCGCACACCGGGCAATGACCGGCCTGGGAGGCTTCGCGGTCCACCCGCATCAGTCCAAGGGATGCGAGGCGGGTGCGCTGCTCACGTGCTTCTCCGTCGAAGTCGTCGTTCTCCTCGAGCGAGCGTTTGAGGTCGGAGATGCGCGTCCGGGACTGCACCATCGCACGGCGCAATTGAGCGCGTTGTCCGATGGCATTGGCCAGCGGATCACTATCGCTGATGTCTGCTCTGGGTGAGAGCCGGGCCCTGCTTCTGCCTTCAAGGGCGAAGCGGAGCAGGGCAAAGACTTCCTCGGCGACTGGCTCGTGGTCGTTAGGTGGAATGAGCCCCGCCTCGGCCGCCTCGGTCAGCAGGGCTCGGGCCTGCCCTGCGGCCGGGCTGAGGTTGCGGCCCTGGGCGAGTTTGGCCTCGAGGTCGGAGAGGTCCCGGCGCAGTAGTCGCAACCTGTTGCGCCGCGCGGCCTGTTCGGGGTCGACGGCGCCGAGGAAGTATGGGATCACACCGCGGATGGTGTTCGGACGCCACTCCTCGCCCTGGGAGTGGAATAGCAGATCGGGGTTGGCGACCTCGTTCTGTGCCTGAAAGCAGAAATACAATCCGTGGCGGATCGAGGGTGCGACGGTCTTGGCTTGGCCGACGGCGGGAACCTTGACGGTCCGGTCGATGCCGGAGAAGTCGCTGAGGAGGTCCTTGGCGACCTCGAGAGGCGTCGTGAAGGACAGCTCCTCCAACAAGGGGGGCGGAGTGTTTGGTGCCTGCGACAGGATGCACAGCACCGTGCTGACGGCGGCTCCGCGCTCGGGGGCCCGCCGAGCG
This sequence comes from Nocardia sp. NPDC058480, assembly GCF_042720495.1. NCBI lineage: Bacteria > Bacillati > Actinomycetota > Actinomycetes > Mycobacteriales > Nocardiaceae > Nocardia > Nocardia sp. NPDC058480. Next base: position 182,211 of record NZ_JBHXMN010000007.1, on the reverse strand, counting down.
ACAAAGAGCTGCTGGCCCGGTTTGACCAGGGTGACAGCGTAAGTGCTGACGTACTTACGGACTTCGCCGGCTTTGACGGGATAGTCGGAGCTGGCCAGGCAATAGTCGATGATTGTGAGCAGCGCGCTCTTCCCGCGCCGGGAGTCGCCTGTGACGATGTTGAGCGTGCCGACGTTGAAGGGGACCGTGCGCACCTGTCCGGGCTGCTTGCCGTAGACGGTGACCGCTTGGATCTGAAAGGTCACGCTCGAACTCCGAGTAGGGTCATGACGGTGCTGATGCTGCCGGTGCTGGGCAGCCAGCGCCCGAGTTGTTGGGCGGCCTTCTGAATCGCGGTGTGCTGCTGATGGCCGTATGCAAGGGCCTTTACTGACCGCGGCGGCACCGTCAGCCCGGATCCTTGCAGGCTGAGCACCCCGGTCTGCAGGGAAAACAGCAGCCCCGGCCGTACGACGGTGGCGAGGGCGGTGGCGTTAAGGCCCATTGCTATGCGTACGTCCTCATTCTCATCGAGCCAGCGCATCAGTCCCGTTCCAGTGGTGGCCGGTAGCGCCCCTCGGATGGACGGCTGGAGGGCCATGACCGCAGCGGTCACGGCGACTGGAAGCGGGCACGCGGAGCCGTACTTCTTTTCGTAGCCCTGCACGGCCCGGACGCACACGAGGCCGGTGAAAGCGGGATTGAACAGGGCTCGCTCTTCCCGACTGAGATCAAGATCGGCCATCAGCGGGCTCCGGTCGGTTCCAGCAGTGCTGCCAGGCGGGCGGTAAAGTCTGGGTGCCACCCGACCTGCAGCTCATCCGCGAGCATCTGGTATGACCCCTTGGTGACGAACACCTCGTCGCAGCCGGGACGGATGCGCATCCGGGCGTCGCGGTCGACCCATCTGTAGATCAACCTCGCTTGGCGTTTCATTTCGTCCTCGGTGGCCTCGTCGCCGAGCTCCTCGCGCATCTCCGCGAACTGCGATTCCCACTCCTCCCGGAGTCTGCGCTCGTAGGCGCCGATCTCCCCAGTACGTACCAGGTTCTCGTTGGCCCAACGGGAGCGCTGGGTGAAGGCTCGCATCCAGTCTCGCACCGCGAACCGGATTCTTTCCGCGCCCACGTCGATCAGCCGCAGCTGGTGGACGAAGACCTTGTCGGTGGCATCGAGGGCAGCCAGGTCCATCGCCGTTAGTTCGACGATGTCACGGTCGATAGGCAGGTTCTGTTCACCGATCTGGCTGCGCAGATCGGTGAACAGCTCGTCGAACTCGGCCCCCGTCACCGGATCCGATCCCGGGGTGCTCATCTGGACGGATGCCCGCTGGAAAAACCAACCTTCCAGGCGCTGCAGGAAGGCCTCGGCGAAGCGTCGCTCGACGGCCAGACTCGCGTAGCCCAGCAGATCATTCCTGATCTCGTCCATGCCGGGCGCATCACCAATGACTTCTATGCGGCTGATGAGCTCGGCGCGGCGTTGTTCGTCGACTGCGTCGAATGCTTCGAATGCCTTGGCGAGAGTCTTACTCTCCGACGACTGCCGAGCTTGGATGAGAAGGGCTTCGGCGGCCTGCTCGTCGCGATGCCCGCTGGTCTCGGGCTGCAGGAAGTATCCCGCGCTGCCGTCAGGCAGCTCTGCGGTGGTGACCAGGTAGAAGCTGGTCTCGGCAAGGTCGATCCGTCTCTCGGTGATGGCCTCTGACCAGACCCTGATTGTCTTCCATAGGTCGGTCGACAGGTCCGTCAGCCTCACGTTTTCCGCCCGCTTCTTCAGCTGGGTCAGCTCGGTGCGTGACCCGATGAGGGACTCGACATCGTCCGTCGCCTCAATCGCGACGCTCCACTCGATCCCGCCCCTGGAAAGCTCCACGCACCGCTGCAGAGCCACGCGGAGCTGGTAGAGGTAGCCAAGCGCCGATGCCGATGCCTCGAAGGGATTCACAGGGTTGTTCATCCACCCACCGCCTCCCACTGGTTACCGAGTACAGCGATCATTCCATGGGCTCGCCGAAGCTAGAGCGCCGATTGCCAAACTCTCCGACAGTTGTGTGTGTTGGCAACCCGTCTGTAGTCAGCGGAGCCATCCGTGACCGCGCGCAGGCATCGAATCAGCTTGAGGTGGTGTGGAATTGGGGTCGAAGCATTCTCGCTGCGCGAACCGTACTCCGTTCAACGGCACCGCCGTCGGAGAATCCCACTCCCTCGAGGGCTGCTGCCGGACCGGACTTCCAGGTGGCCGACCTCATCGGCGAGCGTGTGGGCGGCGCGACAGCTACATCGTCGAGTGACTCAATAGTTGCTGGCTTTCCAATCTTTGCTGTGTGCTGTTCGCGCACTCGTAGCGCTAGGGGCGCTGCCTTGCAAGGGAATTCGCACGAGATCGCATGATATTCGGGTGTGTGGTGCCACGTGGCATTCGTCATCGACCCCGTCCGACACAAAACACGCCAGTAGCTGCGTGGTCGCCCCTGGGTGGATCGCCGGTTGGGTGTGTCGGTGCCGTCGTGCAGACTGCCGCCGTTCCAATGATCTGACGAGAGAGAAACAATGGCGCGGCGAAGTAGTCCTGAAGTTGTTGATGGTGCGGTGGCGTGCCCGAAGTGTGGTTGCGACCTTGGGTCCGCGTTGATAGAGCAAGTGATGGCACCACAGATTGCCCAGATCCGGCAGAGTGAGCGTGCTCAGGCGACGTCGGAGAATCAGGCCCTTCTGGTGGCCAAAGACGCCGAGATCGCGCAGCGTGACAAGACGATCAAGCAGGCTGAGGCGTCGATGCAGAAGGTGGAGAAGAGCCTCGGGCAGTTGTCCGCCGAGAAGGTCGGTTTCGAGGTTCGGCTGTCGGAGGCGCGAATCCAGGGCGCGGCCGAAGCCCAGCAGAAGCTGGCGAAACAGACGCAGCAGCGGATTGTTCGGGCGGTCGAGAGCGCCCGTGCGCAAGCAGAGTTGGAGCTGCGATTGCAACATGATGCGCAGATGCAGGACAATGCCGCGATCATCGAGACGTTGAAGGCTGAGCGTCAGAGCCTGCAGAGCGCCGCAGCCGCGACGAGCCGTGAGCGTGCCGAGTTCGAGCGTGTCACAGCCGCGCAGGCGGCGGCACAGAGCGCGGAGCAGATCCGGGCGCTACACGCTGAGCTCGCCGATCAGGCTGCGCAGCGCCAGGTCACGCGCGACGAGCTGGCCAAAGTCAAGGACGCCAACGCCGCGATGCGGTTGGAGAAGGCCGCCATGCGCGCCGAGATCGACGACGAGATCCGTGACCGCGCTGAGAAAATGGCACTCACGACGGTCCAGAAAGCGGTGGTACGCGAGCAGCAGAAGCAGAAGGCCAAGATTGTGGATCTCGAGGGCAAGCTCGCCACAACGATGAACGAGCTGGACAAGGCGCACCAGACCGCGGCGGCTTTCGGGTCGCGACCTCAGCCAGAGGGCATCATCCGGCAGGAATTGTTCGCCGAGGAACTGAAGCGGCGCTACTGCGAGGACGACGTCAGGGTCGTGCCCCGCGGACAGCGCGGCGCGGATGTCGTCCAAACCGTGCGCGAGCACGGCCGCGACTGCGGGGTGATCGTGTGGGAGTGCAAGTGGACCAAGACGTTCAACAAGTCGTGGTTGAGGAAGCTGGCCAGTGACGGGCGCGCCGCAGGCGCGAAGTTCGCCATCCTGGTGACCGAGGCGATGCCACAGGGGATCGAAGGATCGGGCTACCTCGACGGGACGCCCGTGTGCGACTTCGAGCTCGCCCCGCATCTGGCCGGGTCGTTCCGGATGATGGTCATCGCGGCGCGCCGGATCGAACTGGCGAACGTTGCGCGCAGCGGCCGGGCAGAGGCGAGGATGTACAGCTACGTCACCAGCGACGAATTCATGAACTGCCTGGAGATAATCATGAAGCGGGCCAACAAGTTCAGCGGTGATCTCGCCGCATTCCGTAACCAGGTGAACCGTCTATACGCCAACGTTGAGGATGCGAACCGCGACATTATCGACGCGGTTTTCACCATCGCCGGACACATCGAATCGGGTGGTGCGAAACTGTCGGCGCCGTTGCGCGGCGAGCTCACCGCGATGGAACCGATGGCTCTGCCCGCCGGGGACGACGTAGCGACGTTGGCCGCGTAGAACTCTGCGGTGACACATCGAGTTGTGCTGTGGGATCTACGGGACAACTCGATGCCACAACATCTTTGTCGGGATTCCCTCGACCGACTCTTTGCGAGTAACGACAACTAGGTTTGCTGAAAAGTGACCGCGACCGGGGGTACGTGCCTGGCCGCGATCGGAACGCACGGCAGAGCGGTTCGTGCCCTGGTCGTTCCAATCCTCAAGCACCTCAACATATCCCGATGTCATCCTGGTACCCGCCTATAATTTGTGACTGGAACCGCGCGTGTAGCGCAAGGACCGTCGGGAGGGGTTTCTGTGTCGGGGACTGGTGCACCAGCGCCGTTGGTGGACAGGGTCGATGAGTTGGCGGCGCTGTTGGCGGCCGTTGACCGTTCGGTCGAGCGCCGTGAGGCGCGCGTCATCGTTCTCCGTGGCGAGGCAGGGGTCGGCAAGACCAGCCTGCTGACCCGATTCGCGCACGATGCTGCCGAGCGGCACAGCTCCGCCCATCTGCTGACCGGTTACGGGCAGGCGATGCTGAACTCGCTGGCGTCGGACTCGTTTCAGGCTGTGCGGGAGTGTTTGAGGTCGTTGGCTTCGTCGGCGCAGCGTTCTGGTTCGGCGTCGCGGTGGCAGCGAATCACGCAGTCGTTCAAGCAGAATGCCCCGGATTGGATCGAGTCGGTCCCGGTGTTGGGGCAGGTGCTGGCGGCTGGTGTCCGGACTGGTCAGTCGTACGCGGCGAGTGGTGGTGAGCGGACCGAGATGGACAGTCGGCTCGACCAGTTGCTTCGGCTTATTGAGGACATCGTCACGGACACTCCGTTGGTGATGGTGCTTGATGACCTGCATTGGGCTGACACCGCGACCATCGACCTTCTGACAGCGATCGCGTTGCGGATCCAAGGTCCGCTGGTCCTTGTTCTGGCCTACCGGTCCGATCAGCTGAAGTCCGCCGATCTGACACATCCGTTGCAGCGCACAGTGTTCAAACTGTGCCGGTATCGCCCTGAGACGCCGGTCATCGATCTGGTGCGCCTGTCGCCGAACGACACCGAGGAATTGGTGCGCCGCACGGTCGCGGGACCGAACATCTCGCCGGGTGCGGTGTCGCGGATCGTGCAGTTGAGCGCGGGCAACCCCCTGTTCGCTGAGTCGTTGGCCCGAGTCGGCGAGCGTAGTGGTCACCGCCCGCCCCAGCAGATCACCGCGGTGATCGAAGATCGGCTGTCGTACCTGACCTCCGAGGATCAGCGGTTGCTCGAAACCGCAGCCCTGATCGGCTACAACTTCGAGGTCGACTACCTGGCCCAGCTGACTCGGTCCGACGTCGATGACGTGTACGAGCGGCTGCATGTCCTCTTCGACGAACACGACCTCCTGCGTCCCGCCGAACGGCGAAACGACTACGACCGCTACCGCATTCACCACCCACTGTTCGCGCAGGTGCTGCGCGAACGCGGCGCCGCTAATGGGCCCCGGTGGCGGCGTCACCACGCGAAACTGCTCCAGATCCTCGAGGCCGAACAGAACTGGGATGACGAGTTGTTCGTGCGGGCGGCGGCAGTAGCTGTCGAAGCAGCCGATGGCGCGAAAGCGGGGCCGCTCGCGCTGCAGGCCGCCAGGCGCCAGTTCGCGCTGGGCGCTGTCTCCAAAGCCCGCGACCTCGCACGCATCGCGGTCGAACACACACCGAGTTTCGCCTCGCACGCACTGTTGGCCGAATGTCTGTCCGCCGGAGGCGATCACGCCGCCGGCATCGATGCTTGTGTGGAGGGACTCGCGCTAGCCATCGCGGACGCTGTGGCTTCTGCGGATGTGGCGCATCTGCGGCTGTTGTGGGCACGGAACCTGCGCATGACCTGCCGCTGGACGCAGGCGCGACAGGTGCTCGACCAGCTGGCGGTCGACTTCCCCGAACCCGGGGGATTGCTCGCCGAGACTCTGAACCTCTACGCCGAGGTCGCCCTGTGTGGGCCTGCCCAGGACTGCGTCCGGTGTATCGAGCTGTGCGACCAGGTAGCAGCGATGTCGACCGAGCCCGAAGTTCAATCTCGCGCGTTCGGTCACCGAGGGCTGGCGCACCTGGCCGCGGGCCAGCCGATGGAAGCCGAGCAGTGGCTGCAAAAGGCGATAGATGTCGCCCGCTCGGCTGGACACCCCTACGCCGAGTACGAGGCTGTCCACTGGCTCAGCAAGAAGACGATGGCGTGCATGGAGGTCGAACGCTCAGCCGAACTCCTCACCCAGCTGCGGGAGATGTCGCAGACATCCGGGGTGGCCAGTGAGAACCCACCGCATGTCCGTGATCTGAGCCGGGTCCTCGGGCTGAGAGGTGAATTCCCCAACGCAGCGAATGCTTTCGCGGTGTTTACCGACATCAGCCAGACGGCCGCCGCGGGAAGGATTTCGACCACTTTGGCGTGCCAGCTGGCGGAGATCGAATGGCGGTGGGGTCCGGTAGCGGCTGAGGGGTTCCTCGAGGAGGTGTTCCGCGCAGCGAATGAAGACTTCCTCCTAGTCGAATCCCGCGAGCTACTTCACGGTCTGATCGAACGGCTCCGTACTCGGACGCCGCAGTGGGATCCGGTCGCGTTCGCGGTCGCCGAATTGGGTGTGCCCCTTGATGCCGCGCAGGCAGCTGATGCGATCTTCCGGTTCGACGTGCCGGATCTGACGCAGCTGAGGGCCGGCCTGTCATGAACCTCGCGGCGGTTGAGGACTTTCCGCTCCGCGCCGGCCTCACCCAGTTCAATCACGCGTCTTACGGACTGAGTTCCCTGCGCGTAATCGCCGAGGGGGAGCGACTGCGGCGTCAGATCGAATCTGACCCGAACCTGCATCTCGGTGCGGAACTGACCCAGCGGCTCACCGCGCAGTCCGCATCGGTCGCCGAAGTCCTCGGTCTCGATAGTGCTCGAATGACGCTGTGCGCCAACGCCACCTCGGCCGCCGCGGCGATCATCGCCTCTGTTCCACTGGGCGCGAGTAGCACGGTGGTCGTGCTCGATGTCGAGTACTCCTCGATCCGCCGGGCGTGGGAGGTCGCTTGCGCGAAGGCCGGAGCACGACTGATCACAGTCAGTGTGCCGATCCCGTTGGAGTCGACGACGGCGCTGTTGGCACGGCTCGACCGGCAAGTCCCGGGCCCGGTCGACTACCTGCAGGTCAGTGCCATCACGTCCTCCACAGCGATTCAGATGCCCATCCCGGCGCTGAGTGTGTGGGTCGAGCAGCGTGGTGGCCACCTGATTCTCGACGCTGCGCACGTTCCCGGGCACCTGCCTTTGCCTCCCGGGCTGTGGGGTGCGGCGGCTGTATTCGGAACTCTTCACAAGTGGTTTCCGACCTTGCGACCGGTGGGCCTTCTCTGGCGCACTCCAGAATTCGACATCCGACCCGCTGAGGTATCGCTGACGTGGGACTCCCCAGACCTCGTCGAGAGGTTCTCGTGGCCGGGAACGTTTGATCCGGTCCCGCGGCTCTGCATGGATGCCGCGATCGGGCAGTGGCGCGAATGGCAGGCGGACGGGCGACTCGATGATTGCGAGGCGCTGGCCGATATGGCAGATCGGGCCATGGTCGATTTCGGCGCCCGGCGCACTGCCGCAACGGAATTCAGGCCGCCGCGGCTGAGATCGTTCATACTCGACGGAGTGACTCCACTCCAGGTCAAGGATGCGTTGCACGGGGCTGAGATCCGGGCGTGGGTGGGTCAGGGGGCGAGCGGAGAATGTCTGCTGCGGCTCTCGACGCACATCTACAACGACGAGAACGACCTCGACCGTGTCACCCACCGAATCCAGGAGGTGCTGTCTCGATGAACATCCCGACAATCCCTGAACGGCTGGAAGCGGCCATCATCTTCCTGCGCGGCGAGGACGACGGCCGTACTTGGCTCGGCGCGCTCCCGGCCCAGCTCGCACAGTATGCGCAGCGGTGGGGCTTGGAGTTGGAGAGCATCGCGGAGAACGGGGCGATGTCGTGCTGCGCCTACTGCACCGAGGTCGAAACCGGTCAAGCTGCGGTACTGAAGATCCCTGTCGACCTGGAGGCAGGCAACACCGAGATGCAGATGATCGACCGCTGGGCGGCAGGCAACGCTGCACCATCGGTCCTGCACCATGACGTCGACACCGGTGTCTTCCTGATGACCCGCATCATCCCCGGCACCGTGGCATGGCCGGGCGGCGATCCCGGCGAGTCAACGAGCTTCGCAACGCTTCTCAGCCGGCTCAACGCACCGGACCTGCCAGAACCACCCGCCTTGAAAGATCTCGGCGACGTGATCGAGATGCGAATGGGTTGGGCCAGAGAACGTTTCGACGATGCCCGGTTCACGGCCGCCATCGAGCGCATCGACGGCCACCGACACCTCGCGGACGCACAGGTGGTGATCGACAAGCTCCTGAGCACCACTGAACGGCCTCGAGTCCTCCACGCGGATCTGCAGGCCAAGAACATTTTGCAAGGACCTGACCTCTGGTACACGATCGACCCATTGGGCGCCGTCGGCGACGTCAACGCCGAAGCCGCGCTGTGGGTAGCGATTCAGGACGGGCCACGAACGATTGCCGAACGGCTCGACGACCTGGCCGACCATCCCTTGCTGATGCCGAACCGGCTGCTGGCTTGGGCCTACGTGTTCGCGGTCGCCGAGTATCGGCCGTATCTCCCGCCGTCAGGAGAACGGATCGTGCAGTTCATCGAGTCGATGGACCAGGGAATTGCCACATCGGTATAGCGAGAGTTCCGGTTTCCGAAGTCCTCATCGAGCACACGAAGGGCGGTGACTTCACCGAAATGATGCGGTTGAAGAACTCACGCGGGCTATTTTTCGATCGAACCAAAGAGCCAAGAATTAGTTACTGGGCAAATCCCAAACTTGTCGATTATGTCAAGGCTGCGGGCGGACGGGCGATTCCGAAGTACCTGACGGAATGGGACCCGTGCGCCGAGGATAGTCGGTCCAACTGTCCACATTTGCATGACATGCTTGTGAACATTGTGGAAATGGTACACCCGAAATGGCGCGATCGCGCGAGAAACATCTTCGCGGGTCGAACATTTTCGGACATTGATACAGCTACTGCAAATAGAAATCTGCGTGGTGGCATGATTTCGATGTCCGAAAACTTCACACAGGTCATATACGCGTACGCATCGATGCAAGGAACCTTCATTTACAGCGTCGACCTGGGCAAGAATATGACGGACTCCGAGGTCGAAGCGATGTGGCAGGGCATGCGGTCCGACTTCGACGAAGCTATCGCGTTGTACCGAGCTGGCGGGCTGCTCGCGATGAAAGGTTCGTTGCCGATGGTGTCTCCGAGCGAGGAATTTCGCCGAGCCGCAGAGAGCCTGGCGTCAGCTGCGGAATCCTGGATACTTGCACACGAACTCGGTCACCATCTGGCACGAGACATGTCAAGCAGGAAGGATCAAGATGTTGTCAAGGTCTTGCGCGAGGTCACTACGAACAGTCTGATTGCAGAGAAGCTCAGGACAATGTCCGAAGATCAGCGGTGTGAGGTTGAGGCGGACTTGTTGGCAACACTGATTTTGTGTGGCCATTTTGTTCCGGAAGAGCATTCGAAGAATTTAATTGAAACTGCTATTGGAGGAGCGGGTATAGCGCTCGTTTCGGTTGCTCATTTCCGTGATGAGTGGACTGCGGATCCTTCAGATTCGCACCCCGGTTGTTTGGAACGCCTATGGATTATCGCGGTGGTGATGAGCGAGCTGTACGGGACCATTGGTGTGGACGAGAATGACCCGGCTCGAGCTCATATCACAGTGTTCCGATTGGCGGCTTTGATAATGACGTTCGGTTCTTGGGTGCACAACGTGGAGACGATGCTGCAGGCGGCTGACGTGACCCGTCAACAGACAGGCAGGCGCTACCCGGTAGCCGCTGTGACATTTGCGAAGTATGCGGCGTGGTTCGGCATCCTCGCTGAGGATGCCGAGTCCCTTCGCGAGGGTTGATGTCGGGTGCGCAGTTCGGCAGTGTCGAGCATCCGGGTCGGGTGCGTTCACGACATCGGGATGCGTACAGAACAAGAGCCTGCCCAGGCCTGATCGCAGATCAGGTCTGTTCCACCGTGCCGGATGCGTGATCAGCGGCACGTCAGTTGCGAGCGGTCGAACCAGCTACCCGCTGATCGCCGCCGAACGCGATGTTGGCGGCCGAGCCTGCGCAAGGCAGGTTCCGAAACGTGGACCTGTCTTGATCAGCCCGCCGACAGGGATGAGCCGCCGCCCACGCGGCTCACCCGGACCGCTCCGCCAGCGGGACCGCTGCCACAGGGCCCGGCGGCCACCGACCTTCCCCACCGGTGCGTGGATCAACCAACCGACTCCGGAAACGAGCGAGAAAGACCGGGCCCAAGCTGCGGCTGAACACTTACTGGACTCAAACTCCTTGAATTCCGACAGGGCGTCAGAGGCGTTCCATACGGCCGAGGAAGTCGGATGATATGAATCCGCCTTCCAAGGGCTGCACCCCGTCCTGGAAGACCATGTAGTAGCGATACATCCCACCCGCAGCCTTCGCCCATTTCTCGCCGAGCTTGATCTTGGATCGAGAGTCATCATTCCTGAGCATCTCGCCCTTGGACTCGACCAGGACGATCCTGCCGCTCTTGGTGCAGACGATGAAGTCCGGATAGTGGTTTATGTGGCCATTGATGCAGAATGCATCAGGTGCTCGTTCGACGACCCGGTGCCACCAGGCCACGTTGTCCAATGCGGCGACCTTCATGATGAGATCGCGCTCCTCGCCGTTCATGCCGCCTTCGGCATCGTACAGCGATCCACCCACGGAGGTGGAAGGGTCGGTGAGCGAGATGCGTTCCGGGAGTTGATAAGTTGAGCGGACATTGATCGATTCGTCGTCGAGCCCTGCTTCGAATTCGACCAGACGGTGCTCGACCAGGAATCCATCGATCTTCGCGCGGATGCGGTTAGCTATCGCGTGCGGAGACGTCTGAAGGACTGTGAGCTGAGGTCCATCGAGATTCCCCACGACCCGATGGACATAGTTCCTGAGGTCCGCTGAGGAGATCGCGTTGTAGGTCTTCTTGTCCAAGAGAGCGAAGATCATGTCGCGGCACTCCCGCGCTCGGCTCTCCATCGGCAGTGAGTCGAAGTGCTTGCGGAACTCCTGCTGCTGCCGCGCGTTCATGCTGAAAGCCTTAGGCCTGTCACCGCTGTCTGTGCGGACGTCCACGGTGACGATCTGCTCGACAGCGTGCGCGACATCCACGTTGGAGTCTCGGCCCTTGAGAGTGAACCCTTCCGTCAAGCGGGCTGGCGACAGCAACACCCCGGACTCGCCGTCGATGGAGGTGAACAGGTCGCTGGTCTCGACGTAGAACTTCGGCAGTCGCAGCGCGAGGGCCTGGTCCGAATGGGCTGGGCTCATCGCGTAGTGGGGCACCTTGTCCTCCAAGTCCGCAGGCAGTGCGTTCTCTGACGCCGTCGCCAGCGCGTCTTCTGCCTTGCGTTCGTAGTCGTCGCCAGCTTGCTCGGCGACGCGCACCATGTCCTCAACCGATGTCGGCACCTCGTCTGCTTCGTCGGTCCCGATTCGTTCCGAGACGGCCTCGACGTCGAACTCGAGGAATTCCTCGTTCGCCTTGTCCGGCTCTCCTGCGGGAGCGTCCCCGGCGGTCGATGTGGGCGATGTGGCCGCCGCGGGCTGAGCCGACTCGTCCGTCGGCAACTGGTTCGCCACGCGGTAGTCGCGCGCGGTGAATCCTGCTGCGTTCAACCCGTCGACCACGTTGTCAATGGTGGATCGGAAGTCGTTCGATGAGGTCAGGACGTAGGAAGTGTTGAGCAGGCCGTTCGCGTGGTGCTTGGTATGGGGCTGACGAAGGATGCGTCCGAGGATCTGCTCCACATCGATCTGGCTGGTCTTGTTCGCCAGGGACGCAAGCACGTACGCGAATGGGCAGTCCCAGCCCTCCTTGAGGGCGTTGACGGTGATGATGTACCGGATCGGACATAACTCGCTGAGGAGATTGACGCTCTTCAGTTCGTCGACGCTGGCCGTCTTGATGGCGATCTGATCACGGGGAACCCCGGCATCGATCAGCTTCGCACGGAGCTTCTCAAAGGACGTGGCATCCTCCGAAGTCTTCGGCTGCGCCTGGAACAGCACTATGGGGCGGATGTACTCACCGCCGGCTTCAAACTCGGCAGTAGCCGCGCGCTCCAGGACTCGTCGGATGTCGATGGAGTCGGTGATGACCTCTGTCTGCGACGCCTTGTTGTAGACGACGACAGGCAGCTTAACCATGTGTTCGGCCTTGAGAGCCAGCGCGTCCACATAGGCGATGATGTTGGACTCGCTCTTCGGGGTCGCCGTCAGGTCGAGCACGAACGAAGGGTTGAAATTGCGCAGCATCTCCTTGGAGAGGTCGCTGCGTGCATGGTGCGACTCGTCCACAATGACCAGAGGCTCAAGCTGGTTGATAACCTGGAACAACGCTGTCTCATCAGCGTCGTCGATGGTCAGCTCAGCAGGGCCGAGAGCGGTTCGGAAGGGCTCCAGCGCACCGTTGGCCTGGAAGGCCTTGCGCCCCTCCCTGTTCGCCGAGCGGAACGAATCGTACGAAAGCACCATCACCGTCAGCTGCTCAGCGACCGTCGCCGGGTTGAAGTTCTGCCCCGCCAACAGTTCCTTCTTCGAGTACACCTCGACGCGAGAGCCGAAGTCCAGATTGAGCTGCTGACGGTACAAGTGGCTGGGGTCGCTGAGCGCAGCGAGGGTCTGGGTGAGGATCGCGTCGGAGGGCACCAGCCAGACCACGGCCTTCGTCTTGCGGATCGGCAGCGCCTCAAAAATCGGCCGCACGGACGCGCACGCCAGCAGGGTCTTGCCCCCTCCGGTGGGCACCTTGTAGCAGACGTGGGGCACCCCATCAACGATGTTCTGATACGAGTGGATCCCACCCGCGCCGACCGCCACCTGCTTGGACGCCCAGTAGTCCCGGTAGGCGGCAGAAAGAGAGTCGGTCTGCTTCAGGCAGTCCAGGTAGGAAACGAGGTCGCTGATCACTCGCTTCTGGTATTTCTTGAGTTCCATGGTGGTCCTTGACTCACAGCCTCGTAATATCGCGGGGGATCTTCTTGAATGTGACGTTCAAGTTCGACATCTCCCGGTCGCTAAGCGTGCAGGTGTCCGCGTAGATCACCAGAGCATCCGATACCACCTCGGAAGAGAGGGAAGCGATGTACTTGTGGCCGACGTTCGTGACTTCGTCAGCCTCGTAGATGAAGTGGTAGGCGACGCGACGGTCGATCCCCAAGAAGTACGGATGCGTCTCCGAGGATTCCCCTGAGGCCATGGTCTGGGTCTCGGTGAACCAGATGTATTCACGAATCCGCTCAGCTGGCACCGAGGCATTCAGGTTGCCATCGACCAGCAGCGGCTCTCCAAGCTCGTAGAAGGAGAACGAACCACCAGTGCCGGACACGTCGAAGTCACGGATCTGCGTGGCGACGACCTGCACAAAGGTCGAGCCGGTCTTTCCGGTCACCTTGGTGCTCACCTTGGGGCGCCATACCTTTGTGTACTCGCCCTCGCGCTCGGCGTCGTCGGCAACTTTCGTCGCTTCGGCCAGGATCTCGGGAGCATTCTTCAAAGCGCCCAGGGTCAGCTTCTGCTCATACAGCACGACTTCTTCAGCGGTCTCGCCGGTATAGCCGTTGATTACGCGGCGCACGCGCTCAGCCGTCACCTCGTCGGCGTAGTCGCCCAGCTCGACCAGGATGAAGCTACGATTCCCGCCATCCCTCTTGTTGAGATTCAGGACCGCCTGAGCAGTCGTTCCAGATCCAGCAAACGAGTCGAGGACGATTGCGTTGGGGTTGCTGTTGAGGGCGACGAGCCATTCGAGCAGGCTCAGCGGCTTCGGCGTGTCGAACTTCTTGGATCCGAAGATCGCCTTGATGACCGCCGTGGCATCCGCGTTCGTGCCGTAGCCGTCAAGCCATGTGTTCCAGCCAAACGAGGTCGTGACATCGCGGATCTTCTCGTACGGCACCCAGCGTTCCGCCTCGCCGTTTACCGAGACCCCTGCGTCATACGGCGTGAGTTCCCAATGTGCGAAGCCTGGATCCACGAGGATCTGCGCCATTCCGGGATGGTCTTTGCCCCAACGCCAGTACCCGTCCGTCCCGTCGTTCTTGAACGGCAGCACGACTGTTCCGTTCGGGGCAGTGACCGGAAACCACAGCTTGGGCCTGTCGGATCGGTCGGACGTGGCACCCCACTTTCGCAGCTCGCGCCCCTTCTTGTATGGCCCGAGCGAGTCGCTGAGGTTGAGCGCTCCAGTCTCCTTCTCTTGCAGTGCCAGCATGCTCTGGTCGCCCTTGGTATAGATCAGGAGGTACTCGTGCCCGGTGCGCAGGGCGGTCTTATCCTTCCCTCCGCTGGGCTCGGACCGCACAGGCGCATAAGCGAGCCTGTTGGACGAGCCGAAGATCTCATCCATGACCTTGCCGAGATTCGCGAACTCGTTGTCATCGATGGAGATGAAGATGACACCGGTAGGAGCGAGAAGCTTGTGGAGCAGTCGAAGACGCGGGTACATCATGCACAGCCACTTGTCATGGCGGGAGAGGTCTTCGCCTTCCTTGCCGACGACGTCCCCAAGCCACTTCTTGATTCTGGGGTCGTTGACGTTGTCGTTGTAGATCCAGCCTTCGTTGCCCGTGTTGTACGGCGGGTCGATATAGATGCAGTCGATTCGCCCCTCATACTGCGGGAGCAGCGCCTTGAGAGCTTCGAGGTTGTCGCCATGGATGACCATGTTCGGCGACCCATTGTCGTGCGAATGCTGGCCGCTCTCATCGAATGAGTATTCCCGGTCGAGGACGCGGAAAGGTACGTCCATGTGGTGGGTGATGACGTTGGCTTTGCCAACCCAGTTCAGTTCAGGCATTGGTGCTCGCTCGTCGATGCGGGACCGCGGCGCGCTCAAGGCGACGGAGCATCGTGGACCGCAAGACCTCCGATCCGAACTCGACAACTGGGTCATGGAGAGGGCCTGCGACGCCCCACACATAGCTCGACAGAACTGACACGATTGGAAACACTCCGGTTCTCAACGAGGCCAAAGGCCCTGCGAGGGCCACTGTTCTACTTGTCGATGACTCTAGTGTGAGCCTCCGACACGACTCAGCACCGGGCGCGTTGTACGACCGTCCTGGTCGACTTGAGCCGTAGCCGGTTGTGACCGCTTGCTTGGTTAGGGGAAGAGGATCACCATCATGTCGGAGCGCCTGGGTTCGGGGGAAGGCAGTGCGTCTGGGGCTCGGACAAGACGGCTCGATGGGTACGGATCCGCCTGTGCTGCCCGCGCGATTGCCCCGCCGGTGGATGTGCATCACGAGATGCTGTGAGTTGAGGATCAAGAAGGCCGTTGTTGCCGACGGCCTGGGCAGCCTGGCCTGTCATCATCGAAACTGATCCGCCGCGCACTTCTATTGGGATGCTGTCGCCGTAGCTCGCAACTTAACGTGTCGACCTCGGCATTCACCTTCGACGGGCAACTGAGAACCTACCGGCCGTCCCCGTCACTTGCCGGGGCGCGTCAACGCATAATCATCACCTACCGGCATCAGTCAAGGCCGGGGGCCTCGTTGGTTCGAGATCGAGCGATGCTATCCGCCTGAATCCCGCAGGGCTCTTACCCGAACGCAGTTCCGAATGCCGCGACCCATGTCCACATCAGGATCGCAGCGCCGATGATGGCGGCTGGGAGGTGGGGCCAGCGTCGTGTGGTGGACAGGGCTGTGCCGGCGAGTCCGACGACGAGTGCGAGTCCTGTGCCGAGGATCAGTTCTTTGGGGATGTCGTAGGGATCCATGCAGGTTGTTGGATATTTCACGCAGTCCTGTGATGACGCGACGATGATCCAGGTGCCGGGGAATATCAGGGTCAGGACGATGAAGGCGAGCGGCAGTAGCCACAGGGCTGCGGCCAGGCATATGTCGAGTGTGTGCCACCAGCGGTGGCGCCGGTTCTGCGCCTGATACCGCGCGTACCGGTCTCGGAAATCGGGCTGGTGCGAGTACTGCGGTGGATTCACGTGTGGGTAGTTCATCGGGGGTGTCCTCGGTAGCGGTGGATGCGGGCGGCCTGGAGTGGCGAGTACGCGGTCGCAGCCTCGGGCTGTGTCGAGGTGTGAGGCAAGCGGACTCAGTCGTGGTCGTGGCAGCATTCCGAGCGGGCCAGGTCCCGCCCCCGCATACGCGGGGCAGGTAATCTCGATGTCGCTGCGTATTCGGTCATGCCGATGACAGTAGGGGGTTGCCGGGCGTCGCGGGATGGGGGTCGATGCGTGCCCTGGCTCGGTAGTTCTACTGATAGTGGCCGATGTGCGGGCGGTGGGTTCGTGGCCGTTTTACCCGCGTCCGCGTGGGTGGTGGTCGTCGTATTCGAAGACGCTGAAGGTTCGGAAGTACTCGTCCTCATCGGCGGGATCGTCGGGGTAGGTGGGTTCGGGACTCGGCCGCGGACGGGGGTCCTGGGCCGGTGGCGTTACCTCGGTGTGAGGTGTCGGCGGTGGCCCGGCTGTTGCTGGGATCGTCGCGCTGTGCGGTTCGTCGCGTTGCGATAGCTGCACACGGGGTTCGGCGGACATCGCGAACTCCGGCGATGCGCTGGGTGCGGAATCTAAATGATATGCAGGAGAGCGGAATTCGGCGGAATGGTCTGGATCGGGCTGTCCGGTGGGGTGTGGTTGCGGCAGTAGGGCCGCTGGTGAGTCGGCAACCTCGGGTTCGGGGTTCGCGGGAGTTTCGCCGCCGGACAGGGCAGCTTCGAGCGCTTTCTGCGCCTGGGCCAGTCCTGCGGTGTGTAGGGACATGATCAGTTCGGCGACCATGGCCGGTGTCATGTGGTGGCCGGTCTCGGAGAGTCGGATCGCGATGATGGAGCCGTCGGCGGTGAGTTCGACGGTGACCGAGCCGGTCGGGTCCGTCATGACGGCCCGTTGCTCACTGAGAGCGAAGGTGAGCAGATCTATCGGATTAGTGGATGTCATGGCAGTGCCCCCGCTTGTTTCTCCCCGCGTCTGATGTCGGTTGAGTATGGCAGAATCCTGGTCAGCGAGTCGGGAACGGGAGCCCGGGTTCGCTGGCCTTGGAGGGGGTCTGCTATGCCCATGCTTGATTTCGATCCCGATCGTGTGCGCGCGCTCGGGACCAGTTTCGACACCGTCGGCCATGTGCTGGCCGCCCTGGATGTCGGCGGCAATACCGAGCAGTTGCAGACCGATCTAGCGGGCGCGTTGACGGCGCCGATGTGTCAGACGGTGTCGGACATGGCGAGGGACGCATTGCTGGCAGTGCGCACCAACTTCGTGTCGGTGAGTGAGATCACGCTACTGGCGGTGAGCGAGTTCACCGGTAAGGACGAGGCGATCGCGTCTGACATTGCTCGGGCCGGGCAGGGTGTGCGATGAGCGACGCGAAAGCTGTTGCACCGATGACGGTTTCGCGATCGCGTGGGTGGAAACCGGAGACGCTCGGGTTACACGGGATCGCCTGGCAACTCGCCGCGGCCAAGATCATGCGGGAGCTGACCCCGGTCACGGCGGCGGCAGCGGACGCGGGTGACTACTGGGTTGGTGGATCCGGCGATACGGCCAGGGAACGGGTGGCCACCATCCATACCGACACGATCAAGGTCGCGGACGCTTTGAACACGGCCGCAACGGCGGCGACGACGGGTGCGCTCGACATCTCGGCGCATCGTCAAACGGTGCTCAAGCACGTCGATGACGCGCTCGCCAATACCTTCGACGTCGCCGATGACGGGACCGTGTCGGCGAGTAAGAAGATGTACACGACATTAGTGGCCCGGCTGGGTGCGGCGATGTCGATGAAGGCTTGGGGGATGCTGATCTCCGATGCCGCTGACCGCACGATCACCGTACAGAAGGCGTTGGCTGATCTTCGGACTGCTGATCAGCGATGCGAGTCTGCGATCCGGGAAGCGTTCTCCGACAAGGTATTCGCCGCGAACGCTGTTGACCCGAGCAAGGTGAATCTCGGTCAGATCCCGGCGCTGGATGCCAGTGTGGAAACCAACCGGCATTGGTGGAACACGCTCACCGAGGCTGAGCAGGCCCAGTTCATCAGCACCTATCCGGATCTGATCGGTAACCGTGACGGCATCCCGATCGCCGATCGCGATGCGGCCAACCGGGTTCGATTGCCGGGAATGATCGCGCTCGCCGAAGCCGAGCAAAGCACAGTCGCCGCACAGTTCGGCACCGACAGCGACGAGTACCGCGCCGCGACAACGAAACTCGACGACCTGAAGGCCGTGGACAAGGCGATCACGAAACCCACCGAGGTCCCGCCGGGCTGGGTTGATCGCAAGCTGATCCTGCTCGACACAACCGCCGGGCGTCAGACGCGGGCGGCGGTGTCAGTCGGCGACCCTGACAAGGCCGAACATGTCGCGGTGGTCACGCCGGGCCTGGATACGCGGGTGCGTGACGACATCACCGGCATGACCAGTGAGGCCGACCTGTTGAATACGGAATCGAAACGCCAGCTCGCTCTGGCGGGCCGGGGCACCGAGGACGTCGCGACGGTGGCGTGGATTGGGTATGACACTCCGCAGGTCAAGAAGGTATATGCCGAGGGTGAATATGGCGCGGCCCTCGAAGGGTTGACCGATGTCGGTTCGAACGAGCGTGCAGCCGAGGGCGGCCAGGCGCTCAACCGGTTCTACAACGGTCTGGAGGCCTCGCACCAAGGTACGGAACCGCCGCACATCACGGCGGTCGGTCATTCATATGGGTCTCTGACGACCGGGATGGCGTTGCAGGACGGGGATCACCCGGTCACCGACATGGTTGTCTACGGTTCGCCTGGTGTCGCGGCCGCGTCGCCCGGGGAGCTGGGTCTCGAGGACGGTCACGCCTATGTGATGCGTACCGACGATGACCCGATCAAATGGGCCCAGGACGGCCCCAAGATCGCCGGCAGTTTCAACGACAGTCCGGTGGACCTCGGGCCCTTCAATCCTCGGGTGCTCCAGGGCGGCGGGGTTCCGGTCCTCGCCGACGTGTGGGGGGCGTCGGACAACGGCGGCTTCGGTCCGGACCCGGCCACCAACTCGAACTTCAATCAGCTCGAAACCGGCCAATCGTTGTCTGAGGACGGCGAGAAACGGCCGCTGTTCGGTGCCTTCGGGCACAGCGATTACCCACGGGCCGCCGGGACAGACGCCGAGGGCAACCCGATCCCGCGAGTGACCACCTACAACATCGCCGCCGTGGTCGCCGGACTGCCCGACAACGCAATCGGGAAACGATGACGATCCACGGTCGGAGCGCGGTAACGCACCGACGCCTACTGCAATCGCGGCCCGCGCAACCGAAAGGTTCCCGACGAAGACGAATGAGGAATTTAGGGCGAACCGCCAACGCGGTGCGACCAGGACTGCTGGGAATCGGGGTCCTCGCGCTGGTTGTCGCAGGATGCTCCGGCCCGGACGCCGAGCCCACTGCACTGCCCGCGTCGACCACCACGGTGGCGCAGCCCGATTTCGACCCGTGCGCCGATTTCCCGCAGTCAGTGTTGAAGTCGGAAGGGCTCATGCTGCTCGGCCCTGAGGACTGGGAACGCGACGGCGCCAAAGCCCACGGCTGCAGCTACGCCGTGACCGAGAGCGGCTACAACGTGCGGATTGTCCGAACCACGCGGACACTGGCCGACATCAGGCAGCGTTTCCCCGACTCGTACCGGGAGCAGAAGTTCGGTACTCGCACGGGAGCGTTCTACGCGCTGTTTCCCGAGCAAGGTTCGAAAAGCTGTGTCGTCAACCTGGAGATGAAGACCGGAAGCCTCCAGTTCGACTTGTCCAATCCGCCCAGCGGACGGACGACGGGCCACCTGAACAGCTGCGATCTTGTGACGAACCTTGTCGATAAGGTTCTTCCGTCGATGCCGGAAGGCGCATGACCGTGGTCACTCCCATTAAGGAACTCATCACCCACGCCGAGAACGGCGGCCTGTCGTTGGAGGCGGACCCGGCCGCGTTCGTCGCCCTGGAGAAGGCGATGACCGAACGGATACGGCAACTGACGCTGGTCCAAGTCCAGATCCGTACGGTGGCGGATCAGGAGGCGTGGGGTTTGGGCGAGGCGTCTCCTGAGTTGACGTCCGCACAAACGCTGGTGCGGCGTTTCCGTGAGAAGGCGTCGGGCGGACCGAACAACGCGGTCGATGTTCTCCAGAGCCACGTGGTCGCCGCAGATGAGATGCGGACGTTGTTCCGGACGATCCGTGCTCGTCTGGAGGAGGCCGACGAGCAGTTCGCGGTGAAGTTCACCCAGCTCGCCGCGGCTGAGGGTATCGATGTCGGGGGTAGCCGGTGACAAAACAATATGATCCGCCGGGGATCACCGATCCGGAGAACGTGGACGGGTTCACTCATCAGCAGATCGTGGATGCGTTCGAAGCGGTGGTGAACTCGACCAGCGAGATCGTGAAGGCATGGATGAAGGCCGATGCCGATGTGACCACCTCGACGCAGGGTGTCCTCGCCGCGGTACGGGGTGTGGTCGATGGTGGGTGGTCTGGTTCGGCGGCCGAGGCGGCAATCAGCACGGTTGCCCGGTATTGCGATGACGCGTCGCGGTTGCCGGATCTGTTCGGTGACGTCTCGTCGGTGGTCAGTAGTACGGCGATGACGGCGGTGATGACGAAATCGTTTCTGCCGCCGGTGGTTTCGGTGACTGCTGATCAATCCAAAGACCCGGTGGGGTTCGATTCCCAGACTCGGGAAGCCGAAACGGCGCAGGCCGAGGCGCGTCGGATCATGCAGGAACGCTACGTCGTCGGGTTCCAGGATCAGGACACGAAGCTGCCCACGTTCCCACCCGCAATGACGATCGCGAACGACCAGCCACCGCAGGTCGGCCCCGGAGGACCGGGTGCCTCGGAGGATCCTGGTTCGTTGCCGTCGGGGGGAAGTCCGGTTTCGGGCGAGCCAGGTGCGACGGAGCCCGAGGCTGGCGACACCGATGATCCGGGTTCGCAACTGGACACCGGTGAGCAGCCGGGCGACAGTCCGGATACGTCGAGTCAGTCGTCGGATAGTTCGACTTCGACTGGCGGGCAGGATGATTCGACGCAGGCCGCGTCGACAGCCTCTGCACCGAACGGTTCTACACCGACGACGGGGCTGCCAGGGGACTCAGGGCGACCCGCGACAACAACTCCGTTCGGTCCCGGTGGCGGGCCGGGAGGTGGGGGCGGTACGCCTGGCGGGGGACCGGGTGGCGCGTCGGGTTCGGTTCCGGCTCCGGGTGCGGCGGTGCCGCCGGGGTCGGCTGGTGCCGGGGGATCACCCGCTGCCGCGCGCGGGGCAATGCCTGCTGCCGCGCACGGGCCCGGGACGGGGATGCACGGGATGCCGGGTGCGGCGGGCCGTGGTGGTCGCGGCGAGGACCCGGACAAGACGGACAAGAAGGTGAGCTTGACCCACGGTGACAACACCACGGAGCTGCTAGGTGTCATCAAGCACGTCCCGCCGGTGATCGGTGACCGATGACGTCGTGGGTGTTCGATATCGAGGAATTCGCCGCGCTGTGGTTCGGTCCGGCGGCCGACCGGATGGTATTCCCGCTGCACTACACCTCCCAATTCACGCACATGAACGCGTTCGAGTCCTACCGGTCGGCGGTGCGTGAACAATGGTCCGAGCGGGGACGTTTGGACGTCGATACCGCCGAGCGGTTGCGGCGCGCGTTCGATGTGCTGACCGGGCCCGAGGCGTGGGTGGAGGTGCACGGGCATCGCAAGCAGCGGCCAGTGCGGGCGGTCGGTGCCCGCCACGATCGGCACGGGGCCCTGGTGGAACAATCCCCTGACGGTGCGCGGGTGCGGATGAGCCTGTTCGGCGCCGACAGTCTGGCGCGCTTCTCTGTCGAAATGCTGCCAGATGTCGAAGCTGGGAAACGGCCACGGCAACGGTTCGTTCATCATGATCTGGCGCCCGCCGATCCTGATGTGGTCACGATCATCGACGGACCCGATCCTCGCGAGCAGTACCGCCGTTTGCGTGAAGAACCATGTACCTCGGCCGGGGTGATCCAGGTGTTCCGTGGCCCGCGAGAGTCAGGTGGTAGGCAACCGCACTGGGTGGCGGCGATCCAATGGCACGACCGCCACGACGGCCGCTACCTCGAGACCGGCACTCGCGCCCGCACCGTTGTCGGAGCGAACTCGGCGATGCTGGCCCACCAACTCGGCACCGATCTCGGGCGGGCGTTGGAGCAGTACCGGGAACTCGCCGAGGACGTCGCCCCCTATCTGCGGTGAACGATCGACCGAGGTGAGGCCGGTGGCGGAGATATGGGGATCCACGGTGTTTGACGAGCTCCTCGGATCGGTGACGTGGGGTGTGGGCCCCGGGATCGTCGGGAGAACGATCCCGGGGCCCGCCCTCGCTTCCTGACCTGAGATGGAGGGTCTCCCGCCGGTATCGAGGGCATTCGGTTGGTCGGAAACGCGCGGGGTCGCGCGGTCAGGGCAGCAAGTAGAGCCGTTCATTCGGCAGACGCGACCACCCAGCACAGCTGCCGGTATGGACGGCGACAGTGCCGGGGCGGTATGTGGCGACGTCGCAGACGAATACCAGTGCTGCGGTCAAGCAAGCGACGAAATGCACTCGCACACGTCCCAATTGGATGGTGAGGCCGATGTCGGGTTCGTCGGGGCGCGGTGATCGCTCGCCGCTGTTCATCGTTGGCTCTGCGGAGTCAAACACGAGCGCGCGCAGGCGATCACGACCTCGCCCGAGGGCCGGAACGCGCTGATCGCTGGAGATACCCAGGTGCGGACCATCAACGAGTCCGGAATCGGGGAGGGCAACGCGATGTCACCTTCGCGGATCACCACGACCCGGGCTTTCAATAATCGGGCGATCTCGACGGGGTCTTTGATCGGCCGGATATCGGACCTGGTCAAGAAGGTCCACATATCGGCGCGAGGGTGGCCGACGATCGGCAACGGTGCGATACCGCGCAGGTCGAGGATGGTTTTGACACGGTGGGCGATCTCGGTCGGCATCATGACCGCGCCGACCAGCCCAGCTCGCATCGTGATGCGCCCGGTGGCCGGGTCGATCACGGTGGGCAGGGAGCACACGCGCCGGTAGAACTCGCACCGTGAACGAGGGGTTTCGGAGTAGGGCGGGCCGGAGGAATCGAGAGGCGTCATCGGCGGTCCTCGGGCCGGGCGACCGTTGGTGGCTCGTCGATCGTCGGGGTGATCCACCCAGCGGTGGTCATGGCGTCGAGAATCTCGGATAGCTCGGTGCGTGTCGAGTCGGGGGTGTAGGTGTCGTCAGAATGGTTGTGGCCGTGGTTCATCCGCGTGTGCTCCATTGGCCGCGGTGGTTGGCCCACGCGAGGTTATTGGTCAAGAGCCCATCGGTGGCTCGGCGCATGTCTCGCACTGGCCGGCCGGTCCGTCGTGCCAGAGTCTCGAGGGTGAGAAGCGCGCCTGGCGCCAAGACGTCGAGCACCAGGCGCTCGACATCGGTGAGTGTGGCGGAATGTCTCATCTCAGGCCCTCCCATGGGATTTGCGGAAACTCCTCGGGCAGTTGCGCTTTGGGTTCCAGCAGCAGGTTCTGGGTTCATATCGTGGCCCGATCACCGCATCGGCAGGAACCGCACAGTGGTGGCATACTGGGGGCGTATCGCGTGAAATTCCCAGGTCAGGTCCTAATTTCGGGAGCGGTGATGGTACGAGGGCGGAGCTGGACCGGCTTCGAAGCGGTGGCGCTGCAGGAAGCGATGCGTCAGTCGAACCGCCAGTTCGCGGGCTTGCTGGGCGTGGAGACAACGACGATCAACAACTGGCGCTCGAGACTCGGCGCGGTGAAACTCCGACCCGAAACCCAGGCGATCCTGGACACGACGTACGCGCGCCACGCGACCCCGGACGACAGGGAACGGTTCGCGCAGATTGTGTTGGAAGGTGAGGATGCGTGGCGCGAGCGCTCCGGGAGGGGCTACCGATCTGTGCCGACCGGGTCACTGGGAAACGCCTCGACAATCAGCGGCGGTGTTTCGCACGAGTCGGCGTCATCAGGGGCAGAACCCCATGGTGGATCGGTTCGGACTGCTATCCGAGTCGGAGCGGCCGATGTCGAACGAATTAACCAGAGCATCAACAGGATTCATGAACTGCAACTGCTTGCTGGTGGAGATCGGCTGTGCGAGATCGCGGCAAACGAAGTGCGCTATGTCGAGCAGCTGCTCGATGGGGGAAGCTACAGCGACAAGGTAGGCATGGCCCTTACCAGCGCCGCCGCCGAGATGATGACAGCGGCGGGATGGGTGCACTACGACGCTAGGCGGTGGAAGGAGGCGAAACGCTATTACGCCGACGCGGTGCAAGCTGCTACCGCCAGCGGCGACGGCATCGCCACATCTCACGCCTGGATCAACACATGCCTGTTGTCGTATCGGGAAGGCTCGCGGCCGCAGGAAGGAGTGCGGCTCGCGCAAGCAGCTCAGCACGCCGCCAAGCGGGAAGGTGGACCGAAACTGCGGGCCTTGGCAGCGATTCGAGAGGCCGAGGCGCACAGCGTAATCGGCGACCGCTCTGCGATGGTCAGGGCTGTCAAACGGGCCCGCCGAGCATTTGAATCGGACAGAGGCCACGATCCCGCCTACCTCGCCCACCTTTCGGAAGCGCAGCTCGGCGGGCTGACCGGTCTGGCATTCATGCGGGTCAGTGATCACGACCAAGCGGCGAGGCATCTGCGGTCCGCCATCGACGGCTCGTCGGCCTACCCACGTGAACGGACTGCCTGGCAGATCCGTCTAGCTCAGAACAGTGTTAGGAACGAGGATTTCGCCGATGGCTGCGGTCTGCTCGTCGAGAACTTCACCGAGATCAGCGACGTCGCTTCGGCTCGGCTGCAGACAACTCTTACCGGCATTGCCGCGGCTTTGGGGGCTCAACATGGAGTGCAAGAAGTGCGCGAGTTCTTGGACTTGTGGGCTGACCGGGCTCAAGACTGAGTACCGAGTAGCTCCGCGACGCGTGACCTCAACCCCTCGTAGCGACGTCTTGTGTTCTCATAGGACAAGCAGTAGTCGCGAGTTGCGGGGAAACCCTTGGTTTTCGGGGTCGGCGGAGAAAATTGGGTGCGTTCCGGGAACTGTGCTGCAGTGAGATCGTGTGGGCGTCCGTCGATGACGTTGAAGTAATGCGAGACGGTTCTTCCGCCGGGCAAGGTGGCGATCGTGTTGACGATATCGCCACCCAGGTAGTCCTGAACCACGCATGCCGTCACCGCGCACTGCCCCTTGGAAGGGTTGCTGGCCGTCCAGTCGCTCGCCGCGCTCGTCTCTGCTGACCAGGCGGCCTCGACGGCCCGGCGGAGGGATTCGAGCGCGACGCCGTGCATAGGGCCATGGTAGCTGTCAGGGGAGACACCCGCCGTAGTCCTCTCGCTGCTCAGTCGCGCTCGATCCTTCAGCGGCGCGCTGTCCTGGCTGGTCGCGTGAGTTATGCAGACGCTGCATCATAGGCGGCGATGATTTCGGAGGAGATCCTGCCCCGGCTGGACACGTTGTGGCCGTTTTCGCCCGCCCACATCCGGATCGCTGCGAGATCGTTCCGACGAGAGGGGGTCCCCGCGATCACTGCGACGGAGGACCGGCGGCTGGTGGACTTGATGCGTCCGACGCGGCGGGCGTAGGGCAGCCACTGGTCGAATGTTTCGCGCAGTTTGGTCGCGTTGGCGTCGGACAGGTCGATTTCGTAAGCTGCGCCGTCGATTTCGAAGTTGACGGTATCTTCGGCAACTGAGATGCCGTCGAAGTCGTCGACGAGGGTGACAACTACCTTGCGCGCCATAGCTCTGCGTCCTGTTCGTTTGTGTCCGGAAAGGCCTGTTGACAACCCTAATGGCCGATCAGTGCGGTGCGAAATTATCGGCCCGGGTTCGCGTGGCATGGACTCAGACGTTCGTCACCGCCGACCAGCCTTCGGGGCTAGCTGTCGTGATGGTGCACGGTGGTGGCGTGACCGGAGAGGAAGGCGGGTTCTTCGCCAGGCTCGCAGACGGCCTCGCCATCGCTGACATAGCTACGCTGCGTTTCGATCTTGGATTCGAATCGAAATCAGATACAGCTGTTCACTCTTCGATGTCTCATCATCAGGCATGTCGTAGCAGAGAGTGATTGCGAGGTGAGATCGTTGGGTGTTCGTATGGGGGATCTCACCTCGCGGGCAGCATTGATCGCTGTCGTAAGGGTTCTCAGCAAGCAATCGCGGGTGTGCTGTAGAGGCCGTGGACGACGAGGACTTCCGAGCACGCCCCGTACTCGTTGATTTCGAGGTTGAGCGCGAGCGGTTTGCTGGTACCGGATATGCGCAGGTACATCGGTGTCGCGCGAGGCCAGTCGTAGGTGACTTGCATCGGGGTGCCGTCCCAGGCGCTGCGGAAGGCGATGTCTTGTCGCAGCGTCAGGAACAGCTCTTTTGCCCGGGGATCGTCGCGGTAGCGGGCCAGCACTGTGCGCAGGTTACGTGCGAGGCCGAGTAGTTCGCCGTGCCAGCCGTAGACACGGTCGCGGGCGGCGGGGGTCAGCATCCAGCGAATGATGTTGTAGTCGGCCTGGTCTAGGCCGGGCATCATCCAGTGGAGTACCTCGTTGCCCATCAGGACGGTCTGGAGTGGGTCTACGTATCCGCCGAGGATCTCGTGCTGGTCGAGAACGTCGAGGTGGTCTTGGACCCGGTGGGCGGTGAGGCGGCGGCGTAGTTCGTCGGTGGAAACGAGAGGGCGGGAGGGTTGCAGCAGGTCTTCCAGGTGCCGCCGTTGCGCGGGACTGAGGCCGTGGAACCGGACGAGTTTGTCGAACACCTTGGGGCCGGGAATCTGGCGTTGCCAGATGAGCTGGTTGAGGCGAGAAATGCTGATTCCAGCCTTCAGGGCGATGGATTCGCGGGATAGGTTGCGGTAGTGGCGCAAGTACTCCACCGAGTCGTGGAAGTCGGGCATCCCGGGTAGCAAGGGCGGGTTGAACCAGGCCGGGCGGATCATGTCAGTGGCCTCGCATCGGCGGCGGGATGAGCACGATACGGACCTCGCACGGGGCGCAAGGTCCGGGTTCTGCATCGCGATGATTGGCGTTGGCGGGGAGGGCGGACATGGCGTGCTCCTAGGTCGGTGTTCGGTTGTCCCGCCGCGTGTTCGGTGAGACGGTTGTGTTCTGCAGGGTGTGTCAGAACTGGGTCGGTGGGTCACGGGGGTCGCGGTAGCCGATGAAGAATCGCAGCTCAGGGGTGTCAAGGTGTGTACGAACTCTGGCACCGAGATGGATCCGGACGGAGTACCGATTCCCGGTGTCGGGCTCGCGGAGCTGGAGGGGTTCCTCGGTCGGGTAGCCGTAGGCAACCTCGAGCTTGGTGTTCCACAGCTCGGTGAAAGTGTGTGAACCGCAGAGCTTCTGAAACAGCGCCTGCGCTTGTGGGTTTTCGCGGTGGATGCCGAACGCAGCGCGCAGGGACGCGACCAGGTAGGCAGCGGCGGCATCCCAGTGCACGACAAGGGGTTCAGCGGTGTGTGTGGTGGTGCCGGGGTGGAAGAACCACAAGGCGGCGTTGTCGTCGTAGCGATCAATACCGGGCAATTCGGAGCGAAATCGTTTGTTGGCGTGGACCAACGACCACAAGGGGTCGATGTACGCGCCGACGAGTCCGCGCTCGTCGAGCCCGCTCAGTGTTGTGAGGTGCTCGCGAGCGCTGTGATGGGTGCGCGGCTCCTCGACCGGGGTCAGCGGTACAGGGTCCTGGGCGAGGTCGCGGGTGTGGCGGGCTTGGGCCGTATCCAGGCCGTAGGTGGTGATCATCTGCTCGAGCACCGGCAGGGTGCACGGCGCGGTGCCGTACTCGATCTTCCGCAGCAGCTCGTAGCTGATGGTGAGCAGGCCGGCCGCCTCGGGCCGGGAGAGTTCGCGGTCCTCGCGGACCCTGCGCACCCATCGGCCAAGGTCAGGTAGCTCGGATTCGAGGTGGTGACCTCGGCCTCGCCGCGGGTCGTTGGTCGGTGGGTTCCTCCGGTTCATGTCAAGCCCCTCCTACTACAGTCTTCCGTTTCTCCTTCCCCGTCGGTTACGTTGAAGGGTTAACTCCCCCCGGAGTTGATTAATTCGTACCAGAAACTGACCGGTCCGGCCACAGATCATTCGCTTTGACCTCGCTGACAATTAGCTACCACTCTCCGCCTCGGGGCGGCGAGGTATTTTCAGTACCCTTTCGGTGGGGGGACAGGCCCCGGAAAATTTCCTGTCTGACACTTTATTTACCACTTTCGACGATCGACGCAGGTCACCCCCTGTTGGCCGGGTGGTAACAAAATCGGCAGCAAAACATTTACCAGTCGAAGGGGTAGCGCTGCACTGGTTTTCGTGGCTGTGATGGTGAGGTACGCCAACCTCTTCCGAAAGGGAAATCATGGATCTCTACACGGTTTTGTCGGTGCTCAGTGCTGGTGCGTCGCTGGTCTCGAATGCGCTGGCGATCGCGGTGCAGGTGCTGCCGTTCTTCTGATCGGTCAGCTGGTTCTCACTGACTAGAAGAATCGAGAGCCCGGCTCTCCCGGCTGCGATCCGCAGCCGGGAGACACG
The DNA here is from genome assembly GCF_042720495.1 of Nocardia sp. NPDC058480. Taxonomy (NCBI): domain Bacteria; kingdom Bacillati; phylum Actinomycetota; class Actinomycetes; order Mycobacteriales; family Nocardiaceae; genus Nocardia; species Nocardia sp. NPDC058480. Next base: position 153,426 of record NZ_JBHXMN010000007.1, on the reverse strand, counting down.
GGAATTTGTCGCAAATTCGCGCAATTCCTAGTCTTTTCCCTGGTCTTTTTCCACCTTCGATCGAAGGGTTATTTGTCATGCCCAAAAATGGGAATACATCGCGGGTCGCTGTCGCGCTGTCGGGGCAGGTCTGCCACCGAGCCCGCAGCCCTCGTCTGCCCTACGGAGGGCGGCTGCTGTGGAGTGGCCGCATAGTGGCCGCTGGTGCTGTGCCGGTGCTGATGATGCTGGCCACCCAGCCCGCGAGCGCGATGGCACCGCTGGCCCCGATCGCGGACCAGCCCGGCGTCACAGCTCCCGCACAACCCGGAACTCAGGCTCCCGCACCGCCTCCGGCCCCGGAGCCTGAGCCGCCGGTGTATGTCGAGCAGCCACCCGAGGTCCGCAACGGCCCGTCCCCCCGTCCGGCTCCCTCGCCCGAGCCCGCGCCGCCGGTGTACGTGCTCGAGCTGCACACTCCGGTGCCGGTGGAACCGGTCGCGCCGATCGAGCCGCCGCCGGACACGATCCGGATCGGGACGGCTGAATTCGCAGACCCGGAGTGGCTGCCGCCGGAGGTCGGCGACACGATCAATACCGTCGCCGCCGACCTGGAAGCCCAAGCCGCGACATTCCTGGACTCGGTCGGGCTCCCGGCCGGACGTTCTGATCGGGTGGCCGGGGCCACGGTCGCCGGTGCCGGGGCCGGTGGCGCGATCGGCGGCACGATAACCGGTGCCCCGGCCGCAGCGGCGGGCGCGGCGGTGGGCGCGCTGGCAGGCGGCACGATCGGCGGAATCGCCGGGGCCGCAATCGGAACCGTGGTAGCGATCCCGGTCATCGGGACGATTACCTCCGGCGTGGCCGGTACGGCACTGGGTGCGGCGGCCGGGGCGGTCGCGGGCGCGCTGGTGGCCGGTATGCCAGCTGCGGCCGTGGGCGCGATGGTCGGCGGCACGGTCGGTGCTGGCTTCGGTGCGGGCGCAGGGGTGGGCCAGCCATGACCGCCAGCCGTGTCCTCACCGCAGCCGTTCTGGCCACCTTCGCCGGTAGCCTCTGCGCGCCGGGCACCGGTGTCGCGCAACCGTCTCCGGCGGGGCCGAGCTGCCCGGCGCTGTGGGTGCTCGGGGTGCAGGGCACCAGCGAGTCCTCGCCGGGCACCTCTGAGACGGTTGACAGCGGGATGCTCGGGCAGCTGCTCGGCCCGGTGGTGGCTGCCGCACCACATCTGGTGGCACGCAGCTACATCGGCTATCCAGCCTCGTTCGGCGGTGCGGTCGGCACCGGTGGCGGGACCGACCCCTACGCAGTGTCGGCGGGCGCGGGCCTGGCCGGGCTCACCGATACTGCTGGGCGGATCGCTGCCGACTGCCCCGGCACTGCCCTGGCTGCTGTCGGGTACTCCCAAGGCGCGCAGGTGGTTTCGTCTTTCGCTCAGTCTGTCGGGGCCGGGGAAGGCCCCGTCGATCCTGGACGGGTCGCCGGGATCGCGCTGTTCTCCGATCCGCAACGCGCGCCGGGATCGCCGGTGATCCCCGGCCGCCCCGGACAACTGACACCGGACCCGGCCCCCGGCACGAGCGGGGCAGCGGTATCGCAAGTGGCGATCACCACCGCGTCCGCCTCTGGTGGCGGGATCGCCACGAACTCGGGCGTCGACTACGGCTCGTTGACCGGCCGGGTTGCCGATATCTGTGTCGAGGGTGACCTCAGCTGTTCGGCACCCGATCGCGCCGCGCTGTTACGGATGTCGGCCCAGCTAGCCGCCCAGGCGGACTTGCGTGACCCGATCGCTGCGCTCGGCTCGATCCAGGCGCTGTTGTCCTCCACACTCGGTGACGCCTGGACGACCGTGGTGAACAACGACTTCCAGATCGGCCCCGGGTTCGTCGACTATGTGCCCGCGGCGAGTCTGGCCCAGCGGCTCACCGACGCTGCGGACTCGCGCACACCTGCCCCGGGCCCTGCGGACAATGCCGCCGCGTCAGCGAAGTGGGCGCAGATCACCGCCATGGTGGCTGCAAACCCGTTCACCCAGTTGCCCAACCTCGCCGCGCGCTTGTCAGGGGCGTGGGGCCAGTTGGTCGCCGACAATGCCGATCTGCTCGATCCGACGGTGTTGCTGCGCTATGCCGATACCTCTTCCCGCCACACCAGCTATTACGCGACCGGGCAGCTCGCCAGCTCGGTCGCGTGGATGACCGCCCTCGCCTACGACCTCGCCGGGAGATACCAGTGAAATTCAGCGACTTCTACCAAACACCGATCCTGCGTGACGGTGCCCGGCCCGGCGACCTGGTCCGCACCAGGCCCGTATTCGCCTCCCAACTCGCCGGGGCAGCCGGGGCCTGGCAGGTCATCTACGTCACCACCGGCTCACGCGGGCAACTGCTGCCCGCCTCGGCGATCGTGCTGATCCCCGAAGCCACCGCCGAGCCCGGCAAGACCGCGATCCTGATGTACTGCCCACCTTTTCGCGGGCTCGCGGGAGTGTGCGCGCCCTCGCAACTCCTCTCCACCGGCACCGAACCCGACACCTACGCGATCGAAGCGGCGTTGGATCGAGGGTGGGTGGTGGCGATCCCCGATGGGCAAGGACTCGGCGTCGGCACCGGACCCCACACCTTCCTCGCCGCCCGAGACGGTGCCAGGGCCGTGCTCGATCTCGCGCGGGCTGTGTATCGGGGTGCGAACCTCGATCTGCCCGTCGCTCCGGTCGTGGCCTGGGGATACGCCGACGGCGGGCGGGTCGTCGCGGCTGCGGGGGAACTGCAGCCGTGGTACGCACCCGAGGTGGACCTGCGCGGGATTGCCGCCGGGGCCGTCGTCTCCGACTTCGTCGCGGTCGCATCAGCGATCAGCGAGGGCGCCGGCGCGGGACTGGGACTGCCCGCGCTGATCGGGCTCGCCCGTGCCTATGACCAGCTCCCGCTGCGTCACGTGCTCAGCGAGGCCGGGGTGCAAGCTGTCGCTGAGGCGCAACAGCTCACCGGTGTCGAACTGCGAGAACGGTTTCCGCAACCATTGGCGCATTGGACCAAAGGTGCGGACCCTTGGAACGATCACTGGTGGCGGCGGGTGCTGGCGCTCGAAACCCTGGGCCACACCAAACCGCCGATGCCGCTGCACCTCTATCACGGCGAGCTCGACCTCGTCGTGCCCGTGCGCGCTGGTCGACGCACCCTCATCGCCTACCGGCAACGCGGCACGCTCGTGTCCTGGCGTGAATACGAGGCCGATCACCGCTCCACCGCCCACCTCGCGGTCAGCGATGTCCTCGCCCGGCTCGGCGAGGACCTCACGAATCGGCCGGCTACCTCGCCCACCCCGACACAGCCCGAGAGCGAGCACAGCGAGCACACGAGCCGCCCATGACCCCTCCGGGGAACCTGCCCGCGCCCCCACCCCCCTCCGGGGTGCGGGCAGGCCCCGGAGCCTCACCGATCCGAGGCGAGCTGAATGGCGAGGTACCCCCACAATCCACCCGATGAAGGCGACGCCGAAGCATGGGTCGAGCTACCCGACTCCCAACCCGACCTCCGCAACATTGCTGGCCAGTACACCGGCCCCGACGTCGACGAACCCGACCAGTCGCCCTCGCCCGAGGACGACTGGCTCGTCGCACTCGGTGACCCTCCCGGCACGGCCGCCATCGACACGATGTCTGGATGGTGGACCGGCATTCGATTCCGGATGCCGGTCGGAGCCTGGGCCGCCCTAGCGGCCACCGTCGCCCTGCTGGCCGGTGTCTTGGCGTTCGGGACCGGCGACACCGGAGATACCGGCCAGCAGGTGCAGGCCACCGCCGCACCGCCGAGCCCGACCACGACGGCACAGGGTCCCTGCGCCGGGCTCTCGGGCACGGTGGTCACCGACCGCGCCGGAGACTCGAGCACTGTGGAAGGGCTGATCGCCTCGTTCGAAGCGGCCTACTACATCGATCGCGATGCTGGGAAGGCGACGGGACTGCTCGGGCCCGAGACCGGCATCACCTCCGAGGCCCTCGCTGCGGGTATCGCCAGCATCCCAGCGGGCACGCGGCACTGCGTGGCGATCACCCCGATCACCCCGAGCACAGCGAACGTTCACATCGCCGAGCTGCACCCGGACCGCAAACGCATCGACTACCTCCAGCTGATCAACACACGCCCCGCCGACACCGGCACCGCGCTGCTGATCTCCAACTTCCAGAAACGGGGATAGGGCATGAAACCAGGCTCACAGGCGCCACTACTGATCGCCGTCGCCGGACTGAGCCCCCGCGCCGGAACCACCACGACCACCGTCGCCCTCGCCCACACCTGGCCCGGCCCGGAAACCGCCCTGATCGTGGAAGCCGACCCGTTGGGTGAGCAGCTCGCCGAAATAGTCGGCGCGGACCCGTATCTCGGGCTGGCGAGCCTGGCCCGCAGGACCCACCCCGGCGAACCCATCACCCCGGACATCCTGGCGCGGCATGTGCAGCGATTACCCGGCGGCGAAGCGCTGCTTGCCACGCCACCACACCACGACCCCACGCGAGCCCATCCAGCCGCCGAATTGCTCACTGATCCACATGGCAGCTGGCGGGCATTCGGAGCGACCGTGTTCGCCGATTGCGGTGTGCCCGAGCCAGATTCGACCGCGCATCCGGTCATCGCTGCTGCCGATGCCTGCCTGTTCGTGGTGCGCGCCGAGCACATCGACCCCGAGCCTGCCGCGCAACGCATCCTCGATCTCACCCGCCGCAGACGGCCCCGAGGAATCGTGCTCATCGGTGCCAACCGCGACTATGCCGCCGCGATCGGGTTTCCGGTCCTGGGTACCTTGCCCGCCTCGCGCGCCGCTTCCCAGGCGCTCCTGAATGGCCGCCGCGCACGGCGGCACCTGATCTCACCCGCTCGCCTCATCGTCAGCGACGTGGAAATCCAGCTTCGCGCCAATGGCCGCGACCGCCTCGCCCAGCCGTACATGCCCCGCGCTGCCCGCCAGAACCGCCCGAGCCGTCGTGACGACGGCGGGCCGAGGATTTACAGCATCGACGGTGGACCTGTGCCCGCATCGCGACCTCGGCCGCCGGAGCCTGTGCTGGTGGAACCGGCCGAGCCGAGCACGCCGCCAACGGCTTCTGACCCTGTGCTCATCGAAGTGGCCGAGGATGCCGGCCAACCCCGCGAGGGCGACCTCGCCGCGGCACCGGAGCCCGGCCTTGACCTCGAGACCGAGATTGCGGACTCCGCACCGTTGTCGATGCCGACACAGGCTGAGCCTGCGCTGCGGTTGCGGGTGTTCGGGCCCACCCGGATCTTCTGGCGCAAGCCCGAAACTGGTGAGAGCGTGGAGATCACTTCGCAGTTGCAGCCGCGTATCCGCGAGTTGGTGACCGTGCTCGCTCTACATCCTGAGGGACTCTCACGGGAACAGTTGATCGAGCTGTTGTGGAGCCAGCGGCCCAAGGACAGGGGAGGCAGCGCGCTCGCCAACACAGTGAGCCGCCTGCGTGCCGCGATCACCGCCGCGACCGGTGGGCAGATCACCAGCGTCCTCGCCGACGACAGGCTCCAGCTGTCGGACCTGCTGGGAGTCGACTACTGGGACTTCACCAGCGCGGTCGCTGCGCGCCGCCGCGCGAGCAACGACGCCGAGCAGGCCGACGCCGCCCGCCGGATCGCGGCCCTGGCCACCAGCGAACTGGCCAGTGACCTCACCGACACCTGGGTCGAAGCGCTGCGCGAATCAGCGCGGCGCACCTCCCTGAACGCGTTGAGCTGGTTGGCCATCCGGAACACCGAAAACGACCCCCGCGCCACCTTGGGAATTCTCGAGACAACTGTCGAGAACGACCCCTACAACGAATCGGTCTGGCAAGACATTCTCCGGCTCCATGCCCGCCTCGGCGAAAAGGCCGCACTTACCCGCACCTACACACTCCTGACCCACACACTCGCCGAGATCGGCCAGAATCCGAGTCTCGAAACCCGCCAGCTCCTCGAACGTCTCCGCCACGCCCCGAAATAGATAGACATAGGCCGGGTGTTCCCGTTTCGCCGTCGATCGATTAACGTGGTGATCGCATTTACCGCTATTCCGAAAATGGCGGAAATGGCGGGTTGCGACAATCATGAAACTCTATCAGAGTTGTTGAAATGGCCAGGTTTCCGCTGTGGCGAATTCTGTCAATTTCAGGATTGGATATTCTGCCGCCTGGGTGGCTCGATGAAAATCAATCGGTGCATCGTTCGATGGTGAGGTTCCGTGCCCTACTCGGTGGGCGGATCAAAACGACCCACCCGTGCCCGGCAGGCTGGCAGGTGGGAGGCGGTTTATCCGGGCGGATAGCAGCCGGGATTGTCTATACACAAAGCTGTATAGACATGCGTCGCCGGTCCGTCCATGCCTGTCTTCGGCATCCGGTTCGTGTCCTGCTCCCGCTGATCCATTCCGATTCCTTCCCCCGCTTTCTCATTCTTCCTTTATCGCTTGATTCCTTTCCGCTCATTTGGTCGGGCGCTCGTCGTCGCGCCTAAGCATTGCCGTGCGCATTGCATATCCGTATTGCACTGCCGGGCTCGCCGTTGTCCGGAAGAATTCCGGGAAATTCGCGCACTTTTGGGGTTGCGAGCCTGTTCGAGGTCGAGCTAGCGTCGAACCGTCCCCGGAATTCGCCGGGAAATTCGCAGAAATCCGAATGGCGGCCACGCCGCACCTGTGCCGGAAACAGTGCACGAATTCGGAACTGATTTTCCAGGAGTTGCAATGCCCACCACACCCGCCACCGCCACCACTGCACCGGCCGCCGGTCGTCTGCCCAACGGGGAATTGCGGCGCATGGTCGCCGCTGCACTGGCCGCCGACCCGGGCCGCGACATGTCGCCCCGTGAAATCGCCAACGGGCTCAACCGGTCCTCCGGGGCAGTCGGCAACGCCCTCGAGGCGCTGACCGCCGCCGGGTACGCCGACCGCACATCGGCCACACCCCGCCGCTACCGCGCCAATGCCGACACCGCCGCCGCTGCCACCGCCCCGGCCCCGGCAACCCCGGCGGCGGGTACGGCGGCGAAACCGGCCACGCGCCGCCCCCGGGCACCGAAAGCGGCCAAACCGGCCCCGGTCACTGCCGCCGCCCCGGCTGCCCCGGCGCGCACGGGTAACACGGTGGCTCGTCCGAACGGGCAGGACTACCACGTGCGCCAGCTGGCCGGACGCGCTGATGTGGATGTGTTGGTGACGATGCGCGCGGCCGAGGTGCCGGTCCTGCTGTACGGGCCGCCCGGAACGGGCAAGACCTCGCTCATCGAGGCCGCCTACGGGGACCTGCTGACCGTGCAGGGCGACGGGGACACCACGGTCGCCGATCTCGTGGGGGAATACACCCAAAAGTCGGATGGCACTTTCGTTTTCGTGCACGGGCCCATGGTCCGGGCTATGCGTGAGGGTCGGGTGCTGTTCATCGACGACGCGACCCTCATCCCGCCGACCGTGCTCTCGGCGGTGTACCCCGCGATGGACGGGCGCAAAGAGATCGTGATCAAAGCCAACGGTGGCGAGGTCATCACCGCCGAGCCCGGCTTTTTCGTGGTGGCAGGCCATAACCCCGGCGTGCACGGGGCCATCCTGTCGGACGCGCTCGCCTCGCGGTTCGCGTTCCAGGTGCAGGTGGGCAGCGACTACGACCTCGCCGCCCAGCTCGAGGTGGAACGGCGCGCGGTGAAAGTAGCCCGCGAGCTGGCTGCCCGGCAGGCCAAAGGCGAGGTCGGGTGGGCACCGCAGCTGCGCGAGCTGCTCGCGTTCCGCAAGATCGCCGCCGCCACCGATCAGGCCACCGCCCTGGCCAACCTCGTCGGGGCCGCGCCGGAAGAGGACCGCGATGTCGTGGCCGCCGTGGTGAAAACCGTGTGCGGCCGTAGCCACGAGCCCCTGTCGCTGGGCCCCCGTTTCTGACCTGCCAACCCGCCTCAATCCACCACCACCGCCACTGATCCCGGGAAAGGACCCCCGACATGACCGAACGCACCCTCACCGAGGCCCTCGCGATTCACGACTACATCGTCGCCGTGCGCGACCTGCGCGACGAGCTGGCCGTGCTGGCCCGACAGACAGAACACGCGCAACTCAACCTCGCCGCCGGACTACAGCTGCAGGACCCACCTCGCGGCGAACGGGTCTCGATGGCGATCAGCAAGGTCACCGCCCTCGCGCCGATCGCCCGGCGCGCGATCGGTGACGAGGCGCGATTCCTTGCCCTACACGCGAACCCGGACACGTTCGAACCGATGCCCCAGCGCCCTCGACGCTGACTACCCGCCCGCCCACGAAAGGCACTGCCCGCCATGACCGGCCACATGATCACCGCACCAGCCCCCGCCGCCACGACAACACCCCCGCCCCCGGCCACGCCGACCAGCCCCCCGGCTACTGCCGCCACGCCCACCTCGGCCTCGGTGCCTGTCACCGGTGGATGGGCCACGCTCTCGGCGGCGATGACCGCCGAGGTTCCCTCGATCGCTGACAGGGACGACCTGACCGTCACCATCGCCCCGGGTGCCGCGTTCGGGCACCCGGCGGCGTTCGTGCCGAGCTGGGGTGCCATCGAGATCGATGGCACCCGCCTCACCATCGACCCCGCCACTGCCCGCCCGGAACGCACCAGCGACCGCAACCGGTACCCGGCGGTGTGGGGCGCTCTGGTCCACGAGTGCGCCCACGCCCAACACTCGGTGTGGACCGCGCCGCCGGTAGCGCACCCCGGGGTCCTCGAGGCCGCGACGCTACTCGAGGAATCGCGCATCGAGGCCGCCCAGATACGCCGCCGCCCCGACGACCGGCATTGGTTGCGTGCCTGCACCACCGAGATCGTGATCGGCGACAACGGCGGCACGATCGCCGCCGCCCAGATTCCCCCGGTGCCCTACCACGCGGCTCGCAACGCCGCCCTCATCCTGGCCCGGTTGGACGGCGGGATCCTCGACGCTGGCGAGTGCGCGCCCGCCGCCACCGCGATCGAGGCCATCCTTGGCACCGACACCCTCGAGAAATTGCGGGCGATCTGGCGCGAGGCCCACACCGTGGCCGACACCGACGCCGCCGCCATGCTCGAACTCGGGGCGCGCTGGCTCGACCTGGTAGGCCCCGACCCCCACGCCGACCCCGAACCGTCCTCGCCACTGGGGGCCGCGATCGGTGACACCGTGACCAACATCGGCAAGGCGGTCGCTGCCGCCCCGGTAGCGCCCGACCCTGCCGAGTTCGCCGAGGCCGCCCGGCAGGTTGCCGAGCAAGAGGCGAAAGACGCTGCCGCGCAAGCGCGAAAGGTGTTCGGTGCCGGGGCGGGCCGGGCCCGGACCGCGAGCAGGCAACGGACCCGCGAGGCCCGCGCGGAAGAGCACACCGCCGCCCGGGTGCTGGCCCGCGCCCTCAACACCGCCGCCACCCGCGAACGGGCCACGGTGAAAACGACCTCCGCGCTACCGCCGGGCCGGTTGCGGATGCGCGGCGCGCTCGCACGTGAGGCCCAACGCGCGGCCGGAGCGATGCCGACCGCCGAACCGTTCACCCGCACCACACGCAAAACCGTTCCACTGCCGCCGTTGCAAGTCGGTATCGCCTGCGACGTGTCCTCTTCGATGGGCGACTACGCGGGCCCAGTGGCCTCGGCCGCGTGGATCATCGCCCGCGCGGCGGAACTGGCGACCATGCCCGCTACGACCGCGACCGTGACGTTCGGGGCCTCGGTCAAACCGATCACCTACCCGGGCACCGCACCCGCACGAGTTACCGAATTCAGTTGCCCGGATGGCTACCACGCCCTCGACATCGCGGTAGAGGCCCTCAACGGTGCCCTCGATCTGGCCTACCCGGGCGCGACCCGGCTGTTGGTCATCATCTCCGATGGCCACTACACCGGCAGCGAACGACGCCGCGCCCAGCAACACCTCGACAAGCTACGCGCCGCCCGGTGCGCGGTGCTGTGGCTCGCACCGGCCGACAGCAACCCGAACCCCCTCAAAGGGGCGAACATGCACCTGGTCACTGACCCGGCCACTACCGCCGCCGCCATCGGTCGCGCCGCCACCGCCGCTGTACGCGCCACCTAGCCCCTGTGTTGCCCCGGGTGCGAAACCGCGCCCGGGGCAACAGGACCGGGACCGCCACACACCAGCGGCCCCGACTGTTCGCCCGAACACCACCCCGCCCGCACGGGCACCGACGACAGGACACGACATGACGAGCAATGCCCACCCGATCCCCACCACGGCCGCACTCGACACCCTCTACGCCGCCGCCAACCCCGTCACCGGCGACCAGTTCGTCATCTACGCCCCCGGCCCGCACGACGAACGCGGCATGTACACCGTCGCGCACGTGACCGGCAGCACGGACCGGCTCGCCGTTCCGCGCGTTCACCTCGTGCACCCCGACGACATCGCCGCCTACGCCACCGGTGCGGTGAACCGGCTGCGGGACAGCCACGCCGGGCACGCGGTGAGCGTGTGGCTCGACCGCACCACCGGCGGACTGCACGAGCGCCTGACTCGATGAACCCGCTAGCGACACAACAGAGCCCGATACCGAACCGCGAACAGAAGACATTCATGCGCGAGATGAAGAACACCCAGAGTCACGATGAGGAGGGCGTGATCAAACCCGGAGCCAAAGTCAGCGGCAACGACTATGTGTTGGTGAGGCTGCGCGATAGCGAGGACCCCTACGGCCGGATCCTGCTGGTGGGCAACCCCTCCCGCTGCAACCACGGCTACGCCATCTGTGTCGAGTGTGCTGAGAGCTGGGAACTCGACCACCTCGTGCACTACGACCTGACCGGCGGCGGGCGACGGTTACGCGAGGCCCTCGACGTACAGCCTACCGAGGCCACCCGGTCCGCCGAGGCCGTCTTCTCATCCCCAGGTGAGGGGGTCCAGGTGAAGGTAGAAGTTCGAGCGGTCACGGTCCAGGACGAGGCCGTACCTCTGCGCGAACGCCGTGTCCGCAGCCAACGCCCGCTCCTCGTTCCCCCAGGTTTCACGCGCATTGGCGAGCAGCAGTGCCAGATCGGCATAGCGATCGGCGGTCCCGAGGCGGCCGAGGTCGATGAATCCGGACACCTTCAGTGTTTCCGGGTCCACAACGATGTTGGGCAGGCACAGGTCTCCGTGACAAACGACTGTGTCCAAGGCCTCCTGAGCCAGCATCCGCGCGATCTCGGGTTCGAGGCTGGCTAGTAGTTCCTCGGGTGGGGTGTGCTGCTGCTCGACGGGAAGGAACTCCGGGTTCACGGCATGTCGGCCGACGACGTCACGCGCCACGGGGACCATCGTGGCCAAACCTCGGTCGAACAGGCACCGTTCCGCCGGAAGCTCGTGCAGCCCGCGCACCGCGTCCGCGATGTGTCCCCAGGCCGCGCCCAGGTCCGCAACCGGTAGCTGATCCGCGGAAACACCGGAGACTGCACTGGTCACCAGTACTGCCCCCGCCTCGCCGGAGTGCCAGTCGAGCACCCGTGGACCTGACACGCCTTGGTCGGTCAGCCACTCGACCCGGTCGTGCTCTGCCTTCAACAGGGCGGCCTCTGCGGCCGGCACGCATTTGGCGTATCGGGTGAGGTCCTCGTCGCGAAGGACTGTGGCGCCCGACTCACCTGTTGTGACAGGTGACCAGTCTTCGGTGCTGTATCCCGCACTCGCCAGTATTGTTCGCAGGTCGCGTGCACCATTCATTCCGGCCACTGTAGCCAACCCACACCCGCGCTTGTCGGCCACGCAGGCGGCGCCCGTTTGCGGTCCGGCGCCGCCAACTCGGGTGGTTTTCTTTATAGGACACAACGTAATTGGTTGTCCGGGATGTTCAGGTTCACGAGGTAGTGCTCGACGATCTCGTTGATGCACGCATTTGCTGCGATGGTGGCGCCGTGTTGTTCGCCGTCGACGGTGAGCAGTCGTGCGCCGAGCATCTCTGACAGTGCCACACCGCCTTCGTGCGGGGTCAGCCCGTCACCGGTGACGGACACCACGAGCGTTTCGGGTAGGCCGGTGAGGTTGTCGCCGTAGGGATAATCCAGTACCTGTTCGTCGGGCCACCCCTCGCATCCGTAATGGGTGTCCACATCGAACCCGGGGTCCATGTACGGGGCAAGAGAATTGACCTCTGCGACGACGGCTGTTGTCTGTTCGGGTGTCGGCCTGATCTCGTCGAGGCAGTTGATGGCGAGGGTCGCTTCCGATGAATTGGTGTACGTGCCGTCGGGTCCGCGCTGCGCCGCGACATCGCGCAGTGCGAGCATCACATCGGCGCGCCCGGCTCGTAGCTCGGCCAGGCCTGTGATGACGCTGTCCCACGCCTGGCTGGAGTACAGGCCGAGTGTGACAGCTTCGATCGCAGCGAAATAGGTCAGTCGACGCCCGCCGGCGGTCGGGGCAGGGGTGTCGAGGAGAGGTCGAAGCAGGCTCTGGAGGGCATCCACCGTTCCCGCCGGATCACTTCCGAGAGGGCAGTTCCCTCGGTCTACGCAGTACCGGGACAGTTCGTCGAACGAGCGCTGTACGCCTGCGAACAGTTGTGTCTGGCGTTCGAGGACATTCTTGCGAGGATCGACCGCCCCGTCGAGGACCATCGCACGGACCCGGCTCGGAAACTGTTGGGCGTAGATCGTCCCCAGGCGCGTTCCGTAACTGGCACCGAGGAACGTCAACTGCTCGTCGCCGAGCACCGCGCGCAGGACATCGAGATCACGTGCCGCGTTCTCGGTGCCCATCTGTCCCAGGACGTCCATTCCGCCGCTTCGTCGAGCGCACTGCTCCAACACCGACCGGGCAGAGTCGGCGGTCCAGGCCAACGCACCAGCGGGGATCCCGGAAACGATCGCGTCGTCGTCACGCTCCTGGTCGGTGTAGCAGTCGATGGCCGGTCGAGAGGTGCCGACTCCGCGGGGATCCATCGACACGATGTCGAACTGTTGGCGCGCTGGGCCGTCCGCCCAGGAGTCGGCGACCGCGGTCACGAAACCCACACTGGGTGCTCCTGGTCCGCCGGGGTTGACCACGACAGATCCGACTCTGTCGGTGCCGGTGGCTCGGATGCGGGAGATTCCGAGTTCGATGGCGGTCCCGTCAGGGCTGGCGTAGTCGAGCGGCACCTCGAGTGTCGCGCATTCGACCCGGTCATCGTCGATGCCTGCGGCGGTCTGGTCGCATGGGGCGAAGTCGAGTGTCTGTGACTCGTAGCGTGCCGGTGCGGGATACGAGGAGTTCGGCTCCTCCGATGAGAGTGTGCCGCAAGAGGTGACAGTCCACAGGGCGGCTGTACTCACTGCGGCGGCTTTCAACAGTGCAGTGCGGCGACGCCGATGACGCCCGTGTCGGTGAATATCGCTGTCTGTCACGAGAGATTCCTATCGAAAGGGTCGGCGTGGAATGGGCGAGCAAGAGTCCCCCGCAGGCCGGTGACTAGTTCGCGAAATTGTCCAGCCAGCTTGTGCGGATGCGCAGAGCGCGTTCGATGCTGCCGAGGAAGGCGGCTACACCGACCGCGATGTTTGCCGCGAGCGGCAGCCGCAGCGGAGACTGCACCCCGCCGACGAGCTCGCGTACCTGCGGAATGCTGGTGATCGGCTCGACCAGCTGTAGTAGCGCGACCATCATCCCGACCAGAACGGCGAGCGTGGCGAGGACGCCGAGGATGCGGCTCAGCTGTGGCCGGTTCTCCTCGAGCCTGGCCCGACGACCTTCGGCGGACGCGGGATCGGGCACCAGCATCGTCTCGTTGCCGTCGGTGTCGACGAAGTGGCAACGCTTGAGCCCGAACCCGCCCATGGCGACTTCGATGGTTCCGTTCTCGACGCAGAACCGGGCGGGCATACGGGCGACAGCATGTTGCAATCCGTTGCGGTACATCCGGGCACGTACTTCCCCGTCTTTGCCGTCGCCGAGCTGTCGGACGTCGACCGTGTACTGGGTGGTGGTGCCGGATTCGGCCGGCACGTCCACAGCGAGCTGGGACCTGCTCAGGACCTGCCACCACCGAAACCGTGTGAGGGCTCGGCCGTCACCGGGTCGAACTCGTCGCTCGGCTCGTCGTTCACGCCAGCTTGTCGCCATGACTACACCCCAAAATTCATTAGTACAGTGTGATAGTGCGTTTTCGACGTTAGCACGCTGTACTAGTACTGTCAGGGTCGGAGGTGACGATGGTGCCACGAAGTGAGCCCAGCACGAGGGATCGCATTTTGATTGCTGCCGCGACGATGGTGTCCGAAGACCCGGGTGCCAGGCTCAGTGTCCGCGCGGTCGCCGCGCGCGCTGGCGTCAGTACCGGTTCGCTGCGGCACTTCTTTCCCACGCAGCGGGCGTTGATAGACGAAGTCGCAGCAGGCATCACCGGTCTCTTCGCGAGTGCGGACGTCATCGAGGACACCACGGTGCCCGCCGAGGATCGGCTGCTGGCGTGCATGCAGCAGGTGCTGGCCGCCACGGGCGCGGGGGAACAAGCGCGACATGCGTGGCGGCATACGCTCGAGACCTACGTCGGCTCGGAGCCCAGTGCTGATGCCATCGACACCTACCTTGCCTTCAGCGCGGCTGGGCTGCGGCGTACCGAGCACTGGCTGGACGTGCTCGAAAGAGAAGGGGTCCTCCCGCCGGGAGACAATGCTCAACGGGCTGCCTACCTCAACGTCGTACTGGACGGTTTGGCCATTGCTCGAGCGTTGCCGACCGACGCCGCGCGAATCCGCTCGGAGACAGACACACTGCGATACGCCATTTCGATGCTTTTCCTACCGCACCCACACCGCAGGGGGGCTTCGGCGTGCGAAGCTGATCTGTAGTCATCGTCCTGAGCGCCACGTTGGTCTGTAGTTGGCCCGTGGTCCAGATCTGAGAAATCCGGCGCTAAGGATTTGCCGCAGATAACGGCCCATTATGTGTGCTCTGTCGCGTATTTCATCTGATGAATGATTCTGGAAGCCAAGAGATTTGGGTGCTGAGCTGCTGGAATTCGCCGTTCCCTGACTTGCGGCGATAGCTCGGGAGGGCTGGTCGCCAATTCTGTGATCAGCGACTTTCCGACTGCCTTATCATCTGATGAATGAATCATTCGACAGATGTTGGGGTGATGGGTGGCGGGATCACGGAAGTTCGAGGTCGCCGGGGCGGCTCATCGGGTCGTGGCGGCCGGAGTGCCGTTGCTGAGTCCGGACGCGCAGATGTTCGACGCGATGTTGGAAGGATGGCGGCAGCAGCAGCTGAGCCGAAATCTCGCCTTCAGCACCGTCGATTCACGATCGGAGATGCTACGACGCTTCCAGGACCACTCCGGTGAGTTCCCGTGGCAGTGGACGCCACAACATCTCGAGGAATGGTCGACCGACCTTCGGGCGGTGCGCGGAGCCGCGTTGTCGACCGTGCGAGTCGAAGAGATCGTCGCCGCCCGCGATGACGCCCTGGCCCAACGCCGCGCCGCGGCCGCCGGCCGCGTCACCTCGCCCGGGCATTCGCGCGCCCCCAAGCCCGGCAAGAACGCCTCCACCGCGCACTCGCATACACCGAGCAGAGCGGTGAGTGAGCGGCGCCAGCTGCACGCGTCGGAGGTCGAGCGCTGACGCGGAACTTCGCCACAATCACCGCGCAGAATCTGCTCCAGGGCTTCCTGTAGTCCAACCCCTGTGAAGCGTCAGCCCCTGTCGGGGTCTATCCGACAGGGGCTGACGCATGTCGAGGGTAGGGGAGACACCGCCGAAACGCTCGGTGTCTCACGCCCATGTGTCCCAGGTTTTGCCCCATGCGCCCGGAATTCGAACAGGACGAGCGTACGGTCATTGCGGGAAGGAGAACTGATGAACGGGACCGATCCCGCCCAGCTGCTCCAGGTCCGCACCGGCACACACGGCCCGATCCCGGTCGTGACCGCGACCGGTGAGGTCGATGTGCTGTCGGCGCCACTGCTCAAACGCGTGATACGTCAAGTCCTGAAAGCGGATCCGCCGGCCGTGGTGGTGGATCTGTCCCGCGTGGCGTTCATGGGATCTGCCGGGCTCGCGGTACAGGCGGCCTGCGCGCAGGAGTGCGCGTCACCGCTACGCGTGGTGGCCGCGCTCGCGGTGCAGCGCCCGATCCTGGTCATCGGAATGCACACCCCTGCTGCAGCTGCACGACACCCTCGACGAAGCGCTCGCCAACGCCACACAGGAGTGAAAAGAGGCTGCTTCGCTGCGGGTTTCGGCGGTCCGCGCGACGGGCGCGCGAGTACCACTGATGGTGCCGGTTAGACACGGCAGAGGGTGGGTGGTTCGTCCGGTGGAATGCGCTCGGGGAGCACGATGACCGTCACATCGCGCGGCTCATCGTTGGCGTGGTCGAGCGCCTGGTCGCCCGCCAGGATGAGCAGGCCGCTGAGGACCCCAGCGAGGATGGCACCGCGCATCGTGGCGGGGTTACGCCAAGGCTGCTTCCGACGTTTCTCCATTTTACTACTCCACATACCTTTTCTCCCTGCTAGTCGTCCTCGGTTGGACGACCAAGAGGAGCTTGGACCTACTCGATTAGCGGCAGGTACAGGTATTGGATCTGGGATCATTCGGCCAAGGAAGCCGAGGCCGGGCGGTCGGCTGTCAGAGCGTTTTGGATCGCCTTTGGATCATCACCGGCCTGCACGGCTGAGGAAGGACATCAGATGGACGAGGCATCAGGCACTCTCTCGGCGAGAGAGGAGTTAGCTAAGAAGCTGGGGGATCTCCAAGTTCGGTTGCCCCGTCAGCAGAAAGATGTGATCGACAAGGCCAACGAGCGCAGGGCGAACTCCGGCAAAGACCGGCTGAACCTCACGACGGTCAATAATTGGTTTCCCAAGTCCAACGGCAAGGCACCGTCGATACCGAATGATTTCGAAGACCTGTGGGCGGTGGTCCACGAGATGCTGGCACGGACCGCCCCGACTCCCGCTTCCTTCGAGCAGCGTCTCGCGGCTACGAAACTTGCCTGGCGACAGCTGCACGACAGGGCGAAAAGACCAATCGGCCTGGACGAGTCGGCGCGCGGTTTCCTTCGGGCCGCCCTCAAGTTCGCGCAGGTACACCCGTACCCACATCTCCCAGTTTCGGTGTACTCGCCGACAGTGAGTCAGGTCTACGTGCGCCAAACCAGCACGCGCGCGGCAGACAAACAGGACGAAGTCCATTGCCGCCCATCGCCGGAGCCCGCCAAGAACCTCTTCCTGGCCCGCGACCGCCTGTGCGTGCTCATCGCCGGTCCGGGGGGCGGCAAGTCCACGCTGCTGCGCACTCGGCTGTCCGAGTCCGCCACGGCATGGCTGGAGAACCCCCACACCATGAACAACAAAGACCCAGCTGTTCCGGTCTGGATCGAGGCACGCGCGCTGGCCGACCCGGATATCTCCGTGCCCACGGCGCTCGCCAAGGCCACCCAAGTACTAAGCGATTATGGGCTGCACCAGGGGTTGGACACGGACCACTTCCTTCGACGGCCCTATGGCCGAGCGTCCTGGCAACTACTGGTCGACGGCCTGGACGAACTCCCCGACGCGGAAACACGGCAGAAGGTGTTGACCAAGCTTCACAACGCCCTCGAGGAGCAGCAGATGTACCGGTGTGTGGTGGCCACCCGTCCCTTGGGCGAGAACGAACTCACGGTGCTCGGTGAGGTGCCGCGCTACGAATTGGACCCTTATACCACCGAGGACCTGCTCACCTACGTCGAAAAGCACTTCAGCACTCCCTCTCTGTCGAAGGAGACCTGGTCGCAGGAGGAGGCCACCCGCCGAGCCCGTGAGTTCACCGCCGCGCTCCGCGACGCCTCCCTGACCGCACTGGCCCGCACCCCGCTGATGGCCTCCCTGCTCTGCCAGCTCTACCTCGCCGAGCCAGAACGTCCGCTGCCCCGCGGCCGGAGCGGGGTGTACGAGGATTTCACCGACCGGCTCTACGAGGTCAACCCGAGCAAGCCTGTCCGTACCAACCATCAGATGGCGATCCAGCGCCTCGTAAAGAACCTCCACAACCCGTCGACGCGTGAGCCTGCTGAGGAGGCCGCACAGCAGGCCCTCGGTCGGCTACCCGAACTGGTCGACCTCCTGGCCTACCAATGTTTCTCAGGAGAGAAGATCTCGGTATCCGCAGCACTGGAATCGGAACCTGTCCCCCGCCCGAACAAAGTGCTCAAAGAGTCCTGGAAGGCGTTCTTGAGCGATATCCTCCAGCACTCCGGTCTGTTGGTCCACGGAGCGGACGGCCTCGAATTCCCCCACCAGACCTTCCTCGAATACCACGCCGCCCGCCACGCCACGCGTGACGCAGAAACGCGCGCCGAACTCCTCGACAAGCTGTTCCCCTCGGATGAGGAGAACATTTGGCCACCGACCGTCGAAGCGTCCTACCTGGGTTTCCTCCTCGATGGCCTCATCGTTCTCGGTGACGACGTCACGGCCAAGACCATCGAAAAACTGCACGTACTCACCAGACAGAGCGAATACAGAGGAGAACGTGCCTGTCGGTTCCTCATCACGCAGGTACGCCTGAGGACCAACTTCGGCCCCGGCCACATCGTCGACTGGCTGACCCGCTTCACCCGCGACACCAGCCTGGACGGCTTCTACCGCCTGCGAGCAGCGGAGGTCCTGGCCGAGGTGGACCAGAAGGCCGGTACAGCCCTCCTGGTCGGCCTTGCCGACGACGACCTCCTGAGCGTTTCCGACCGCGTGCAGGCCGCAGAGTGCCTGTCCCGATGGAACAAGAAGGCTGGCACGACCCGACTGACCGGCTTCGCCGACGACGACCTCTTGAGCGTTTCCGACCGCGTGCAGGCCGCAGAGTGCCTGTCCCGATGGAACCAGAAGGCTGGCACGACCCGACTGACCGGCTTCGCCGACGACGACCTCTTGAGCGTTTCCGGCCGCGTGCAGGCCGCAGAGTGCCTGTCCCGATGGAACCAGAAGGCTGGCACGAACCGACTGACCCGCTTCACCCGCGACACCAGCCTGGACGGCTACTACCGCGTGCAGGCCGCAAAGTACCTGTTCCGGGTCGACCAGAAGGCCGGCACAACCCGATTGATTCACCTCGCCGACAACCGCGACCTGGACGGCTTCTACCGCGTGTTGGCGGCCAAGACCCTGGCCAGAGACGACGAAGAGGCCGGAGATATCGGGGTGAGCCTGTTGGCCGACCTGGCTGCCAACCGCGACTTGGACGGCTTCTACCGCGTACGGGCGGCCAAGATCCTGGCAGGAGGAAGCGCACAGGCAGGGGTGGACGAGAAGAATGGTCATGCCCTACTGGCCAGACTTGCCGCTGATCTCGACGTGGGCGGCTCTTGCCGCGTCAAGGCGGCCTGTGCCCTGGCTGCGGTGGACGGGCCCACGGGTACGACCCTACTGATCAACTTTGCTATCAATCCCAAAGTGGCCGGCTACTCCCGCGTGCAGGCAGCGGAGGGGCTCGCAGCCGAAGTGGACTCGGAGGCTGGTACGGCTCTGCTGTCCGACCTCGCCAACGACCTCGGAAACGACCTCGGACTAGACGGCTACTCCCGGATCCAGGCGGCGCAGGCTCTCAACGATCACGAAGAGGACATGCAAACGGCAATGGACCTGCTGGCCCGCCTCGCCAACGACCTCAACCTCGAGGACCACGCCCGAGTTCAGGCCGCGCAGGTTCCGGCCTGGGACGAATCCTGCGGGAACCTCTCCTGGGTAGAAGGTTGGTCGGCGACGGAGTGGCTGTTCAGCCAGGCCAAAGACACCGGCCTGAGCGTCTCCCATCGCGTGAATGCAGCGTGGACGCTGGCCGGGTGCGGCGACGAGCGGATCATCAGGAACCTACTGGCCGGGCACGGCGTCGACGGCGACGAGGCTAAATCGGATGAAGATCTCGAACCGGCGGAGAAGGATTGGAAGGTCGTCGGGGAGCTGTTGGCGAACCACCACAGCGCCAACGCCCATCCGGACCTCGACAACGCTCACCTGGACGGGTTCTTTCGCGTGCAGGACGCAATGAGCAAGGTCGAGAATGCCGAGGAGGACGAGGATCTCTGGGCAGATGGTGCGGACTGGAAGGTCGGCATGGATCGGCTGGCCGAACTTGCTGACAATCGCAATCTCAGCGCTTTCTCCCGCGTACAGGCGGCGGAGTTCCTGGCCAAAGCGAACGAAGAGGCCGGTAAGGCCCGCCTGGCCAGCTTGGCCTGCGACACCGACCTGGACGACTATTTCCGGGCGAAGGCGGCGTGGGCTCTGGCCGGGTGGGGTGTTGTGGCCTAGCCACTACACGGCACGTGGGGTCCGCGCGGCCGAAAAGTCTCGGTAAGACCGGCTACCGCAGATAATTTTCCGAGTCGGTACCGCCCATGCGGTGCATTCGCCCAGGTCGGCACCCGAGTTGCCGCAGATAATGGGCCCTTTATCTGTGCTCTGTCGCGTATTTCATCTGATGAATGATTCTGGAAGCCAAGAGATTTGGGTGCTGAGCTGCTGGAATTCGCCGTTCCCTGACTTGCGGCGATAGCTCGGGAGGGCTGGTCGCCAATTCTGTGATCAGCGACTTTCCGACTGCCTTATCGTCTGATGAATGAATCATTCGACAGATGTTGGGGTGATGGGTGGCGGGATCACGGAAGTTCGAGGTCGCCGGGGCGGCTCATCGGGTCGTGGCGGCCGGAGTGCCGTTGCTGAGTCCGGACGCGCAGATGTTCGACGCGATGTTGGAAGGATGGCGGCAGCAGCAGCTGAGCCGAAATCTCGCCTTCAGCACCGTCGATTCACGATCGGAGATGCTACGACGCTTCCAGGACCACTGCGGCGAGTTCCCGTGGCAGTGGACGCCACAACATCTCGAGGAATGGTCGACCGACCTTCGGGCGGTGCGTGGGGCCGCGTTGTCGACCGTGCGGTCCTACCAGCTGGCGATTCGCGCGTTCCTCGCCTACGTCTGTGAACCGCTCTACGGCTGGGATATCGAGTGTGAGAAGCGATTTGGGACTCATCCAGTTCAGATCAGCCACGACTGGAACAGTGCCAAACACGTCCTGGACGTTGAGGGACGCCCGCAACGGCGGGCGTTGACACGGCCGGAGTTGCAGCAGCTGTTCGACGCGGCCGATGAGATGGTGGAGGAGATCCGACGGCACGGCCGCAAGGGCGCGGTCGCGGCGTTCCGCGACGCGGCAATGTTGAAGACCGCCTACGCTTTCGGGCTTCGCCGTCGTGAACTGGTGCGGTTGGAAGCACACGATTTCGGTCGCAACCCCAAAGCGTCGGAGTTCGGAGATTTCGGTGTCTGCTACGTCCGTTTCGGCAAGGGAAGCCAAGGCAGCGGTCCGAAGCGGCGCAGCGTGCTCACCGTGATGCCCTGGTCGGTCGACGTGCTCACCGAATGGGTGCACGACATCTGGCCGCACTGCCGACGCGACGGCAGCGCGGCATTGTGGCCGTCCGAACGATCGGAGCGGATGAGCGAAACCCGGTTCAACGCGGTATTCGTCAAGCTCCGAGACCGAGTGGGCCTGCCCGAGGAATTAGGCCCGCACTGCCTGCGCCACAGCTACATCACGCATTTGATCGAGGATGGGTTCGATCCGCTGTTCGTCCAACAGCAGGTCGGACACGAGCACGGCAGCACGCTGTCGGTCTACACCTCGGTCTCCTCCGACTCAAGACGACGGTGCTGCGGGCCGCCCTCGACAGGGTCATCGAGCAGGCCCGCAACGAAAAGGAGCGACGATGACGAAGAAGATGAGCTACCGCTGGCTGCTGCGCGAACGGATGGCAGAGCAAGGCATGTGGAAGACCACCGAACTCGTGCCTCTGCTGGCCGACCGCGGTATTCATCTGTCCAACGTGCAGATCTACCGGCTCGTGTCGGGCACCCCCGAGCGCCTGTCCATGCCGATCCTGGTCGCGCTATGCGACATTCTGTCCTGCACACCCAACGACCTGATCGCCCCACAGGTCGAAACCATCAAGGCACGCAAGGCGGTTGGGGAGAACCTCGCCGAGGACGTGGTCGACCTCAACCGGATCGGACGACCGCGGCGGGCCCGCATCACCCCAGATTCCCAATGAGCCCCGAACCCAGCCTCTGCGCGCGCTGCGACCGGCCGCGCCGACGCTCAGTCCTATGGCCCGACGGCATCATCTGCCCCAGCTGCCATAGAGCGGCCTACCGCCGCATCGGCATCTGCGGTGCCTGCGGACATCGCCGTGTCCTTCCCGGTCAGCGCAGCACAGATCTGCTTTGCGCGCCATGCTTCGGCATCCCCGGATTTGTTTGCGCCACTTGCAGTGCCGACGACGAGGCCCTCTGGGGAGTCTGGGAATGCGCACGTTGCGCGCTCCGACGCCGGGTGATCGCGCTACTGGGCGATGGCACCGGCAATCCGCCGACCTTCTTGAAACCACTGGTCGACGCATTGTGTTCAGGGAAGAACCCGGGCAGCGCCGAACAGTGGCTCCGCAACCCCGGCGTCGGGGATCGGCTGCGAGCGCTCGCGGCCGGCGACTGCCGTTGACTCACGACGCATTTGCCTCCCTCCCTCCCACGCTCGGGCGGCGTCACCTACCTGCGCGAACTTCTGATGACGACCGGACTACTGCCCCAACGCAATCCCGACCTGCTCAAATTCGATGAATGGACCACCGGCTTACTCGATCAAATCGTCGCGACCGACGACCGCCAGGCACTGGCCACCTACATCAAATGGCACCACCGCCACCGAATCCTGCGACAACTCGACAACGGCACCCCGCGTGCATCGGCCTGGAACACCGCCCGCCAACAAGCAAGGGTCGCAATGGATTTCCTCAACTGGTTGAGAGCGCGAGGAACAAACCTGGGAGAATGCACACAGCACGACATCGACGACTGGTTCGCCGACGGCCCGAAAACCCGCCTGACGGCCCGCATCTTCATGACCTTCGCCATCCGGCGACGGCTCTGCCCGAAGCTCCACATCCCCAGCCCGCCAAGAGTGATCACACCCGAGGCACAGCCCCAGGCCGAGCGAATTGCGCTGGTCCGCCGACTGTTCACCGACGGCTCGCTGGCACCCATCGATCGTGTCGCGGGCTTGTTGGTCCTGCTCTACGCCCAGCCAGCAACTCGCATCACCCAGATCAAGGTCGAGGACGTGACCACCCGCGACGATCAAGTCGCACCTGCGGATCGCTGAGGAAGACCTGCTGATGCCAGAGCCGTTGGACCGCCTCATCACAGACCTGATCACCCAGCGCCGCAACATGGGAACCGCCGCCAACCCCACCTCACCTTGGCTGCTCCCCGGGCAGCGACCGAACCGACCGATCACGACGAGCCAACTCCGGAACCGCCTTCGCAGGATCGGCGTCACCGGCACCAGCCGGGTCGCGGCCTTCAACGAACTCCTGCGCGACATCCCCGCACCAGTCCTAGCCGACCTGGTCGGCTGCCACCCGCGATTCGCCGCAGAACGCGCTTCCGCCCTCGCGACCGACTGGGCCAACTACGCCGCCATCCGTGCACGCCCGTCACCCGCGAATGCGTGAGATTCAGGGGCATACGAGCACGCCGAGTATGGGATGGCACCGGCCGGATCATGAGATTCGGCCTGCGCGAACACCGCGCGGACGACGCACGAAGCGCACCTGTTATCTGTGGCAAACAGGAGGATCGGCATGGCGAGCACAGTTCACCGCCTCCGCACCAGTGGGGGAATCACCGTCGTGGATGCCGCTAGCGCCTTCCTCGACTCGGTCCGATCCCCGAACACCCGCCGGGCATACACCACCGCAGTGGTCAAAACCGCCAACCACTTCATCGGCACCGACCCCGTGACGACGTTGCCGAACTTCGGCCGCCCGCTCGCCGAGGTCGCCGACACCGAGATCGGCGACGCGCTCGAAACTCTGTGGGGCGAGGCCGCGGTCAACACCTGGAACGCGCGCCGCGCCGCCGTGCTTGCCTGGCTGGCCTGGTGTCGCGAACACGGCCACGCCGGACCGACCGTTCCGGCCGCGGTGAAGCGAAGCACCCCACCCGACTCCGAAACCCCGGTGCGGTCGCGCACCGCGATCGACCGACTGATCTCCCAGCGCGGCGTCCATATTCGGGAGAAGACGCTGTGGCGGATGCTGTATGAAACCTTCGCCCGCATCGACGAGCTGCTGCAGATCAACATCGAAGACCTCGACTTGGCTGGGCGCTGCTGCCCGGTGAAATCCAAAGGCGCCAAGCCACGCACACGCCGCCGCGGCACGACCCACGCCGACTACGTCCACGAACTCGTCTACTGGGACGCCAGCACCGCCCGGCTGTTGCCGCGCCTGATCCGCACCCGCGGTCCGCTGTTCGTCACCCATCGCCGACCGGGACCCGGCAAGTACGTCGACGACCGCGACGTACGTCCCGACACCGGGCTGGCGCGGTTGTCCTACGAGCAAGCCCGCTCGCTACTGGACGCAGCGACCGCCACGGCCGGTCCCGGAACAGGTTGGGATCCACACGAACTACGACATTCTTCGCTGACCCACCTCGGGGAAGCAGGCGCCAGCCTGGTCGAGTTGATGGCCAAATAGCGGCGTCGGAAGCCGGAGAACCTGCGCCGATACTTCAAACCCTCACCGCAGGCGATGCGGGATGTGACCGCCCTACTCGGGCCAGGCGCGGACCGTCGATAACCCGGCCCGAGAAGGATCTTCGCCGACATCTTCCAGCAGCTTCTCGGACTTCGGATCTGCCCAGGTCAGACGGGTGCGAGCCCGGTCCTAGCTGCTGACATTTCGTGCGGCATGCCGCTGACCTGCAGTGCGGTATGCCCAGGTCAAGCCACTGACATCAACGCGCGGCCTCTCAGCGAGGTCGGCGCGAGTGGCTCTCGCGCTGCCACAACAATTGCCTGCGAGTCGAATTCCTCTCGTGCCGTTGGCATTCCAGAAATGGAAGAGAGGAATTCGGGACCGGAATTTTGTTTTCACGTTCCGCTTGACATCGGACACCGTATCGAGCGTCCATGGAACCCGGAACGCCGCCGCCCCCCGGGGAATTCGCCCCGACCGGAATGGCATTCCGTCCAGGCCGGGACACCACGAATTCACCGAAACCCACTGTTGGAAGGAATCCCGCCATGTCCAAAAGGAAGAACACCGCGAACGCGCCCACGGCACCGGCAGCACCCGTCCCCGAAACCGCCGCACCGGCCCCGGAATACGGTTCGACGGTGGTGCCCGTGCTGCGCAAACCGGCCACCCGGGCGTTGTGGGCGGCGTTGGGCACCAACCCCGGCAGCACCACCGCCGCGCTGGCCGACACGGCGGGGATCGCGGTGTCGACGGCCCGCCGTCTGCTGACGGGGTGGGAATCGGCCCTTGCGGTGCGGTCCTACACCGACCCGGAAACGCCCCGGGCCGCAAAAGCCTGGTTCATCGCCGGATCGGCCGCGCCCGAACCCGTCGCCGAACCGGCCGGACCCGTAGCCGCCGAACCGGAACCGGCCACCCCGGAACCGGCCACCCCGGAACCGGCCACCCCGGAACCGGCCACCCCGGAACCGGCCACCCCGGAACCGGCCGCGCCCGAACCCGCCGCCGCCGAACCGGTCAACCCGCAACCCGGCCCGGCAGTACCCGCCGCGCCGGAACCGCTGGCCCCGGAACCTGACTCGGCGGAGCCTGCCCCGCCGGAACCCGCTGCGCCGGAACCCGCCGCGCCGGAACCTGTTTCGCTCGACCCGGCCGACCCCGACGAGGAGGCGGCACCGGCCGACCCCGTGCCAGACAGCGCACCGAAACCGGCGGCAGCTGCCCCCACGGGCGACGATCCCGCCGAACCGGCCCCGGTGGCACCGACACTGCCCGCCGAACCGGTAGCGGCCGACGCGGAGTCGACGGTGTATCGGTTGCCCGCCGGTGCGCTGCGGGGACAGGTCGAGGACTACCTGCGCGACAACCCAGGAGAGGAGTTCACCCCACACCAGATAGGCAAGGCCCTCGAACGGTCCAGCGGCGCGGTCCACAACGCCCTGGTCAAGCTGACCAAGGACGAGACCGCTCGCCAGACCAGCACGGCCCCTAAGAAATTCACCCTCGCGTCCTGACAAATGGGGCGATGCCGGAATCCCCGGAGGACCTAACTCCGGGGAGTCCGACACCGCGCCTCTCAATGTATCTGCTGAGAAAGGTGCTCGACTATGTACGTCACTCCCACCCCCGCCATCCTGGCCTCATCCCTGTACCGGGTGTTCGCCAACTCCAGACAGGCCCCCGATAGCCTCGCGCTGTGGCGCGACATCGCGGCCGAGGCTGTGCGTGAGCTCAGCATGCCGGTGCAACCCGCTCTGGTGCCGGGGGTGCCGGTGGTTCTGCGTTACCGGCTCTACCGGACCGAGGGCGACTTCTTCCCGTTCACTGGTTCGGTGCGGATCCTGTCGGGGCCGTTGGTCGGCAACACCTTCGCCGATGCCGACAGCGCCGCGCGGGCGGTTGTCGAGGTGACCCCGGCCCCGGTGTCGGACGTGATGCGGAATGTGTTGCCGTTGTGGCGGTTGCGCACTACTGGTTCCCCGGGCGCGTTCACACCGCGCGCCGTGCCGCCCCTGATCTCCTGATCCTGGCTACCGACTGAGACGGCCGATGGTGCCGAGCAATTCGCTCGGCACCATCGGCCGTCTCGCTGTGCGTTGTGGGTGACTGTGTGGCGGTGGCTATTTCGTACGGTCGATGGACCCGGCGATCCAGTCGGTCAGCGCGGGCGCGGCGGCGTCGTAGCCGGTGGCGTCGAACAAGGCCGTGTCGCCGTCCTGGGGGGCGGTGCCGGTACCGGTAGTGATGTCCGCCCCGGTGGTCGTGGCGGTGTTGTAGGTCTGGGTGAGCGCGGGGAACGTGGTGCCGGTGAACGCGCTGGCGGTGGCCGAGAGGAGATCGGCCGCGATCGGTGCCAGCCCGGTCAGCGCCAGGAAGGCGGTGACGGGGTCGCCTTTGGCGAGGGTTTCGGCGGCGGTCCAGGCGATCTCTTGGGCTTGGCCGATGTCGGTGGCGATGCGGGAGATGTCGAGTCCGGCCAGGACACCGACGATCTCGGCGGCGATCGTTGCCGCGCCGGTGGTGTCCAAGGGGGCGGCCAGTTTCAGTGCGCGGGCGACCAGGCGCAGGTCGAGTCCGGCGGCCATCTGCACGAGCGGGCTGAACTGGTTGTTGAGGTCGCCGGAGACTCGGTGCAGGCCAGGCACATCCGCTGCGGTGAGCAGGCCCGGCAGTTGGGCGAGGTCGTTGACGATGGCGGGCACGTTCGCGGTGAAGCTCGCGAGCCCGTTGAGGACGGTGACCACTTGGGCGAGAACCTGTGACGCGCTGAGCTGCCCGGTCGAGGTCGTCGTAGTCGGCGCACTCGTCGTGATGGTGGGGACCTTCGCTGAGGTCGTGGTCGTGGGGGAGGCGGTGGTGGTCGGGGCCGGAGTGGAGGTGGCCGAGGTAGCGGCGAGTGCACGGTTCACCGCGGCGAGGACCGGCGAGGACTCGGCGGTGGTCGAGCAGTAGCTGTCGCCTTCGAGGCAGAGCGTGCGGACCCGCTCGGTCAGCTCGCCGAAGCTCTGCGATCGCGAGCTGGTGACGCCTTGCCCGGAGACCGGGGTGCCGAGTTGGGTGGTGGTGGGGTTGCGGCGCGGGTCGGAGACGAGCGCGACGGCCACGATTCGGGAGGCTGGGATCGGGCCTTTGTTGTTGCCGATGCTGGTGGCGAGGTCGCCGGTGACCTCGGCGCCCTGGCCGTAGCCGGCCACAACGACTCGCGTTTCCGAGCACAGCCCCGAGACCGCCGCGGTGAGTTCTGCTCCGCTCACCGAACCGGCACCGCTCGTCGTCGTGGCGAGCGTGCGGACCTCAATATCGCTGCCGTAGCGGGCGGTAAGTGATTGCCCGAGCTGGGTGAGGATCTCGGGCATGGTCTGCCCGCTGGTGGTGGGGGTTGTCTCGTAGGTGCCCGGTGTCAGCAGCGCGGTCCAGCGCGGGCACTGCGCGCCGTTGCGGCCGGGTGTGGGTTCTGCGGCGGCGACACCGGCTGTCACGGTGGTCGCGGCGACGGCCGCGCACAGTGCCAGGTGTGCGGCGCAACGGGTGGTTCGAGTGTGGTTGTGGTGCATGAGTGTTCTCCGTCCGTGCAGGGGTGATCAGGAGGTGGCGCGGGAGTCGTCGTGGGCGGGAACTGGTGAAGTGCGAATATTGAGAAGCTGTCGTATTCCTCCGTTCAGAAGTCAGCTCGGACGTGCTTCGATGCCTTGGGTGTCATCCGCTGGGTTAGTGCGGGCGGCGACGTATGCGCTCCATTCGTTTTGGGCGTAGTTGGACCACGCGAGAGCGGTGTCGATGTGGAGGTCGAGGAGCTCGGCCAGGACCGCGGCGGGGATTTCGCTCGCGAGGTGAGCCAGAGCAGCGCTGCGAGCGCGTCGGAGGTGGACGTGGAGGTGGTTGCGTAGTCCGCGATAAAGGCTGTCGCGGGCGTGTTGTCCTGGGGATCCGCCGGGGAAAAGCCATTTCTTGTTGTTGGGGTAGTCGCGGTTGACCGCGGCGATGACGGTCGGGTGCTCACGTTGGGTGAGCACCAAAGTCGCGACGGCGGGTGGGAGTCGGAGTTGGTGGCGGCCGTAGTGCAGCCAGACCCGCTGGCGGGTGTCGATGTGGATGTGGTGGTGTTGCAGGGCGGCGACTTTGCTGAGTGGGAGCCCATAGAGCAGGACGAGCGCGCCGGCTGCGCGGACGGCGGTGGGCAGGGTGTCCTCGTGGAGGCAGCGGCGGAGCTGATGCCAGCGTTCGTCTTCGGTGATCGGTGCGAGTGTGGTGCGCGGGCGCTTTTTGGGGATGGCGATGCCGTCGACCAGTCGTCGGTGACGTGCCCAGTTCAGGAATTCCCGTGCGGGATAGGTGGATTCGGGCCTTCCGGTCAGTAGCCAGGTGTCGATGTGGTCTTGGCGGACGTCGTGAAGCTCGAGGTGTTGCTCGTCGATCCAGACCAGCAGCCGTCGTGCGGCGAGTATCCGGGTGCGTGCCCAGCTGTTCGCGCCGGAGGTGAATGGTCTTGTGGTGGTGCGGTGTCGGGCGCGTCGTAGCACCGTCCAGGTGGTGTAGGTGCGTAACAGGTGGGCGCGGGTGGCGGGTTCGTCGGTGAGGAGCCGGTCGAGCCAGGGCACGAGTCGTTCCAAGTACTCGACTCGGTCGCGTAACATGCCGGTGTGGACGAGGGTTTGACGCAGGTGGTGCAGCGCGGGTCCGGGTGGGAGTTGGTCGAGCAGGTTGTGGGTGATCGGTTCGTCGGTGCTGGTCAGGTGTTCGAGCATGCGGGTGGCTGATCCGCCGGGGCGCAGCCACCGCAGGATGGCTGCCGGGGACTCGGAATCGGTCAGTGCGGTGGACAACGGGAGCAACTCGGCGGGGATGGTGCCGTCGATCCCGAGGATCTCGTGTAGACGGTCACGGACGTGGCAGCGCAGGCAGCGCCCACTGGTGTGGAAGAAGCCGGACTCGCCGCAGCGTTGGCAGCTGTAGGCGCGGTCGGGTTGTCCGGCGCAGGGGCCGCAGATCGGCTTTCCGGTCGTGTTGGTGCCGATCAACGGCCGGGTGGCGCCGCACTCTGTGCAGGTTTGTGGGTGGTGGCGGATCCACTTGTAGCAGGCACCGCAGATGTCGCCGATGGGCCAGCGGGTCAGGATCGCCGTGATGTGTTTGCAGTTGACGCAACGGCGTCGAGGCCGTGGCCAGCAGCCTGCGCAGGTCGGCTCGCCTGCTCGGGCAGAGCATCGTTTGGTCGGTCGCTCTCGCCCGCAGCGGGTGCAGATGCCGGTGCGGCCTCGGTAGCACCCGCCGCAAAGGGCGGGTCGGGTTGGGGTGCGGCGGGTTTTCAACGGTCCGACTCGCCCGCAGGCGTCGCAGCGCTGGTCGGGAGAGCGGTAGCAGCGGTCGCAGACAGGGCCCTGCGGGCTGCGATGTGCGGGCACGCGCTGTTGGCCGCAGCCCCAGCAGCGTTCGGGTGGGCGTTGTTTGTTGTAGCAACTCCGGCAGAGCGCGGTTCCGTCGGCGGCATGCGCGGTGATCGACGTGACCGTGCCGCAGCGTCCGCAGGCCCGATGGTTGCCGGGATCGCGAACTCGGCATGTCTGGCAGAGTGGTGTTCCCTGGTTGTCGCGGGTCGAGATCGGGCGGCGTCGCCCGCAGCGCCCGCATGGTTGGGCCGTCTCGAGATCTATGCAGGGTGCGCAGATCCGTCCTCCTTCAACGGCTTTGGGGAGCCGTCTGGCAGGGCGTCGGCACCAATGGCATGTCGGTAGCATCGCTGCGGCACCGGCGTCGGCGAGCACGGTGATGAATGTCGCGACCACGGGTGTGACGTCGGAGTCCCCGGAGGTCAGCGCTGCGGGATGGCGTTCCAGGTGTTTGCGCAGGATCGCCAGAGCGCGTGTGCTTTTCGCGGCCGAAGCCACCGCAGCC
Organism: Nocardia sp. NPDC058480; assembly: GCF_042720495.1. Classification (NCBI taxonomy): domain Bacteria; kingdom Bacillati; phylum Actinomycetota; class Actinomycetes; order Mycobacteriales; family Nocardiaceae; genus Nocardia; species Nocardia sp. NPDC058480. Next base: position 123,024 of record NZ_JBHXMN010000007.1, on the reverse strand, counting down.
CGTGCTGCAGTGGCGCTGAGCATGGGGAACGCGCCGCGGACGTGCGCGACGAGCCAGTCGGTCGAGTCCGGGCCGGCCACGGCGGGCTCACAGTCCGTCCGGTCGACGGATCGTGGTGCGGCGCGGCTTCGCCGCGGTGCCGGTGCCGGTTCCGGTTTTGCGGACCTGGGTGGGCTCGGTGGTGATCTCGATGAGATCGTTCGGGGTGGCGTCGAGGATGTCGCACAACGCGGCGAGGGTGTCCATCGACAGCCGTTGCGGGGGTTGGGTGACCATCCGGTAGACCTGTTCGCGGGAGAGGTGGATGCCGCGCTCGGCGAGCAGCGGCACCAGATCCGAGGTCTGGAACAAGCCCCGTTCGGCCATTCTGGCTCGTAGGTGCCATCGGTAGCCCATTGTGCGAGTCATGTTGTCTCCGTCCATAATTCGGTATGCTGGCGCAGGGATTGCTCCAGCAGGCGGTTGCGGAATTCATCCGATACCGAGGTGTAGAGCGCGGTCGTGGAGCCCCAGGCGTGCCCGACTTGCTGTTGCACCATCAGCGCCGGATATCCGAACTCGAGTAGGTGGGTGACGTAGGAGTGGCGTAGCGCGTGCACGTCGGCCTCGGGCGGCAGACCGGCCTCGGCACGGATGTCGCAGAAGGCGTCGTTGACCGATCGCACCGAGATCCGGCCGCGGCGCTCGGTCACCCACAACGCTGGATGCGCGCCCGGGTTGAACATCGGGCGGATCTGCTCGCACCACTCGGTGAGCACGTCCACGATCCAGTCCATCTCCGGCACGGTCAGTACGGTGCGGCGTTTGGGTGGGCTGCCGCGCGAGGCTTTGCCGTAGCGGACCTGCACCGATCCGAACAACCCGTAACTCGGGGCACGCGGGTTACGGCGAAAGTCCGCGACATCCAGACACGCCGCCTCCCGGCGGCGGAGGCCGAAGGCGTAGATCGTTTTCAACATCGCGGCCTCGCGCCACGCGGCCAGCGCACCTTTGCGGCCCCGTGCGCGGATGGCCTCCACGCGGGCGTCGGCCGCGTCGAATAACGCTTGTACCTCGTCGTAGGTCAACGCCCGCCGGGCGGGACGGCCCTCGTAGTCGACCTTGTGGGTGACGGTGTTCCACTCGTGGGCGATCTGGATCGGTGCTTGCCCGAACCTGGTGTCGCATTCGGTCGACCAGCCGTAGCGGGTATCGGTGAGGAACTCGCAGAACATCCGCAACGCACCGTGATACGAGCGGATCGTCGACTGCGCCGCCGGGCGCTCGCGAGAGAGAAGGTCGGTGGTGAACGCTTCCAGCTCACCCGGAATCCATTGCCACGGATACTGATTGGTGAACTCGGCGAACCTCCGTATCAGCCGCAGCCGGGGCTCGATGGTGTCGTCGTTCAAGAACCGGCTCTTCTGCTGACGCCGCCAGCCCTCCAGCATCGCGTCGAATACCGCTGTTTCCGGATCCAGGTACCGCACACCGGATTCCAGTACCAGGTGCATCGCGCCGGGTAGATCGATCTGTCGCGCCACCGTCACCTCCGGTTGTATCGGATGCAACATCGTTGTAGCTGGCACCGTAACCGCAGGTCCGCGACACGCCAACCCGTCACTGCGCGACTCGCCAAAACCGTTCCGACGTGGGAAGATCGGGTAGTCGCGCAACGTGTCCAATGTTGCATTCACTGCGATAAATCCTGTTTTGTGGGTCGGGTGGCGGTGTAGTAGTCGTCACCTCCCCAGCGGTAGGGCGAGACCTGGACCGGCTCGTTGAAGGTGGGGGCGTGCACCATCTGGCCGCCGCCGAGATAGATGCCGACGTGATGGACGTCCCCAGAGGTGCTGTAGAAGAGCAGGTCTCCGGGCGCGAGCTGGTCCTCGGAAACCGTTGTGCCGGTGTGGACCTGGTCGTAGGTGGTGCGGGGTATCGAGATACCGGCGGCGCGGTAGGCGGCCTGGGTGAGTCCGGAACAGTCCCAGCCGCCGTTCACGTCGGGCCCGTTGCCGCCCCACACATACGGGAGGCCGAGCTGGGCGCAGGCGAAGGAGATCACCTGCGCAGCAGTGGGATTCGGTGGCGAGGCGCTCTGGCAGTCGCCGCCGGAGGTGTCGGTGGCGCGGTAGCGGGCGGCTTGGTCGACGACTTGGTTGACGTACCAGTCGGCGTGGTTGTACGCGAAGATCGCGCTGTACATGTCCTCGGGTGCGCCGGAGTCGCACAGGTAGAACGCGGCAGCGTGGATCGCATCGGAGGGGTTGTAGCGCGAGGGCGGGCTCGCACCACCAGCGGGCAGAGGATGGCGGCCGACGACGGAGTCGAAGGTCGGGGCCAGGAACTGCATCGGCCCGCCCGCCCCGGAGCTGTTCTCGCCCGAGGACACTCCCGGCAGCGTGGAGCGGGCGTGGTCGGTTTCGATCTTGCCGATCGCGGCGAGTACCGACCAGTCCAGCCCGGGGCAGTCCCCGGCAGCGGCCTGATACAGCACGAGCATCTCGCCCGGGATCTCTTGTTGGGCTTCGGCACTCGGGGACGACCCGGTGCCGGTCGAGGTCCCCGGGGCGGGCGCGGTGAGCGCGTGATCGAACACGACGACGGTGGTGACAACGGCCGCGATGACGACGGTGAGGAACACGAACCCCGCGAATCCCGCTGCGAGTGCCTTGACCAGCATTGCTGCCTCACCAGTGCTCGGAGGCTGGTGGCTGTGGGGGCGGTGGTGCGAGGACGACGAGCCCGTTCAGCGATGGCGCGGGTTCCTCGGAGTCGATGCTGGTGGCAGGTGGGGTTCGCCGTGGCCAGAGAGCGGGGAGTTCGTGCAGGCGTTTGCGGTCGGTGTCGGTGTCCAGTGGCAGCCACACGTGTTCGGCGGGGCTGGCTTCGGGCCTCGGGGTGAGGAGTTCGGCGGCGGCGGTGGCGACGGGCACGGCATCGGGGTCGGGGAGCCGTTCCCAGGTCCGGCGCAGCGCCGCGCGAGTGTTCGCCTCGCGCACCATGGTCGGTACCCACAGCAGCACGGGGGTGATGACGCCGGTGGTGCGGGCCAGCTCGGCGAATCCGTGCAACTTGGCCGCGACCCGGGACGGGGCCGTGGTGGTGGCGAGGTCGTATTCGAGGAAGAAGTCGAGCGTGGTCTCGGCGTAGCTATAGCGGCCGAAGGCGTCGGGGCGGGCGAGGTCTCCCCACAGACGCTGGCACCGGGTCTGCGACCACCACGCCTGCACCTGGGCCTGGTTGCCGCGCTGGTCGCGGGGGGCGTGGGCGATCAGGGTGGTGAACCATTCGGCGACGCCGAGGGTGTGGGTCAGGTGCAGGCTGTGGGCGATGGCGAGGGCGCGCTGGTGGTTGTAGCCGAGCTCGCGCACGCTGATCCCGGCCTCGGCGGCGAGGACGGCGGCTCCCCCGGGTGCCAGGACCCAGTGCACGGGCGCGCTGCCTCGGGTGCGTAAGGGCCGGAACCGTTCCAGGACGCCGTAGCGGTGCAGCAGGGTGAGACGGCGCAACGCGATGGCGGGGGTAGGGAAGGCGAGTGCGGCGAGTTGGTTGGTGGTCAGGACGCGGTGTTCGTGCAGCATCCGCAGGATCCAGCGGTCGCGCTCGGTCAGCCGCGCGACGAGTGCGGTGATGTCGAGCGGCCGGGTCCGGGCGGGCCGGGCCTCGGGGCGGGGTCGGCGGGTGTCGGTTTGTTGGTCGGGACGCGAGATCATTGGTGACGCAACCTTTCTCAGTGTGGGCGGGGTGCGGTCAGGAGTGGCGAGGGTCGCGCTGTGGGCGATTGGGTGGCTCGTCGTGATCGCGGTGGGGCGTGCCGCTGGGCGGGGATGCGGGTGTGGTGAGGCGGGCGGCGGCGGCGATCTCCCGGGCACGGCCCGGGATCGGCGGGTCCAGGGGGCGGGTGGTGAGGGTGAAGGGTCGGGCGTTACGCCCGTCGACCAGCAGGCGGGCGGCGGCGTGGAAGGCGTCGAGGTGGGACAGGTCGTGCTCGGACAACCACGGGTCGGTGTGACGGGCGAGGTCTCGGGCGTCGTCGGGAGACACGGCGAAGACGATTTTGTTGCGGGCATTGGCCGAGATCCCGTCACGCAGCTCCCGGGAGAGCTGGCCCAGGTTCTGGTGCGCGAGCAGCAGAGAGAGGCGTAGTCCTCGGGCTTCGGCGAGCATGTCCTCGATCGGCGTCGACAGGTTGAGGAAGTTTTGAGCCTCATCGAGAACGAGAGCTGCGTCCGGCCGGTCGGCGGCGGAGACCCGAGCCCGCGCGGTCACCGCCTGCCACGTGCGTGCCACGAGCAGTGACCCGACAAGGCGTGAGGTTTCCTCGCCGAGTGAGCCTTTCGGTAGACGGGCCAGGCAGATGCCGCCGTTGTCGAGGATGTCGGCGAACTCGACGGTGCTGGGCCCGCCCGCGATGGCCGCGCGCACGAACGGGCGCAGCAGGAACGCGCGGAGCTTGTTCAGCAGTGGTCCGGTGAGTTGGGCGCGGCCGGTGTCGGAGAGGGTCTCGTAGCTGTCCCAGAACCCGCGCAGGACTGGGTCTTTGGTGGTGCGGGTGACCCGGGCGCGGAAAGCAGGCTCGGTGAGCAGCCGGGGTAAGTCGGCCAGGGTGGCGGTGCCGGGCTGGGCGCACAGAGTCAACAGGCTGGCGCGCATGATGTCGTCGGTGCGCGGTCCCCACCATTGGTGGAAGATTCGGTGGAAGACCGTGACGAGGTTGTCGACGGCGAGATCCATTCCCGCGCGACCGATCCGGTCGATGTCGAGGGGGTTCACGCACGGCGGCGGGGCGGAAGAGTCGGCATCGAAGAGCACCACTCGATCGGCCATGCGGGAAGGAAGCCGGGACAGGACGTCGGTGACAAGGTCGCCTTTGGGGTCGATGACGATCACCCCGCGTCCGTTGTCGGCGTCGTCGAGGATCGTGCGGGCGAGCAGGGTGGACTTGCCGACGCCGGTCGGGCCGAGGATGTGCAGGTGGTGTCGGGCGTCGGAGATCTTGACCGCGACCGGTCGGCGAGTTCCGGTGTCGGCCATCCCGAGGGGTTTCGTGAACTCCCCACCGACCGGTATCTCCGGGGCCGGGGACAGGGCGCGGGCTCCGGCTCGTTGGAGTCCGGGTAGGCCGGTGTCGGTGGGCAGGTGGGCGATCGTGGCGAGTTCGGGTACCGACAGCACGTCCCCCCGGCTGAGACGCCGCTGCCGGATCAACCACCCGAGGCGCAGGCGACGACGCCGCCGGTAATAGTTGTGGTCGGTGCAGGCTCCGAACACCGTGGCTAAAGCGTCGGCCCGACCTCGCGCCACAGCTCGCGCCTGCGCTGTCGGCGCGCTGTCGTCGGGATCATCGGAGACTGGGATCGAGGTGGCGTAGCGGACCACGGTTTCCCAGTGCGCGCCACGTGCTTTCGCTGCCGCTGCGCGGGCGGCGGCGCTGTACTCCATCACCGACTGCCGGTCGCTACCCCGGCCGCCCTGGGCGGAACCCTCGGCCCGCGTTGGCCGGGCGGTGGTCGTGCCGGGGGTGAGCAGATTCAGTGCCTCCCGCAGCAAACCCACCACGATCCCCGCTGAGGCACCGGTGCTCGCCGCGGCACGAGTAGCTCGCGCGACTCGGCGGCCGGTGACCGGGCGAGCGAGGATCTGCACACAGGCGGCCTGGCCGGGGCCGAGATCGTCGGCGGCGGTGATCAGGTCACGCACGAGATCACCGGAATGGTCAGTACTCAACGGCAAACCCTCACGCCGCCCGAGCCGCAGCTCGCCTCCGGCCACGATCCGCCGCACGCCTTCTGCCGGGGCGGGCAGCGGTGACCGGGCGGGGGTGAGGGTGTCGGTGTGCGCGCCGGGCCACGCGGAGGCGATGGCGCGTTCGATGAGTCCGGGCGGGATCGCGCCGGGCACCCAGAGCCGGATCGCGGCTCCTTCTTCCGGGGTGACGGTGTACTCGAACCCCAGGTGCGGCTGCCCCCACAGCACCCGTGCCCAGGCTGGGCGGAGTTGTCCGATGAGGTGGGCCCAGAAGGCGAGTGCGCCTTTGGCGTCGACCTCGGGTGGGGTGAGCACGGTGATCTGGCGAGCACGCGCACTCAGCCGGCGCCGACGCCACTCGGCCAGAGACCGCACCGCGGCGAGCACCCCGAGCACGGCCGCGACCACACCCAGCCCGGACACCGATCCGAGGGCCTGTTCGATCGACTCGGTGAGATCGGCCAGGGCCGTGCCGGGCGCGAGAAGCGCCCGGCCCAGCCACCCCTGTTCGGGATTCACGCGGCCACCGATCCCGTGCCGCTGGCATCGAGAGTCGGCAGCGTCGTAGAGGTGCCGAAGGGGAAACCGCCGCTCGCGCGGCGGCGCTCGGACGCGGCGCTGGCGGCCTCGGGCTTCCTCAAAATCACGACGTCCTCGTGGGCGATGAGGTGCATCGGCAGCCCGGCAGCGCGCTGTTTGACGACGAAGTCGCGCTGGAAGAAGCTCGACCGGGCGACGAGCTCGCCCTCGGACAGGCGGCCCAGCAGGGCGACGCACCGCTCCACCGGCACGAGCCCGGCCAGCTCGCCACAGGTGTAGAGGTGGCCGGGCAGCGGTACCAGTTCGGCGTGCTGACGCCACGGCCGCGCGGTGATCACGACATGTCCGCCGGGGGCGAGGTATTCGGCGGCCCCGGCGAGGATCCTGGTGAACCCGGTGAGCAGGCGGCCGAGGCCGACGTTGGCGAGGTTGCCCCGGTCGAGGACCTGGCCGTAGCGGTGGTTTCTCTTGCGGATCGGGTCCGCGCCGTTGGCGCGGACGTGGCCGTGCAGCGAGTCGCCGTAGGGCGGGGAGGTGATCACCAGACTCGCCTGCCCGCGCAGCTCGGCCGGGATCAGATCGGGCAGCTTGCGGGCATCGCCGTGGTAAACGTTGGCGTCGAGATCGATCCCGGTCTCGCGGGCGAGCTCGATGTTGGTGCGGGCCAGCTCGGCCCACCGGGACTCGTATTCGACGCCGACCGCTCGGCGGCCCAGGTGCAGCGACTCGACGAGGGTGGTACCGATCCCGCACATCGGGTCCAACACGAGGTCTCCGGGGCGGGTGTAGGTCTCGACCGCGTGTTGGACAATCGCGGGGAACATCTTGGCCGGGTGCGCGGTGCTGTCGGGGTGATAGCGGCCCCGTCGTTGCGCGGCGGGGGCGTTCTGAGCGGTCGCCCACACCGACACCGGCAGGGCGGCCAGGTCGTTCTGTACGGCGGTCGCGGAGTCGATGTCGGGGGTGTGGGTGGCGTGGGCGTCGAGAGTCATGCGGGTGTCCTTCGCGTGAGAATGCGGGCAGGGCGAGGGGTGCGGGTCAGCCATGGGAGGGCTGGAGGAACACGAAGACATCGGTGTGCGCGACGCGGTGGCGTGCGAGCGCAGACGAGCCCGGTTCGGTGGTGACGGTGGTGCCGCTGATCGGGGCGGCGATGATGTGCTGGAGGTAGAGCAGATCGGCGGCTTGCGCAGCGGCTACGACCGACCCGGCCGGATCCAGCAGGACCCCGGAGTCGCTGTGGCGGCAGCGAGAGAGAACAACCAGCAAACCGCCCATCGCCAGCACCTCGGTCGCGAGCGAGGTGACATGGTCGGCGGCGGCGTTCGGGTCGACGTGCTCGGTCAGCAGGCTCGCGATAACCAGATCCACCGACTGTCCGGCCCCATTCCGGTCGGTGGGGGCGTCGAGGCCGTGGCGGTCCAGGTCACCGATCGAGGCCAGAGCGGCGGCGGTGTCGGGCTCGATGATTCGCAGCGCGCCTCGGGCGGCGGGGGTGGGCCAGCCCAGCAGCATTACTCGTGAGGCTGGTTCGGAGAACTCAGCGATCGCGTGGGACAGGACCGGGTCGGGCCAGCGGTCGTCCGGATCGAGCGGGGCGGGGCCCAGCGCCCACAAGGTCGAGGGGACACGCACCGGGGCAGAGGTGGAGCGGTGACGAGAATTGGCGGGCATAACGACTCCTGACGAGAGAGAGCGGTGTGTACTCGCTTACTTCCGCCGAAAAGCCGTTTTCGGGACACAATTATTTGGATTTTTTTCTGAGAATTTTCTGAGACAGAAAAGGCGGAACGACGCCCGTTCTGTGGGTGGCGGGTTGAACTTTTTTTGAGAACTTTTTGGATGGTTGCGAACCGGTGCGAAGGGGGTATCCGCAACCTATCTGAAACATATCCAGTTCATATCCGGAACCTATCCGCGTCTTCATAGCCGCAGGTAGGCGGCATATCGGTCCGGATATGAGTGCGCGTTCGGGGCTCGGGTGAAGCGGTAGCGAAATGTTCGCCAGCTTGCTCGGGATATGACTTGGATATGTTTCAGATAGGTTTGGGATATGGTTTGGATATGTTTCAGATAGGTTTGGGATATGGTTTGGATATGTTTCAGATAGAGGCCGCAGGTGTCCTTGTGAGGTCGGAAGTTCTCGATCGAACAAGGAGTTTTTGTGGTGACGAATTCACACGTCGGTACATATTCGGGATCGGGCGGTAAACCAGGTTCTCCGCTGGCAGTAGTGCGGGCGGGTTTCGACCGCATCGCCACCGAGTTGTTGCCCGCCGATCCGCGTGCGGTGCCGACGCCGGACGCCGCCACGGCCAGCTCGGTACGGACGTGGGAGCAGTTGCGCGAGCGGCTGTGGGACCCTGCGGTGCCGATCGCCGAGATCGACGCGATCTGGGCATGGCTGATCGAACGCACACACAACCACGACCAGGACGCGATGCTGGTGTGCGCGGGCCTGGCCGTGCCGATGCTAAGCAGAGTTGCCGGGGAATACGCCACCCCGGGCAGTAGTAGCCGCCACGACGTCGAGTCCGAGGTACTGACCGGATTCCTCACCCACCTCGCTCGCGTCCCGTTGGACCGGCCCGGGGTGTGGCATCGCCTGCGGTGGGCGGCCTACCGCGCGATGATCACCGGGGCGAATCAGCAGCAATCACCAGCGATGTCAGCGGGTGACATCGACTGCGACCTCGGTCCGCTCGCAACGCGGGCGCGGTCGGCGATCGCCGAACCGGGCCATCCCGAGTCGGTTCTGGCCCGAGCTGTGACGGCCGGAGTGATCTCCGCCGACGCGGCTGAATTGATCGCGGCGTCGCGGTGGGAGGCCCGCTCGTTGACTTCGCTGGCGGCTGAGCGTGGCGTGTCGTTGGGCAAGCTGCGCAAGCAACGCCGCCGCGCCGAGCGCGCCCTGCTGGCGTGGCTGACCGAACGCGCCCGAGACCTGGACTCGGATCGCACCAGCACTGTCGAGGCCGCGACGGTCACCGCACTCGCGTCGCCCTCACGGTTACCGCGGCGAGGTCGCCGGCCCAAGCGCGACTCCTCGGCACCGGCGCAGTCGGGCACCGAACACGGGCAGGTGGCGGCATGAGCGGGAACCGAGGAAACCTCAGCGTGGCACCACTGTCCTCGACTCGGCAGGCGGTGCTGCGGCGGCGGTGGGCGACGATCCTCGCGGCCCTAGCCACGATCATGGCGTTGCTGGTGCTGATGGCCGGGTCGGCGTCGGCCGCCCCGCAGACAGCGGTGCTGGCGGTCGCGTCGTCGCTGGATGAGGTGATCGACAACGCCCGCAACTGGGTGATGGGGATTCTGGCCGGGTTGGCGACGCTGTGCCTGACCGTTGCCGGTGCTCGCTATCTGCTCGGCGCGGGCGATCCCGCCGAGACCGAGAAAGCCAAGACCGCCTTCCGGGCCGCGTGCATCGGCTACGGGTTGGCGGTGCTGGCACCGGTCATCGTGGCCGTTCTCAAGTCCATCGTCGGAGGCTGACGGTGAACGCCTCACACCAGCCCGGTCCCACCCGGGTCTGCGCACGAGGACTGCGCCTCGTCCGCACCGCCACAACGGCGGCAGCGGTGGCGGTATTGGTGGCGGTCCTACTCGGGCTCACCGGCGCGGGTGGTGCCGCCGCCCAGCCCGCCACGCCGACGCCGCCTGTGCCGGTGACCCCGACACCTGCCTCGCCGACGACCACTCCTCCGACTACGACCCCGCCGTCGCGGTGGGTGACGCCGCCCTCGACCACCACCCCGAGCCCGGCCACGCCCACACCCTCTCCGGCTTCGCCGGGTTCGTCGACCTCGGCCGAGTGCGGGGTCACCAACATCAACGGGTGCGTGGAGAACGCGATCGACGGATTCTTCCAGCGCATCGTCGAGTCCGCGCTCAACCCGCTCCTCGAGTTGCTGTCGGAAACCCTGCTCACCACACCCGAACCCAGCGAGATCCCACAGATCGGTGTGCTGTGGAACCAGTCCTGGCAGATCGTCACCGCCCTCTACGTGCTCGTCGTGATGGCGGCCGGGGTGCTGCTGATGATGCGCGAGACCCTGCAATCTCAATGGTCGCTCCGAGAACTCGCCCCGCGCTTGGTGGTCGGGTTCGCCGCCGGGGGACTGAGCATGGCGATCGCCACGGCAGCGATCAGCTTCGCCAACGCACTCGCCGCCGCCGTGGCCGGAGATGGCGTTGACTCCGGCTCGGCCGCCGATGCGCTGACCGAGCTCGCAACGACCGGTCCACAGAGCCAAGGCTTCGCGCTGCTGCTCTATCTCGCCCTGGTGGTGATGCTGCTCGTGCTGCTCATCAGCTACGTCGTGCGAGTCACCATCACGATCCTGCTGATCGTGGGTGCACCGCTAGCGTTGATGTGTCATGCACTGCCGGGTATCGACGGGGTAGCGCGGTGGTGGTGGCGCTCGTTCGCCGCGTGCCTGGGGATCCAGGTCGTGCAGTCGCTGATCTTGGTGACGGTTCTGCGGGTGCTGCTGGCCCCGGGCGGGTGGTATCTGTTCGGCCCGGACGCGAACGAGATCGTGAACATGATCGTCGCGTTGGCGCTGATGTTCGTGTTGATCAAGATCCCGTTCTGGCTGCTGTCGGTCCTCAAGATCGGGCAAGGTCGCAGCTTCGTCGGCTCGATTGTGCGTGGCTTCATCGCCTACAAGACGCTCGGCCTGCTCAAAGGTTCTACCGCGAGTAGCGCACGCAGCGCCGCCTCAGCGACATCCGGCCAGCGTGCGGCCCGGCCCCCGCGAGCACCTCGTACCGCTACCAGCTCCGGACCTGTGGATCCGTTTGCGCGGGTCCGCTCGACGCGAGACGGGCAGCTGATGCTGCCTCTGGAAGGGGTGCGCCGCGTCGCCCGCCAGCCGAGCCCGACACCCGCCCATTCGACCAGCCCCACCCCACCGCCGAGACCGACGCGGGCTCAACGTGGACGCCAGCTCGCGTTCGACTTCGCCCCACCAGACCCCTACCGGGGCATCCGCGCCGGGGCTGGCGGTCAGTACCCGCTCCCGATCCCGGTCCGCCGGGTCCGCACGACGCCACTGGCCCCGCCACCACCCGAGCGACCCGGCCGCCGGGCAACACCTCAACAGCTCGCCTTCGATTTCACCGAGCCCGCCCCGGCCGATCCCTACGCCCGTCTCCGGCCGAACCGCAGCGGCCAGTACCCGCTGCCGTTCCCGGTGACCCGGGTCAAACCCGTTCCGCCGCCACCGAACCCGCCACATCCACCCGCATCCGCGCCTGCGCGTCCTGCGGGGCGGCAGCTGCATCTACCCATGCCCGACCTGCCCGTGCGCCGCCGCGCACCACGCGCTCCGAGAGGAGGCACCCCGCAATGAGCACCATCGTGCGCATCCCCGCCGACGTCGACCGCTCCGACCGACTGCTGGGTCCGTTCACTGCCCGCCAGCTCGCCGTCCTCGCCACCACCGCCGCGCTGATGTACGTGGCCTGGATCACCGTCAAAACGGTGATCGAGCCGCCGATCTTTCTCGCCACAATGACTCCAATTGGAGTCATTGTCACCGTCGCCGTCGTGACCCGACGCGACGGTCTGTCGACCGACCTGCTCGCCGTCGCTGCGATCCGCCACCGCCTGAGCCCACGTCACCTGGTGAGAACACGCGGGCAGGCACCGCCCCCGCCGCAATGGATCACCAACCGCACCACCCGAACCCAGCCCCGCCCACCCACACCGGTCGCGTTCACCGCGCAGGTGGCACGGCTGCCGGAGTCGGTGACGCAAACCGGTAGCGGTATCGGGGTGATCGACCTCGGTGCCGACGGGCTCGCCGTCATCGCGGTCTCTGGAACCCTGAACCTGAGCCTGCGTACCCCGGCCGAGCAGGACAGTCTCGTCGGCCAACTCGCGGGATGGCTACACACGCTGCGCCAACCCGTGCAGATCCTGGTGCGCTCGGCGCGGCTGGACCTGACCGAGCAGATCACCGGACTGCACTCCGCCGCCGAGCAGATGTCAACCGACCTCGCTGTGGCCGCGCTCGATCATGCCGATCATCTCGCCGAGCTGGCCGCGCGCGAGAACCCGACCCACCGCCAAGTGCTGCTGGTGTGGCGCGAACCCACGCAGAGGCTCGCCGCCACCGGGCTGCGTGCCCGGTGGCCCGGACGAAACCGGGCCCGGCGCGCGCTGTCCACCGGCGCGCGCCGGGCTGCGCAATCGCGGCTCCTACGCCGGATGACCGAGGCAGCCGATGTCCTTGCACCGCTGGGAATCTCGGTCACCCCTCTCGATGAGACGCAGGCACGGGCGGTGCTGACCAGCTGCACCAACCCCGAGGGCCTCGTCTCGGTCGCAGCCGACATCGCCGAACCCTCCGCGATCATCACGTCTGACCCCGCCTCCGCAGTGGCCGACCCATTCGCCACCGAGACCGGGTTCGCGCCGGAATCACTCACCATCGGCACCCGGCATCTCGAGGTCGGCTCGGACTGGACTCAGACCCTCGCGGTCACCGGATACCCGAGAGAGGTAACGGCCGGCTGGCTCGCGCCGCTGCTCTCGCACCCCGGGCGGGTCGAGGTCGCCATCCACATCGACCCCGTCGACCCGGTCACTGCCGCCACCCGGCTACGCCGCCAGCAAGCCCGACTCGAGTCCTCCCGGATGCACGACACGGCCCGAGGCCGCCTCACCGACCCACAGGTCGATGTAGCGGTGGAGGACGCCGCTGACCTGTCCGCCCGGGTCGCGCGCGCGGAGGCGAGGTTGTTCCGCGTCGGGGTATATCTGAGCGTGCACGCCGAATCCGAGGCCGAACTGGCTGACGAGGTCGCCGCCGTGCGGGCCTTGGCGGCCAGCCTGCTCGTGGATACCTGCACCCTGTCCTACCGAGCCGCTCAAGCCTGGGCCACCACTCTGCCGCTGGGCCAGGACTTGATCGGAGTCCAGCGCACCTTCGACACCACCGCCCTCGCCGCGGCGTTCCCTTTCGACTCCCCACAACTTCCCGCCGTCGATCCGGCGCAGGCCGCCCGCCCGCACGGGGTGCTCTACGGCCGCGACGCCGCCTCCGGGCTGCTGTTCGTGGACCGGTTCGCCCCCGAAGCGCACAACCACAACCTGGTGATCCTCGGGCGTAGTGGTGCGGGTAAGTCCTACCTGGTCAAAACCGAGATCCTGCGCTCGCTGTATCGCGGGATCGAGCAAGTCGTGATCGATCCCGAGGACGAATACCGGCGCCTGTGCGAGTCCGTGGGCGGCACCTCTATCCGCTTGGGCGCTCCTGGTGTGCGACTCAACCCATTCGACCTGGAAGTCCACACCCGAGTCGATGGCCGTCGCAGTGCTCCATCCGATGCGCTCACCCGGCGGAAGCTGTTCCTGCACACCCTGATCCAGGTGCTGCTGGGAAACCAGACCGCCGCACAACGGTCGGCCCTGGACGCCGCGCTGGCCGCCACCTATGCCGCCGCCGGGATCACCGACGACCCCGCCACCTGGGCCCGGCCCGCGCCCACGCTGAGCAACCTGCGCGATCAACTCGACCAGCTCGGCACGCAAGCCGCGACCGAGCTGGCTGCCGGGCTGCACCCCTACATCGGCGACGGGGCCTACGCCGGGCTGATCGACGGGCCGACCACCACCGAACCCGAGGGCGGGCTGATCGTGTTCTCGCTGCGGGAGCTACCCGAGGAGCTGAAAACCATTGGCACGCTTCTCGTTTTGGATGCCACATGGCGGCGGGTATCGAATCCAGGACAGCGACGGCCCCGGATGGTCACCGTGGACGAGGCATGGCTGCTCCTGCGCCAGCCCGCCGGAGCCCAGTTCTTGTTCCGGGCGGCCAAGAGCTTCCGCAAACACTGGGCGGGATTGACCGTCGCCACACAGGACTGCGCGGATGTGTGCTCGACCGAACTGGGGCGCGCGATCATCTCGAACGCCGCGACCCAGATCTTGCTACGCCAAGCACCTCAAGCGATCGACGAGGTCGCCACCGCCTTCCACCTCTCTGAAGGCGAACAGCAGTTCCTCCTCTCGGCCGCACGCGGTTCAGGACTGCTCGCCGTCGGCGGCACCGACCGGGCGGTATTCGGGTCGGTGGCCTCGCCTGCCGAGAACGCCTTCATCACCACCTCTGCGGTCGAACTAGCCGCTAGGGATGACGAACCCAACACCGACGTCGAGATCGGCGATACGTTGGCGGACTCGTTGACCGGCACTCCTAACAAGCAGGAGACCGGCCACCCGAACATGGTCGCGTCTGCCAGCGACCGAGCCGAGGTGGTGGTCGGAAGTTATGGGGCATGAGCTCGTCCTGCTCCGGTCGGAGGACGCCCAAATCTTCTTCACCATCATGGACCCCGCATCCCCGGCGAGAGCGATCTAGCGCGGCCCGTCCGCGCATCCACGCGCTACCCAATCCGCCCGGAATCCGCCGCTGTGCCCGAACGGGGCGGTCGGCGAACGGGAAACCCCAAATCGGGCGACGCGACAGCAGAAACGTTGGACGAGAAGCTATTTGACTGCTCACCAACTACGGAGCGTTCATGGACCCGGTGTCGGAATGATCCGGTCCCTTCACGCAACCCATCACCCCGTCGCCGCCGACCCTTACTTGGCACCGGACACGCGGCGTGGTGCACGAAGAAAGCGAGGAATTGATGAATCCGAGAACTCCTGGCGGCGAGGTGGTCACGCCGCTGCACAGGCCCGGCGGTCCACACCGGACGGGACACAGGCGCTGGCTTAACCGCAGTGAGGCTGCCGACTACTTGGGCGTGCACCCTCGAACGCTGGCGAACTGGGCGGCGATGGGACGCGGCCCGCGCTACTCGAAGCCCTCCGGCAACTCGTGCATGTATCGCCTCGGCGACCTGGACGCCTACCTCAAAGCGTGCATGGTGCACACCGATGACCAGCCCGAAGCCGCCTGACAGCCATCGAAAGAATCGAAAGGATCGAGAGGATCAATGCCACGACCAGCCACCGAGCTCGGCAGCTACGGCGATATCGGCACCAAGGAGCAGAAGGACGGGAAGTGGAGAGCCTGGGTCACGTTTCGTGACTACGACGGCACGGGCCGCGTCGTGGATGCACTCGGAACAACCAAGAGCAAGGCCACGGCGGAGTTGCGGAAGAAGCTCACAGCTCGGCAGAAGCAGTACAAGGGCCGCACGCGCGGCAAAGTCACCCGCGATACACGCCTCACCGTCCTGATGGACATCTGGCTCGACGAGGTGTCACGAGATGAAGGCGTAGGCCAGCAGTCGTATGACCTGTACAAGGGCGAGATCGACGCGAGCGATGACAAGCGCGCCGACAAGGCGACGGTCAAGCTGCGTCCCGCGATCGGCAATCTTCGTGTCTGGGAGGCAGATACAGGTCGACTCGACGAACACATCCAGTCGATTGTCGCTGCCGGAATGAGGTCGAAGGCGCGGCTGCACAAGGTGATTCTCACCGGCATTATGGGGGTCGCCGTCCGGTACGGAGCGCTGCCGGAGAACCCGGTGCGAGACACATCGCGTCTGCGCAGCCGCAAGATCAAACCTCAGACGATCGAGCGGGACCGCCTGACGGGTTTGCGTGCTCAACTTCGGGAGTGGTTGGCGGGGAACGAGATTCCGGGATCACCCGCTTACACGCACGGCCCGAAAAGGGACCGGACGATACTCGATGTGGCCGATTTGATCCTGGGCTCAGGGGTGCGGCCAGGCGAGGCGCTGGCAGCGTCGTGGGATCAGTTCGATCTCGAGGCGAAACCGGCGACGTTCACCGTGTCGGCGACCATTGTCAGGCTCAACGGGAAGGGGTTGTTCCGGCAGGAGTGGGCGAAGTCCGATGCCGGGCATCGGACGGTGGCGCTGCCCGGGTTCACGATCGAGATGCTGAAGCGGCTACGCGACAGCCCGACCTGTGGACGGATGTGCGCGGTGAAGGCGCTGCGCGAGGTGGGTGCCAGCGTGGTGCAGATCGAAGACAAGGTCCCGCTCGTCTTTCCCGGTCGGGGCGGGGTCCTGCGCGATCCGAACAACTTCAATCGGACATGGCGGAATGCCCGGGGCACGTTGTATCGGGATGTCACGCAGTACACGTTCCGGAAGGCGGTAGCGACGCTGATCGCCGAGACGTCGGATTCGAAGACCGCCGCGAAACAGCTGGGGCACTCTCGTGAGGCGGTCACCGAACGGCACTACATCGCGTCACCGGAGCAGGCGCCGGACTCATCGGCGGCGCTGGAGCTGGGGTTCGGTACGTCGGGCTGACAACGACGTTCTTGGTGGCGAATTCTTGGTGTTTTCTTGGTGATGGCCCGAAAATGCGGGATAAACGAAGAAATCCCCTGACCATTTTGCCTGGTCAGGGGATTTTTTATGCTCCCCCATCTGGACTCGAACCAGAAACCTGCCGATTAACAGTCGGCTGCTCTGCCAATTGAGCTATAGGGGATTGCCCTGAGTGGTTAGACTCAGGCGGTCTGCCTTGGCGGGCTGACCGAGATGAAACTTTAGCGCATCGTGTCGCGGGAACCCAAATCGGGGCGCTACCTGCGGACATGCGGCGTATAACGATGTGCTGTCGAACGGTGGCCGGATCGACAGGGGTGGGGCGGCTGGGGCAGGATGGAGCCCGCACACAGACGTGGGAGGAGCTCCAGGAGATGCTGCGGTTGATCATCGGCGTAGCGGCCGGTTACGTGCTCGGCACGAAGGCTGGTCGGGTGCGCTACGAACAGATCACCGCGGCCTCGCGAGCGGTCGCGGGTAGTCCGGTGACGCGCAAGTTGGTGTCGGTGGGTCGGCAGAAGCTGTCGGACAAGTTGAGCACGCAGCCGAAGCTGGAACCGATGGAGCCGATCGACGAGCGCACCACGGTACTGATCCCGCACAACCAGCTGCGCCGCTGAGGCCTATCGAGTTGTACGGGAAAGCGGTACAGTACAGGTATCTCGTACGAGGATGGGAATCCAATGACAGATACCGTGTCTGCCAGCGAAGCGCGGAACAAGCTGTTCCCGCTCATCGAAGAGGTCAATAACGACCGCACCGCAATCCACATCACCAGCAAGAAGGGCAACGCCGTCTTGCTGAGTGAAGAGGAGTACAACTCCATGCGGGAAACGCTGTATCTGCTGCGCTCGCCTGCCAATGCGGCCCGGTTGGCGCAGGGTATCGCGCAGGCGGAGTCTGGCGATGTTGTGGAATTCCAGCCAGAAGGGGACCAGTGAGAGTCGTCTTCGTCAAGGTCGCTTGGGAAGATTACACACATTGGGTCAGTACCGACCGAAAGGTTGCTATCCGCATCAACCGTCTGATCGACGACATCGCACGCGATCCGTTCAACGGTCTCGGCAAGCCTGAGCCGCTGCGAGGCGACAAGTCTGGCTACTGGTCACGTCGCATCGACAGTGAACACAGGTTGGTCTATTCGGTCTCGGGGGAGACTGTCACGGTCGTGCAGGCCAGGTACCACTACTGAATTCTTCCGAACCTTTCGCGTTCATCGCCCGACTCGACTGTGCGAGAGGTTCGTTGATGGTGAATCAGCTCCTCGACAGTCGCACGTAGCGGAGCACGTAGTACTGCCCGAGAAATTGGGGTAGCCGTGTACTCGCGTCGGCTCGCGCACATCCTCGTACGTTCAGAGCGGACAGAAAATCTGCGGCTGACGTTGGCGTTCGGGACATCGGAGCCGCTCGGGAATCGAGGAGCACGGATGTCTACCGCAATCACCACCCTGACTTCGCCCAAAGGTCAGCCGCTGACTCTGGTGGGGGAGGCGAAGGTCTCACCGAACTCGGTGTACCCCCGCGTCGAACCGCCGCGCGGCGACGAACTCGGCCCTGTCTTCGAGATGTCGGACTATGAGCTCGCCGAAGCATTGCGGCCGGTGATCTTCAACGAGGGCAAGGAATACACCGTCGACGCACCGAGCAGCTCGTTCGTCGAGCTGCTCCGGGCGGATCGCGAACGGCGCACATCGTCCTACACCGCGCTGCCGCGCTCCCAGTCCGAACAGATCGATTCCACGTCGCTGCACGCACTTTCGGGAATCATCGGCACGGACAACCGCGTTGTGCGTCGCGACAACACGGTGTATCCGATGAGCACGATCGCCTATCTCGCGCTCGCGAGCGGGGGATACTCCGGGTCCGCGACGATGGTCGGGCCGTCGACTGCGGTCACCGCGGCGCACGTCGTGCACAACGGAACGAACTGGCTTCCTTTCGCATCCGTGGCACCCGGCACCGATCGCCAAGACCCGACACCGATGCCCTTCGGCAGTCACGGCGGTTACAACGTGACGGTCCCCGGTGGCTGGGTCAACAATGCGGGCGGTGACGCGCGATTCGACTACGCCGTCATCGAATTCTCCGGATACGGCGACTTCCCGGGCCGCGCGTCGGGTTGGAAGGGGCTGTGGGTGGCGCCCGACAACGTTGTGACCGGCAACCGGATGTATCTCTACGGCCATCCGAGTGACAAGTCTCAGCCCCAGATCTGGGGCAACGAAGGCAACGGCATCCTCAACGGTCAGTACATCAACTTCTTCATGGACGCGTGGTACGGCGACAGCGGTTCGGGTCTCTATGTGTACGACACCGACGGATGGCCCTACGTCGTGGGCGTGCTGCGCGGTGCCGCGGGCGCGATCGGCGACAACACCAAGCCCAACTTCGGGCGGCGGATGACTCGCGACGTCTTCGACTTCATCGTCGCGTACTCGGCTCTGTAGGAAGGAATCATCATGTCCGACACCATTTCTGCGGAGCCGGAAGCCGGCGTCGCGTTCGAATCGGTCGTCCCCGTCGAGAAGCCGCTGCAGACCGACCTGGCGTTCATGCCGGAACTGCTCGAGGTCGATCTGCTGGTACGCGCCGCCGAGGCTCGCACCAAGTTCAACGTCGACGGGTCCGGTATGACGGTCGCCGTTCTCGACACCGGGCTCCGCACCACCCACGTCGATTTCGCCGGACGGGTTCGGGCGGGCCGGAACTTCACCTCCGACAACAACGGTTCGCCCACCGATCCGACCGACGGCCAGGGGCATGGAACCAACGTCGCGGGCATCATCTGCGCCGGCGGCGTGCACACCGGGATGGCACCGCGCGCGCATATCGTGCCCGTCAAAGTCCTCGGCAACTCCGGCGGCGGCAGTTTCCTCGCGATCCGCGACGCACTGCTCTGGGTGCTGGCCAATCGAACATCGCTCGGCATCTCCGCCGTGTGCATGTCCCTCGGCGCATCGGACAACAACACCTCCGACGCGGATTTCGCGGGTGACGGCATCGGTGACGCGATGCGAAAACTCACCAACGCCGGAGTGGCCTGCTGTGTCGCGGCGGGTAACGACTACTTCGCCCACAACAGTGGCCAAGGCATGAGTTACCCGGCGATCTTCCGCGAGACGATCAGTGTCGGCGCGGTCTACGACGCCGACGAGGGATCGTTCAGCTACGGCTCCGGTGCGACCGCCCTGTCGACGGCTCCGGACCGGATCACACCGTTCTCGCAGCGCCTGCACTCGACCGTGGGTGGCGACTGCGCGACCGATATCTTCGCGCCCGGCGCCCCGACGACCTCGTCGGGAATCCGCAACGACAGCGGCGAGTCGATCCAGCACGGCACCAGTCAGGCCACGCCCGTGGTCGCCGGCGTCGTGCTGCTGATTCAGCAATTCCATCTGCGGGTGGCCGGGACGATGCCGTCGGTCGCCGAGGTTCGCACATGGTTGCAGGCGGGCGCTGTGCCGATCGTGGATGGCGACGACGAGCACGACAATGTCGTCCACACCGGGCAGACGTTCAGCCGGATCAGCGCGTTCGGCGCGCTCACCGCCTGCGCGAAGGATGTCGCGAGGTCGGCGCTGATCGAAGCGGGCATCGACCGGTCGCGGGTGTAACTGCCATGGACGCCGGCCGGTCGGCCAGGCTGTTCCTCAGCCATTCGAGCCGGGACAGCCGCGAGGCGGTCGCGCTGCGGGCGTGGCTGATCGAGGCGGAGCCCGGTCTGGCAGGCGAGATCTTCCTCGATCTCGACCCGGATACCGGGATTCCGGCCGGCGTCCGATGGAAGGACGCACTGCGCGGGGCGGGCGATCGCTGCGAGGCGGTCATCTGCCTGTTGTCGAACAATTGGGACAGTTCTCATGAGTGCAAGGTCGAATACCGTCATGCCGAGTCACTGAACAAGCCGATCTTCACGGTCCGCCTCGAGCCGTTGGCGGGGCGCGACATGACCAGTGAATGGCAGCGTTGCGACCTGTTCGGGGACGGACCGAAGACGGCGATATCGGTGAATGGGGAGACGGTCGAGTTCCTGACCGAGGGGTTGCAGCGGCTCCGTCACGGCCTGCGGGCCGCGGGCATCGGCGCCGACACCTTCGGCTGGCCACCGCCGGGCGACCCGGGCCGCGCACCTTATCGAGGGTGGGAACCGCTCGAATCCGTAGACGCCGCAGTCTATTTCGGCCGCGACGCGCAGATCGGGCGAGCGATCGACACGGTGCGTGGGCTGCGCAACCTCGGCGGCGGCCACCTGTTCGTCGTGCTCGGTCCGTCCGGTGTGGGCAAGTCGTCGTTCGTGCGCGCCGGGTTGCTGCCACGCCTGGCCCGCGACGACCGCCACTTCCTCACCATGGACATCGTGCGGCCGCACCGCAAAGCGCTCACCGGTGACGCCGGATTCGCGCGGTCGATCCACGCGCTGCGCGTCGGCGTGGGGCTGCGGCGGCCCGGTCTCACCGAGATCGAGGACGGCGTCCGCGACGTCGAACAGGTGCGGGCCTGGCTGATCGAAGCACAGCAGGCCGCGCGGGAACGCGTCCTGGACTCCGACGACGACCCGGCCCCGACGCTGATCCTGCCGATCGACCAAGCCGAGGAACTGTTCGGCCCCGAGGCGGGCGAACAGGCCGGTGTGCTGCTCACGCTGCTCGGTGGCCTGCTCGACCGCGACCGCGGGATCTCGATGATCGCGATCGCGACCATCCGCTCCGACCGCTACGAACCGCTGCAGACCGCACCGATGCTGGCGTCGGTCGCGGTGCGGCCGTTCGACGATCTGAAACCGATGCCGCAGGCCCAGTTCAAGGAAGTCATCGTCGGGCCGGTGCGGCGGGCGAGGGAAGCGGGCGCGGAGTTGTCGTTCGCCCCGGACCTGGTGGAACGTCTGCTCGACGACTGGTCCCGCGGCGCCGACACCCTGCCGCTGCTCTCGCTCACCCTCGCCCGGCTGTTTCGGGACTACGGGGATGGGGAGATCACCCTCGCGCACTACGAATCCCTCGGCGGGTTGCGGCGGGTGGTGCAGCGCGAGGTCGACGAACTCCTCGAGGCCGACCCCGAGGTCCGTGCCGGACAGTTGGCGATCCTGCGACGGGCGTTCGTGCCGTGGCTGGCGACGATCAACTCCGGCAACGACCAGCCGATGCGCCGACCGGCCCGCTGGTTCGATCTGCCGCCGGAGAGCCATCCGCTGCTCGAGGAGTTCGTCGCACGCAGGCTACTGGTCAAGGACGAGCGTGACGGGGCCGTTGTCGTCGAGGTCGCGTTGGAAAGCTTGCTGCGCCAATGGGATACGCTCGCCGACTGGCTGCGGGTGCAGGCCGCCGATCTGGAGGCCACCGACAACCTCGAGCGGGCCGCGCAGGCGTGGGAGCAGAACGGGCGGCGCGAGGACTGGCTGCTGTCGGGGTCGCGACTCGCCGACGCCGAATCACTCGCCGCCGCACCAGGATTCCGCGAGCGACTCAACCCCGTCCGGGGTCTGCTGTTGGCCTCGCGACGCGCCGAGGACCAGCGAATCGACGAGGAACGCCGGCATCGGGAGGATGAGCTGCGGGCCGCCAGGGAACGTCAGCAGGCGGCGGAAACGTTGGCGGCCACGGAGAGCCGGGCGAAGGAGGACGCGCAGCGCAGCGCGCGGGCATTGCGTCGGCGGTCGCGGATTCTGCGGGCGGCGTTGGTGTTGACCATGGTCGCTGCGCTGGTCGCGGGGTTGCTGTGGGTGCGTGCAGATCGGGCGCAGGAGCGCGCCGTCGCGGAGAGCCTCCACGCGACAGCGCTGGCGTTGTCGGCGAATTCGCAGCTCATGCTCTCGGGAAGGTGGCCGGGCAAAAGCGACGACATCCTGGGAATGCAGATGGCTATGGCCGCGTATCGCATCCCTACGGAAACCAAGCGGGAGTTCGCCCTGCTCAACGCTATTCACCAGCAAGGCAAACTCCGCAAAATCGTCCACATGAACAGGGTCGAGGTCGCCAGTGTCGCCTATAGCCCGGACGGGAAACGGATCGCGGCCGCTGGTGGTAGCGAGATCCAACTCCTCGACGCCGTTACCTGGAAGCCGATCGGTACTCTGTTGGCGGGTCACAAGTCTGAGGTGATACGCATCGCGTTCAGTCCCGACGGTACCCGCCTCGTGTCCTCGGGTCGGGATCGAACTGTGCGGCTGTGGGACACCGGGTCCCAGCAGCAGGTAGGTGCCGAAATGCGCGGCCACACCGGACCGGTTATGGGCGTAGCGTTCAGCCCGGACGGCCGCCACATCGTGTCGGCGAGTACAGATAAGACCGTCCGGCTCTGGGATGCCGACACGCGCCAGCAGATCGGCGAAATGACCGAGCACACCATGCCGGTGACCTCGGTGGCGTTCGGTGAGGGCGGGCTGATCGCTTCGGGCGACTTCGGCGGCACCGTCCGTTTGTGGGACGCGCAGTCCGGACTACCCTCGGGCGAGCCGCTGACCGTGTACACCGACAGCGCGGTGAACAGTCTCTCCTTCGACCACAAAGGTGACCGACTCGTGGTCGCGGGATTCGATGTCCAGCAATGGGATACAAGAACCCACCGGCAGATCGGCGAGCCGCTACGTGAGCACACCGCAGCGGTAGGATACGTAACCTACAGTCGCGACAGCACTGTCATCGCCTCGGCCAGCGATGACAAGACGATCCGGCTGTGGGATGCCATGGCGGGTCGGCCTCTTGGGGAGCCACTGGACGGACACGAACTCATCGTGTCCAGCGTCGCGCTTCACCCCGATTCAGGTCGAATTCTCTCCGGCAGCCTGGATTCCACCGTCCGCGAATGGGAGGTTGGCGGCGGGCGAACCATGCACCACGGCGCCAAGGTGTTGGGCGCGGACGTGAGCCCGAATGGCAGGCATATCGTCTCTGGCGGTACGGATGGCATTATCCGACAGTGGGACACCGCCACCGGTGCGCAGCTCGGGCCCTTGATCCGCGGCGAGCACGGCATTTTCCAGATCGCGGAATACACAGCCGAAGGCACACAGGTGGCGGCTACCGGGTTCAGCCCCAAGTCCCTCGCGTTGACTGACATTCAGCTTTGGGATGCTGCATCGGGGGCGGCGATCGCGCCGCCGATCGCTCTGCCACCAGGAACGACCGGCCACACATACGATCCCGGCCGGCGCAGGCTGGTGATCAGAGCTGACGGTTATGCCCAGATTCGAGACATGGCGAGTATGCGTCCGATCGGACCGGAACTGCGCCATGACGATGGCTCTGTGCGGACGGTATCTATCGACAACGGCGGACGGCGTGTCGCCACCGGCGCCACCGACTACTCGGTGCGGTTGTGGGACCCAGACACCGGTCAACCGGTCGGCCAGCCGATGACCGGGCAAGCATGGGTCAAGAGCACCACCTTCAGCCCGGACGGCCAGCTGCTCGCCGTCGGCTACGAAGACAAATCGGTGCGCATCTGGAATACCGATACCGGCAGGCAAATCGACGAACCCATGTGGCAGGACGGACCGGCCAGCATGGTCCAATTCTCTCCGGACGGCCGCATACTCGTCACCGTCGGCATCGACAATGTGTTGCGACTGTGGGATGTGGAGACGCACCGTCAGATCGGCCCGGCCTTGGTCGGGCACGGCGCCCCAGTTACCGCTGTCGACTTCACGCCCGACGGTTCTGCGATCATGTCCGCGAGTGTTGACGAGACCATCCGGATGTGGCCGGTGCCGACTGCCTCGCCCGAGCAACTCTGCGCCAAGATGACCCACAACATGAGCCGGGAGACGTGGCGGAACTGGGTCTCTTCGGAGATCGACTACATCGAGCTGTGTGAGGGACTACCGATCGCCGGCGAGGAGGAATAGCCGATGATTACCGACGACGATTTCCTGAATACCCTCTGGCAGCGGCGAACTCGCTGGTCGACCACCGCTACCCAGATGAAGCGACAGTTGGATCGAACGCGTCTCGCAGTTCTCCTCCTCGGAAGCTGGGGCGCGATCGCCACGGCCTCGACCGCGACCATCCTCCGCTCGGCAGGCACCCCGACACGCATCGTGGCGCTGTCGGGCGCGGTGGCGCTGGCGGTGGCGACGTTTCTCACCGCCCAGTACCTGACCGCGGAATCGACCCGCCGCTGGGTTCGGGCCCGGGCGGTCTCCGAGGGTGTCAAGCACCGAATTCTCACCTTCCGCGCCACCGGTGACGCGGAACAATCCGGGCAATTGCTGGCCGATATCGATGGCATCGAGCGGACGGCAGCGGACCTGTTGCCGATGCTCGCGCCCAGCGCCGAAGCCGTCGAGGCGCCACGATCGATGCACCCCGAAGAGTATGTCCACGACCGGGTACGGGCCCAGATCGACGACTACTACCTGCCCGCGGCCCGCTGCTACAGCACCCGTGCGACCCGGCTGCGCCGCGCCGCTGTCGGCCTCGGCCTCGCGGCTACGATCGTCGCCGCGATCAATACCGGTGTCGGTGTGGAAGCGGCGGGCCGCATCGCGCCCTGGGTCGCGGTGATGACCACGCTGAGTGGATCGTTGCTGGCCTATCTCGCAGGCAAGCGGTACGACTTCCTGGTGATGACCTACCTCGCTACCGCGGATCGCCTGCGACGGCGGCTCGATCGGTGGCGCACCGACGGGTCACCCACCGACCGGGTCCGGTGGGCGGCGTTCGTCGCGGACTGCGAGAACACCATCTCGCTCGAGAACGCGAGCTGGATGGCGAAATGGGGCGAGCGCACAGAGATCTGACGACCTCGACCGTCTCGGCCCCGAGACGCGCGTGCGGACGACTTCGGCACCACGCCGAGCGGCCTCGCTGATCGTCTGCTGTGGCTGATCGACCGCCGCTAGCAGGTGAGCGAACTGGTCAGCGCCGCATCATCGCTCGACCTTGCGGAAATGCCTCGGCTGACCCGGTTGATGTCGCAACAGACGCTGACGTGCTCTTGCGGCAGGGGTGGACCGGGGCGGATAGCCTGATCGCAGTCACATGGGTGGTGCGAAGGAGCTGTGATGGAGTTCGGGCCGGGGGCGATCCTTGCGGGGTACCGCATCGAGCGCAGGGTCGGTGGCGGGGGGATGGGAGCGGTCTATCTGGCTCAGCATCCGCGACTGCCGCGCCGGGACGCGGTGAAGGTGCTCGATGCGCGGCTGGCGGTGGAGCCGACGTTTCGGGCGCGGTTCGAGCGTGAGGCCGATCTGGCTGCGCGGCTGCGGCATCCGAATGTGGTGCAGATCTTCGATCGCGGGGTCGATGGCGATCGGTTGTGGATCGCGATGCAGTTCGTCGATGGGCTCGACGCGGCGCAGTTGCTGCGTCAGGGGTTGTCGGTGCTCACGCCGGAGCGCGCGGTTCACATTGTCGCCGAGGCGGCCAAGGGGCTGGACTACGCGCATCGGCAGGGGCTGCTGCATCGCGATATCAAACCGGCGAACCTGCTGATCGCGCGTGCCGACGACGGCACCGACGAAGTACTGGTCACCGACTTCGGGATCGCTCGCAGTATGGGGGAGACGACCAGTCTCACGTCCGCGGGATCGGTGCTCGGCACCCTCGCGTACGCGGCGCCCGAACAGCTCGAGGGGCAGCCGCTCGACGTGCGCACCGATGTGTACGCCCTCGGCGGGACCCTCTACGAGCTGCTCACCGGGTTCGTTCCGTACCAGCGGGAGAGTCCGGCCGCGTTGATCAGCGCGCATCTGATCGAACCGCCGCCACGCCCGACGGCGGGTAATCCGGCATTGCCGTTCGCGCTGGACGCGGTGATCGCGCGGGCGATGGCGAAGAACCCGGACGACCGGTACGCCAGCTGTGGTGAGCTCGCCGACGCGGCGATCGCGGCCTTCACCGGCAGGCGGGTAGTGGGGGATACCGCTGTGCTGCAGGGAGATACGCGACCCACACCACCGCGTGCTCCCGGCACGTCGCGGACGAGGAAAGCCCTGCTCGCGGTGGGCGGCGTGGCGGTGGTGGCCGGGGTGACCGCGATCGCCGTGCTGACTGCCAAGGACCGGGGCGGGGCGGAGGCGACAACGCCCGTCGCGCAGATCGGTGCCGTCCCGAACAGCTCGAGGGCGGCGCCGGCCCTGCGTCCCTGGCTCGACGATGTCCTCGCCGGTGATACGAGCGCGCTGATCCGCAAGTGCTGGACCCAGTCGCCCGCGGAGATTCCCCGGATGTACGGCGACGTCGAGCAGATCACCGATGCGGTGCGCCGCCCTGGCGTCCTCGGGCCATTCGGACCGTACTGGCAGAACGACGCGCTCCAGGTCAGCTTGCGCCCCAGCGAATTACGGTCCGACTACGGCTGCCCGATCGTCAGCGACCGGTCGGCGACCCGGCTCACCGACGAGCAGGCCCGCTACACCGTCGAGCGCTATCTGAGCCGGGTGGTCGGTGATCCGGTGAACCCGGCCGACGTGGAACCGGACTACCCACTGCTGTGCAACGGCGCCCAACCGGGCACCACGCTGTCCGGCGTGCGGCACTTCGAGGACAAGGCGCTCACGGTCCGCGGCTCCGCAGGCTCGGTCGTGACCGTCAGCGCGCCGGTGACCAGCTCCGAGGGTGCGACGTCGTCGGTCGACCTCACCCTCGACCATGCCGCGAACGGTTTCTGCATCTCCCGTATCGACCGGGCAGGCTGAGCGGCGGGCCCGGTGGCAGCCCGGCTTATCCGAAAAGGACGATCCGTCCGGTGGACAAGCCGACCCGGCCGCTCACCATCAGATGGTGAAGGCATGGGATAGGCTACGGCGGAAAGTTGGAACATGTTGATATGCAACACATTCGGGCCGCCGTATTCTGGCTCGTGTTCGAATCGGGACATATTTCAAATGGGGACATACACCGTCCTCCACCAACGCAATCGGGTGGCGGGTGCTGTGAATTTTTCTGAAGGGGTTGGGCATGAGGGCGACAGCGGGAATTTTCGGCCTTCTCCTTGCGATGGCCGGGGCCGTGATGATGTGTTTCGCCTATATGGCGCAGCATGATCTGCGCGACGACTCGGCCCAATCGACGCGAGATCTGGGTTGGAGCTGCGAAGCGCATCGCGACTACCCAGAAAAGCAGGAATGCACGTGGGGCTATTGGGACTCCATGTCCAACCACACTGCCGGCGAAGACACCGGGCCCGTCCGAGAACGAACAGCCGAACTCATCAGTGATGTCGTGCTGATCGGTGCCGCGCTCTTCGTGGGTGGTTTGGTCCTGACGGGCGGGGCGCTCGCAGGTGGGGGACGATCGGCTGCTGTCCTGCCCGTAGCGCCACCCCGCCAGCAGGTTCACGGTTCGTCGGAGCAATGGCCCAGCCCATGACCCTGTCATCGGGTCGGCCACCCGGACTGGATCGGGCCTAGTGGTCGACGAGGTCCTGCGCGGAAATCAGGGCGAGTTCCTCGGCAAGGGTGGTGACGGTGTCGCGGATCTGAGCTTCGGTGTGGCAGGCCGTGACGAAGAAGCGGAGTCGGGCCAGGTCTTCCGGGACGGCCGGGTACAGAATCGGATTGACGTTGATCCCGCGGCGCAACAGCGCGGTGGACAGTTTCAGCGTCTTCATCGAGTCGCCCACAATGCACGGGATGATCGGGGTGTTGCGGCTGTCGCCGGTATTGATGCCTGCCTCGCGGGCAAGGCGCAGAAAGAGTTCCGAGTTGCGTCGCAGGCGGTCGAGTGGCTCGCGGTCGGCCCGCAACAGCCGCATCGCGGCCAGGGAGGCGGCGGCGTTCATCGGTGTCATTCCGACGCTGTAGACGAAGCCGGGGGTGGTGTATTTCAGGAACCGGATCAGGTCAGCGCTGCCGGCCACATAGCCACCGCAGCCCGCGAGCGCTTTCGACATCGTGCCGGACCACAGTTCGACGTCGCCGCGGTCGACATCGAAGTATTCGCCGATGCCACCGCCGGTCTCGCCGAGCACCCCGACGCTGTGCGCCTCGTCGATCATCAGCAGTGCCTGGTGCTTGTTCTTGATCTCGATGATCGCGGGCAGATCGGGGATGTCACCGTCCTGGCTGTAGACGCCTTCGATGAGGATCAGGACTCGGCGGTACTGGTGACGGATTTCGGTCAGCAACGCGTCGAGGGCGGCGTGGTCGTTGTGGGGGAACGGTCTGCGGGTCGCGCCGGACAGTTGGCAGCCCTGCAGGATGCTGTCGTGCGCCAGGCTGTCGTGGATCACCAGGTCTTGGCCTCCGACGAGATGACCGATGATCGTCACGTTCGTCGAATGACCGCCGACCAGCGCGATCGCGTCCTCGGTGCCGAGCAGGGCGGACAGTTCGGCCTCGAGTTCACGATGGATCGGCTTCTCGCCGGAGAGCAGTCGGCTGGCCGAGACCGAGCTGCCGTAGCGGGCCACGGCGTCTTGAACGGCGGCGACGACCGCGGGGTGGCCCGACATCCCCAGGTAGTTGTAGCTGGCGAAGTTGACCACCTGGTTGCCGCCGATGAACGAGGTATCCCTGGTGACGCCGTCGTTGATCAGGAAATACGGGTTGGCCAGGCCGAGCGCTTCGCCGCCTGCGAGCCGGTCGGCGATGGCCCGCACCTCGGCGAAGTCGGCGATCCGGTATTCGGGGGCGACAGTGGTCGGTCTGGTTTCGGTTGTGGGAGTGGTGGTTTCGGGCGTGCGGGGCGCCGGCGCGTTTCCCTCGGCGGGCGAATCGGTGAGCTGACCGGTCAGGTGCGCGATGATGTCGCCCAGTGTCGTTGTCCCCGTGATGCGGGTCGGGTCGATGGTCGTGCCGGGGAGTTTGCGTGCCAGACCGGCGAACAGGTCGGTCAGCATGAGCGAATCGAGTCCGAGGCCGTCCCCGAGTGTCCGGGTGTCGTGCAGCCGGTCGGCGGGAAATCCGCTGACCCTGGCCAGTTCCGCGCGGACGATGCCCGCGACGGCGTCCGGGGTGGGATCGCGGCGCGCGGTGCCGGTGTCGAGGTGTGGGCCACGTGCCTCGGCCGGTGCCGCCAGCAGGCCGGCCAGCACCGCGTTCTGTTCACGGAAGAGTGCGATCAGTGGGTCGATCATTGTTCCCTCGGTATCTGCTTGCGCCGGTGCGGATTTCGGTGTGCGCGCCGAGGCGCCGACTTCGCTGACAGCGGGTGGCTCCACCCAGAATCGGTGCGCGACGGAGAACTCGTACACCGGCAGACGCCGACGCACGCGCTGTGCGGGTTCGTAGAGTTCGTTCCACACGGGGTCGAGACCGTCGCAGTAGAGCGCGGCGACAGTAGCGGCGAGTTCCTCGCCGGTCGCGCTCGGGCCGGGGCTCGGAGACAGGTAGCGGGCGTCTAGTTCGGGGTTGATCTTGCGCGCCGACGCGGCGAGGACGCGGCGGGGTCCGATCTCGACGAGGTGCGTCGGGTCCGTACCGAGCGCGGCCTGCACGGCGTCGCCGAAACGGACTGTGGCGCGGACGTGTTCGGTCCAGTATTCGGCATCCATCACCTCGTCGGGGTCGAGCGGTCGGCCGTGCACGGTCGAGTAGATCGGCAGGGCGGCGGCGCGGTAGGCGCAGGTACTGGCGACGGCCTCGAACTCGGCCAGCATCGGCGCCATCAGCGGACTGTGGAACGCGTGTGACACGGTGAGCGGCTTCGCGATCACCGAACGCGTGCGCAGCGCCGAACGGATGCGGGTGAGCGCCTCGGCGTCGCCGGAGAGAACGAGATCTTCCGGGCCGTTGACGGCGGCGAGCACCACAGCGGGTTCGGCGCTGAGCAGGTCGGCGATCCGTTCTGGCGTTGAGCGCACGGCCAGCATCGCGCCGCCGGCGGGCAGACGTTGCATCAGCCGCCCCCGCGCGGTGACCAGTTTGCAGGCGTCGTCGAGATCGAAGACGCCCGCCACCGCGGCGGCCGCGAATTCGCCGATGCTGTGCCCGATCAGCCACGCGGGCCGCACGCCCAGGTCGGCGAGCGTCTTGGCGATGGCGTATTCCATGGCGAAGATCGCGGGTTGGGCGAGCGCGGTGGGGTCGAGGTCGGCGTGCTCGTCGAGCAGTAGCTCCTGGACCGAGCGGCCGAGGTGGTCGGCCATGGCGGCGTCGACCAGCTCGAGCGCGCGCCGGAACCCGGGGCTCGCCTCGTGCAGAGTGCGCCCCATCCCGGGGAATTGCGACCCCTGGCCGGTGAACATCCAGCCGACACGCACCGGCCGCGCGAGGCCCTGAAGTTCGCGACGCGGCCTGCCCACGTGTTCGCGCGCACCGTCACCGGATGTCGCATCGGCGCGCAACTGCGCGATCGCCTCGTCGCGGTCGTCGGCGACGACGGCGAGCCGGTAGCGGCCCGACGACTTCACCTGATTGCTGGTCCAACAGAACTGGGCAAAGTGGTTCTGCGGCAACGACCGCAATGCCTCGGACATCCGAATCGCGTTGCGCCGTAGCCCGTCTTCGGTGTTCGACGAAAGGGTGAGCACTCCCACCCCCGATGCCGCGGGCGTTGCGGCGGTCCTTGCGCTCGCCAGCACCATGTGCACATTCGTGCCGCCCAGGCCGAAGCTGCTCACACCACAGAGCGCGGGTCCGTCGAGGGGCAGGGGATCGGCCAGTAGACGCAGGCCTTGCTGCGCCATCTGCAGGCGCGGATTCTCCTGATCGGCGAACCTCGACGGCGGGACGACACCATGGTGCAGGCTGAGGACGGCTTTGATGAGCCCGGCGACACCCGCGGCGCCCTCGGTGTGGCCGAGGTTGCCCTTGATGGATCCGATGCCGCACGGCCGCGCCCGGTTGTTCGCGTGCAGCTTGCCCAACGCCTTGACTTCGATCATGTCGCCGAGAACAGTTCCGGTGCCGTGCGCCTCGATGAAGTCGATGTCATCGGCACGTACCCCGGCCCGCTGATAGGCCGCACCGATCACCGTCTGCTGGGCCCACCGGTTCGGCGCGGTGATGCCGTTGCTGCGCCCGTCGGAATTGACCGCGCTGCCCTTGATCACCGCGTAGATCGGCAGCCCCGCGGCCTCGGCGTCGGCCAGGCGGCGCAGGACGAGCACCGCGACGCCTTCCCCGCGCACGATCCCATCGGCGTTGCCGCTGAACGGTTTACACCGCGCGTCCGGCGCCGACAGCCCAGCCTGGGTGTAGAACACGCCGACGGCCGGAGTCAGCACGAGATTCACGCCGCCGGCGACAGCCTGGTCGCAATCGCCCGCCGCCAGTGCGGCGCACGCGAGATGCACCGCGACCAGTGACGACGAGCATGCCGTGTCGACCGCGATACTCGGCCCCGCGAGGTCGAACTGGTAGGACAGCCGGTTGGCGGTCATGAAGTAGCCGTTGCCGGATCCGTGCTGCGGGGTGATCGCGGCGTAGTCGCTCATCTGCAGGT
This sequence comes from Nocardia sp. NPDC058480, assembly GCF_042720495.1. Lineage (NCBI taxonomy): Bacteria > Bacillati > Actinomycetota > Actinomycetes > Mycobacteriales > Nocardiaceae > Nocardia > Nocardia sp. NPDC058480. The sequence continues at coordinate 91,154 of NZ_JBHXMN010000007.1, read as the reverse complement.
TGGCCCATTCGTTGGCCATCACGCCGACGTAAACCCCTGTCCGCGAGCCGGACTGCGCGCGAGGATCGAGCGTGGCGTCCTCGAAGGCTCGCCAGGTGGCCTGCAGCAGCAGGCGTTGTTGCGGGTCCATCGACTCGGCCTCGTGGGAGGTGATGCCGAAGAATTCGTGGTCGAACGCGTCGGCGTCGTCGATGAATCCGCCGCTGCGGGTGTTGATGGTGCCGGGCGCGCCGGTCGGGTCGTGGAAGTCGTCGGCGTTCCAGCGGCTCGACGGTACTTCCGAGATCGCGTCGCGACCGTTGATCAGCAGCTGCCACAACCGCGCCGGGTCGGCGGCGTGGGGGAAGCGGCAGTCGAGGCCGACGACAGCGATGTCGGTCATGCCGCGACGGCGGTTTCCGCGGCGAGGTAGGCGGAGATGGCCGTGATGGTGGGGTATTCGAAGACCAGGGTCGGGTCGATGTCGAGCATCCAACGGTCTTCGATCTCGCCGCACAGGGCCACCGCCGACACCGAGTCCATGCCGAGTTCGGCGAGCGGGATCGTCGGGTCCACCTGGTGCTGTGCGCGTTCGGTGTAGTCGGCGACGCGCTCGATGAGCCAGTCCTGGATCGTCGTGGAGTGGGTGATGGTGGTGCTGAACATGTTTCGGCTCCTCAGCGGGTCGCGGTCGATGATCGGCTCATGGCCGGTTCGAGATCTTCGTGCAGGACGGTCGCGATGGTGTTGTCGAGGAAGGCCTCGCGCATCGAGGCCCGTTGGACTTTGCCGCTGGTGGTGCGGTGCACGGATCGGCTTTCGATGAGGACGACGCTCGGGGCGGGCACATCGAAACCGCGAGCGACCGCGATCTTGATCGTCGAGGTCAGCTCGGCGAGGGTGGTACCGCGCAGCATCGCTGTCTTGACCCCCTGCACGACGACGAGTCGCTCCCGGCCACCGGCCTCGACGGAGACGGCGACGCCGGTGGTGAGCGCGGGGTGCAGCTGCTCCACCACTTCCTCGACATCCTGCGGGTACAGGTTTCGGCCGTTGATGATCAGCAGGTCCTTGAGCCGTCCGGTGACGAACAGTTCGCCGCCGCGCAGCATTCCGAGGTCGCCGGTGCGCAGGAACGGCCCTTCGGCGCCGAGATACGCGTCGAAGGTGTGGCGGGTCTCCTCGGGCCGGTTCCAGTAGCCCGCGGCGACGCTGTCGCCGCGAATCCAGATCTCGCCGACGGCGTCGTCGCCGGCCTGCTGCCCGGTGTGCGGGTCGACGACGCGGACGGTGAGGCCGGGCGCCGCCTTGCCGCAACCGACCAGCACGCTGTCGGTACCGTCGACGATCTGCGGCTGCGCGTCGATCGCTGCGGCGGTGGCCAGCAGCGTCGCCTCGGCCAGGCCGTAGGCGGGCAGCAGTGCGGTCGGGCGCCACCCAGCGGGGGCGAACCGTTCGCGCACCGCGGCGATGGTCCGTGCGCGGACCGGTTCGGCGCCGCACAACGCCACCTCGAGGGTGGACAGGTCGAGGGCGGCCAATTGCTCGTCGGTGACGCGCTTGGTGATCAGTTCATAGGCGAAGTTCGGGGCGGCGGTGCAGGTTGCGCGGTACTTGTCGATCGTCTGCAGCCAGCGCACGGGGCGTTTGAGGAAGGTGGTCGGCGACATGAACACCAGGTTCGCGCCGGCGTAGATCGAGGCGAGCAGCGATCCGATCAGGCCCATGTCGTGAAATTGCGGGATCCAGGTGACGCCGGTCGAGGCGTCGCTGATCCCGATCGACGTGGAGATCGCGGCCTCGTTGTGCAGGAGGTTGCCGTGGGTGACGACGACGCCCTTCGGCGTGCCGGTCGAGCCGGACGTGTACTGCAGGAACGCGATGGTCCCGGTGTCGATATCGGGCAGGCGCCACGCATCGGGGTCACCGAGCTGCTCGTCGGTGGCCACCACCGCCGCGGTCGTGGCCGCGGCGACCATCGGCTGGAAGTTGGCGGTGGTGAGAACCAAGCGGGCACCGGAGTCGGCGATGATGCCGGCCACCCGTTGGGTGCTGCGCTCATCGTGGGGCAGCGGCGCGGGCACCGCGATGACGCCCGCGTAGAGGCAGCCGAGGAAGGCCCGCAGGAAAGCCATACCGTCCAGGTAGAGCAGGACGACGGGTTCCGCCGATTCCGGGCGGTCGGCCAGCCACGCGGCGAGCGCCCTGGCGTCGCGATCGAGTTCGGGGTAGGTGACGATCTCCTCGACCAGCTCGCGCCCGGCCTCACGCAGGTAGGTGTAGGAGCGTGTCTCTCCGTACGTGTGAACCTGGTGCCTGACGTGGTGCACGTAACTGGGCTGCATGCGGCCGTTCCTTCACAGGGGAGAAAGTCATAGGGGATGACTATGACTATCCGCTCTCTGTGCCGGTGGAGATAGTGCCCGCGGGTATCACCCAGCTAACCCGGGGGGTGGCATCTGTGCACCCTTGGTGGAAGTCGAACCCGCGACTCAGGCGACCGACGCACTGACAGCGTTGTTGCCCCTCATGAACCTGCGGACAAGATCTATCATTGACGACGAAGTGTCTGCGTGGACGAAGTGAGAGGCCAGGATGTCTACACCCGACGACGACCCGAGCGCGATCTTTCGCCGGTACCTGAGTTCGGTGGTGCTGCATGCTCAGGCGGGCGCGAAGGCGGTCGATCTGCACGCGACCGACCTCTACGCACTGAATATCCTCGAGCTGAACGGTGCGATGACACCGGGGGAACTCGGCACTCGTACCGGACTCACCACCGGCCCGACCACCCGTCTCGTCGACCGCCTCGAGCAGGCCGGATACGTGCGCCGCGGTGCCGACCTGAGCGACCGGCGTAAGGTCATCGTCGAACCGATCGACCAGCCTGCCGAGTTGGACAAGGTACTTGCCCCCGCCCGGCGCCGGATCGGCGAGATCATCGCGAGCTATACCCCGGCGCAGCGCGAAGTGCTCTTCGACTATTTCGCGCGCGCGGCCGTGGCCTACCAGGAGTCCGTGGCCGATCTTCGTGACTGAGGTTCACGGGTGGGGGTTTCGCGGAAGTCAGTGCGGTAATCGACTATCCGCACACGATCGAGATCACCAGGCTCTCCGGTTGGATTTCCGGGCGAGAAAACGCACAGGAGAGCCTGGTGACCGGCGGGCCGGTTCAGTGATCAGTGTCCGCGGGCGATCCAGTCCGCGAGCGCGGGCCGCTCCGTGCCGATGGTGGTGGTGTCGCCGTGGCCGGTGTGGACCGTTGTCTCCTCGGGGAGGGTGAGCAGGCGATCCCGGATCGAATCGATGATCGTGTCGAAGTCGGAGAACGAGCGGCCGGTGGCGCCGGGGCCACCGGCGAAAAGGGTGTCGCCGGTGAACAGGGCCGCGAGATCGGGGACATGCAGCGAGACCGAGCCGGGGGAGTGGCCGGGGGTGTGCAGGATGTCGATATCGATGCCCGCCACGGTGATTCGCGCAGTGTCCGCCAGGGAACGGTAGTCGGCACTCGGGTGGGTCATGCGCCAGAGTGGCTCGTCACCGGGGTGGAGGAGGACGGGAGCGTCGAGGCGCTCGGCCAGTTCCGGGGCGACGGTCACGTGGTCGTTGTGGCCGTGGGTGCACAGGATGGCGGTGACCTGACGGTTCCCGACCGCGTCGGCGATGGCGTCGGCGTTATGGGCGGCATCGATGACGAGCACCTCGTCGTCGTCACCGATGAGCCACACATTGTTGTCGACATCCCAGCTGCCACCGTCGAGCGCGAAAGTGCCCGAGGTGACCACTCTTTCGATGCGGGTCACCAGACCACCACCGAACGCAGCACCTTGCCCTCGGCCATCGCGGCGAACGCCTGCTCGACCCCGTCGATGCCGATCCGCTCGGTGACGAACCGGTCCAGCGGCAGTCGGCCCTGACGGAAGAGATCGATGAGCATCGGGAAGTCGCGTTCGGGCAGACAGTCGCCGTACCAGGACGATTTCAGCGCGCCGCCGTGCGAGAACAAGTCGATGAGCGGCATCTCCAACTTCATGTCCGGTGTCGGGACACCGACGAGGACGACCGTGCCCGCCAGGTCGCGCCCGTAGAACGCCTGCTGCCAGGTTTCCGGGCGGCCGACCGCGTCGATCACCACATCGGCACCGAAATCGCCGGTGAGTTCCTTGATCCGCTCGACCACGTCTTCGCTGGTCGCGTCGATGGTGTGGGTGGCACCGAAGTCCTTGGCCCAGTCCAGCTTTTGCTGATCACGGTCGATGGCGATGATCGTGCCCGCACCGGCGAGACGCGCACCGGCGATGGCCGCGTCACCCACGCCGCCACAGCCGATCACCGCGACGCTGTCGCCGCGCGAGACGTTCCCGGTGTTCATGGCGGCACCGATCCCGGCCATCACGCCACAGCCGAGCAGACCGGCGACGGCCGGGTCGGTCTCGGAATCGACCTTGGTGCACTGCTTTTCGTGCACGAGGGTCTTGTCGGCGAACGCGCCTACCCCGAGCGCCGGGGTGAGCGGTGTGCCGTCGGTGAGCGTCATCGGGACGCTGGCGTTGTGGGTGTCGAAGCAGTACCAGGGGCGCCCGCGTCGACACGCACGGCATTCGCCGCAGACCGCGCGCCAGTTGAGGACGACGAAGTCACCCTCGGACACATGGGTTACGGCGGCGCCAACGGACTCGACCACTCCGGCGGCCTCGTGACCGAGCAGGAACGGGAACTCGTCGTTGATCCCGCCCTCGCGATAGTGCAGGTCGGTGTGGCACACCCCGCAAGCCTGGACGCGGACGACCACATCGTGAGGTCCCGGATCGGGAATTACGATGTCGACGGTTTCGACCGGCGCGTTCTTCGCGCGGGCGATGACTCCGCGAACGGTGTCTGGCATGCGGACCTCCTCATGGTTGGCGTGGTCTACGTCAACGCTAGCGGGCCCGCCCGCCCGATCAGTCCGGGATGGGTGGGATCTCTCCTGTCGGACTGCCGAGTTCTTCCTTCACGTGGTGCTCCACGAGCAACGGAACATAGTCGCGGATGTGCACTTTCCCGAACGCGTCGTAGACCTTGTGCACGATGTCGGCCAGCTCGGCGGGTGCGATGGTCGGGTATCGGATGATCAACCGCTCGATGACCTCGTCGAGTTGGCGGTTCTCGTGAGTCGTCATATTCCACGGTTACCCGGAGACGACGTCGATCAACGGGTCGGCGCCTAATCGAGTTGACGTCCTTACCTGCCGTCCGGGCCGATCCGTGTCAGCACCGCGTTGACCACCAGGCACGCGCTGTCGACGACATCGGTCAGCGGTTGGCGGTATTCGTCGAGCACCCACTTCTGGGCGATGATCACGATGGCGCCGACCAGGCCGAGCAGCACGGTGCGCACGCTGACGGCGGGATGGGTTTCCAGGTCGACGTGCGGGGTGAACAGGGCAAAGCAGATGTCGACGATGGCGTCGAGAACGCTGTGGTAGGCCCGGTCGACGGCGGGGCTCACGCCGAGGATCTCGAAGAACGCGATCCGGGGCACCCGTGGGTCGTCGAGGATGAGCTGGAAGTACGCGGTCAGGGCGACGTGCACCTGGGTGTCGATGTCGGCGTCGGTCTCGCGAAGGCCGGTATGGATCGCCTCGATCATCCTGGCGGCGGTCTCGCGGTACACCTCGAGCAGCAGATCCTCACTGTCGGTGAAGGATTCGTAGAAGTAGCGTTTGCCGACGCCTGCCGCCGCGCAGATCGTGGTGACTGTGCTGTTGCGGTAGCCGTCGGTGCCGAAGGCGTCGGTAGCCGCTTCGATCAGCCGGGCGCGGCGTTCCTGCTGACGTTGTCCCGGTGCGGCGCCACGGTATCGGCGGCCGTCGTCGAGTTCGGGCGCTGTCACAGTGCCAATTCTGTCAGGCGGCGGCCGCGTGGTGCGCGCGGGCGCCGATCGAGGATTGCCCAGAACATGTTCTTGCGATCGAACGTGACCCACGCTACGTTACTTCCCGGTACGGGAACGTTGTGGTTCCCGATGGTCGAGGGGTGAACCGAAGCATGATCACACATCGCGGGCGGCTGGCTGCGCTGGTCGCATCCGTCGTTGTCTTGGCAGGCGCCGTCGCATCCGCACCGGTCGGCCAGGCATCGCCGAACGCCGAGGGTCTCGACGCTCAGTTCATCGCCACCCATAACGGTCCGCAGCAATACCCCAACGTCTTCATCGAGTGGGACGTGCCGATCACGATGAGTGACGGCACCGTATTGAAAGCCAACGTCTATCACCCAGCCGGTGCGGACGGTCAGCCGGTCGCCGAGCCGACACCCACCATCGTCAACATGACCCCCTACACCAAGCTGGTCACCAACATCGCGGACTCGGCACTCGCGGTGCCCGGCCTGTCGGATCTGCTGATGCCGGTGCTGCAGAACCTGGACTTCACGCCGTTCGGTTTCAGCAGTCTCAGCGACATGATGAACGCGCTGCCCGGCGGCGCGGCCCGCACCTTCGGCGTCGACCGGAACCTGATCCGCGGTGGCTACACCCAGGTGGTCGTCGACGTGCGCGGCACCGGCTTCTCGCAGGGCACCTGGCAGGTGTTCGGTGAACGCGAGCAACTCGACGGCGTGGAAGTCGTCGACTGGGCGGCGAAGCAGGGCTGGTCCGACGGCAAGATCGGGATGAGCGGCATCTCCTACTCGGGGATCAACCAACTGCAGACCGCGCAGCGTCATCCGGAAGCGCTCAAGGCGATCTTCCCGGTCGTGCCCGGTAGCGACCTGATCCGCGATGTCGCGGCCCCCGGTGGCGCGCTCGGGATCGGGTTCATTCCGGCCTGGCTGCTCGCTGTCGACGGCGCGAAACTGCTGCCCGACATGGTGTCTGTGCTCACCGGCAAATTCGACTGGGTCTGGCTGCGCGACCGGGTGCGCGACCCGTTCACCTTCTTCAATGTGCTCATCGCCGCGCTGACCACGCCGAGCATCGAGCAGATCCCGCCGGAGATGGCCGCGATCCTCGACGACGAGAGCCCACTGCGGAAGGCCTGGGTCAGCTCGCCCGAACAGGTGCAGGTGCCGACCTTCCTCTACGGCGGCTGGCACGACATCTTCACCTACTCCACCCCGCGCATCTACAACGCGGTGAACGTGCCGGCCGAGCAGAAGAAGCTCGTCATGGACGACGTCTACCACGTGACGGTGAGCTCGGGCATGGGCCAGCCGGGGGCGCCCGCGCCACTGGAATCGTTGCAGCGCGCGTGGTTCGACAAGTGGCTCAAGGGCATCGACAACGGCATCGACCGCTACGACCCGGTCACGTTGTGGCAGCAGGGAAGTGACCAGTGGACCACCGACGTCGCCTTCCCGCGGCCCGGCATGCAGTACCGGCGGATGTATCTCGACGCGGCCTCCTCCGGCACCGCGCCGGGCGCTCGCCACGACGGCAGCCTGCGCACCGCTCCTGGTGCCGCACAGCGTGTTTCGGTGGACCCGAGCCTGACCACCATCTGCTCGCGTGATGCCGCGCAGGGCACAGCCGGACTGGTGCCGCTACCCGATATCTGCGCGAAGGACGCCCGGATCAGCGAGGGTGCCGCGCTCACCTTCACCACGGCGCCGGTGACCCAGCCGACGAGGATCTCCGGGGCGATCGCCGCACACCTGAACACCGTGCTCGACGCCACCGACGGCTACTGGACCGTGACCGTCAATGATGTAGCGCCGGACGGCACTTCGACGGTCTGGTCGCAGGGCCAGCTGACAGCGTCACTGCGCGCGATCGACGAAGGTAAGGCGACCCGCTCGCCGAACGGCGACTACACCGACCCGTATCCGTACCTCACCCTGGATACCCGTCAGCCGATCGTGCCCGGCGAGCCGACGACGATCGACATCGGAATCCGCGCCACCGACGGTGTCCTGCTGCCGGGCCACCGCCTGCGCGTCGACATCTTCGCGGGCAACTTCCCCAGCGGAATCCCGTTGCGCCCGTTGCTGAACGAAAGCGGCCTGCGCACCCAGCACCTCGAGCTGGACCCGTCCCGCCCGAGCTGGATCAACGTCCCCCTCGACACCGATCCCGGCTGGTGACCCGGCTCGACCAGCCGCCCGGCAGACCACGAGACGATCGATAAGTCGGGCACCCGGGTAAACGTCGGCGCCTGCGCCCGCCGCGAGATGGGCGCAGGTGACGGCGTCGCTGCATGGCGAACCCGGGTTCAGCCGCGGCCGAGGGCGCTGGCCAGTTCCTGCTTGTTCATCTTGGAGCGGCCGTCGATATTGCGGCGCCGGGCCTCCTCATAGAGCTGATCGCGGGTCTTGCCGCTGCCCTTGGCCTGCTGACCGCCACGTCGCTGCGCGGCACTGCCGGATCGCGATGACTTGCCCGATCCCTTGGTCTCGCCGTGCTCGGCGCGGGTCTTGTTGACCGTCCGCGCGGCGATTTCCTCAGCCCTTTTCTCGCTGCGGCCACGGTCGCGCTCAAGATTTCTTGATGTCTTTGTACTGACGTTCGCGCTTGTCGCTCCACGCTTGCTGGGGCATCGGCTGCTCCTGTCGTCTCGGGATGTCGCCTGTGGTGGACGCCTACCCGGGGATCGGCCGAGGAAACAGGACGACAGCAATGCCCTGGCAATTCTTGCCTGGCACACTGTTCTGGTGGGCGTACCGGGCAGGACGGCGAACCGCCTATGGCGGTGGATCCGCAGCGCGCCCGGCACCTATCTGTGGCTGACCGCCCTCGCCGTCACGACGGTGATCATCGATCTCCTCCCACCCGATGAAGCCAGACAGTGGCTCGATCACCGGTCGACCAACCTGCACCACCTCGGTCAAGATCCCCTGCGGGTGCTGATCACCAGCGCGTTCTGGACCGACGGCGGCGGATGGCTCGCCTACGCAGTGCTGTTCACGCTCTTTCACGCCAATGCCGAACGCTGGCTCGGCACGCTGCGCTGGCTCGTGGTCGTCGTGCTCGCGCACGTGGGCGCCACCTATCTCAGCCAGGGCGTGGTGCTGTGGGCGATCCGCAGCGAGGACGCGCCCGAACGGGCGATGTACATCCTCGATGTGGGCGTCAGCTACGGGCTGGCCGGTGTCGCCGCGGTGCTCGCCTATCGGTTCGTGACGCCGTGGCGCTGGGTGTACGTGGTCGCGGTGCTCGCGGTGGTGGTTCCGCCGATCTTCATCGACCGCACCTTCACCGATATCGGGCATGCGAGCGCGGCCGCCATCGGTTTCGCCTGCTACCCGCTGACCCGAGGTCGCGGGCGACGGTGGGATCCCGGTGTACTGCTGAGGCGGCGGTCCACCGTCGAGCGTTGATTGCTCACTAGGGTGAAGCTGGTGATCTTGCTGGCGATAGGTGTGGTTCTGCTCGGTGTGTTCGCGCTGCGCTTCCGTCAGGAGCGGCGCCGATTCAGCAACGGCGTGTTGCTGCTGCTCGGAATTCTGTGTGCCGGCGCCGCGCTGATCGGCTCGGGCGCCGAAGGGGCCGGGCCCGAACTGCTCGTCTTCTTCGCGCTCGCGTTGTCGCCGCTGCTGGTGCTGGTGCTGGCCGGACTGCTGATGCTCAACGGCGTGGTGATGTCGCGCCGCGAGGGTGTGCGCCTGGCGAACCTGCTCTCGTTCGGACTCGGTGTCGCGCTGCTGATTCCGTACGCACTGCTGGTGGTGGCGGTGATCGCGGAATGGACGGTGTTCGGGGTGTTGTTGCTCGCGGTCGTGCTCGTCGCCGCCTACCTCGGCTTCGTGCTGGTCGCGTTCCTGTTCTATTCGGTCGTCTACAGCTGGGTGACCCGCACCGACGACGCCGTCGCGATCGTGGTGCACGGCTCCGGTCTGCTCGGTGACCGGGTCCCGCCGCTGCTGGCGAGCAGGCTCGACCGAGCGCTGGGTATCTGGCGTACCGACCGTGCGCACGGTCCGTCGCCGCTGCTGATCACCAGCGGCGGCAAGGGTTCCGACGAGAAGGTCGCCGAAAGCACCGCGATGGCCGCCTACCTGGTCGAACACGGCGTGCCCGACGAGGAGATCCTGCGGGAGGACCGCTCGACGACCACCCGCGAGAACTTGCTGTTCAGCCGGGAATTGCTCGCCCGGCGCGGGATCGAGAGCCGCATCCTGCTGGTCACCAGCAACTTTCATGTGCTGCGCACCGCGCTGCTCGCCCGCTCGGTCGGGCTCGACGCCCAGGCCGTCGGCGCGCCGACCGCGCGCTACTACCTGCCCAGCGCCATCCTGCGCGAATACGTCGGGATTCTGGCCGAGCACAAGGCGGTCAATGCCGTGATGTGCGCGTTGCTGGTGGCGGCGCCGGTCGCGCTGGCGATCTTCGGTGAAGCGAAGTGACAGATTTAGGTGTTACGTAAAGTTATGGATAGTTGTATCATCGGGACTACCGAGTGGGGCGCAACGTCGCGACCTGGTGCACGGAGGTTCGTGCGCGGTTGATCGAGGAGTACCGATGAAGTTATTTCCTTGGGGGAGAGAAGTCCCGGACACTGATCCGGGCGTTGTGGCGTTGCATGCCCGTAATGTCGCTTTCGACTGGTCGGGTGTTGACCTGCAGTGGATGTCGGCAGAGCCGATCGCCAGTCACCTGATCAGTGCGTTGAACATGCTGCTGCCCGAGGGCGAGCGCATGTTCATCGAGACCTATCGCGAGGCATTGCCCTACGTCAAGGACGCGAAACTGCGCGAGGACATGCTCGGTTTCATCGGGCAGGAATCGATGCACGCGCAGACTCACGCGAAGGTGCTCGAGGATGTGTTCGTCGGGCACGGTGTCGACATCGCCCCGTATGTGAAGCAGATGGAATACCTGTTCCGTATCTCGCTGGGATCGCGCGGTGGCGACGATCGCGCGGGTCGGCAGATGCTGGTCGAACGGGTCGCCTTCATCGCCTGTCTCGAGCATTTCTTCGCCTGGCTCGGCGATTGGATTCTCAACGCCGACCTGGAGAAGTTCGGGGGCGACCCGCGGATGCTCGATCTGTTCCGCTGGCACGGTGCCGAGGAGGTCGAGCATCGCAATGTCGCTCATGACGTCGCGGAGTACTTCGGGGTCGGGTATGTCCGGCGCTGTGCGGCGATGACCCTGGTGTTCCCGATCTTCATCGTCTTGCTGGTGCGGGGGGCTCGATTCCTTGTCCAGCAGGATCAGCAGTTGCCCGATTACGGATATCCGCGGGTGATCGCCGGTGTGTTCGGCGCGATGTGGCGTGGGGCGCTGCCCGGCGTGCCTTCGCTGCTGCGCAGCGCGCTCTCGACCTTCCAGCCCGGGTACAACCCGGAGAGCGTCGGCTCGACGGCGCAGGCCCTCGCCTACCTGGCGGCCTCGCCCGGTGCCCGCGCGGCAGCGTCGTGACCACTCGCGAACTCCCCGCCGATCTGTATGGCAAGGACCGCCACGACCAGGCGGTCAGGATCCTCGATGCCGTCGCCTCCGCCCGCCTGCGCTGGGCCGCCTTGGTCAACCGCCGTGATCTGCGACCACGGGTCGAAGATCGCCGCCTGCCCGTGGTGGTGACCGAACGCCGGATCGAAGCGCACGACCAGGACGTGGTGAGCCTGCGCCTCGAGTCGCCCGACGGCCGGGTCCTGCCGCGCTGGCGGCCCGGCGCGCACCTCGACCTCGAATTGCCGTCGGGCCGGTTGCGGCAGTACTCGCTGTGCGGCGACCCCGCCGACGCGCGTGCCTACCGGGTAGCGGTGCGCCGGATTCCCGGCGGTGGCGGCGGCTCGATCGAGGTGCACGACGCACTGCCGGCCGGCAGTCGATTGGTGGTACGCGGGCCACGCAATGCCTTCCCGTTCGCGGTGCCAGGGTACGGATCACCCTCGCAGCGACTGCATTTCATCGCCGGTGGCATCGGCATCACGCCGATTCTGCCGATGGCCCGGCTCGCGCACCGCCTCGGTGTGCCGTGGACCCTGGTGTACAGCGGGCGCAGCCGCGACACCATCCCGTTCCTGGCCGAGATCGAGAGCTTCGGTGCGAATGTCGTCGTGCGCACCGATGACGAACACGGTCTGCCCGCCGCGGCGGATCTGCTGGCAGGCGTCGGTCCTGGCACCGCGGTCTACGCGTGCGGCCCCACCCCGATGACCTCGGCGATCGTCGCCGCGGTGCGCGAGATGGGCGAAGTGGAACTGCATTTCGAGCGGTTCTCGCCACCGCCGGTCGTCGACGGCACACCGTTCGAGCTCGAATTCGCCTCCAGCGGTGCGGTAGTCACCGTCGACGCCGACCGCACCGTGCTCGACACCATTCTCGATACGCGCCCCGACCAGCCCTATTCGTGCAGGCAGGGCTTCTGCGGCACCTGTGTGGTGCGGGTCAGGTCGGGCGAACCAGACCATCGCGAGACCGTGCTCTCCGCTGACGACCACGCCGAGGGTGCCATGCTCGCGTGTGTATCTCGTTCTCGCGGTGAGCGATTGGTGCTCGACCTATGAATTCCTTCGGGGACAACTCAGTGGACAGGGAGTCCGACAGATCATGACGAACGACAGCCCGCAGCCCGTGAATCAGCGCACCGTCCGCAGCGGCGATTTCGACATCGCCGTGTTCGAGTACGGCGACCCGACCGCCGACACCATCGTGCTCGTGCACGGCTGGCCCGACACCCATCACCTGTGGGACCGGGTTATTCCGCTGCTCACCGAGCGTTTCCACGTGGTCGCCTACGACACCCGTGGTCACGGTGAATCCACCCGCACCCAGCGCACCGACGACTTCCGTCTCGACGAACTCGCCCGCGATTTCTACGCCGTGATCGACGCGGTGAGCCCCGACCGCCCCGTGCACGTGCTCGCCCACGACTGGGGTTCGGTGCAGGTGTGGGAAGCGGTGTGCGAGCCGCAGGCCAGCGCGCGCGTCGCCTCGTTCACCTCGGTTTCCGGCCCCAACCTCGACCACCTCGCCAGCTGGGTGCGCGACCGGCTCGCCCGCCCCACCCTGCGCAATGTGTGGCAGCCGATGACCCAGCTCGCCTCCTCGGCCTACACCTTCTTCTTCATGACGCCCGGGCTGCCGCGCGCCACGTTCAACGCCATCGGCACCGAAAAGGTGTGGCAGCGCGCGGTTTCCATCATGAACGACACCCCCGCCGCCAACGTGAAGCTCGGCCCGACGTTCCGCCGCGACATGGTCGACGGGCTGCTCATCTATCGCGCCAACATCGTGGCGCGCATGCTCTCCCCGCGTGAGCGTCGCACCGAGGTCCCGGTGCAGTTGATCGTCGCGGGCCGCGACGTCGCCGTGCGGCCCGCGGGTTACGACGATTCGGCCAAGTGGACCGACCGGCTGTGGCGTCGCGACGTCCCCGCCGGGCACTGGATGCCGTTCTCCCATCCGGAACTCCTCGCCACCGCGACCACCGAGCTGATCGACGCGCTCGACGGGGCCGGCGTATCGCGTGGGCTCGCCAGGGCCGAGGTAGGTACCGCGCAAAGGGAATTCGAGAACAAGCTGGTGGTCGTCACCGGTGCGGGTAGCGGCATCGGCCGGGAGACCGCGCTGGCATTCGCGCGGCTCGGTGCCGAAGTGGTGGTCTCCGATGTCAACGAGCTCGCCGCCAAGGCCACCGCGGAGCTCGTCGCTTCGGAAGGTGGTGTGGCGCACTCCTATTCGCTGGACGTGTCGAACGAAGACGCGGTGCGCGCGCATGCCGACCTGGTGATCGCCGCGCACGGCGTGCCCGATGTGCTGGTCAACAATGCCGGTGTCGGTCAGGCAGGCGGGTTCCTCGACACTCCGTCGGAGGAGTTCGACCGTGTCCTGCGGATCAACCTCGGCGGTGTCGTCAACGGCTGCCGGGCTTTCGGCGCGGCGATGGCCGATCGTGGGCTCGGCGGGCACATCGTGAACCTGTCCAGCATGGCCGCCTACAGTCCGCAGCGCGATATGGCGGCCTATGCCACCAGCAAGTCGGCGGTGTTCATGTTCTCCGACTGCCTGCGTGCCGAACTGGCCGACCGCGGCATCTCGGTGTCGACCGTGTGCCCGGGCATCGTGCACACGAATATCGTTGCCACCACCCGTATCTCGGGTGTCTCCGCCCGAGAAGAGGCGGCCGCGCAGCAGAAGTTCGACAAGCTGTACGAGCGCCGCGGCTACACCCCCGACCGGGTGGCGGCGCAGATCGTGAAGGCGGTGCGGACCGGGCGCGACATCGTGCCGGTGACACCGGAATCGTGGGTGCAGTACCGGATCAACCGGATCGCACCCGGCGCGGTGCGGTTGGCCGCACGCCGGATGAAGCTCGTCTGAGTCGGCTTACGCCCGGCGCAGTTGCTCCGCCACGGCGGCAACGTGCCGGGCGTCCACGCCCCATGGGTCCTCGACGCCGACCTTCCGGTCCAGGTCCCACAGCACACACTCTTCGTCGGGTTGGGCCACCATCGACCAGGCGACCACGGTGCGGCCCAGTTGTTCGACCATGGTGCCGTGACTGTGCGTACTCTCCCCGACGCCCTCGGGGAAATGGTGCAGGAAACGCCCGTACGCCTGCTCGCAGAAGCTGGCGTAGAGCTGGGTACACAGGATGAAGCCGTGCCACGCCTCGTCGACCGCGTGCGAGGGCATCCCGATCACCTGATCGTCGCGAATGGCGGCACCGCAGCACCGCAACCATTGGCGCAGACCGGTTTCCACGAGATCGCGAGGTTGCCAGGGCGAGGTCTTGAAGATCGCCTCGGGGAAACGCAGCGCGGCGACGGTGCGGTCGACGGTGGGGAGGTCGACTTGCCGTCTGCCGGGCCGGGAAAAAGAGAACGCCACAATTCACTGTAAGGCCACCCGGCGGTGGGAGTAGCAGCTGCGGTGGCGGCTCATGATCATGTGACCTACGTCCTAGTGCACTTGACCTGAACCCCGCTCGAGGTTTCATCCTTGACTTGTTCGGTCAACGCCACGAAGGAGTCACCATGCGTGCAGTGCAGGTCAAAGAATTCGGTGGGCCAGAGGTCCTGGAGGTGCTGGACTTGCCCGCACCACAACCGGATTCGGTCGAAGTAGTCGTCGACGTCGAGGTCGCCGACGTGATGTTCCTCGACACCCGGCTGCGCAGCGGGTGGGGTCAGGACTACTTCCCGCTGAGCCTGCCCTACGTTCCCGGTGGGGCGATCGGTGGTGTGGTGAGTGCGGTCGGCGCCGAGGTCGATCCCCGCTGGCTCGGCAAGCGCGTAGTCACCGCGACCGCAGCCAGCGGCATCGGCGGGGGCCTGCCCATCGGTGGCTACGCCGAGAAATCCCTTGCCAAGGCCGCCACTTTGACCGAGATCCCCGACGAACTGACCACCGAGCAGGCCGTCGGCCTCGCGCACGATGGCCGCACCGCCCTGGCGGTGTTCGACAGGGCTGCGGTGCAACCGAATTCGTGGGTGCTGATCACCGCCGCGGCGGGTGGGCTCGGCACGCTGCTCATCCAGCTGTCGATCGCGGCAGGTGCACACGTTGTCGCCGCGGCCCGTGGTCCGGAAAAGCTCGCGCTCGCAACACGATTGGGAGCGACTGAGGTGGTCGACTACTCCGTCGAGGGCTGGGCGGAGCACGTTCGCGAGATCACGGGTGGGGGAGCGGCCATCGTCTTCGACGGAGCGGGTGGCGAGCTCGGCGGTGCGGCGTTGGCCGCCGCTGCCGACAACGGACTGTTCCTCGGATATGGCGCTGCCGCAGGAGAGTTCGCAGACGGAGACACCGATGGCGCAGTAGCACGGGCTGTCACGGTGCTGGGACTGTTCGACATCGTCGGCAAGGACGTCGACTGGGTCGACATCACGTCCCGGGCTCAGGCGGCGGTAGCGGAGGGTGCGCTGGAAGTGGTGATCGGGCAGACGTTCCCGATCGACCAGGTGCGGGAGGCTCATGCCGCGATCGAAAGCCGCTCCGCCCTCGGTCGTACCTTATTGACGGTCGGCGCGTCATTGTAACTTGTTATGCGCCGCAACGGAATACACGTTAAGTTATGTTCTGTGCAGGGACTGATTATCGTCGCAGTGATCGCTGCGGTTCTGTTGTTGGTAATAGGAGTGATCAAGTTGGCCAGCAACCCAGGGGACAACATCGACCGTCGCGATCGCGAGGTTCGATTACGGGGAGGCCAGCGAGCGAAAAGCTCGTAAACCCCTACCCTCGGGTGCAGCACCACGACGGCGATCGGCCGCCGCGTCTTCCTCGGAACCCGCGACCCCGATCGCCGTTTCTGCACCCAGTCAACCCGCATCACCCAGCCGCCGCGACACGACCGCCGCGCCAAGTGGTCAACCCCGCACTCCGCCGGGTACCATGCGACTCGCCCGCGGAGACCCCCGCGGCGAGGGGCGGTAGCTCAGTCGGTTAGAGCCGCGGACTCATAATCCGCTGGTCGTGGGTTCGAGCCCCACCCGCCCCACTTACCCCCTCTGAACTGTGGATATGTTCTTTTCGCCGGAGCGCGACAACGGCCCCTCAGCATGTTTACACGCCGCGTCCGCTGACGCCCGATGTCGTCGCGGGCCTCGATCCTGAGGCGGAAATCTCCGATCTGGAGGACGACATCATCGAAATCGACTACTCGCGTTGACCGTTCGATCGCGCAGCAGGGCCTCGGTGGGGCGGAAAGGCGGCCATCCACTTCCCGCTCGGCCCAGTGATACCGCCGCAGCGCGGGCAGCGGCATGCATGCTGGTCGCATTCAGCACAGGCTGCCGTGCGGTCCGTTGGGTGGGGATTCCGGCGCGGTTATTGCTGTGGGCGAACGGTCAGAATTTGTTGGGCTACTCCCACTGGGCCATGGGTGTCGTGCAGGACGGTGCTGGTCAATCCTTGCCCCGCCTGGCCGAACGTCACGGCGGTGTCGAGGCCGGTCCAGGTGCCTTCGGGTTGCCGGTAGAGGTGGATGGTCAGGTCCAGGTTGGGGAACATCCACTTGGTGGGTTCCTGCCGTACCGCGATCCCGTTCGCGGTATCGACCAGCGCGATAAATGTCGCCAGCGGATCGGCCGATTCCGCGGCGACCAAGTCCACCGGTGAGTGCACCCACGCGGTGGTCCGTCCGGGCTGGGGCACGCCGACGGGGCGGGTATCCACCGAGGCGATGTACCCGCCGGGCCATACCGAGGTCAGCGGCCAGGACGCCAACGACTCGGGTGCCGGGAGTCGGTCGGGCTCCCCGCCCGCGACACTGTCACTGTCCTGGCTGCTCAGCATCCAGGCGCGCGCGGAGACGACGTCGCGTCCGGCGATGGTAACTGTCGCCTCGACCAGTTCGATGGTGCGCCCGGGGCGGATCGTGCGGACCGTGATCTCGAATTCGTCGCACGCTATCCGGCCCAGGATGTCGAAGCTGATCCGGCTCATCACCAGCGCAGGACGTTGTTCGTGTGTTCGCGTGCGCTGGATCTCGTGGACGATCAGGCCGCCGAGCGGGCTGAAGTGCTGCTCGGCGGTGTCCCACGCGCCGCCGGCGTGCACTGTCGGCGCGAAACGGTGGGCGCCGACTCGGTGAAAGTAGGCGGACGCGGGAACAGTCATATCCTTCACATTTCTCAACCTATCGGTCGAGTTTTGATCGATCAAGTCGAATTGCCGTCCAAGCGGTTGGTGGTAGCCGAGCCGAGGCTGTGGGTGGGTCGACCAATCGACCTCTCGGTCTATTCGCGCGAAACGCGGTAGGCCCTTCGGTGATCACCTCGATAGGATCGGGCGATGACTTCGAGCACGGACGAGAGCGTCGCGCCTGCCGGGCGCGCGGAGCGGCGGCGCGATCGGCGCAAGGCGGAGATGATCGTCGCCGCGTTGCAGATCCTGTCCGGCGTCGGTTACCAGGGGATGCGGTTCGAGGACGTCGCCGAGCGCTCCGATATCGCGAAAGCCACTCTCTACCACTATTTTCCGAGCAAAGACGCGTTGGTCTCCGCCGCATTGGAGAAACTGACATCTGACGTGCTCACGCACCTGAGCAAGGCCCTGGACGCTGCCTCGACACTGTCCGCGACCGAGCAGCTACGCGACCTCATCGCCGAGCAGTTGCGTGTCCTGACAGTGCTGTATCCCGAAGTGGGCAAACTGTTCTCGTTCCCCGCACCCTGGCCCGAGCAGCACAGCGAATCCATCAAGACCATGCGTCGGCGCCACGATCGGATCTTCCGGGAGGTCATCGACGGCGGCATCGCGTCGGGCGAGTTCGACTGCCCGGATCCGTCGGTCGCACTGCACTGCCTACACGGCATCTTGAACCACGCCTCGATCTGGCTACGCCCGGACGCCGACCCCGAGGGCCGAACCCGCGACGCCGTCGTCGAGCAATCACTGCGGCTGTTCACTCGGCCCCAGACAATCGCGACCTGACCAGAGTGTCGTGGCTTTCGCGGTTGGCCAGCACCTCGGTCATGTGCGTCTGGGCCCAGGCTCTGAGGCCGCGCGTCATGTGGTGGAGCGAGAGGCCGAGATCGGTCAACTCGTAGGTGACGGTGACCGGGACGGTCGGCGTCACGGTGCGAGTGAGTAAGCCGTCACGTTCGAGGGATCGCAGTGTTTGCGTCAGCATCTTTTGGCTGACACCCACCAGGAGGCGAGAGATCTCGGAGTAGCGCATCGCCTTGGGGGCGTCTGCCGCACCGGGAACGGGCGAGCCGTCGCCGCCGAGCGCGCAGAGGATCAGGACGACCCACTTGTCGGAGATTCGGTCGAGTAGTTGGCGGCTGGGGCACGCCGCCAGGAACGCGTTGTATTCCACCTTTGCCTGCGCCTTCTTCTGAGCCGCCGTCTGAGTCACGGATCGTGCCTTCCTTCGGGTGGGTTACGCACTCCAAAGTGCCTACTTCCTCACGGGAAGTTACTCTCCGATACTGGTCCACGGAGGCGGAAAGCGCCACCCTCGAGCGAACGACGAAGGGCACCACGTGAGTACATCTGCGTCTTCTCTTCCCGGCGGCACCTGGGCCATCGGCGACCTGACGGTCACCCGGTTCGGCTACGGTGCCATGCAGCTCGCCGGCCCGTGGGTCATGGGCCCGCCTGCCGATCACGACGGTGCGCTGGCCGTCCTGCGTGCGGCCGTCGAACTGGGGATCACCCACATCGACACCAGTGACGCCTATGGGCCGCGGATAACCAACGAGCTGATCCGAGAGGCGCTTCACCCTTATCCCGATTCGCTGCACATAGTGACCAAGGTGGGCGCGAACCGTGACGCACAGGGTGGCTGGCCGGTAGCCCGGCGACCCGAAGACCTGCGCAAGCAGGTCAACGAGAACCTTCAGGCGCTCGGGGTCGAGGTGCTCGACCTGGTCAACATGCGGATGGGTGACGCCGAAGGGCCGCAGCCGGGTTCGCTCGCCGAGGCGTTCGAGACTCTCGTCGAGCTCCAGCGGGACGGTCTGATTCGCCACCTCGGGGTCAGCAACGTCACCACCGAGCAGGTCGCCGAAGCGCAGGGCATCGCCCCGATCGTGTGTGTGCAGAACATGTACAACCTCGCCCACCGCCACGACGATGAGCTCATCGACCGGCTCGCCTCCGAGGGCATTGCGTATGTGCCGTTCTTCCCGCTCGGCGGGTTCAGTCCGCTGCAGTCCTCGGCGCTCTCGGCAGTCGCCCGCCGCCTGGGGGCGACGTCGATGTCGGTCGCGCTTGC
This sequence comes from Nocardia sp. NPDC058480, assembly GCF_042720495.1. Taxonomy (NCBI): domain Bacteria; kingdom Bacillati; phylum Actinomycetota; class Actinomycetes; order Mycobacteriales; family Nocardiaceae; genus Nocardia; species Nocardia sp. NPDC058480. The sequence goes on along the minus strand of NZ_JBHXMN010000007.1, from coordinate 71,580 downwards.
CTGGCTGCTGCAGCGTTCACCGAACATTCTGCTCATCCCCGGTACGTCGAAGGTGCCGCACCTGCGTGCGAACGTCGCAGGCGCCGGCCTCTCCCTCGCAAATGAGGACTTGGCAGAGCTGGACGACCTCACCCGCCCGGCCGACCCCCAGCTGTGACAGTGGACCGCACGTCACGAAGATCGGATGGTCTAGGGCTCGTTTCGTTGCGTCGACTTCGCGCTCAGCCCCGCGATGAGTAGGGCGACCATTCGGCGCGGGTTGTAGCGGGGTGTGCTGCCGCCGATGCAGAGGTTGCCGGCGGCGCGGAGGAGTTCGTAGGGATCGGTGCCGGGGTGGATTTCGCCTGCGGTGGTGGCGGCGGTGAGCAGGTTGGCGCAGGTGGGGACCAGGCGGTCGAGGAAGTAGGTGTGCAGGGTTTCGAAGGTGGTGGCGTCGGACTGAAGTGCTTCGGCCAGGCCGTGTTTGGTGGTGAGGAAGTCGGTGAAGAGGGTTATCCACTCGCCGAGTGCGGCGTGGGGGGAGCTGTGGGTGGACAGGAGGGCCGGGCCCGCTTCGGCGCATGCTTCGACCTGGTGGCGATAGACGGCGACGATGAGGTCGGCTCGGGTGGGGAAGTGGCGGTAGATGGTGCCGACGCCGACGCCTGCCCTGGTGGCGATCTCGCGGACGGGGACATCGACGCCGGAGGCGATGAAAGCCGCCGCGGCGGCGTCGAGTAGCGCTTGCTGGTTGCGCCGGGCGTCGGCGCGTTTGCGCGGTGCCTCGGCCGGGTTGTCGACCACGGTCGCGAAACCTCCCTCTTGGCAAACGGAACAGTGTTCCGTATGTTGATTAGCGGAACATCGTTCCGCTTGGTTGAGGATGCCAGAATCGGCGAGCCGAACCAAGCTCATCTGGGAGGAACCGCCATGCAGTACCGCACTCTGGGTCGTACCGGCGTTCAGGTCAGCACGCTCGTGCTCGGCGCGATGAACTTCGGCAAGCTGGGAAAGTCCACGCAGGACGAGGTCACCGCCATGATCGACGTCGCCATCGACGGCGGCATCAACCTCATCGATACCGCCGACATGTACGGCCAGGGCGAATCCGAGGAACTGGTCGGTAAGGCCATCGCGGGCCGCCGCGACGACATCGTGCTGGCAACGAAGGCGAGCATGCCGATGGGCGAGGAGCGCAACCATCGCGGCGGATCACGCCGCTGGCTGACCACCGCGCTCGACAACAGCCTGCGCCGACTCGGCGTCGACCACGTCGATCTCTATCAGATCCACCGCTGGGACCCCGAAACCAGCGACGAGGAAACCCTCTCGGCGCTGACCGATCTGCAGCGCGCAGGAAAGATCGGCTACTTCGGATCCTCGACGTTTCCCGCCTACCGCATCGTGCAGGCGCAGTGGGCCGCCAAAGAACACCACCTGAGCCGCTACGTCACCGAACAGCCCGCCTACTCGATCCTGCAGCGCGGCATCGAAACCCACGTCCTGCCGGTCACCGAGGACTACGGCCTCGGCGTGCTCGCCTGGAGCCCACTGGCCTCGGGTTGGCTCTCTGGTGCGATCCGTGCCGACCGTGAAATATCTACCAGCCGTTCAACATTCATGCCTGACCGCTACGACACCGCCATCGCGGCCAATCATGCCAAGATGACCGCCGTCGAACAACTCGCCAAAGTGGCCGACCAGGCAGGCCTGACTCTGATTCAACTCGCACTAGGTTTCGTCACCGCCCACCCGGCTGTGACCAGCGCGATCATCGGCCCACGCACCATGGACCACTTGCACTCTCAACTGGCCGCGGCCGACACCGTATTGTCGGCTGAGGTGCTCGATGCCATCGATGCAATCGTCGCCCCCGGCGTCGACCTCGCGCCGCACGAAAAGCATGACACCCCACCATCTCTGCTCGACGCCTCCCTGCGTCGCCGCTGAATTCCGACCCTTCGAGACCCGGTGGAACAAGTGGCGATGGGTGGCAGGACGGGCTGATCGGCGCATGTCTTGCGGATGTCCGCGGGGACCGGCCGAGGTATTTGACTTACAGTTACAGAATAACTACGGTCGGACCCGTGGCACGGACAAAAGGCTTTGACCCCGACGATGCGGTCGCGAAAGCGATGGAGGTGTTCTGGCGTAAGGGATTCGCCCGCACCACGCCGCAGGATCTCCTCGATGCGATCGGCATCGGCCGGGGCAGTCTGTACAACGCGTTCGAGGGCAAGCGTGATCTGTTCGATCGGTCGCTGCGCCTCTATCAGGCGAAAGAAGCTGCGCGGATGATCGATCTCCTCGACGGCCCTGGCTCGCCGCGGGATCGAGTGCATACCGCGCTCACCATGGTCCTCGACGCCGCCTGCGCCGACTCCGAACGTGGCGGTTGCCTGGTCACGAATACTGCCATCGAACTAGGTGACGACGACGATGTCGGCCTGCTCGTGCGGCGCATTTTCGACCGCCAGCACGAGGCTTTTCGGGGTGCCGTCGAGGAGGGGCAACGCGCTGGGGAATTCAGCGCGGACCTGGACTCGCGAACCGCCGCCACCTTCTTGTTGACCACTATCAACGGTATGCGGGTGCTGGCGAAGGCCGACCCGCGTCCTGCCCGGCTCGCCGGATTGGTCGAGACGGCAATGCGCGCACTGTAGCCCACTGACCGGCTCAATTGTCGACCGTCAGCTGGAGTTGTGTGCTGCCTCAATTCTGTAACTTTAGTTCAAGAAAGGGATATCGTGGATCTGCAACTCGTCGGCAAGACCGCCGTCGTCACCGGAGCGAGCAAAGGTATCGGCCTGGAAATCGTCCGGGCACTCAGCGCCGAAGGAGTGCGCGTGGTTGCCGCCGCGCGCACCGTCACCGCCGAACTCCGCGAGCTCGAACACGCTGTCAGCGCGGTGGCCGTCGATCTGGCCGCCCCGAGCGGGGCCGCAATCTTGATCGAACGTGCCACCGCGATCCTCGGCGAGATCGATCTCCTGATCAACAACGTCGGCGGCGTGGTCCCCGGGAGTATCGACGTCGGCGGCTTCCTCGACATCGCCGACGACGCTTGGGAGCGCACGTACGAGCTCAACCTCTTCAGTACGGTCCGGGTCACCCGCCAAGCTCTACCCAGCCTGCTCCGGCAGCGCGGCGTGATCATCAACATCTCGTCGATCGGCGCCCGTGCAGCCTTTCGCCCGGTCGACTACGGCACCGCGAAAGCCGCGCTGAACAACCTCACCAAAGCTCTCGCCGAGGAGTTCGGAGCGCAGGGTCTCCGCGCCCTCACCGTCTCCCCGGGCCCTACTCGTACCCGCAACTGGTCCGACCCTGACGGATATGCCGCAGACGTCGCCGCCCAAAACGGGGTCACCCTTGATGAATTCCTCGCTCAGGCCCCCGCTCAAATGGGCATCACCACCGGCCGACTGACCGAACCGTGTGAGACTGCGGCGCTGGTCACCTTCCTCGCTTCTCCAGTTTCCGGAAATCTCACGGGCGCCGACTATTTGGCTGATGGCGGCGTGATCAAGACGGTCTAGCGCAGCAATCCTGTCCACGTTCCGCGGCAACGATCCGGTCGTCGATCGAGCGCTGGGGAATCTCGGTGCCGATCGTGCCGAAATAGCGAGGGTCACAGGGGAAGAGAAGGATGCTCCGCGCGTTGTTTTGACCGTCTCGCAGCCCACTGTCAACCGAGGTACGGCACCACTCTGTGTTCCTCGAAGTGTCCGATCCGCAGCCGAACGGTGGGGTGCACCGGCAGTTCGGCCAGCTCATCCGCACCGACAAACCGAACCTCAGTCGATTCGCTACTTATCGTGATTTCGCCACCCAAAAACCGGCCGAGATAGGTGACGGCGAACTCCTGCCGCACCTCTCCGTCCCCATACTCGATGACGTGCTCCGGATCGGTGTAGATACCCAAGAGACCCGTAATCTCGATATCGAGTCCGGTCTCCTCCTTCGTCTCCCGAACCGCACACTCTTCGAGGGTTTCACCGATCTCCATGGCACCCCCTGGCAGCGACCAATTCCCGGAATCGCCCCTGCGCTGCATCAAGATTCGCCCGGAACCGTCCGTGACCAGAACAGAACCGCCGGGCACGAGGCTGGTGGCCTTTGGGGCGCTCGGGTCCTTGTAGTAGTCACGCCGTGAGCTCATGCGAAAGTCCTTGCGCATAGGGGGTCGCCGAACCCCAGATCTGTTCGAATTGCTCGGCGAACGAGGAGAAGATCCCGTGCTGGGACAGCTTCCGCAGATGGAGCGCCGGGTGCTGATATCCGCGGGCACGGAAGAGATACGGCGTCACGATCATCTTGTCGTCGAACCGGAACACCGAGTTGTAGAGATGGCTGGTGTGCAGACCGATGTCGCAACCTGGCATATCGGTCAGCGGACCTAACATGTTCAGCGCGTTGCGGATTCTGCCGGCAAGAGTTCCGTTCATCTGTTCCAGCGCATCACGCTCGACCACGTGCGGGCAGTCCGGATCCGCGAACGCTAGTCGGATGCGAGTTCCGTTGCGGCACTTGGCGGCGAGAATGTCCGCCGCATCCGGCAGCAGTTCCAGCACGAACGGGTAGGCATAGCCGACGATGTCGATCTGCTCGTCGGCCCCGAGAATCAGCGAGGTCCACAGGTCGTTCGGAATATCTGCCCGATGAGCGTAGGTACCCTGGACCTCAGCAGTCGCCGCCCCACCCACTGCGAGATCAGGGCGAGTCTGCGGCCACAACAGATCTTCGGTCTCATCAAGAACCCGCGCGACCAACGCCCGCGTGCGCCGATGCGGGACACGACCGGACAGCCACCGGTTGACGGTCTTCACGTCGACACCGACAGCATCCGCTAGCGCAACCGAATCCAGTCGCGCACGAAGCATCGCCGATTCCAAACGGGTGGCCATGCTCGAACCATACGGCGCATTTCCTGGACATACCAGCACCTTTGAAATGTCTGCTGAAATGTCCCGGACGTAGTTCAGGTGCCCGACTCGGAGCAATACCGTCAGATCACCGTGCACGACCAACAGCCAAGGGGGCGACGTGATCTACGGACGAACATCTCTCATGTATCCGAGAACAGACCTGACCGACGGGAGACGTCGATGACCACGTTGCTCGACCAAGCACTCGTCCTCCGAATCCTGCAGCCTGGCGGGCAACTCACCGATCGCCAGATAGCCGATAACACAGCACTTTCCATCCGCCGAACGAGACGAGCACTACGCACCCTCCATCTCAACGGCTTACTCCGCCAAGTCACCCACCGTCAAGCCTGGGAACTGTCGACCTGCGGCCACGCCTACACCAACACCCCAACCGGCCAAGCCATGCTCGACGTTCCCCGGTCGGCACTCGCCGGATGAAACCCATCGCCATCGGATACCTGCGATCCGACATCTCCGGAACAGCACAGAACTGGGACGAGATCCGAATCCGCTCCCTGGCCATGCGATACGGCTACGACCTCGCGAAAACCATCGTGTTCACCCCAAGAACCCCAGACCCGATCACCCGACTGATCGCTACTGCTCACCGGACCGCTGCCGATGCTGTCTTCACGCCCCACCTCGCGCACCTCGGCACCGAACTGCCGGGTGTCCTCGTCCGAACCTGCGACGTGATCACCGTCAATGACGAGAACACCTACGCCAGATCATATTCGTCAGCCGGAGCGCTACGGTGACTACGTGATGCGCGAGGAATCAGACAACCTACTCAGCGCCGACCTCGAAGCGCCCGTCAACGCTGTCGGAGTGATGGTGGTGCAGTCACCCGCGCGGCGTGAGGATCACGATCGGGATTCTGCGGTTGCCTGCGTTGCGTTGGTAGAAGTCGTAGCTCGGGAAGAACTCGATGAACTCCGGCCACAGTAGGTTTCGTTCCTCATCGGTTGCTACGCGGGCTCGGACGGGGTGCGACCGATGGCCGATTCGGATCATGGTGCCCGGGTTGGCTTTCAGGTTGTGAAACCAGGCTGGGTGGGTTGGTTGGCCGGCTTTGGATGCGGCTATGGCGATGACTACATCAAGGGTGATGTTCGGTGGGTGCCGGTCCTGGCGCCGACGTGGTCGAGGAGCAGGATTCGGGCACCGGGCCAGCCGGGCATGCGCCCACCCAGTCGGCCGCCGGTCCGGCGGTACAGGGCCACATGGAGTTTCGTCGACCGACGGCCCAGGTAGATGCCGCGCTTGTTCACGAATTGGGAGCACGATTCCACCAGTCGTGCCACCAACGACCTCTTGCCCGGATCGGCATGGTTCGGATCACTCACTGCCCCTCCAGTGTTCGGTCTACTACGGCCTATAGTAGATGAATTCTCGGTCGGCGGAGGGTGAATAGTCAAGCGAGCAATTCGCGGGCAAGGGTTGTGGTCCACCAGGATTCGACTCGGTCGGGGGACCAGCCCCGTTCGGTGGTGAGGGTCGTGTAGACATCGATGGTGCAGAGGGCCGCGTAGATGTCGACCGAGGTGGGGAGGTCTTCGCGGAGAGTGCCGGGGGGCCATGAGGTGAAGACCTCGATGCGGGTTCGGTCGGCCCGGTGGCGGGCGTCGCTGTAGGTGGTGGCCAGGGCGGGTTCGGTGCGGCCTGCTTCGCGGATCAGGGCGATCACGTCGGCGGCCCGTTCGTAGAGGCGGCGGTCGTAGGCGGCCATGGCGGCCAGTTGCGCGCGCGGGTCGCCTGCGGCGGATTCCAGCGTGTCGAGCATTCGGGGGGCGTCGGCGGAGAGGTCGGCGGCGTCGACTATTGCCTGGATGAGGCCGGTTTTATTGCCGTAGGCAGAGTAGACGGTGGGGGCGGAGACGCCTGCTTCGCGAGCCACGTCGCGGACTGTAGTCGCCGCCCAGCCTTGCTCCACGAAGAGGCGGCGGGCGGCCTGGGCGATCTCGGTGCTGGTCGCCTGGGCTTGCAGACTGCGGCGAAGCGAGTCGTAGCGGCGGCGGGGTGGGTCGGTCGCCATCGGGGGTTTCCCCTTTCGTTTTACGGTACCTATATTCAAAATATGAGTGGTAAATCTAATCTGTCGAGCGGTGTGCGGTTTCAGCGGGCCGCGGGGTTCGCCGGCATCGGGTTCGCGCTGGTCATCCTGGGGGCCAACCTGATCTTGGCACCAGCGGGACTGCCGAAGCCGGGTACCGACTCTCGCACAGCAGTCGCGTTCTTCGTCGACCACCGTGACCTCGTCGCGCTGGCGATGGCCCCGGTACCGCTGGGATGGTTCTGTGCCGTGCTGTTCGGCGCAGGCGTGCTGGCGGCGCTGCGCCCGGCCGAGCGGACGGCGGGCACAGGATGGTCGCTGGTCGGCTTCGCCGGATTGCTCTTGCAGAATGCGACTTTCACCGTGATCGTCGGAATACGCTATGCCCTGGGCGCTTCGAGTGGGGAAGGTGCGGCGCTGTGGGCGCTGCAAGACGCCCTGCTCGCGCTGAACGGCACCTTCCTCGCGACAGCGCTGGTCGGCCTGACCATCGCCGGTCGGCACGGCGGTCTGGTGAAGACATGGCACGCCGTCATCGGATTCCTTGCTGCCGCATTGCAATTCACCGCAGCCAGCATCGCGCCCCTGATTATCGACCACGACGGCCCACTCGGTCTCATCGGCTTGTCCGGTTGGCTGCTGTGGGCGGTCTGGTTCGTCGCCTACGGCATTGCGCTCCTGCGCACGAACAAGCAGCGATGACTTTTGTCATGCCCGACCCGTGCGATTCCCATCGCGGATCGGTGACTGCGCTTACTACTGGTGACGCCCCGCGTCGACCACCGTAGAGGGCATGAGAAACACAGACGTCATCACCGCACGCGGGCTGCGCCGCACATACGGCCGCGGCGACGACGCATTCGAAGCCGTCAAAGGTGTCGACCTCGAGGTGCACGAGGGGGAGGTGTTCGCGCTGCTCGGGACGAACGGCGCGGGTAAGACTTCGACGCTCGACATGCTGGAAGGGCTCATCGCCCCGTCGGCGGGCGAGGTCGAAGTCTTCGGGCTCGACCCGCTCCGGCAGCGCGACCAGGTCCGCCCGAGGGTCGGCATCATGTTGCAGTCCGGTGGGCTGCCCGCCGAGCTGACCGTCGCCGAGACCCTCGAAATGTGGCGCGGGACGTGCACCGATCCGACCACCGCGGACGCCGTGCTGGCGCAGGTCGGCCTGACCGATCGCGCGGGCGTGCGGGTCGGCTCGCTGTCGGGTGGTGAGCAGCGCCGCGTCGATCTGGCGTGCGCCCTGCTCGGACAACCGCGCTTGCTGTTCCTGGACGAACCGACCACCGGCCTCGATCCGGAAAGCCGGCGTGGGACCTGGCAATTGCTCGCCGACCTCAAAGCATCGGGGGTGACGATGGTTCTCACCACGCACTATCTGGACGAGGCCGAAGCACTCGCCGATCAGATCGCGATCATGCACAAGGGGGCGATCGCCCGTAGGGGCACGCTGCGCGACATCGTCGAGGACCACCCGGCGCGCATCGCCTTCGACCACCCCGGACTGCCCGTGCCGCAGTTTCGCGGCGCCCGCGTCGACGCACACGCGCGAGTCACCATCAGCACCAATGATTTACAGGGCCACCTGTTCGAACTGCTCGGCTGGGCACGCGAAGCAGGCGTGCGGTTGACCGGACTCGAGGCGCGTGCCGCATCGCTGGAATCGGTCTTTCTCGATATCGCCGAGGCAACCACTCCCACCCTGATCGGAGCACGATGACTACCACCCTGCCCGCCGGCGGATTTCGCCGCCGACCACTCACCGCTCTCGCCAAGGCCGAGTGGCTGCAGTTCCGGCGCAACAAGACCCTTGTCTACATGGCCACGGTGTTCCCGATCGGAATTCCGTTGGTCACCTTCCTCATTGCCCGCAAGGACGCCGAGCCGACAACGGCGATGGCGGCGGTGGCCTTCGAAATGCTCGCGCTGCTCGCCCTGCTGTTCGTCCAGTACTACTCGGTGCTCTCGATGGTGACCACTCGCCGCAGCGAAGGTGTGCTGAAACGGCTGCGCACAGGTGAGGCCGCCGACTGGCAGATCCAGCTCGCCCCGGCCATACCCGGCGCCATCATGACCCTCGCGTGCACCGCTGTCGTCACCGTGGTGGTCTACGGCACCGGCACACCCGCCCCCGTCAACCCCCTCGCGATCGCCGTGGCTCTGATCGGCGGGACGGTGCTGTTCTCGCTGCTTGCCCTGGCGACCAGCGCGTACACCAAGAACGCCGAGGCCGCGCAGATCACCTCGCTGCCGGTGATGATCATCGCGATGCTCGGCATGGCCTCCATCCGCACCGTGCTGCCCGACCGGCTGGCGCAGGTGGCCGACTGGACTCCCTTCGCCGCCGTCTCCGATCTCATCTCCCTCGGCACGGCGGGCAAGCTGTCGGCGGTCGCCGAATCCGACGCCGCCCTCAGCTTCGCGGACACCGTCATCGAATCCGGCCGGCCGTTTGCGACACTGGCGCTATGGACCGTTCTCGCGCTCGTGCTGACCCGCAAGAGCTTCCGCTGGGACGACCGCGGGTGATGCGCGCGACCGCCTGGTGGCATGAGCTGTCGGGGTCGGCCAAGTACCGGCTCTACTCGCGGCTCACGTTCCAGGCGGCCATCGCCGGTCTGGCAGCCGCGTTGGCGGTCTCCGCGGGCTCGGTGGTGGCGGTGCTCATGATCGTCGTCGCCGGCATCGCGGCGATGGTCGCGGTGGAGGCGCAACCCGCTTTCGCGACCGTCCCCGGTGTGGTGGCACGGCCGCGGATGCTGCCGCTCGCCACCGCGGTCCTGGCCGCGCTCTGGGTGGTCAGCGGAGTCGTTGCCCACCTCGCCGGCGGCGAGTCGACTGTCGTCAGCGCACGCGTTGTCGGTGTGTCCGCGGCCTTGCTGACGATCTTCTCCGTCGTCGCGTTCGCCAGGCACAAGTGGTGGATTCTGATCGGCCTCAGTGTGATTACCCCGCCGGTGCTGGGAGCGCCGCTGGTGGCCGGACTGCAGGGGACCGCGTCGCTGCTGCTCGCGGGGGCGTTCGCGATCGTGTTGACACTGCTCACCGTGTGGGCGCTGGGAATCATCGACGAGTTGGAGCGGACCAAAGGGGTCGAGGCGCAGCTGCAGGTCGCCGAGGAACGGCTGCGTTTCTCTCGCGACCTGCACGATGTCGTCGGCCGCGGGTTCTCCGCCATCGCGGTGAAAAGTGAACTGGCGGTGGCGCTGTCACGAGCAGGCGACCGCGATCGGGCGACCGTGGAGATGGAAGAGGTCAGAACGCTTGCGGTCGAATCGATGGGACAGATGCGCACCCTGGTGCGCGGCTACCGCAATATCGACCTGCGCGGGGAGGTGGCTGGGGCACGATCACTGCTGTCGGCGGCGGGGTGCGAACTCGTCGTCGAGGGTGACGCGGCCAAGGTGCCCGCGGCATTCCATGAGGTCGCGGCCTGGGTGGTCCGTGAAGGCACCACGAATATCGTCGAGCACTCGGCAGCGACGACCGCGACTCTCACACTCGGCGCGTCAGGCATGTCGCTGCGCAACGATCGTCCGCAGCGTTCGATCGGTGAACGATCCGGGCTGCGTGGGCTCGGCGAACGCCTCGCCGCGGTCGGCGCGACCCTCGACATCGCCACCTCCGGCGACGAGTTCATCCTCGAAATCCATTGGGAGAATCAGTGATTCCCGTACTCCTCGCCGACGACGAAACTCTCATCCGCGCCGCCATGGCGACGATGCTCGGGCTGGAGCCCGATCTCGATGTCGTCGCCCACGTGGGCTCCGGCGCCGAGCTCCTCGCCGCGTGGCGCCGTCGGGCCGAGGGTGGTGAGCCGGTCGCGGTCGCCGTCATCGATCTGCAGATGCCGGGCATCGACGGCATCGACACCGCGGTCGAACTGCTCCGAATCACCCCTGGCGCAGGGACTTTGATCGTCACCAGCCATGGCAGGCCCGGCTATCTCAAGCGCGCGCTCGCCGCGGGTGTGCGAGGTTTCTTGCCCAAGACGACCTCGGCGGCGACGCTGGCTGAGGTTATCCGGTCGGTGCACAACGGTGGCCGATACGTCGATCCCGAACTCGCGGCCGAAGCCATCAGCGCGGGGGATACCGTCCTCACCGCCCGCGAGGCCGACGTCCTCGAATTCGCCGCCGACGGTGCCTCCGTGGAGGACATCGCCAAACGCGCACACCTCTCGCCCGGCACCACCCGCAACTACCTGTCCTCGGCCATGACCAAGCTCGGCGTGTCCAATCGCTACGAAGCCGCACTCAAAGCTCGGGAGAAGGGCTGGATCTAGCCCGTATTCGCCTAGGGTGTGGGGCATTACGGCTGCGATGAGAGGGATGGCGATGGCTGCTGCGCTGGTCAAAGGGCAGAACGCGAGCTTGGATTCGGGGGAGGTGGTGCTGTCTGTTCGGGGCGGGGTCGCGGCCGATCTCTCGGCACTGTTGGTGACCGATGCGGGGAAAGTTCGCTCGGACGCGGACTTCGTCTTCTTCAATCAGCCACAGGCGCCGGGTGTCCGGTTGAACGGTGCCGGACTCGAGGTTTCGCTGGGCGCCGTGCCGGGTGATATCGCGCAGATCCGCGCGGTGATTACCGTTGCGGCAGAAGGCGATACGTTCGGAAGTGCCGCGTCTCCGGTCGCTTCGGTGGCTGATCGTGCCGGGACTGTGTTGCACGAGTATGTGATCGAGGGGCTCGGTCGTGAGTCGGTGGTGATCGCGCTCGAGCTGTATCGCCGGGGCGAACAGTGGAAGGTCCGCGCGGTCGGGCAGGGCTACGCGGGCGGGTTCGCCGACCTGGTCACCGATCATGGGGTGAGCGTCGACGACGAGCCGGGCGTTGTCGCGGTGCCGGAAGTTCGCACCGTGCCGGGGGAGGCGGCGCTGTCTTTCGAGAAGCGGCAGAAGCTGGACATGCGCAAACGCGACGTCGCGAAGGTGCTGATCGACAAAGGCGCTTTCGGAGCCAGAGCGCGGGTGGTGCTGGTCATCGACAAGACCGGCAGCATGCAGAAGATGTACAGCGGCGCGACCGTGCATCGGGTCGTCGAGCGGATGATCCCGGTTGCCACCCAGCTCGATGACGACGGCACCCTGGAGGCCTACCTCTACGCGCTGACCTACGCGAAGCTGCCCGATATCACCGTGGCGGGCGGCGAGCAGTGGGCGCGGACCTACCTGCACCTCAAGGGCACCCACCAGGGCATCGACTACGACGGGATCGGCGGCCGCAACGACGAACTGCCCATCATGCGCGCGGTCATCGACAGCCTCACCGCTGAGCCGACGCTGGTGCTGTTCTTCACCGACGGCGGCTTCGCGAAAAGACGTGAGATCGCCGCTCTCATGCGCGAGGCCGCCCACCTGCCCGCGTTCTGGCAGTTCATCGGCCTCGGCACGGCCAATTTCGGCGTCCTGCGAACTCTCGACGAACTCGACGGCCGCATCGTCGACAACGCCGGCTTCTTCGCTCTCGCCGACATCGACAAGGTCGACGACGCCGAGCTCTACCGCCTCCTGCTCAGCGAATTCCCGGACTGGCTGCGCGCCGCCCGTGCCGCGGGGATCGTGACGGCGTAGGCAACCCTCGTCAGAAATCGAGTTGTCGCTGGTCGCGAGGATCGTTAGCGTGTCTACCGTTTGCTGTTCGGCAAACTGAAAGGACGAGCTCATGGAACCGATTACCGAACGCGACATCAGGTCGTCGTTCGTCAACTGCTCGAAAGGTGACGCGAAGCGGTTGAATGTGCCGCGTGACCTGGGTGAGCGCCCCTGGGAGGATCTCGACTTCCTCGGGTGGACCGACCCGTCGTACGCGGGGCGCTGTTATATCTCGGTGCCGCGGGCGGACGGGCTGGTCAGTGTCGCATTGCGGCATGAGACCGGTGGGTCGGGCAAGACACAGATGTGCACGATCTGCCTCACCACGCATTCCGGCGGTGGTGTTTCGCTGATGACCGCGAGCAAGACGGGCGAGTCGGGGCGCAAGGGGAATACGGTCGGCAGCTACATGTGCACCGATCTGGCCTGCTCGCTGTACGCGCGCAACAAGAAGCGGCCGTCGATGGGTAGCCGGTATCGCGAGGATCTGACGCCGGAAGAGAAGGCGGAGCGGGTGGTGGAAAACCTGAACGCCTTCGTGGACCGGCTCTACACCTAGCCGACCCGACCCGCGCGATGACAGGAGGTAGATGCTGTGCGCCGACACTCGATAGACCATGGGGCCCGAGTTCTGTTGATCCCCAACAGGACTCGGGTCGATTCGTTCCTGACCGGTCGAGGCGGCCCGGGCTGATCCCGGACCGTCCCGAGCGGAGCAGGAAACCTAGAGCATCGCGTTCATGATGGTGCCCGCGCTGGTGGCGACGACGCCGCCGATCATCGCGCCCGCGACCATCTTCGGCGACTGCATCGCGCCGCCGGTCCATTTCTCCCAGGCGAACTTTCCGCCGGCGACAGTGATGGCGACGATGCCGGACAGCAGGATGAACCAGGTCAAGTAGCTGACCATCTGCATGATCTTGTCCGCGAGCGGTGGTGCTTCGGGGGTCGGATTGCCGATCTGCGCCAAGGTATCGGTGACGGCGGCCAGAAACATGGGGTCTCACTCGGTAGCTCGGAGGAACGGAACGACGATGAACTCTGCACTGATGGTATCCGGTCATGTGCGACGGCGTCGGTGCCCATCTGGACCGAACCGATCGGTTTTGTTGGTGTGCAGGGGGTTCGCGCCCGTATCCTGGACCACGATCGAATACGGCAGGGCTGGAACGCAGTTCGCGTCACGCGATAGGGGAGCAGGCTATGAGCATCATTCTGACGTCGATGGCCGACACCATCACCACGTACGCGCAGATCGGCAACCCGTCGCCGCAAGCGCCTCCGCTGTCGGACAAGATCATGCAAATGGTCCAGTACTTGACCTGGTTCATGATCCTGTCGGGCGTGCTCGCCATCACCGTCGCCGGCGGAAAGTTCGCCTGGGAGAAGTGGAACGGTAGCGCGATGGAGTCGCCGAAGATGATCGCGGGCGCCATGATCGGCGGTGTGGTCGCCACCAGTGGCGGCACCATCATGAACGCGATCCTCGGCTAGATCCGCGCGCCCTTGGCGCGATTGCAGGCCCGGCACAGGATCTGCAGGTTCGTCGCGCTCGTCGCACCACCGCGGCTGAGCGGGATGATGTGGTCGAATTCCAGGTAGTGGCCGTCGCCGCATTCGACGCACGCGCCGCCGTCGCGCTGCCACACCTGGGCTTTCACATCCTGGGGGATGCTGCGGCTGTCGCGCTGCCCCGGTGTCAGGACCAGGCGTTTCGACACGCGCAGCGCACCTTCCAGCGCCGCCGCCACATAGTCGGGGTCGGTGACGCCGAAGGTCGCGCCGCCGCGTGCTGAGGTCGCCGCGAGCACGACCGTGCCGTGCTCGGGATGCACCGACACCACCCGGTTCCACGGCAGCTCGATGCCGGTGCCGTCGCCGACGAAGCGCAGCTTCTTGGAGCTGCCGATGAGCCGGCCCTCGGTGTTGCGTGGGCCCCGGGCGAGCATGCGGATGTGGACGGCGGGCAGGTCGAGGTGGACGCGCTCGTCGGGGTCCAGGTGCAGGCCGGGGGTGTTGACGGTGGGCAGTTCGCCGGCCCGCAAGCGGGAGAGGGTGCGGCCGCGATGCATTCGGCGGCGCAGATCGTCGACGATGCCGCCGGACAGTGCCAGCTCGCTGACGACGTGTTCGAAGGCATCCAGTTCGTCGGCGAACACCTCACCGTCAGCGAAGGCGAAGGCGACCATTCGCTCGACCTGGGTCAGGCCCGCCTCGCGCAGTAGTGTTCGGCCGCGCTCCTCGTCGATGCGCTGGAAGCGCAGGGCGGCCCACACCTCGGTCCATTCCTCCGACATCGTGCCGGTGCTCGCCAGGACGCGCCTGGCTCGGTTGCGCCAGTGGGTGAGGAATTCCTCGATCTCGTCGGCACAGTTCTTGCACGGTCCGTGACCACCGAACAGCTTGCGCCGCAACGGATTGCCGCAGCGGGTGCAGCGGGTTCGGTGATCGTGGATGTGCGGATGGACGCTGGTGGTCCACTCGTCGCCGTCCCACCAGCGGAGCTGATCGGGGGTTTCCGGGTCGGGGTGCCAGTCGGCGATCTCCGGGTCGACCGGCGGCGGGGGCGGCACGTCGATGACGCGGCGGGACAGGGCCGGTGGGCGCGCCGACGTCGGTCCGTCGTGCCGCGACGCGGCTGGATTCGGAGACCCGGGAGACGACCGGTTCGCCCGGTGGCCGGCGTCGGGCAGATCGGCGGCAGACGTCGACGTGTCGTGTCGTGGCGGCACACTCGCGAATCGTGCGCGATCGGCGGTGCGCGCGGCGTCGGCGGATGATGCCCGATTCGGTCGCGCGGGCACCCGCGAGCTGTCGTCGGGTGTGATGCCGGGGCGTCCGCTGGCGGGTTCGTCCACCGTGACCCCGAATTCACCGGCCAGGCCGGCCAGCCCACCGGACCAGCCCTGGCCGATCGCACGGAACCGCCACTGGCCGTCGCGGCGGTAGAACTCGCCGAACATCATCGCCTGCACGTCTTCGATGCCGTCGATGGTGAACTGGGCGATCGGGCCGTCGGCGGCGTGCACGGTCAAGGTGAGGTCGGGAAGCTGGTCGAAGGTGGCGTCGTCGAGAGACGCGCTGACGACGATGCGCGCCACATCGGGTTCGGTGCGGGGTAGCGAAATGCTCAGTCGCGCGGTCCCCGGGGCGGGCTCCTGGTCCAGGGTCACCGCCTGGGAGGCGTGGCGGGGTGCGTTGAAGAAGACGAAGTCCCGGTCAGCACGGACTAGACCCGACTCGGTGACCAGCAGGGCATGCGCGTCTACGGCATGCGCCGACCGCCATGAAACGACCACGGCGAGAAGCGATGTCGGGACCGGCGCGTGCGCACCCTTGCGTAGTTCCATGGTGCTCGCATGATGTCATGAAGGTCCGACAGTGTTTATTGGCGCGCTGGCGCGCGCGTGTCCGCGGCCCCAAGGGGCCGCCGGTTAGCGCTCGAGACTAGAGCCTTCGGCTCAGCGCTTTCGAGCGCTAACCGGCGACCCGGCCGCGGACCGGCCACTTCGTGGCCGTCCCTCCCCAGGGGTCGGGAGTGCGGGGTTGGGAATGCGGTCATGGCGGTCTTGGGGTGAGCGGTGTGGTTGGGGGGTGCGGGGTCGTGGCGGGTTCGAGATGGCGGTGTGCCTTGGAAGAGTGTGGGAGGGGCGGAGCTCGGGTGTGACACGAGGTGGTGGGGTGCGCCTTCCCTGCGTCTGTGGCGTCCTTGCGGCACAGTGGTGTTATGACGAACCCGAGGAAACGGGGGCGCGCGCAGGAGGCTGCTCCGGCGGCGCAGGCGCGGAAGGTGCCGGGGGCCGATTTGTTGTCGGCGGCGCAGGCGGCGGTGGGGGCCGCGCAGACCGCGGCGGGGCAGGCTATCGATGCCGCTCAGCAGACCGCGGGGTATGCGTTCGACGCGGCGGTTCGGTTGCCGCCCGCTTCGGCGCAGCTGGCTGCGCAGTTGCCGGATCTGGTGGAGAACCTGTCGATCGCGGTCGATCGGCTCAACACCACCATCGATCGGCTCGATCGGACATTGGCGCTGGCCGATCCGGTGTTCGCCACCTACGACCGGTTGTTGCCGCGACTCGAAGCGATGATTTCCCTGGGCGAGGACGTGTTCGGCGCGGTGGCGAAGCTGCCCGGTGTGGGGCTGCTCGGGCGGATCACCGGGCGCGGGGGCGAGGAACCCGCCCCGGAGCCGGAGCCGGACAAACGCGGCCGCCGTCGGCGGTGACCCTCACGTTCCGGGCGTCAGCGCCCGGAACGTCGCTGCCGCCTTGAGCACCATCTCCGCGTACTCGTCCTCGGGATCGGAATCCAGGACGATCGCGCCGCCCGCGCCGATTCGCCACTCGTCGTCGTAGCGGACGGCCGTGCGGATGACGATATTGAGGTCGGCGGTGCCACCGAGGCCGAGGAAGCCGATGGTGCCCGAATAGATCCCGCGCGCCTCGGTTTCCAGTTCGTCGAGGATCTCCATGGTCCGCAGCTTCGGCGCGCCGGTCATCGAACCGCCGGGGAAGCAGGCGCGCAGACAGTCGATCACACTGGCGTCGTGGCGCAGGGTCCCGCGCACGGTCGACACCAGTTGGTGCAGGGTGGAATAGGTTTCGGTGTCCATCAGCTTCGGGACGTGCACCGAGCCGACTTCGCAGACGCGGCCGAGGTCGTTGCGCAGCAGGTCGACGATCATCAGGTTCTCGGCACGGGTCTTCGGGTCGTCGGCCAGTGCGCGACGCAGGCGCTCGTCCTCGTCGGCGGTCCGTCCGCGCGGTGCGGTGCCTTTGATCGGTTTGCTCTCGACCACCCGGTCCCGGTCGATCTCGAGAAACCGTTCCGGCGAGGAGCACGCCACATCCAGACCGTCGAAGCGCAGGTAGGCGGCGTACGGCGCGGGATTGCAGCGGCGCAGTCGCCGGTAGACGGTGAGTCCGTCATCGGGTGCGGCGGCGACGGCGACCGCGTCGGTCAGACAGATCTCGTAGGACTCGCCCGCGTGTAACCGGTCCTGACACACCGCGATATCGGCCAGATAGCGGTCGCGGCCACGCCCCAGATGCGCTTGCACCGCGTCGGGATCGGCGGGCACGGGCAGATCGGGGGGATTGGCCCAGGTCGGGAGATCGTCGAGGGCATCGGAAGTCTCGCGCAGCCACTGCTCGGCGTCCTGCTCGGTAGCGGGTTCGCTCAGGGCGAGCAGGTGGGTTCGTCCTGCCTCGTGGTCGACGACGATCAGCCGGTCGGCGAAAATCCACTGGGCATCGGGAGTGGGGGAGCGGTGAGCGTCGCGCCCACCGCAGTCGGCCTTCACCTCGTAGCCGAGATAGCCGACGTAGCCGCCCGCGAAATCGAAAGGCAGCGGCGGGGTTTCGCAGTGCCGGGCGCGGAGTTCGCGGTCGAGATAGTCCAGGACCGTGCCCGCGACGGTCCGGGTGCCCTCGACGTCCGTCACGGTGACGGAGCCGTCGCCGACCCGGTAACCCACGATTTCGGCATGCGGCCCGCGCGCGTCACCGAGGAAGGAGAACCGGTCGAGGCCTGGTTCGACATGCTCGCTGTCGAGCCAGAACGCGTACGGAGCGTCGGCACAGCGGCGCAGGAAGATCGCCTCGGTGTCGATCGCTCGCTCGATCACCTTGTGCTGCAAGTGAAATGCGCGTTCGGGCGAAGTAGGGACGACGACCGCGGGTCCGCGCACGACTACAGGTGCGGCAATTCGCACGCGCGCTTTGGTGAGATCGGCGAAGTTGCGCAGCAGCGCGGCACCGAATTCGCTCGATACCGACTCGGGATGGAATTGCACACCCCACTGCGGCCGCTCGCGATGACGCACCCCCATGATCACCCCGTCGCTGGTCGACGCGGTCACCTCGAGCGTCGCGGGCAGCGGGTCCTTGGCCGCGAGCGAGTGGTAGCGCACCACGGTGAAGCCCTGCGGCAGACCGGCGAACAGGTCCCGATCGTCGTGGGTCACCTGATCGAGAAAGCCGTGCCTGGCCTGCGGCGCGCGCTCCACCGTCCCGCCCGCGCCGAGCACGATCCCCTGATGGCCCAGGCACACACCCAGCAGCGGCAGTTCGGTGTGCGCGATCAGCGCCGTCGAGACCCCCATGTCGCGGGCGCGGTCCGGACGGCCGGGGCCGGGCGAGATCACCACATTGTCGAAGTGGTCGAGGTTCAGGGAGCCCTCGGCCTCGTCGTTGCGCACGACGGTCGGCTCGCTCCCGTTGACCTCGCTGATCAGCTGATAGAGGTTATAGGTGAACGAGTCGTAGTTGTCGATCAAGAGCGTGCGCATCGTGGCAGAGACATTACGCCGCGCGTGCGCGTGCGCATTCCCGCGCAGTCCCCACCGGTACCGGGGCAGAATATGTGCCATGGCTGTTTCTCAACCTGTCGATGTTGACCCGGCGATCGCCGATTTCGCGGCGATCGGGCGGTGGATGGACGAACAGGGCTTGCCCGGCGCGGAATTCAGCGCGGTCGCCGCGCTCGGTGGTGGCACGCAGAACGTGATGCTGCGCTTCACCCGGGGCGGGCGCGAGTATGTGCTGCGGCGCGGGCCCAAGCATCTGCGCGCCAAGAGCAATGAGGTGATCGGCCGGGAGTCACGGCTGCTCGGCGCGATCGCCGCGACCGAAGTGCGTTCGCCGCGGGTGATCGCCGCCTGCGACGACGAGTCGGTGATCGGCGCGGTGTTCTACCTGATGGAACCCATCCGCGGCTTCAACCCACAGACCGAACTGCCCGCGCTGCACGCCGGTGATCCCGAGATCCGGCGCCAGATGGGCCTGTCCGCGGTCGAGGCCATCGCCCGGCTCGGCGCCCTCGACTACCAGGCACTCGGCCTCGACGACTACGGCCGCCCGGCGGGTTTCCTCGAGCGTCAGGTACCGCGCTGGCTGCGCGAGCTCGACTCCTACAACGCCAACGAGGGCTACCCAGGCCCGCGGATCCCCGGTGT
This sequence comes from Nocardia sp. NPDC058480, assembly GCF_042720495.1. Lineage (NCBI taxonomy): Bacteria > Bacillati > Actinomycetota > Actinomycetes > Mycobacteriales > Nocardiaceae > Nocardia > Nocardia sp. NPDC058480. The sequence continues at coordinate 52,071 of NZ_JBHXMN010000007.1, read as the reverse complement.
CGAGCGGATCGGTGACTGGCTCGAACGTCACCGGCCGACGGACTGGATGCCCGGCATCATGCACGGCGACTGCCACCTGGCGAACATGATGTTCGACTACGACGGCCCCGAGGTGGCGGCGATGGTCGACTGGGAGATGTCGACCATCGGCGACCCACTGCTCGACCTCGGCTGGCAGCTGGCCACCCGGCCCGAGCCCGGCACCGTCGGCGCGGGCCTGATGGGCACGCTCGGCACCGTCGGTGGCCTGCCCAGCGCGGCGGAGATGGTCGAGCACTACGGCAAGTTCTCCGACCGCGACCTGAGCGCGGTCACCTGGTACACCGTGCTGGCCTGCTTCAAGCTGGGCATCGTCCTCGAAGGCACCTATGCGCGGGCGTTCGCGGGCAAGGCACCCAAACCGGTCGGCGACTTCCTGCACGCGGTGACACTGGAACTGTTCGAACAAGCGAACCAGCTCGCCGAGTGATGCCCGGATCTCGGCGATAGTTGGCTTGATATTGATGGAGCACAAGAAGCGGACACTCTAGGCTGACTCCCATGATCGTCCCTGACACCAAGAATTGGACCTGGGTCCTCGAACGTGCCTGCTCCGAGTGCGGGTTCGACGCCGAGAACATCGCGTACTCGGCCGTCCCCGAGAGCGTCCTCGACAGCGCCACCCGGCTCGGCTCGGCGCTCGAACGCGACGACGCGCGGGTGCGTCCGGACGAGCTGACCTGGTCCGTTCTCGAATACGGCGCGCACGTGCGCGATGTGTGCCGGATCTTCGACACCAGGCTCGCGCTGATGCTGGCCGGTGACGGTGTCGAGGCGCCGCGGTTCGAGAACTGGGATCAGGACGCGACCGCGGTTGCCGACCGGTACGGCGAACAGGACCCCGCTGTCGTCGCACGGGAATTGACCGTGGCCGCTGATCGGGTGGCGGCCGCGTTCGCCGCGGTGCCGTCGGATCGGCTCGACCTGCGGGGTGCGCGCAGCGACGGATCGCTGTTCACGGTCACCTCGCTGGGTCGGTACTTCCTGCACGACCTCGTGCATCACGTCCACGACGTGCGCGGATAGAAAACAATCGAAATTTTTCTAGAACGTGTTTCAGAAATCGGTGATTTGTCGCTAGGGTGAGTGCAGTCACAACGAGGCACGAGCGAGCTTGGCGAGAGGTCTACCGGCATGAAGACGAAGGGCGCGATCCTGTGGGGCACCGATCAGGAATGGTCGGTCGAGGAGATCGAGGTCGGCGACCCCGTCGCCGGTGAAGTACAGATCCGGATGGAAACGGCGGGCATGTGCCACTCCGACCATCACATCGTCACCGGGGCGACGCCGATGCCGTCCTACCCTGTGATGGGCGGGCACGAGGGCGCGGGTGTCATCACCAAGCTCGGCCCGAACTGTCCGGCCGACCTGGCCGTGGGCGACCACGTCATCCTGTCGTTCATCCCCGCCTGCGGGCGCTGCCCCTCCTGCGTCGCAGGCAACATGGCGCTGTGCGACCTGGGTGCGGGGCTGCTGATGGGACAGGCGATTTCGGACGGCACCTACCGCGTGCAGGCACGTGGCGAGAACGTCATCCCGATGTGTCTGCTCGGTACGTTCACTCCGTACATGACGGTGCATCACACCTCGGTGGTGAAGATCGATCCCACCATCCCGTTCGAGGTGGCTTGCCTCGTGGGCTGCGGCGTGCCGACCGGGTTCGGTTCCGCGACCCATGTGGCGCAGGTGCAGCCGGGCGAGACCGCGGTCATCGCCGGTATCGGCGGCGTCGGCATGAGCGCGCTGCAGGGTGCGGTGCTGGCGGGTGCGGCGAAGGTCGTCGCCATCGACCCGAACCCGTGGAAGCTCGAGCAGGCGCAGAAGTTCGGCGCCACGCACACCTACGAGAGCATGGCCGCCGCGATCGTGCCGCTGATGGAGGCCACCGAGGGCCGGATGGCCGAGAAGGTCATCCTCACCATGGGTGAGATGCACGGCGACTACGTCGAAGAGGGCTTGATCCTCACCGCGAAGGCGGGCACGCTGGTCGTCACCTCCATGGGTCGCCTCGACGAGAGCGACGTGAAGATGAACAGCTTCCTGCTGTCCATGCTGCAGAAGACGGTGAAGGGCTGCATCTTCGGCGGCGGCAATGCCCGTCAGGACGCACCGCGCCTGCTGCAGCTCTACAAGTCGGGTCAGCTCAACCTGGACGACATGGTCACCCGCAGCTACTCGCTGGAGGAGATCAACCAGGGCTACAAGGACATGCTGGACGGCAAGAACATTCGCGGCATCATCCGCTTCACCGAAGCCGACTGGTAGTCAGCTCTTGCGTGCCCGCTCGGCGAGGCGGACCGCGACCTGGGCGATCAGGTCGTACGGAATCGGTTCGCCGAGTGGGAATTTCAAGGTGCCACGACCCGAGTTGTAGGGCTCGATGGCCTGATGGAGCGCCGCGTCCCCGTCGGGGATGGGGTACACGCTCACGTGGGACTTCCAGCCCGCGAAGAAGATGAACACCCGGCCGTCGATGGTGGCGGCCGGGATGGCGTAGCTGATCTTCTCGCCCGTGTCGGGCACCGCGCGGTGGATGGTTTCGCGGATCTGCTGCAGGACAGCGCGTTCGGCCGGCGGCTGGGCCGCCAGATAGGTGTCGACGGAGTCGGGTTTCTCGGTCATGTTTCGACTTTAAGCTCTGACCAGCACTTTCTTCGGGTGCCCCGCGGCCTTCAGTCGACCGTCGCGCAGGAGCAGACAGTGGTCGGCCCTGCTCGCCTCGTCCAGGTCATGGGTGGCCTGCACGACGGTCACACCGGCCGCGCTGATCTGCGCCAGAGCGCGGGAGATCTCGGCCTGCGAGGTCTCGTCCAGACCCGCCGCCGGTTCGTCGAGCAGTAGTAGATCGGACTGCTGCGCCAAAGCCTGCGCGAGCAGAGTGCGCTGGCGTTGACCGCCCGACAGGGTGTCGAGCCGCCGAGTCGCCAAGTCGGTGAGCTCCATTCTTTCCAGGCAGGTGCGTGCGATCTCGCGATCCGCACCGGTCAGTCGCCGCCACGGTCCGCGGTGCGCCCAGCGTCCCATCGCCACCGCTTCCCGCACGGTGATCGGCAGGGTCGGCGGAATCGCTGTGTGCTGCACTACGAAGGCCGGGCGTCCGGTGGTGGTCCGGTGCACTGTGCCTTTTTGCGCCGCCACGGTTCCGGCGAGGACGCCGAGCAAGGTCGATTTTCCCGAGCCGTTGGGTCCGACGATCGCGGTCACCCGCCCGCGCGGGATCGTGGCGGTCACTTCGCGGAACACGGGTCGTCGGGCGTAACCGGCACTCAGGTGCTCGATCCGGATTGCTGCGTCATCTGTGTTCTGCATCTCACCTCAATTGAAACGATAATCATTTTCAGTATATCGTCTCGCGCTATGGATTGGCTGTTCGCCCCGTTCGAGGTGGCTTTCGTGCAACGCGCGCTGTGGGGTGGGCTGCTCGTGTCGTGCGTGTGCGCCCTCGCCGGGACCTGGGTGGTGGTGCGTGGCATGGCATTTCTCGGCGACGCGATGGCGCACGGGATGCTGCCCGGCGTCGCGGTCGCGGCGTTGCTCGGGGGGAACCTGATGATCGGTGCCGCGATCTCTTGCGCCGCCATGGCCGCGGGGGTGTCGGTGCTGAGCCGCGGCAAGCGTTTCGCGCCGGATACCGCGATCGGGCTGCTGTTCGTCGGGATGCTCGCGGCCGGGGTGATCATCGTGTCGCGGTCGCAATCCTTCGCGGTGGATCTGACCGGGTTCCTGTTCGGCGATGTGCTGGCCGTGCGTGCCGTCGACCTGTGGTATCTCGTTGCGGCCCTTGGTATCGCGCTGGTGGTGGCGGTGCTCGGCCATCGTGCGTTCGTGGCGCTGACCTTCGATCCGCGCAAGGCGCACACCCTCGGGCTGCATCCGAAGGTCGCGCACGCGGCGCTGGTGGGGCTGGTGACAGTGGCGATCGTCGCGTCCTTTCATGTGGTGGGGACGCTGCTGGTCTTCGGATTGCTGATCGCGCCGCCCGCCGCCGCGGTGTTCTGGTCGAACCGGGTACCGGTGGTCATGGCGATCGCCGCGCTGATCGGCGGGCTGTCCACCGTTGGGGGACTGGTCATTTCGTGGCACGGGGAGACCGCCGCCGGGGCGACTATCGCGGCGGTCGCTGTCGGCTCGTTCTTCCTGTCCGCGCTCGTCTCCGCGCTGCGGGAACGGGTCGGTCGGGTGGGAGTGCTCGCGCTTGCCGCCGTGCCACTGGTCGGCTGCGGGGCGGGGGAGGTGCCGGTTGTCGAAGAAGCGGTGCCGCACGGGTTCGTCGCCGGTGCGGAGGAGATGAGCGAGGCTCAGACGCGGCTGGTCGTCGCCGATGCGGCCGGAGCTGTTCGGGTGATCGATCTACTGACCGAGACGGTCACTGCGATCGACACCGCCACTCCGGAAAGTGGTCGAACACAGCCACATCCGAGTTTGCCGGGTGGCGCAAGCGGCGATGAGCCGGGTCAGGATTCTTCGCAGTCGCCGAGCGGTGGCGACCAGCGGGCAGCGACTCGTGGAGCGGTTGGTGACGGGCGCTTCGCGTATCTGAGCTCGGGTGCGTCGGTTCGGATCGTGGACAGCGGGGCGTGGACGATCGACCACGGCGACCACCGGCATTACTACCGGGCACCTATCCGGGACGTTGGTGCGGTCGCCGCGCCCGAAGGTGGTGCGGCTGCCGGGCCTGGCGCCGGAAGTGTGTCTACGGGGCCTGGTGGTTCCGGCGGGCCGGAAGGTGCCGGCGGCGCGGATGGTTCCGGGGACCCGGGTGCCGGGCCGAGCGGCGGTTCCGGGGACCCGGGTGTCGGGCCGAGCGGCGGTTCCGGGGACCCGGGTGTCGGGCCGAGCGGCGGTTCCGGGGTTGCTGGTGCGTACAGCGACGCCGCCGTCGCGTCCGTTGTGCTGGATTCCGGGTCGACGCTCTTGTTCGACCGTCCGGCGCTGGACGGCGGTGTCGCCCAGGAACAACGTCGGGTCGAGGGCATCGCGGTGCCGTATGCCGAGCGGATTGTTGTCGCCGACGGCTCGGGTCGCGTCGAGGTGCGCGGGCGTGACGGCGCGGCGGGACAAGTGCAGCCCGCCACGTGTCCGCAGCCGCGGGGGCAGGCCGTCACCAGGCGCGGAGTCGTCTTCGGGTGTGCCGACGGCGCGGTTGTGGTGGCGCAGCGGGATGGCGGGTTCGTCACTGAGAAGATCGCGTACCCGGTGCCGACCGGTACTCGTGCGACGGCATTCACGCATCGGCCCGGCAGCACCACGCTGACTGCCCTCGCGGGTCGTGATGGTGTGTGGACTCTCGATATCAGGAGGAAGACCTGGACGCGGACCGCGATCGTCGATCCGGTCGCGGTGAACACCGCCGGTGAAGGATCGCCGCTGCTGGTGCTCACCCGTGACGGTGTCCTGCGCGGGATCGACCCCGTATCCGGCACGGAGACAGCGCAACTCGCCGTATTGAGCGGGCCTGTCGAAGGGCGCCCGGTGATCCGCGTCGATCCGGATCGCGCCTATGTCAATGACATTCGTGGGCGCAAGGTCCACGAGATCGCCTACAACGACAACCTCCGTGTCGCGCGCACCTTCGAGTTCGACATCGCGCCCGCGCTGATGGTGGAGACAGGCTTGTGAAGCACATTTCCCTCGACGTCGGGCCGTCGACTCGGCGGCAGCGTTCTGACGCAAGCGGCCCAGCCGGGGTTGAACGGGTTCTCGCGGTGGTTGCGAGTTCTTTGTCGTCGACAAACCATGTTGTCCGAATCCTGCTGGCGGCCCGCACTTTCCGTGTCCGCCGCGCACCGGGAGCCGAATCGAGACTCGGCGTGGCGATGAGCCGGACGGCTCGACTGTTCGTCGCGGCTGCCATGCTCGTGCCGTTGATCGCCGCGTGTACAAGCGGGACCGAGCGGTCCGGGATCGTGGTGACCACGAACATTCTCGGCGACCTGACCAGGGCGGTCGTGGGTGACACGGTGCCGGTGACGGTATTGATGCAGGCGGGGGCCGATCCGCATTCGTTCGCTATTTCCGCTCGTCAGGCGGCCGAGATCGAGCGAGCCGCACTGGTGGTGCACAACGGGCTCGGGCTCGAGGAAGGCGTGGCGCGGCATGTGGGGGCCGCGGCGGAAGCCGGCGTTCCCACCCTGGCGGTCGCCGAGCGGGTGGATCCGATCGCCTACACCTCCGATGAGTCGGCGGGGCAACCTGATCCGCACTTCTGGACCGATCCGCGTCGCGTGCGCATGGCCGTCGAGGCGATCAGCGGCGAGGTGCTCGCCGAGATCGACGGCGTCGATGCCGGTGCGGTGCGGGCGAATACGCAGCGCTACCTCGGCGAACTCGACGAGCTGGACCGGTGGATGACCGAGCGGTTCGCCGCTGTCCCGGCCGAGCGCAGGCAGTTGGTCACCGATCATCACGTCTTCGGCTATCTCGCACAGCGATTCGGGTTCCGGGTGATCGGCGCGGTGATTCCCAGCGGCACCACCCTCGCCTCGCCGAGCGCTGCCGATCTCGACGACCTCGCGACCGCGATCAGGACCGCCGGGGTGAGCGCGATATTCGCCGATTCCGCACAGCCCGATCGGCTTTCGCGCGTTCTCGCCGAACACACCGGCCTGCGGGTGCAGGTGATCGCCCTGCACACCGAGTCGCTCACCCCGCCGGGCGGCGGTGCGGGCACCTATCTGGAGATGGCTCGTGTCAATACCGAGGCCATCGCCCGTGGCTTATCCGGGCCGACAACGTAATTCACGCACAAGAGATGGAGCATTACATGAACAGGTCACGGACCACCACGATGGTGGCCATGTCCGGCGTTCTCGCCTCGGTGGTGGCGCTGAGCAGTTGTGGCACAGACGATTCCGGACACGGTCATGAGCACACACCGGGTGCCGAACCGATCGCCCTCACCTACGACGGCGGGATCTACGTCCTCGACGGCGCGTCGCTGACCCAGCGTGCCGATGTGAAGATCGACGGATACAACCGGCTCAATCCGGTCGGCGACGACGACCATCTGATGGTGTCGACCAAGGACGGGTTCCGGGTATTCGACGCCTACGATGCCGCGTTCACCGGAACTCAGTTCCCCGCCGTCAAGCCGGGCCACGTTGTCCGGCACGCGGGCAAGACGGTGCTGTTCGCCGACGGGTCCGGCGAGGTAACCATTCTCGATACCGCGCAGGTCGACGCCGGTAAGTCGACGGAGGTATTCAAGGCGGCCGCGCCGCACCACGGCGTCGCGATCGAGTTGAGCAACGGGAATCTGGTGCTCACCCTCGGCACCGAGGACAAGCGGATCGGTGTCGTCGCACTGGACAAGGGGCGCAAGGAGCTCACCCGCAACGAGGACTGCCCCGGTGTGCACGGCGAAGCGGCTGCCAAGGGCGAAGCGATCGTGATCGGCTGCCAGACCGGCGCTGTCGTGTACCGCGACGGCAAGATCACCAAGGTCACCAGCCCGACCCCCTACGGCCGGATCGGAAACATGGCCGGTAGCGAGGCGTCGCCGATCGTGCTCGGCGACTACAAACAGGACAAGGATGCCGAACTCGAACGCCCCCAGCAGATCTCGCTGGTGAACACCGCCGACGGCACCCTGCGCCTGGTCGACATCGGCACCAGCTACACCTTCCGTTCGCTCGGTCGCGGCCCGCGAGGTGAGGCACTGGTGCTCGGCACCGACGGCAAGATCCATGTGATCGACCCCGTCGCTGGCAAGGAAGTTCGCACCATCCCGGTGATCGGCACCTGGCAGGAGCCGCTCGACTGGCAGGACGCTCGCCCGGCGCTGTTCGTGCGCGACGGTATCGCTTACGTGAGCGACCCGGCATCCAAGCAGGTACACCGCGTCGACCTGGCCGACGGAAAGGTCACAGCCACGGCCACCCTCGCCGCATCGCCGAACGAGATCACCGGCGTCACCGCGCACTGAGACCAGTGCGCGTCCGGCTCGGTGTGAGCTGGACGTGATCGCGGCATCGAGCCGCGGACCGGTCTATTCGTACAATCGGGCCCGTCTCAGTCGAAATACTGACTGGGCGCGGCCCGATTGCGCGAATAGGCCGGTCGATCGGCTCTCTACCGGTCGGCGCACCGCACAACGACCTCGCGCAGGTTGCGGCTGCGCACATCGTCGAGAATCGCCATGCCGAGGCGGTTCATGCTGTAACCGAAGCCCAATCCGGTTGTCGGGTCGGCGAATCCGAACGACCCGCCCAAACCGGTGGTGCCATAGGCGCGTTTGTCCGAGCCGAAGCGGAAAGTGCCGCGCGACTTGCGGAAACCGAGGTGGTAGCGGCTCTTGGTGTGCAAGACCAGGTCATCGGCGGGCACATCGTCGGCGGTGTCGGCGGCGGCGAGCAAGTCGAGAACATCGTCGCTGATCGGCAGCGCGCCGGTGCGGCCCGCCGCGGCGCCGTAGACCTTCGCCAGCGCGCGGGCATTGCCGACACCGTTCATGCCGGGCCATTCGATTTCGAGGAACTCCCGCCGCGCGGCACGTGCGGGCGCGCCAGGGCGCGGGTTGGTCAGTGCCGCATACGAATACCCGCGCTTGGCGTAGACCTCACCGCCGATGCGCAACGGCAGATCGCGACGCTCGTAGCGCCAGATGTCCAAGCCTTTGGTCGCCGACAGCTGGGCGACCCGTTCCATCGGCTCGGTCTCGGGCAGCCCGATGAACAGATCGGCGCCGACCAGGCCCGCGATCTCCTCGGCGAAGAACCGCCCGAGGCTACGACCCGCCGGATCCACCCGCCGCAGCAATTCGCTCTGATACAGCCCCAGCGTCAGCGCGTGATAGCCGTGCCGGGTGCCGGGCTCCCACGCCGGTTTCTGCGCGGCGAGCAGCTCGCCGAGGGCGTCGCGATCGCTCAGTTCCCGCAGTTTCACGATCCGGTCGAGCCCGGACAGCCCGGCCTGATGATCGATCAGCTGACGCACGGTGATCCGCTCCTTGCCGTGCGCGCCGAACTCCGGCCAGTACGTCGCCACCGGCGCCTCGTAGTCGAGCAGCCCCCGCGACACCGCCGTCGCGAGGGTGAAGGCCGACATTCCCTTCGACGAGGAGAACACCGGCACGATCGTGTCGCGCTCCCACGCCACCTCGCGTGTGCGGTCGCGATGGCCTGCCCACAGGTCGACCAGTGGCTGGTCGCCGGAGTAGACGGCAACGGCGGCGCCGATCTCGCCGTGGTCGGTGAAGTTACGGCGGAAGGCGTCGGCGACGGGACCGAAACCGGCCGCCACGTCGCCGTGGATCGATGGTGCGAGACTCATGGTGTTCTCGATCGTAGCCGCGTCTCGTACGCTGCCGATATGCGATCGTTGCAGCAGGTTCAGCACTGGCCGGTCAAGAACGCCGCCGCAGCCGTGGTCACCGCCGACGGTGCGTCGACCATCGGCGATACCGAGCGGGTGTTCCGGCTCGCCTCGGTCACCAAACCGCTCGTCGCCTATGCCACGCTCGTGGCGCTCGAGGAAGGCGCGGTCGAACTCGACCAGCCGGCGGGTCCGCCCGGTTCGACCGTGCGGCATCTGCTCGCCCACACCTCCGGCGTCGCGTTCGCCACTGTCGAAGTTCTCGCCGCACCCGGCACCCGCCGCATCTACTCGAGCGCGGGCTTCGAACTGCTCGCCGATTTCCTCGCCGACCGGACCGGGATCGAATTTCCGCAGTATCTGAGCGAGGCGGTTTTCGAGCCGCTCGGCATGCGCACAGCGGTCCTCGATGGCTCCGCGGGCCATGCGTGCAGCGCCTCCCTCGCCGACCTCACGCTATTCGCCGCCGAGTTGCTGACGCCTCAATTGATATCTCGGCAAACCTTGGACGACGCGACCTCGGTGCAATTCCCCGACCGCAACGGAGTCCTCCCCGGATACGGCTCCCAGCGCCCCAACGACTGGGGATTGGGATTCGAAATCCGCGACGGGAAAACCCCGCACTGGACGGGAACAGCCAATTCCGGCCGCACCTACGGGCACTTCGGCCAGTCCGGCACGTTCCTCTGGGTAGACCCGGAAATCGAGGTGGCGACAATCGCGTTGAGCGACGAGAATTTCGGTGACTGGGCCAGAACAGCGTGGCCGAAATTCAGCGATTCCGTTATCGCAGAGACACATAACACGCAGTAAAGTAACACGCGCAACACCGCACACTTCAGTACACTCGTGCCACGCCAGACCACGACGGGCCGTTGGGGAAGACGTTCCTAGTCGAGGCTGGAGGTGTTGGTAAGTGCGCGCATCGAGTCAGTTCGCTGACGCGACGGCGGGTGTGGTTTACATCCACTCATCGCCCGCCGCGTTGTGCCCTCACGTGGAATGGGCGCTGTCCACCGCGCTCTCGTCGCCCGCGAAATTACGCTGGAACACCCAACCCACCGACGGGCAACTCCGCGCCAGCAGCGACTGGATCGGCCCGGTCGGCACCGCGGCCCGGATAGCCCAATCATTGCGCACCTGGCCGGTCCTGCGCTTCGAAGTCACCGAGGACCCGAGCGAAGGCGTCGACGGCGAACGCTACAGCTTCGTCCCCACCCTCGGTCTCTGGCACGGATCCACCGGTGCCAACGGCGACGTGATGCTGGGCGAAATGCGATTACGCGCCTTACTCCAAGCCGCCGAAGAACTCGACGTCCACGGAACCTTCGACCTCGCCACCGAACTCGACCGAGCACTGGGCGCGCCGTGGGACGAGGACCTCGAGGCATACCGGCAGGGGACCGACAGCGTCGGCGCGGAAGTCACCTGGCTGCGGCGAGATGTGGGCTGAGTGCCTACCACCGGCGACGATTCCGCTGCCCCGCCCCTAGAGCGATCACGAAGATCGCCACGGTGACCGCGAGGAAGTAGACGAGGGAACCGTTGCGGCCGAAGCGCGGCAGGAAGGCCAACTCCTGGCCGGTGGCGGCGACCGCGTTGAGAAACGGTGCGTACCCCTGCAGGGTGTACCCGTTGGGGAGCAGGCTGATCGAGTTCTCGCCCACATACACCCAGAACAGCAGTGCGGCGATCGCCGCGGGTGGGGTGCGGATCACCGATCCGATCGCGATCCCGATGCCGCAGGCGGCGAAGGCGTAGATCGGGACGGTCCACAGGAAACGCAGACCGGCCGGGTCGTCGATCCGCACCTGTCCGTAGACCTGGGGGAAGAACCTCGGCAGCACGGTCATGACCAGGGTGAGCAGCGCGAGGGTCGAGACCGCGGCGATGGCGCCGTAGAAGACCCATCGCGCCAGGGCGGCGATCCACGTCCGGGGGAACAGAAAAGCGTTGAGGTCGCGGATGTTTCCGCGCAGTTGGGTGGCGTGGGCGAAGGCCGCCGTCACCATCATGATGCCGGTCGCGAGCGTGATCACCCAGTAGACGGCGTTGGTGGTGCTGACCGAGGTCACCTGCACCTGCCCGGGGATGGCGGCGAATCGTTCTGCGACAGTGGCGATTCCGAAGGTGATCAGCAGTGGCAGGGCGATCGTCAGCGGAACGGCGACCGTCCACAGGAAGCTGCGTCCGCTGGTCCGGGTCCACTCGGCCGCGATACCGCGGGTGAGCTGGGTGGTCATCGCTGCGTTTCCTTCGCGAGTGCTGCCCCGGTGATGCTGAGATACGCGTCCTCGAGTCGGCCGCCGCCGTGATCGTCCACGAGCTGGGCCAGTGGTGCGTCCGCGAGGACCCGGCCTGCACCGAGAACGACGACACGATCGGCATTACGTTCGGCTTCGTCGAGCAGGTGGGAGGTGACCAGCACGCAAGTTCCGGCGTCGGCGAGCTCGCGCAGCAGCCCGCGCATCCAGTGGATCCCCGCGATATCGAGACCATTGAGTGGTTCGTCGAGCAGGATGGTCCGCGGCGACGACAGCAGGGCGGCAGCGATGCCGACCCGCTGGAGCATGCCGAGTGAATACTGCTCCAGCCTGCGGTCGGCGACCTCGGTCAGATCGGTGGTGTGCAGTACCTCGCCGACTCGGCTCGCGGGCAGACCACGGGCACGGGCGATCCAGCGCAGATGTCTGCGGGCGGTATGGCGGGGGTCGAAGGCCCGGTGATCGAGATGCATGCCGAGCCCCGCTGGGGTGGCACGACCGGATCGCACGGCGGTCCCGTCGACTTCGATGGTGCCGGTGGCGGGGCCGATGATTCCGCATATGCAGCGCAGCAGTGTGGATTTGCCGGTGCCGTTGAGCCCGAGCAGGTAGGTCACCGCCGCGTCGGGCACGGTCAACTCGGCGACCTCGAGCACCGTGACGTTCGCGTAGCGCACGGTGAGACCGCGAATTTCGATCATCGGTCCAGCACCGTCAGAAGTCGCAGGGGATCGGCAGGCCCACGGTCTTCACGCCGGCGCACAGCGAGTTGTTGGCCAATTTCCAGGTGCCGTCGATGCGTTTCCATGTCACCTTCATGGTGATGCTCGGGCGTCCGGCGGAGCTCGAGTGCAGGATCGCGGTGTGCTCGTTGCCGCTGTGGGTTTCGGGTCCGGTCACCTCGTTCCAGCCCAGCGGCGCGCGGAACAGGCCCAGGTTGTAGACGGTGCGCGGCACGACGACGGCGTTGGCGCCGCCTTCCAGGTTCACGGCCTTGGCCTCGTCGGATGCCGCTGTCTCAACCAGGAATCGGACCTGCTCGTTGAGTTCGGCCAGGCTGGGAACCTCGCTGGTGATCCGGAAGCCGCCGGGGTCGGCCGCCGTGGTCGGGGCGGTCACCAGGACCGTTGCGGCGATGGCGGCGAGCGCGCCTCCACTCCTGCGGATCGTGCTGCTCATCATTTATTCACTCCCTCGGGTGACCGGAGTTACACTCCAGATTCCTGGCAAAATCCCAGTTGATGGCAGTAAGTTAGCCTAGCCTTACGGCATCGGTCAAGATTCATTTAAATAAGGTCTGCCGCGGATCAGTGGGATCCGGGTCGAGCATCGGGAAGGGTGGTGAAAGTGGCAGCGCAGGGCTCAGCGCGCGAGCGGCGCCGTCTGTGTCGACCTGGTGCTCAGCCGCAGGGTGACACCGCAATCCCCAGTGGTGTCGGGTCGGACCTCGACCGCGAATTGCGAAGCCAGCGCGGGCGAATGCCGCTCGAGAATCCGCTCGATCATCCCCTGCTGGAGGCCGATCACGATCTCGGGCGCATCGCGCGCGATGCGCCGCAGCGGGCAGTTGCACATCTGGATCTCGTGGGTGCCGAAACTCGACACCGCCGAGGACACCTGGAAGCCGAGCCGGGTCAGCGTCGTGGTCACGACCGTGACCGGATCGGGCAGGTCGGTGGTCGGCTCACCGAGATCGGTCAGGGTGTCCGCCCACATCCGTCCTGCCGCAGTGGCTTTCGCGCGCCGGGCCTCGGTGGTGTCGCCCAGCTGTGCCAGCAGGGCGGCCAGCACCGGTGCGGTGGGATCCGTGCCGACCGCCACATAGCCCTTGCGTGGACGACCCACCGTCTCCGACGGCAGCCACGTGCCCTCCACCTGGCCCGCGTCGATCAATGCGTTCAGATGAAAGCGCGCCGTGGTGATGTGGATGCCGAGCGCCTGGCTGACGACCGGCGCGTCCAAGGGTTCGAGGGAATCACGCACCAGCGCGAACACCCTGTCCCGCTGCCGGGGTGTGCTGACCATCGGCGCTCCTCTCGCGCCATGACCGGCGCCGATCCGGTCCGGCGACGACCACCTGACGACATCACTTCTCGCTTGATTGTAGGACCGCCGCATCCCGCGGCCGAACCGACAGGAAGACGCCTGTGAACACACCACTGCCCTTCGACCACCGCGACTCCGCGCACATTCCCGGACACTGGCTGCTCGCCCGCCTCGGCAAGCGCGTGCTGCGCCCGGGCGGAATCGAGCTGACCGAACGCATGCTCGACGCCGCGCACCTGCCCGGTGCGGATGTGGTCGAACTGGCCCCCGGTCTCGGCAAGACGGCCACCGCCATCCTGGGCCGTGTCCCCGCCAGCTATCGCGGCGTCGAAGCGGACGCCGCCGCCGCTGCCCGCAGCGCCGAGGTGATCGGGACCGCCGGGACCGTCACCACCGGGGATGCCGCGGACACCGGTCTGGAGTCGAGCTCGGCCGACGCGGTCGTCGGCGAGGCGATGCTCACGATGCAAACCGACCCGCACAAGTCCGCGATCATCGCCGAGGCGTTCCGCGTGCTCCGGCCGGGCGGGCGCTACGCCATTCACGAACTGGCGCTGACCCCGGACGATCTCGACGACGGCATCAAGACCGAGATCCGCAAGGCGCTCGCCCGCTCCATCAAGGTCAACGCACGGCCACTCACCCGCGCGGAATGGACCGACCTGCTCACCGCGGGCGGATTCGAGATCGAGACAGTCACTTTCGCGCCGATGGCGCTGCTGCGACCACGCCGGGTGCTCGCTGACGAAGGCCTGCTCGGCACCGCGCGGATCGTCCGCAATGTGCTGCGCGACCGGTCGGCCCGGCAACGCGTGCTCGCCATGCGCGCCACCTTCAACACCCACCGGCGCGCACTCATCGCCATCGCCATCATCGCCAGGAAGCCGAGCGCATGACCACCGAGACCAGCACCCCCATCGCCACCGGCACCACCGCGTGGCAGCCCAAAGACGGCGACCTGCCCAACGCGCAGCGCATTCTGCACGGACCGGGAATAACCCTGGTACGCATCAGCTTCCGGCAGGGTCAGGTGCTCGATGAGCACCGCGCGCCCGGTCCGATCTTGATCAGCTGTGTGTCCGGCGTCATCGATCTGGATGTCACCTCCGGTGCGACGACGCAGGCGCACCGCCTCGAACCGGGGACCACGATCTACATCACCGGCGGTGATCCACACCGGCTCGTCGCCCGCGAGGACGCGGTTGTGCACGTCACGCTGCAACGCAACGTGTCGACCGAGTAGTTCGATACTCGGCGCGATCTCAGTCCGCGACCCGGTCCATCCGAAGGAACTCGGTGATGCGCAGGACCTTCGGTGGGCGGGCGACGTCCGCGGGATCGTATGCTGGATGCCGCGATTCGGGTCGCCGACCGTGAGGGAGTCGAAGCCATCACGATGCGGCGGGTCGCGCAGGAGTTGGGGGTGGAGGCGATGTCGCTCTACAACCATGTGCCGAACAAGGACGCGATACTCGACGGCGTTGTCGACGCGGTGTTCGCGGCGATCGAGTTGCCCGAGGCGGACTGTGCTGACTGGCGGGATGCGATCCGAGGCCGGGCCGGCTCGGCGCGTTCGGTTCTGGCGCAACACAGTTGGGCGCTCGGGCTGATGGATTCCCGTCGGAATCCGGGATCGGCGACACTTCGTCATCACGATGCGGTCCTGGGAGTTCTTCGGGAGGCCGGGTTTTCGCTGCCGATGGCCGCGCATGCGGTCTCGCTGATCGACAGCTATGTCGGCGGGTTCGTCCTGCAAGAAGCGAACCTGCCCGTGTCCGTGGCTGCGGACGTCGAGGATGTCGCGGGCGCGATCCTCGCGAACCTTCCGGCAGGCGAGTTGCCGTATCTCACCGAGATGATCGTCGGCCACGCCCTGCGACCCGGTTACGACTACTCGGGCGAGTTCGGTTTCGGTCTGGATCTGATCCTGGATGCACTCGAAGCGCGCCGAGGTCAGCCGACCCCGGCAAGACGGTCGTGACCTCGCTCGACGGCCTCGAGCCCGGCACCGCGATCACCGCACGCGGTGCTGCGTCAACACAGCCGCAGCGGCATGCGGCCCTCTTCAGCTGCCCGTGCGTCGCGCAGGCAGGGCGACACGGTCGAGATCGTGGGCGAGGACGGCGCCGGGAAAGGCTGCCTGTTCGGTGAACAGGTGATCGTCGCGCTCGGTGTATCGCTCCGAAAAATGGGTCAGAACAAGGGTTGTCACGCCGCAGGCGCGCGCTACCTCACCCGCCTGGCGGGCGGTGAGGTGGCCGCGTTCGTGCGCCTGATCTGTCTCGGAGTCGAGGAAGGTGGATTCGATGATCAGCATGTCGACGTCGGCCGCGAGCTCGAAGACGTTGTCGCACAGGCGAGTATCCATGACGAAAGCCACCTTCTGGCCCGGTCGCGGTGCTGAGCATTCCTCGAGCAGTGGCCCCGACAGCTCACGGATCGCGGCGCCGGAGATGCCGTGCTCGCGGAGTTTCTCGGGCAGAAACGTTCGGCTGTCCGGTTCGGCGAGGCGGTAGCCGTAGGTGGGGATGCTGTGGGCCAGGGGAAGTGCGGTGAGGGTGAAACCGTGGCCCTGCAGCGTTTCACCGGGGCCACTCACCGGGTGCTCGACCAGGCCGGGCGAGCCGTAATAGCTCGTCGCGTACCTCAGTCGTTCCCAGTACTCGGCACCCGCTGCGGGGTAGACGGCGTGTACGTCATGGGGCACCCCGTCGCGACCGAGCCGCTGCACGATGCCGGGAACGCCCAGCGAGTGGTCGCCGTGGAAATGGGTGATACACAGCCAATTCAGTTCGGTCGCGGATGCGCCCGCATGTGCCATCTGGCGCTGGGTGCCCTCGCCGGGATCGAACAGCACGCCCTGCCCGTCCCAGCGCAGGAGGTAGCCGTTGTGGTTGCGGCGGCGGGTGGGCACAGCTCCGGCTGTGCCGAGGACGACGAGTTCTCGTGTCGACATCGACCCATCCTGGCGGGTCGCCGCGTCGGTGTCACGTGGATAGGAACGCGGCCGCGATGGCGGGGTGCGCGAACGCGGGGGATGGTGAGATGGACCGAGTGCGTGCCGCCCGCCGAGGCTCGCACCGAAGACACAGCTTCCGGAGGACGACAATGGATCTGTTCGACTACGACGCCGAACTACGTCTGCACAACGTGCACTTTTTCGCCGCCGCGCGATTCGGTAATGCTGATCGTGTGCTCGACATCGGTTGTGGCACAGGGCAGACCACGCGGGAAGCGGCCCGTGTGGCCGTCGACGGGAGTGCGGTCGGGGTCGATATCTCGGCGGTGATGCTCGAACAAGCGCGTCGGATCAGCGACGACGAAGGGCCGTCGAATATCGGTTTCGAGCTGGCAGACGCACAGGTAAAGCCTTTCTCGCCAGCGTATTTCGACCTGTGTATCAGCAGGTTCGGTGTGATGTTCTTCGCCGATCCGGTCGCGGCGTTCACCAACATCGCGCATGCACTGCGTCCAGGGGGTCGTCTCGCGTGGCTGGTCTGGCAAGGCCATGACCGCAACGAGTGGGCATCGGTGTTCAGCGACGTCCTCGCCGCCGCGATAGCCACGCCCGGTCGCGGGCCGTTCTCACTCGCCGACCCGACGGCCACCGAATCCATGTTGGCGACAGCGGGTTTCACCGACATCGGCTTCACCGAGATCGACGAGCCCGTGTACTACGGCCCCGACAGTGCGGCCGCCTACGACAACCTGCTGCGCCTGACGGGGTTCACCGCCTTCCTCGCCGACCTCGAGCCCGTCAAAGCCGAGCGAGCCCGTGCGCGGCTGCGCGAGACCCTGTCCGACCATCAGACCGACAGCGGCGTGTACTTCGACTCCCGCGCTTGGCTCATCACCGCTCGGCGTCGGTGAGTCGCGCGCAGGCCCGGTTCGCGCGAATGCCCGGTTGATCAGGCTGAGCTGTTGATTCGGAGGATGCGGTCGAGCTCCTCCCGTGGGTACAGGGTTTGCCTGCTCTGGTGTTGGAGTCGATGGAAGAAGTCCGCCATGACCACGGAGAGCGGGGCATCGCGAGCGATGATCGATGCGGGTATCTCGGGGATTCCGGTGGGGCGCTCGTCTCGGGCGTACGCGGCTATTCGTTCGGTGCGGTCGTCGCCGCCATACAGGGCGGTGACCAGCCATCGGGTCCGATAGGAGACCGTGTAGCAGTGGTCGTAGGCGCGGTGCCGGTCGTAGAAGTCGATCTCCTGTCGCGACAGGTCGAATCGGGTGGAGATCGCCAGGCCGAAATCGGCGAAATAGAGCCGCCGTCCATCGGTGAGGATGTTCTCGAAGTGGGAGTCGAAGTGCAGCAAGCCTCGGCTGTTCATGAACGCGATCCCAGCGGGCAGTTCGCGTTCGACGATGGCGCAGGCGCGGTCGGTGGCCTCGGCGCCGGCGTCGATCTGCGCGCCCAGCCATTGATGCAAGTTCTGCGGAATGTATTCCAGGAACAGCGCGATGCTCGCGGAGGACTGCCGGTGAGCGTCGAGCCGGCGGCGCACCGCCGATTCACCACCCCAGTACGCCACGACTCGCTCGACATCGGCCAGTTCGTCGGGCAGGGGCGTCGAGTCCGGCAGGATCCGCCAGTGGTGCATCACGGGGAACCCGTCGAACTCGTCCGCCAGCACCCAGCCCGTCGTCATGGCGTGGACGGCGAGTTCTCGCCAGGCGCCGAAGCTGGGCCCGCCGATGCCGTAGTGGCAGATCATCGGCAGCCCGAACAGATTCGCCGTGGACCGGACGTGCTCCGGCTGCCGCTCCCAATCGGTCAGCGGCACCCGCTTGACGAAGACCGGAACCCCACAGACCTCCAGCAAAGCCGATTTCCCACCGATCCCGGACCCCAGCGGCACTGCGGCATCGACGAGTTCGCTCAGTTCGGCATCACTGTGCAGCGCAAGGGAAGCAGAGACGGCACCGTGAGCCGCCATCCGCGCCCCGCGCGACATCTCAGAACTCTGCTTGCGCAACTGTCGTCCTCCCGAAGGGTGCTGGTATCTCATTGTCGCCGTCGGTGGCGGCTTCAGGTGAGTGGAAGGTGGGGCCAATGGGATAGGTCGGTGAGCATTCGGCGGTCGTGGGTGGCGACGACGATGGCGGCGGGGGTGGTCGAGAAGGCGGTGGTGAGTTCGTCGACCAGGGGTATGGACAGGTGGTTGGTCGGTTCGTCGCAGAGTAGGAGTTGGGGGCGGGCGGCTAGCTGGATGGCCAGGTGGAGGCGGCGTTGCTGGCCCTGCGACAGGCGGGCGACGGGGGTGTGGCGGGATCGTTGTTCGAGCAAGCCGGTGGCGGTGAGCGGAATCGGGTCGATGGTGTTGTGTAGTTGTAAGTTTCGGGTGTGCTGGTCGTAGAGGTCCTGGGCGGTCAGGTCGGGGTCCCAGGCGGGGACTTCTTGGCCGATCAGCGCGATGCGGGCAGACCCGTGGTGGCGGACGGTGCCGGTGGACGGCTCGAGCGCGCCCGCGAGTGCGGCGAGCAGGGTGGACTTGCCCGCGCCGTTGTGGCCGGTGATCAGGAGACGTTCGCCTGCTTCGAGAGACAGCGTCACGGGGGAGCCGAGGCGACCGGTCACCGTGATGTCGTCCGCGCTGAGGATGGGTGTGCCGGGGCGCACGCGCAACTCGGGAAAGCGCAGTCGCAGAGGAGGTTCGGGGACGGTGACGACATGAGCCTCGAGATCGGACTGTCGTCGCTTCAGGGCCTGTACGAGACCGGGTGACCGCGACTGGCGTTGATGCTTACCGTGTCCTTTGTCCGGTCGCCAGCCGGTGCTGAGACGGTCACGGGCACCGGCTACCGCTTCTTGCAGGCGCGCACGCTCGGTCCGTTGCTCCTCGTATTCGTGCTCCCATCGGTCGCGCGCGCGAGCCCGGCCCTCCTGCCAACCCGCGTAACCGCCTGCGAAGAGCTGAGCGCGACCGTCCTGGCTGGGATCGAGGTCGAGGAACTCCTCGGCGACATCACGCAGGAGCGCACGGTCGTGGCTGACGACCACCAGTCCGCCGGAATGGGCCCGCAGGCGAGCGGTCAGGAATTCGAGTCCGTCCCGGTCGAGGTGATTCGTCGGTTCGTCGAGCAGCAAGTTGTCCTGGGTGGACCCGAGCAGGCACGCCAACCGGACTCGGTAGCGTTGCCCGACGGACAGCGTCGCCAACGGGCGATCCCGGTCGGTGCAGGCGTGCAGCGCCGACAGCGCGATGTCGACGCGGCGTTCGGCATCCCAGGCGTCGAGCCGGGTGGCGGCGTCCAGGGCCGCCGCGTAGGCGTCGTCGGCCCCCGGTTGTCCGTCGGTGAGCGATCCGGTGGTGGTATCGAGGTCGCGCAGTGCGCGCAACGCCGGTTCGATCGTCTCGGCGACCAGGTCGCCCACGGTCTCACCCGCGCGAAAAGCTATGGCCTGCTGGGCAACACCCGCGGTGCCGACCCGGGTGACCGAGCCGCCATCCGGGATGAGCAGCCCAGCCAGCACATGCAACAACGTGGTTTTGCCACGCCCGTTCTCCCCGACGATGGCGAGCCGTGAACGGGCCGACACCGTGAGTGAGACGTCGCTGAGCACCGCTCGCGATCCGAGGGTGACCTGGATCGACGTCGCCCTGATGTGGGCGTGCGCGCCGGCCGGAAGATGGGTGGACATGCCGGATCGGCCGATATGAGAGATAGACACAGATTCTCCGCAGCTCGAGGAAGGAGCCGGGACAGCACAAATGACCGCCCGGCATGAATACCCGGGACAGCGGCGTCAGAAAATAGAGGGAATGCGGGTCGCCGCCGTCAGCGGAGCGACCAGGGCTTCATCATCGCGGTGCCTGTGTGCATGATTCGAACGATACCGAGATGCGCGTCGGTTGCCAACGAGATTTCGGGCACGGTGCGGTGGTGGCGAGCCGCGTGCGACATCGTGCCGCGGTGTCGTCTTCGTGCCGAAGCCCTACTTGGATACCCGTCTCGTTGTTGTAGCGGTCCATCTTCTCGGCCGCGGTCGCGTAACGCCGCTTGTCCGGGTCGATCGACTCGGCGTCGGGATGCTTGTGATCGCGCTCGTGTGCTTCGCCGACACAACGCGCGAAGGTCTCGGTCCCCCACGATGTCATCATTGCCAGGAAGATGCAGTCGACCGGAAAGGCTGTGCAACACAACTTTTCGTTCGGGCCCGAATCCCCGGTGAACGTCATCGGCAAATCGCGGAACGATGCACGAATTTCAGCGGCACCAACGGCGTCCGTACTCGGCATCGAGTTCGGCGTAGACATTGGAACTCTTGATCGCGCCCTCACCGATCACTTGCCAGTGATCGGCAATTGTCGACATCATGCCGCCTGCACGTATCACGCCATCGGCGCACGCTTGCGCACACGCAGATTGGCTGAGACCTGCGACTACGTTGTCGATCTCGCGATCGTCCGACGTGCTGCCGATGCGAGTGTTCGCGTCGCTGAAGTTGCGGCCGAGTTCCAGGATGGTCTCCGGAGAAGCAATAAATCGGTCGCTCATTCCGGGCTGACCACCGTGACCGTGTCGGCGCCGCTGTTGGCGACATACGCAGTGCCCGAGGCGGGGTCGACCGCGATCGCGATCGGCTTCGCGCCGACATCGAACTGTTTTGTCACCTTGCCTGTGGCAAGGTCGACAACAGATATGCGATTGCCACCTCTCTCGGCCACGTACAGTGTCCGGCTGTCGACGGCGAGAGCGCCGACGAGGTGGTCGACGTCGATGTCGGCGGTCCGGGCATTCGGCGTGGCGTCGACACAGTGCACCCTGGTGTTGTCGTTGGACGATAGGTCGGAATATGTCGAGTAGCACGCGGCCGGTTCCTCGATGCGGACCGCGAGATCCATCGGTGACGTGTCGACAAATCTGGTTGGGTCGGGCGAACGTAGCGTGGGCAGATTTCGGGCGCGGGTGAATCCATCCGCATCGCAGGTGCCTCTTATGTGTGTCGCGACGGACGTCGGGACGGGACACGGAGGTTTGTTGTGGTCATCGGTATCGGTGTTGTCGTCGGCTTGGTGCTGCTCTGCACGTGCATGGTCGTGGTCAAGCGCAAACGAGCTGGGCGTGAGTGAGTCGCGCTGGCCCGATCAGCAGTTGATCGTCGCCGCGCAGGGTGGGGACGTGGATTCGATCGCGGCGTTGGTGGCGGGTTCGCATCCGCATATTCAGCGGTTCGCTCATTCCCTGTGTGCCACACCGGAAGACGCCGAAGATGCGGCGCAGGAGGCGCTGATCATCCTGTATCGCAAGATCGGGATGCTGCGGGCCTCCGGTGCGCTGGCGTCGTGGATGTTCCGGATCGTTCGCAACGAGTGCCTGCGTCGCGCGCGGACGAGTCTGTCGGTCCGAATCCCCGTGCAGGACAATATTTCTGCTGCTTCGGCCGAAGATGAGGTGCTGCAACGACTGGAAGCGAGCAGGGTGGCGGCCGCGGTCGCCGCGTTGCCCGCGGACCAGCGCAGCGTGTTGATCATGCGCGACATTCAGGGCTACAGCGGGCGGATGGTCGCCGATGCGCTCGGGCTCAGCACGGCGGCGATGAAATCGCGGCTGCACCGGGCGCGGGCGGCAGTTCAACACGCTCTACAGGCCGCACCTGGTGACGCTGCTGGAGGAAACGATGAGCGATGATTTCGCGAGTAAGTCCATGTTCGAGCACCTGGTGCGCGGCGGGGTGGGGTTCGCCGCGCTGGTCGGGTCGGTGGCGCTCATCCCGGTCGTCGGCCCGATCGGTCTGTTGTTGCTGCCCGTCGGTGTGGTCGCACTGCGCGGGTGTCCGACGTGCTGGGCGATCGGGCTGATGCAGACCTTGTCGAGGGGCCGACTCCAGCGCTCCTGCGAAGACGGCCAGTGCACAGTGACCGTCGGCGACACCCATCGAGTCGCTTCCTAGGTGCCTTCGAGCGGCCGATAATCCAGCCGGCCGCTCGAAGGCAGATCACGCGGAGCCGAGCAGGGGCAGACAGGGGATGAGTCCGTCGATCCTGACGGTTGTTCGCTGTCGGCTCTCCCATTTCGTGCGCGGGAGACGCACTCGGCGCATGACGGTGACCTTCTCCCGCACAGTGAGGCGCTGGATCCCGTCGGGTTCGTAGCCGAGCTTCTCGGAGACTCGGAACGAGGACGGGTTGTCAGCGAAGGCACCCGAGACCGCGTCGGTGGCCTGCAATCCTGCGAATGCGAGATGCAGGACCGCTGCACGCATTTCGGTGCCGATGCCTCGGCCTTGGTGTCGAAGGCCGATCCAGGAGCCGGTGTCGACCTCACGCAGGGTCGCGTAGTCGCGGGCGGCGATCGTCTGCTGGCCGACGATTCGGCCGTGCTCGAATACCGCGAGGTTCAGTGCCCAGTTGTCGGGCGCCCAGGTGCCGAGTTGGAGCCAGTGGTGCTGTACCACCGAGCGTGCTCGTTCGGGGGGAGCGAGATCTGTCCACGGGACGGAGAAGGGCATGCGTTCGGGGTCGTGGACGCCTTCTGCCGCGAGATCGGCCAGCGCGGCGAGCTCGTCACCGGAGGGCAGACGGAGTTCCAGACGGGGCGTGGTGAGCCGCAGTCCGTACAGGGGCCAGTGGTCGATGAGCATGAGTCATTCTGCGGCGCGGCCCGCACTCCGCTCACCCCATTTTTCACGGTGAGGTGGCGCGGGTGGTCGCGTGCGGCGGCGACGCTGTGGCCGATCAGGACCGCAAGCACTGTGCGGGTGGCGAGCGATACCCCCGCGCCTCACCACGGCCCATTCGTTGAGGTTTGTTAATCGAAAGGTGAATAACGAATACTTCAAATTTGAGGTGATCGGGATTCGCGCGTTGTTACGGTCGCTCTGCTCGTCCGGCGAGGACGGGCCGAACAAGGAGACCGGGCATGAACATCAGCTCGATGATGCGCCGAATCGGCATCACCGCAATCACTTTCGTCGCAATAGCGGCGGCCACCCTTACCTTCGCGCCGCATCGAGCGGCCGCCGCGCCGGAGCGAAATCCGATCCTGTTGGTGCACGGATGGCAAGGGGCGGACTGGAACTGGGACCTCATGGTTTCCCGTTTCGAAGATGCCGGCTACAGCGCCGCCCACTTGCGCACCTTCAGTTACGACACCGCTCAATCGAACAAGGTGATCGCCCAGGAAGTGAAAGCCGAGGCCGATGCGCTGCGGGTCGCCACCGGCGCCACCAAGATCGACATCATCAGCCACTCGATGGGCGGCGTCAACAGTCGCTGGTATCTGAAGTTCCTCGACGGCGCCCGTTATGTCGACGACTGGGTCTCCATCGGCGGACCTAACCACGGTACGGAAATCGCCTATGGCTGCTGGGACTATTCCTGCGAGGACATGCGACCCGGTTCGAGCTTGTTGGCGCAATTGAACAGCGGCGACGAAACCCCCGGCAGCGTGAAATACGGAACCTGGTGGTCGCCCTGTGACGAGATCATCAACCCGGATGACAGCGTCATCCTCAACGGTGCGGCCAACACCAAGACCGGCTGTATCGGCCACCTTTCCCTACTCGCCGCGAGCACGGTCTTCGCCCAGGTCCGAGACTTCGTCGCCTAGCGGCGTCGGCGAATGAGTACGGTCTCGATCCGCAGCGGTTGCCGCGGATCGAGACCGCTCGAACGTTCGCGCGTTGTTACGCAGTTCCCGACGGCGCCGCTAGGCCGACAACATCCGGCTGACGCAGCTGCTCCCGGTATTGCTCACCCCAGGTCTCCATCAGCGCGATGATCGGGACGAGACCGCGACCGAAGTCGGTCAGCTCGTACTCGACTCGGGGCGGAACCTCCGGATACACGGCGCGGGTGAGCACGCCGTCGCGCTCGAGTTCACGCAGCTGCGCTGTGAGCATTCGCTGGGTCACGTGCGGCATGGCGCGGCGCATCTCGTTGAACCGCGCCGTTCCCTCGCTCAGATGGAAGACGATCATGCCCTTCCACTTGCCGCCGATCACATCGAGGGTGACCTCGACCGGGCAGTCGAAATCGAGATCCTGCTTACGTGTCGCCATGCCACATCCTCGTCTCACCGGCAAAGGTATAAAAAAGGGTACCGAGTAACAGAAATGTGCGTTCTTCCGCGAATATTCCCTGTCGGGCAGGCTCGGTACCGCAAGGCAACCCAGCCCAGACAGGAGTACCTCCACATGGCCCAGCTACTTCAGCTCGATGCCAGCCCGCGCCGGTCGCGCTCACACACCCGCACGCTGGTCCGGGATTTCGTCGACCGTTGGAGCGAGGGTCGGCCCGGTGACACGGTGATCCGCCGCGACCTCGGCCACGAACCGCCGCCACACCTCACCGAGGACTGGATCGCCGCCGCCTTCACCACACCGGGGCAGCGCACCCCGCAGATGCGCGAGGTCCTGGCCTACAGCGACAATCTGGTGGACGAGCTGTTCGCCTCCGATGTGCTGGTGCTCGGCGTCCCCATGTACAACTTCGGGGTGCCGGCGATGCTGAAGGCCTACATCGACCAAATCGTCCGGGTCGGCCGCACCTTCGCCTTCGACCCCGAGGCCGCGGCACCGTACACACCACTCACCTCCGGCAAGCGTGCCTTCGTCATCGTCGGCACCGGCGACGCCGGCTACGAGGTCGGCGGTCCGCTGGCGAGCGCGAATCACGTCGAGCCGTACCTGCGCACGGCTCTGGGTTTCATCGGCATCGATGAGGTCGAGTTCGTCTACACAGGCAACGACGAATTCGGCGGCGAGCGGCTGCGGCGGTCACTCGAGGTCGCCCGGAATCGGGTGGCTGACCTGACGGCCGAGCGCGAAGCCACCGAAGTGCCGGAACCGTTGGTCAGTGTGCGGTGACTCCGAAACCCCGGACAGAGCCCGGGGTTTCGGTCAGCCGACCCTGGGTTCAGCGAGTGGCGATGATGGCCGATCCATGACCGAACAGGCCCTGATTCACCGCGATGCCCGCGCGGGCGTTGTCCACCTGGCGGCCGTCGGCCTGGCCGCGCAACTGCCAGGTGAGCTCGCAGATCTGCGAGATCGCCTGTGCGGGAATGGCTTCACCGAAGCAGGCAAGGCCGCCGCTGGGGTTCACCGGTACCCGTCCGCCCAATGTCGTTGCGCCACTGCGCAGCAGAGCCTCCGCCTCGCCCGTCTCACAGAGCCCGATGTCCTCGTACCAGTCCAGTTCCAGGGCGGTGGACAGGTCATAGACTTCGGCGAAGGACAGGTCGGCGGGACCGAGACCGGCCTCTTCGTAGGCGGCGTGCGCGATGGCCGACCGGAAGGTACGTGACGGGGGCTCGACGGCCACAGCGGAGTCCGTCGAGAAGTCCGGCAGATCGAGCACGGTTTTCGGGAACGTCGGCGTCACCGTCGACAGCGCCGAGATGCGAACCGGATCCGCGATGCCGTGGCGACGCGCGTAGTCCATCGACGTCAGCACCAGCGCCGCCCCGCCGTCGCTGGTCGCGCAGATGTCGAGCAGCCGCAACGGGTCCGACACGACCGCCGAGGCGGAGATCTCCTCGACCGAGACTTCCTTGCGGTAGCGGGCATTCGGGTTGTTCAGGCCGTGCCTGGAGTTCTTCACCTTGACCGCGGCGAAGTCGTCGAGGGTGGCGCCGTGCAATGCCATGCGGCGGCGGGCATAGAGCGCGAAATAGATGGGGTTGGTGGCACCGAGCAGATGGAAGCGCAACCAGTCCGGGTCGTCGCGGCGCTCGCCACCGACCGGCTGGAAGAAGCCCTTCGGGGTGGTATCCGCGCCGACCACCAGCGCCACCTCGCACAGCCCGGCCAGGATCTGGGCGCGCGCGTTGGCGATGGCCTGTGCGCCGGAGGCGCAGGCGGCGTAGCTGCTCGAGATCTGCGCACCCGACCAGCCGAGCGCCTGCGCGAAAGTCGCGCCGGAGACGAACCCGGGGTAGCCGTTGCGGATGGTGTCCGCGCCGGCGATGTAGCCGACATCGCGGTGGTCCAACCCGGCATCGGCCAGCGCCGCACGCGCGGCTACCAGGCCGTATTCGACGAAATTGCGCCCCCACTTGCCCCACGGGTGCATGCCGGCACCGAGGACGGCGATATCGCGATCATTGGTATCAGTCATTGACCGGCCTCCACATCCACACCGTGTGCTCTGCGTCCTCGTCTTCGTACAGCGTGCCGATGGTCAATTCGACCGGCATGCCAACGGCCAGGTCGTACACCGTGAGACCGCGCACGACCTGTCCGAGAATCACCATCTGCTCGACCTCGAGCTCCACCGCCGCGACGACATAGGGCACGAAGGGATCGGCCGAGACATAGGGCGCGGGCGGCTTGTATCGAGCGTCCGCGTACGACCAGATCCGGCCACGCGTGGAGAACAGGTACTCGACGAGCTCGGAGCCGTCATGGGTACCTGTGCATTGCGGATTGCGACAGGCGAGCGTGTTCTTCGGGAAGTACGGCGTGCCGCAATCGTTGCAGCGAGTTCCCTTGAGGCGTACCTGGCCGTCGTCCGCAGTGAACCAGTCAGCCACGGCGGGGCGTTGTTCTTTCTGCACGAGGCCGACGGTATAGGAACACGTTCTACTTTGGGGCGGAATTCCGTTCCGGCGCTGCTCGGGCGCAGGTACGGTGAGCGGATCGAGTAGGTCCTCGACGTCGACCTGGAGTACCCGCGATGGACACCAAAGCTATTGACCCGCAGTCGATCCGCAATGTCACGATCATCGGCGAACCCGAGGCGACGGCGCGAGTGGTCCACCGCCTGCGCCGATGTGTCGGCGACACGGAGAACACGGTCCGCTGGTCGACGGACGGTATCGAGCACACGATTCGCGTCGCCGAGCTATCGAGCGACGCACGCATCGCCGACCTGGAACGATCCATCCGGGTAGCCGACGGAGTAGTCGTGGTCGTGAACGCCGCCACGCACAGCACCCCGCGGCTCGAAACCATGCTGCGAGTCGCCGACGACCACCAGGTCGCCCGCCTGTGCCTGGTCAACGGGCTCGATCACCCCAGCGCCGACTTCGACCGCTGTGTTCGCACGATCGCCGAGACGCGCGGGGCAGCGCCGTTGGTATTACAGATCCCCGTAGGCACCGGCGCCGGCTTCGACGACGTCATCGACCTGGCCCCGATGGTGCTGCTCGAATCCATCGGAAGCCATGGGGAACCCGCCGAACGGTGGTACCGCGAACTCGTCGAGACCCTGACCGACCAAGACCCCGCGGATTCCCTCACCCTCCGAGACCTGCACAACCGCATCCGTCGCCACACTCGCAACGGTGACATCGTGCCCATCCTGTGCGGCACACCCCTCGCGAGCGACGACATCACGCCACTCCTGGACGCCATCGTCCGATACCTGCCATCCCCCTTGTACGTCTGCCAGCCAGAACACGCCCTCGACTACTGACTGCTGTGTTCGGGACATGAGCTGACGGACGTGACTCGGCCGGCGCGGCGGAGGTGTGGCTGACCGCCGCATCTGTCAAGACCCGTGACGCCCGAGCCGGCGAGAAGCGGCGGGTCGACCAAGCTATCCGTCACCAGATATTCATGCTGGTCAGCGCACAGTCGGGCAGGATGACCACGTGGCGCTGACGCAACAGTTCGCTCGGATTTCCGTCGAGCACCTGGCTCTCTGCCGGTCTTCGGCCGAAGAGGTCGACCGATTGTGCTCTTTCGACGGTGCACCTGCATCGGACTACCGAGACTTGGACTGGGCGGGGTCTCCATTGCTGCGCGTGCTTGAACTGGCAGGAGTCGACGCCGACTACCTGGATACGGTGCGGAACGCGCTCGCCGGGCGCGAAGAGCTCAATCCCAACTACCGCCGGCACCCGGACACGATACTGGCGCACCCGATCACCGTGACAGAGCTCTCCGAAGTTGCCCAGATATCGAAGACCCTGCTGGAGGTGGACTTTCAGAGAGCATTGGCAGCGCTTCCCGCCGACGCCGACCAGGCGCGTCAGGCGTTCGACGACCAGACATCAAGCCTGCTGTGCCATCCGGCTGAGTACCTGGCCCCGCACCTCTACACCCTACGAAGCTTCTACATCGAGGCTGCCCAACGTCGTATGGCAGTCGTGACTTGGTGGGATTGAACCCTGCGAAACTGGGATGCGGACCCACCAAAGTCCGCCCCGAACGGGCACCGACTCGGGGCGGGCCGGTCGCTCGTCAGCGTGATGCCCTGCCTCCGGATCGGCGGACATCACCGAACGCACACCTGCCTCGCCTGCTCCACGACCTTCTACTGGCCGCCGATTCATACCGATTGCGAGCACTAGCTCACCTGGTGGTGACGGATTCTGCCGAATCGCGACGGCGCGCAGAGGGGATCGAACCGTTGTCTCATCAGACAGCCGCCGCATTGCTACGTGGCGTTGACCTCGGGGGCCTACCCGTGGCAGTACCCATTGCCGACATGACGCCGGACTTACGCGGGTTTCCATCAGGCTTGTTTAGCGTCCCGACGCAACTCGCCGCGGACGTCCTGTCCTGCCGATGGACCAGCGAGGCCAGGTTTCTGGCCGCGTTGATATCGCGGTCCAGCTCAGCATGGCAATCTCCACATCGAAAGACGCGGTCGGACAGGCGCAGTTTGGTTTTCACTGCGCCGCATCCGCTGCATGTCTTCGAGCTGGGGTAGAACCGGTCGGCGACCATCAGCGAGGTTCCTCGCCAGCCCGCCTTGTAGGTGAGTTGGCGGCGTAGCTCTCCCCACACCGCACGCTGAATGCTGCGGCTAAGCCTTCGGTTTCGAATCATTCCTGCCACGTGTAGATCCTCGATGACTATGGATTCGCAGGCAGCGGTCAGCCGGGTAGTCAGCTGGTGAAGCTTGTCTTTCCGGGCATTCGTCAGCTGTTTGTGCACCCGCGCCATCTCTGCTCGGGTCTTCTCCCAACGTCGAGACGGTGTGCGGCTGATCCGCCTATCGGGACCGCACCGACGTGAGGCGCGACGTTGTAGCCGCCGAAGCTTTTTCGTGGCGCGCTCGACATCCGGTGGTGCGGCGACGAATCCGTTCTCATCGGTGATTCCCGGGATCGGCACCGACAGGATCGCCAAGTGCTTGATCCCGAGGTCGACACCTACAACGGGAATCCGTCGGCCGCGAGGCGCGGGCGGGAGTCCGGACAGCTCGACCGAGAACGAAACCTGCCAACGCTCGTTCCGGAAGCTGACGGTGGCAGAACGGATTCGTGCCACCCCCGCTCGGATGCGCCGTTCCAACGCCCGGGTCGACTCCCAAGTCCTGACCACACCGATCCTGGGGAGTTTGACATGTCGTCGGTCGGCGGCCACCAGACCGAACGCCCCGGTCGAGAATCGGCAAGACTGCCGACTCCGCTTGGATTTGAACTTGGGAAATCGACGAACCCGGTTCATGCCGGAATCCCGCCCGCCTGCCCAACGGCTCAACGCAGTGGCCAAGTTGGCCAGCCCGCTCGCGTAAGCCTCCTTCGAGTTCTCCGACCACCACGGAGCCGCTGCCGGTTTGGCTTCGTTCCATCGTTTGCGGAGTGCGTAGGCCGACCAGTTCACGTGCGGAGTCAGATCTGGCTCCGCGACACCGTACGAGCGCTCGGCGTCACGTTGCGCGAGGACGGCCCGAACCATCGCCAGACCCCAGTTGTAGGCGAACCGCTGTGCACCGCAATGTGACTGGAGCATGTCCTGCTGGGTGGGTGTGGGATCCAGCGCAAAAACATATGCGTGCACCACAGAGTCGGTCGACGCCGAGTGACTCGGAGTCTCAGGATTTGCATCGAGCGAGAGCATGATCCCCCGTCTTGCAGCTGCGGCGGTCACACCGAGAGACCCGATGGTGGACCTGTTCAAAAACCTGTGGGCGCAGTAGGGATCGAACCTACGACCGCTGGTGTGTAAAACCAGTGCTCTACCGCTGAGCTATACGCCCTGGCACCGCCGGGGAGTACCGGCGGTGTCGGGTTATGAATCTAGCGCGGCGAGGGCTTTCTCCCAAGCCGCCTGGTCACGGGCTTGTCCGGGGCCGTTCATCTCCGCGAAAGTGATGTAGCCGGACTTGTCGACGACGAAGGTTCCGCGGTTGGGGTAGCCGGATTTCTCGTTGAAGACGTCGTAGGACTGGGTGACGGCGCCGTGCGGCCAGAAGTCTGACAGCAGGGGGAACAGGTAGCCCTGTTCCGCGGCCCAGATCTTGTGGGTGGGTGGCGGGCCGACGGAGATCGCGATGATCTCGGCGTCGTCGTTCTGGAACTTGGGCAGCTCGTCGCGGACCTTGCACAGCTCGCCCTGGCAGATGCCGGTGAAGGCGAGCGGATAGAACACCAGCAGCACGTTCTTCTTGCCGCGATAATCCGACAGGGTGACGGGCTGGTTGTTCTGGTCCTTGAGCGTGAAATCCGGCGCGAGAGTGCCAACCTCTAGCGGCATACTATGAATCCTCCGTCGTGTCGGGTCCCAGCCGGGCTCGCGAGCCCAACTGAGACCCTAGCGAACGGCGGATTCAGCGCTGTTTCGATGGTGCCTTCGGCTGAACGAGCCGTGAGGCCGTCCAACTGCCGAGGCTGATGGTCGATGTCTGGGTCAGGCCGGCCGTGGGTGCGGCTTCGGCGATCTCGCTCGGATCGACATGGCCTGATTGGCCGGTTTTGGGGGTGAGGACCCAGATGAAGCCTTCATCGGCCAGCGGGCTGATGGCATCCATCAGCTCGTCGGCCAGATCGCCGTCACCTTCTCGCCACCAGAGCAGGACGGCGTCGACGACCTCATCGGAGTCTTCGTCGACCATTTCGCCGCCGCTGACCTCCTCGATCTCGGCGCGCAATGCGTCGTCGGTGTCCTCGTCCCAGCCCAATTCCTGAACAACCAAGCCGTGAGAAATGCCAAGCTTCTGAGCGTAGTTCTGCGCGTCCGCCGCGGCGACCACGGTGGTGTCCTCCCTAAACTTCCGACAGTAAGATAGGTGCAAGCGAACATGGTTATCGGCCGCAGCGCAAGCTGATCGGATGAATTGGGACCGTATGCCGCGTGTCGGCAGGGCAAAATCGACCGTCTCAACAGGCGTCGTGGACTGCGGTGCGTGCCTGGTTGATGGCCTTGCTGGCTTCGTTGAGCTTGCCGACAGGTGAGTTGTAGGTCATCTTTCTGGTCTGCGCGGATAGCTCGCGCGCCGCGACGACATAGGCGGTGAACTTGTCGGCCAGCTCGGTCGGCAAGGCGCCCGCCGCGGCGACGACGCCCGCCTCGACTTTGGTCGCCGCGTTGTCGAGGGTGGTGGCCGCGGACTCGCGCTTGGCGGCGTAGTCGGGGGCGTTCGTGTCGTGCGCGGAGACGAAGTCGTTGTAGGCGGTGACACCGGCGCCGGTGGTGGTGGCGAACTGCCCGCAGTTGTCGGTGATCGCCCGCTCTCGCGCGGCAGCGGCACGCGAGGACGCGGCCGCCGAGGACGACGCGGCGGCCGCCGTCTTGTAGGCGGCCACTTCGGCCGCGTCGGTCGTCGGCGTGCCGGGGATCTGCTCGGCGCACCCCGCTACCACCGAACCCGCGGTCACGGCGACAAAGGCGCAGATCAGCCCCAGCCGGCGCGCGTGCAGCACCCTCATCGTTCGGCGTTCCCTCTCACTCACGTGCGCGACTCGTATTTCCCCGCAGAACCTACCCAATGGTATTCGCGTCGAGGTGATGACCTGGGCAGTCCTTTCGGTAAGGATGGGGGGTGCACCCGAACCTTTCGTCACGGGTGGTCCGCACACCAAGCGGGCAGGCCCGGGGATAGCGACGCCGACCAAGCAGTTCAGCCCCCATCACGAGGAGCAGATTTGACCGACCTGATCCACTCTGCAGCTTCTAACGATCCAGTAGCCAGCTCCACTGCGGGTGGTGAATCCACCACCAAACCCACCGGTGAACGGGTGCGGGTCATCCGTGAGGGAGTCGCGTCGTATCTACCCGATATCGACCCCGAAGAGACCAGCGAGTGGCTGGAATCCTTCGACGACATGCTCGACCGGGAAGGTCCGGGCCGTGCCCGGTATCTGATGTTGCGATTGCTCGAGCGCGCAGGCGAACGCCGTGTCTCGATTCCGGCGCTCACCTCCACCGATTACGTCAACACGATTCCCACCGAGAACGAGCCGTGGTTCCCCGGTGACGAGGAAGTCGAGCGCCGCTTCCGCGCCTGGATCCGGTGGAATGCCGCGATCATGGTGCATCGCGCGCAGCGCCCCGAAATCGGTGTCGGCGGCCATATTTCGACGTACGCGTCCTCGGCGGCGTTGTACGAGGTGGGATTCAACCACTTCTTCCGTGGCAAGGACCATCCCGGCGGCGGCGACCACATCTACATCCAGGGCCACGCCTCGCCCGGTATCTACGCGCGCGGTTTCCTCGAGGGCCGCCTCAGCACGGACCGGCTCGACGGATTCCGTCAGGAATACAGCCACGGCGGCCTCGGCAAGGGACTGCCGTCCTACCCGCACCCGCGGCTGATGCCGGACTTCTGGGAATTCCCGACGGTGTCGATGGGCCTGGGCCCGATGAACGCGATCTATCAGGCCAGGTTCAACCACTACCTCACCGATCGCGGCATCAAGGACACCTCCGACCAGCACGTCTGGGCCTTCCTCGGCGACGGCGAGATGGACGAACCCGAGTCGCGCGGCCTGATCCAGGTGGCCGCCAACGAGGCACTCGACAACCTCACGTTCGTGATCAACTGCAACCTGCAGCGGCTCGACGGCCCGGTGCGCGGCAACGGCAAGATCATCCAGGAACTGGAGTCGTTCTTCCGCGGCGCGGGCTGGAACGTGATCAAGGTGGTCTGGGGTCGCGAGTGGGACGCGCTGCTCGGCGCCGACCGCGACGGCGCGCTGGTGAACCTGATGAACTCCACCCCTGACGGTGACTACCAGACCTACAAGGCCAACGACGGCGCGTACGTGCGCGACCACTTCTTCGGCCGCGATCCGCGCACAAAAGCGCTGGTGCAGAACATGTCCGACAGCGAGATCTGGAATCTCAAGCGCGGCGGCCACGACTATCGCAAGGTCTACGCGGCGTATTCGGCGGCGATGGCGCACAAGGGTCAGCCGACGGTGATCCTGGCCAAGACGATCAAGGGCTACACCCTCGGCAAGCACTTCGAGGGCCGCAACGCCACCCATCAGATGAAGAAGCTGGCGCTGCAGGACCTCAAGGACTTCCGCGATCTGCAGCGCATCCCGATCAGTGATGCCGAGCTGGAGAAGGACCCGTACCTGCCGCCGTACTACCACCCCGGCATGGACGATCCGTCGATCCAGTACATGCTGGCCCGGCGCAAGTCGCTCGGCGGTTTCGTGCCCGAGCGTCGCTCGTCCGCCGAGCCGCTGAAGCTACCGGGCGATGAGGCCTATCGTTCGGTGCGCAAGGGTTCGGGCAAGCAGAAGGTCGCCACCACCATGGCGCTGGTGCGTCTGGTCAAGGAGCTGTTGCGCGACAAGGAGATCGGCAAGCGCATCGTGCCGATCATCCCCGACGAGGCCCGCACCTTCGGCATGGATTCGTGGTTCCCCACGCTGAAGATCTACAACCGCAACGGCCAGCTCTACACCTCGGTCGACGCGGAACTGATGCTCGCCTACAAGGAGAGCACCGTCGGCCAGATCCTGCACGAGGGCATCAATGAGGCGGGTTCCACCGCGTCGTTCACCGCGGTGGCCACCTCCTACGCCACCCACGGCGAGCCGATGATCCCGCTCTACATCTTCTATTCGATGTTCGGGTTCCAGCGCACCGGCGACAGCTTCTGGGCCGCGGCCGACCAGCTGGCACGCGGATTCGTGCTCGGCGCCACCGCGGGCCGCACCACCCTCACCGGTGAAGGTCTGCAGCACAACGACGGGCAGTCGCTGCTGCTGGCGTCCACCAATCCGGCCGTGGTGACCTACGATCCGGCGTTCTCGTTCGAGATCGCGCACATCATCCGCGATGGTCTGCACCGGATGTACGGCGGCGGCGAGGCACCGGCCAGTCAGCTGCCCGGCACCGATGCGCCCGCGGTCGGCACGTTCGGCGGGGAGAACATCTTCTACTACATCACCCTGTACAACGAGCCCTACCAGCAGCCGGCCGAGCCCGACGACCTCGACGTGGCGGGTCTGCTCAAGGGTCTGTACCTGTATCAGCGCGGTGCTGAGGGCGATGTTCGCGCCCAGATCCTCGTTTCCGGCGTGACCGTGCCCGACGGGCTGCGCGCGCAGGAGATGCTGGCGCAGGAGTGGGGAGTGGCCGCGGATGTGTGGTCGGTGACCTCGTTCGGCGAGCTGCGCCGGGAGGCGCTCGACAAGGAGATCATGGCGCTCAAGCACCCTGATTCCGATCCGGGTTCGCCTTATGTCACCCAGGCGCTCTCGGCCGCGCGTGGACCGGTGGTCGCCGCGACGGACTGGATGCGCGCGGTGCCCGATCAGATCCGGCAGTGGGTGCCCGGCGACTACATCACCCTCGGGACCGACGGGTTCGGCTTCTCCGATACCCGGACGGCCGCTCGCCGGGTGTTCAACGTCGACGCGCAGTCGATGGTGGTCGCGGTGCTGGAGGGCCTCGTCCGGGACGGCACGTTCGACAAGGCGAAGGCGGTGGAAGCGGCCGCGAAATACGGCATCGACAGCGTGGCCGCCGCGCCGAAGCCGAGTGCGGACGCGGCAGAGGAACTCGCGTAGCGGACTATTGGACTGTGGAGCGCAAACCGCCGCGGCCCCGTCGGATCACCGAGGGCACCAGCGAACACGAGGTCTATCTGCCGACGGGGGCGCTGTCCCCGAACCGGCAGACCCGTGATCCGCTGCCCGACACGCTGCTCAAGCGGGTCAAGCAGTTCTCGGGCCGGCTGTCCACCGAGGCGGTGGGGTCGATGCAGGATCGGCTGCCGTTCTTCGCCGATCTGGACGCCGCGCAGCGCGCGGGCGTGCAGATGCTGGTGCAGACGGCGGTCGTGAACTTCCTGGAGTGGTTGCAGGATCCCGACTCCGATATCCGCTTCAGCCTGGACGCGTTCCAGGTGATTCCGCAGGATCTGGCGCGGCGGCTCACGCTGCGCCAGACCGTGGACATGGTGCGGGTGGCCATGGACTTCTTCGAACAGTGGCTGCCCGCGCTGGCGCGCAACGATCGTCAGCTGGTGGCGCTTACCGAGGCGGTGCTGCGATACGGGCGTGAGCTCGGCTTCGCGGCCGCCTCGGTGTACGCCAGCGCCGCCGAGTCGCGTGGCGCGTGGGATACCCGCCTGGAGGCCCTGGTGGTCGACGCGGTGGTCCGGGGCGACACGGGCCCGGACATGCTCTCCCGGGCCGCCACGTTGAACTGGGACGCCACAGCGCCCGCCACGGTGCTGGTCGGCACGCCCCCGGCGGACCAGGGTGTGTCCACGGTCGGCGCGGTACACACCATCGCGACCAAACACGGCAGGGCCGCGCTGGCGGTGGTGCAGGGCGCGCGGCTGGTGATGGTGGTCAGCGGGCACCTGGGGGAGTCGGGCATCGGTTCGCCGTTCCTCACCGATCTACTGGCCGAGGTGTTCTCCGGCGGTCCGGTGGTGATCGGGCCGACGATGCGCACCCTCGGCGCCGCGCACGCGTCGGCGATCGAGGCGTTGGCGGGGATGGAAGCCGTTGTCGGCTGGCGCGGGGCGCCAAGGCCCGTTCACGCCACGGAGTTGTTGCCGGAACGCGCGTTGCTGGGCGATAGAGCTGCGATAGAGGCGTTGAACGAGTATCTTGTGCTCCCGTTGGCTGCTGCCGGATCTTCGTTATCCGACACACTCGACGCGTACCTGGATTGTGGCGGAGCAGTAGAAACTTGCGCTCGGCAGCTGTACGTCCATCCAAATACCGTTCGGTACCGACTCAAACGAATCGGCGAAGTCACCGGCCGTGATCCGATGAATCCGCGGGACGCATATGTGCTCCGAATTGCAGCAACAGTGGGCCGTTTGACACGAACGCATAACGAATCGTCTCCTCCCGTCACAGAAGCCCCGCCCATCCCAATGGCTCACGACCCCCTGTAACGGGATTGGTGAATCGGTCGATCCCGACACCCCACCTCGGATTTTGTGGAACCCCTACAAAAGCGATCGGAAAGCTTCATTCGCGCCGACATCTCGTGCGGCGGGGGTCACAGTGTTGTCTTAGGGAGTGATCGCGTTGCTTACCCCTGGACAGGGGTCCCAGACACCCGGCATGCTCACGCCGTGGCTCGCACTGCCCGGTGCGACTGATCGCCTCGAGCTGTGGTCGAAGGCCGCGGGCCTCGATCTGGTCCGTCTCGGTACCACCGCGACGGCCGAGGAGATCGTCGACACCGCGGTGACGCAGCCGCTCGTGGTCGCCGCCGCACTGCTCGCGTTTGCCGAAATCGCCCCTGGGTCGATTCCGGCCGATACAGTCGTCGCCGGACACTCGGTCGGCGAATTCGCCGCAGCCGCTGTCGCCGGTGTCATCACCGCCGACGAGGCAGTCGCCCTCGCCGCTATCCGCGGCCGGGAGATGGCCAAGGCCTGTGCGCTGGAGCCGACCGGAATGTCCGCGGTGCTCGGTGGCGACGAAGCCACCGTGCTCGCACGGCTCGCCGAACTCGATCTCGTCCCGGCCAACCGCAACGCGGTCGGCCAGATCGTCGCAGCGGGCCGCCTGGAAGCTCTGGCGGAGCTCGCCGCGAACCCGCCGGAGAAGGCACGGGTCCGCGCGTTGCCCGTCGCCGGTGCGTTCCACACCGTCTTCATGGCCCCGGCACAGGAAGCTGTCGCCGATGCCATCGCCCAGATCTCGCCGAGCGACCCGATCCGGACCCTGCTGTCGAACTTCGATGGCAAGCCGGTCACCTCGGGCGCCGACGCGATCGAGAAACTCGCGGCTCAGGTCACTCGCCCCGTGCGCTGGGACCTGTGCAACGAGACCATTCGCGCCGCGGCCGTCTCGGCCGTGGTCGAGCTGCCGCCCGCGGGCACGCTGGTCGGCATCGCCAAGCGGGAACTGAAGGGCACGCCCAATCTGGCCCTCAAGACCCCCGAAGACCTCCCCGCGTTGGCCGAACTGACCACCTCGGGCTAGCTTTCCCCCGGCGGCCATGCACAGCGAAGTGCGGGCCGTTCACGACCCTACAAATAGAAACAAGAAGGGAGCCACCAAAGTGGCCGCTCTGACCCAGGAACAGATCGTCGAAGAACTCGGCAAGATCATCGAAGAGGTTACGGGTATCGAACCCTCCGAGGTGACCCTCGAGAAGTCCTTCGTCGACGACCTGGACATCGACTCGCTGTCCATGGTCGAGATCGCTGTGCAGATGGAAGACAAGTACGGCGTCAAGATCCCGGATGAGGATCTGGCCAGCCTGAAGACTGTTGGTGACTCCGTCGCTTACGTCCAGAAGCTCGAGGCCGAGAACTCCGACGTTGCCGCCGAGCTCAAGGCCAAGTTCGACAGCG
Organism: Nocardia sp. NPDC058480; assembly: GCF_042720495.1. NCBI lineage: Bacteria > Bacillati > Actinomycetota > Actinomycetes > Mycobacteriales > Nocardiaceae > Nocardia > Nocardia sp. NPDC058480. The sequence goes on along the minus strand of NZ_JBHXMN010000007.1, from coordinate 14,000 downwards.
CCGGCGAGTAGGGCCGAACTTTGACCACTCCTGCTCCCAGTACTTTGAACGGGAACTTCCCCAACGTCGTCGTCACGTCGATGGCGGCGACCACGTCGATCGCTGGTGATGTCGATGCGACGTGGAAGGGACTCCTCAACGGTGAGAGCGGAATCGACGTTCTCGAGGATCCCTTCATCGAGGAATACGACCTGCCGGTGCGAATCGGCGGTCACCTGAAGGTCAGCCCCGACACCCTGTTGAGCCGGGTCGAGATCCGCCGCATGGCGTATGTCGAGCGCCTGGCGACCGTCCTCGGTCGTGAGGTGTGGAAGAACGCGGGCAGCCCTGAGGTCGACAACGACCGTCTCGGCGTCGCGATCGGCACCGGACTCGGCGGCGGCGACGCCCTGATCGACTCGGTCGACAAGCTGAAGAACGGTGGCTATCGCAAGATCTCGCCGCTGGCTGTTCAGATGGTCATGCCGAACGGTCCGTCGGCGGTCGTCGGTCTCGAGCTGAAGGCCAGGGCGGGAGTGGTCACTCCGGTCTCGGCGTGCTCGTCGGGTTCGGAGGCCATCGCCAACGCGTGGCGGATGATCGTGATGGGTGACGCCGACATCGTCGTCACCGGTGGTGTCGAGGGCTTCATCTCCGATGTGCCGATCGCGGCGTTTTCGATGATGCGAGCCACGAGCACCCGCAACGATGATCCGAAGGGCGCGTCTCGGCCGTTCGACAAGGACCGCGATGGTTTTGTCTTCGGCGAAGCGGGCGCACTCATGGTCATCGAGACCGAGGAGCACGCCAAGGCACGCGGTGCGACCATCCACGCCCGCCTGCTGGGCGCGGGCATCACCTCCGACGGGTACCACCTGGTGGCACCTGATCCGGAGGGGACCGGTGCAGGACGCGCCATGCAGCGCGCGATGCGAACCGCCGGAATTACCCCGCGTGACATCGCGCACGTGAATGCCCATGCGACCGCGACCCCGATCGGCGACCTCGCCGAGAAGAACGCGATCCATTACGCCGGGGTGCAGCACGCTTCGGTGTACGCGCCCAAGTCGGCACTGGGCCACTCGATCGGTGCCGTCGGCGCCCTCGAGTCGATCCTCACGGTGCTCTCGATCCGCGACGGCATTGTTCCGCCGACGCTGAACCTGGACAACCAGGATCCGGCGATCGATCTCGATGTGGTGCACGGGGAAGCCCGTCGCCAGGAAATCGAGTACGCGATCAACAATTCCTTCGGTTTCGGTGGGCACAACGTCGCGCTCGCCTTCGGTCGGGCATAAGCCGCCGACTGCATTCCGATCCCCGGTGGGGGTCGTGCCAACTGAATGGTTCGACTCCCACCGGCGGTTCGCCACAGCAGCCGCCGCAGCGGCATCTCTTTTCGAAGGAGTGAGCGCGATGACCATCATTGCTCCCGCGTTTCAAGACACCACCACAGATCCGCGCGACCCACTGGGTCGGCTCCAACGTTTCTTCGACCCCGGCACCGTCCTGCCGCTGCATCCGCGTGACCGCTCCGGCGTGCTCGCCGCGATCGGCGAGGTCGACGGTGTCCGCACCGTGGCCTACTGCTCCGACGCCACCGTCATGGGTGGCGCGATGGGCGTCGAGGGCTGCAAGCACATCGTCGACGCGATCGATACCGCGATCGAATCCGGCATTCCCGTCGTCGGGCTGTGGCACTCCGGTGGCGCACGCCTGGCCGAAGGTGTCGAGGCGCTGCACGCGGTCGGCCTGGTCTTCGAGGCCATGGTTCGCGCGTCCGGCCTCGTCCCCCAGATTTCGGTGGTGCTCGGTTTCGCCGCCGGTGGCGCCGCCTACGGTCCCGCGCTGACCGATATGGTCATCATGGCGCCCGAGGGCCGCGTGTTCGTCACCGGACCCGACGTGGTGCGCTCGGTGACCGGTGAGAACGTCGACATGGCGACCCTCGGCGGTCCCACCACACACTTCAAGAAGTCCGGTGTCTGCCACATCGCCGCCGACGACGAGGCCGATGCCATGCACCGCGCGCGTCGGCTGGTCTCGATGTTCGCCGAGCAGGGCGAGTTCGACCTGGTCGCGGCCGAGCACGGCGATGTGGACCTCAAGGCGATGCTGCCGGAGTCGGCCAAGCGCGCCTACGACGTGAAGCCGATCGTGCACGAGTTGCTCGACAATGTCGACGGTGAGTCCTCCTTCGAGGAACTCCAGGGTGGTTACGCCCGCAGCATGGTCACCGGTCTCGGCCGTCTCGGCGGCCGCACCGTCGGCGTCCTGGCCAACAACCCGCTGCGCCTCGGCGGCTGCCTGAACTCCGAAAGTGCCGAGAAGGCTTCACGTTTCGTGCGCCTGTGCGACGCGTTCGGCATCCCGCTGATCGTGGTCACCGACGTCCCCGGCTATCTGCCCGGCGTCGGCCAGGAACTCGAGGGCGTGGTCCGTCGCGGCGCGAAGCTGTTGCACGCCTTCGCCGAAGCACGCGTCCCCCGCGTCACCCTGGTGACCCGCAAGATCTACGGCGGCGCCTACATCGCCATGAACGCCCGCGCCCTCGGCGCCACCGCCGTCTACGCCTGGCCCGGCTCCGAAGTGGCCGTCATGGGCGCCAAGGCCGCCGTCGGCATCCTCCATAAGAAGGCACTCGCCGCCGCCCCCGAATCCGAGCGTGACGCTCTCCACGAGCGCCTTACCGCCGAACACGAGCAGCTCGCAGGCGGCGTCGAACGCGCCGTAGCCATCGGCGTAGTGGACGAGGTCATCGACCCAGCCAAAACCCGCAGCATCATCGCCACGGCCCTGGCCTCGGCACCGGCCCGCAAGAGCCACCACAAGAACATCCCGCTGTGATCTGACCGCGGTAGTCATTCGACGGCCGTCGCCACCCTCCTGATTCAGGAGACGGCGGCGGCCGTTTCGCTGTCGCTCGTCACTTCCTCCGTGGAATATTCGCGTGCGTTCGAAGCGGTCGGTCCGTAATCTTTCGCCCGATCAGAGGGGTGGCGATCACCGCGACAGCATCTTGATCGGAGCTACCGGACCGATCGACCTCGAGGTTGCCGAGGGATGCGAGGTCGACCTCTTGGGGACGCGATCGAAGTCGCGGACGGCATCCTGGCGGAAGATGCCGGATGTACCGCTGCGCGTGATGGTTGCCTACAAACTGCGGCGCCGCGAACAACGAGTAGGTGGTCGCCCGCGCATAATGGCAGGGTGCGCTATGAGGAACTCGCAGATGTCCCGTGTTCGATCACGCGGCCGCTGGTGATCTTCGGTGACCGCTGGACCTTGCTGATCTTGAAGTACAGCTTCGCCGGAGTGCGCCGGTTCAACGCGTTCCAGAGCGCGCTGGGAATTTCGCGAAGCCGATTAGGCGATCGCCTGGATCGGCTGATCGAACACGAAATCCTGGTGAAACGCCCCGCCGAGGACGGTGCCTACGAGGAGTATCGCCTCACCGAGAAGGGCCACGCCATCTATCCGATCCTGATGGCGATCCGCGACTGGGGCGACACCTACCTGGCGCCGGACGGTCCACCGGTGGAATACCGGCACCGAGGCTGCACGGGCGAAGCGCACACGCATCTGACGTGCGACAAGTGCGCCGTGGAGGTCACCGCTCGTGACATCGAGCCGGAAGCCGGTCCCGGAATGACCTCACGTCCGGCTTGACGCGGCGGCCCGGCTCAGGACGTGTGCCAGGTGATCTGGTCTTCGAGGGGGGCGCGGGCGGTGCGGAAGGTGTTGATGGGGTGGGCCGGGTCGGGGTGGCCGAAGGAGATGCCGAAGACGACCTTGCGGGTGTCGGGGATGGCGAAGTAGTCGCGGATGAACGGGGCGTAGGAGGCCAGCGCCGCCTGGGGGGCGGCGCCGAGGCCGAGGGCTTGGGCGCCGAGGAGGAAGTTCTCGAGCCAGAGGCCGCAGTCGATGGCGCCGTAGATGCCGAGGTCGGCCTCGGAGGTGACGATGGCGACGTGCGGGGCGCCGAAGAATTCGAAGTTGCGCACCATCTGGCGCATGGTCTTCTCGTGGTCGCCCTTGGCGATGCCGACGCTGTCGTAGAGCTGGAATCCGCAGGCGCGGCGACGGTCGCGGTAGACACCCTCGTAGGCGGCGGGGAATTCGAAATCGGGTGTGCTGCCGGAGGTTTGGATGTGTTCGAGCAGTTCCTTGCGGAACCGGTCGGTGCCTTCGCCCGTGGTGACCACGACCTGCCACGGCTGGGTGTTGCACCACGAAGGGGTGCGTTGCGCGAGGGTCAGTACCTGTTCGATGGTCGGTCGGTCGACCTGTTCGGGGAGGAACTGGCGGCAGGTCCAGCGTTCGTCGGCCAGCCGCTGGAGGGTGGCGAAATCGCTGCTGTCGTGGTCGGTCTGCGCCATCGCGCGGCTCCCTCTGGTGCGGAGAACTGGTCTCGTTTCGAGACTAACTTAGCAGTTGGGCCACCCATGCGGAACCCGCCGACACCGCGAACTCGGGTGTCGGCGCGATCGTGGGGAACCTAGCTGCGTCTACGGGCGACAACGAAGATCGCCGTGCCGATACCGGCGAGCAACGCCAGGCCGGCGCCGATCAGGACGTAGACGGTCCACGGCTCGGACGTCGTCGGCGAATCGCTGACGGCCACAGTCTTTTCCGGTGCGGCCTCCGTGCCGGCACCGATATAGGTCGGCCCCGGTTCGGCAGTGCCCGACACGGTGAGATCGAGCTGCACCGGAGCCGGTGGCATGGTGTCCGTGCCGCCTGGAGTGCCGAGTTTGACCGCGATGTAATACCAGCCGGCCACCGACGCACGCTTCACCTGCCCATCGGACTCCTCCCGGTTGGCGTACCGGACCGGCACCGAGGCGAGGGTGAGTTCGGCGCTCGACGTCCCGGTGTAGACCGTGGTGTCGGAGTCGATCTCCCGGCCGAGCGGCGAGTACATCGAGGTCGCCACATTCGTGGCGGTTCCGTACTTCACCCCGTCGGTCTCCGCGAAGCGCACCCGGTAGGCCAAACCCTGACCCCAGTCGAGTCGCACCCGGTAGAAGACGTACTCGCCGGGCTGCAGGGTATCGCTGTAATTGCCGCTGCCCTGCAGCGTCGAGGCGACCGTGAACGAGCCGCCGCCGGTGATCGGCTGCGGGGTGCCTGCCGGGTCGGTGAACGTGATCGCAGTGGTGTCGGCGGCGGGGCCGGGATCGGTGACGCCGGGCTCGATGCCGACGAGGACCTCTATCGGCAGGCGCGCGGGCGAGCCCTTGGACACCAGGTCCCAGTTGAGCTCGAAGTAATAGCGGCCCCCGCCTTTGCATTTGGCGGAGTTGGCGCCGGTGGGTTCTTCGGCCGCACCGTCGAACGCCTTGGCGACGGTGAGCGCGACACCGTCGCTGGCCGAGCCGCCGAGTTCGCGTTCGCGGATATTGCAGTCGATGCCGTCGCGCCCGAAGATGCGCAGTTCCAGCGCGTTCATGTCCTCGGACTGCGAGATGTCCTTCTGCCGGGGGAACGAGACGATCCCGGTGAAGTAGGCGGTGGCGCCCGCGGGCACGTCGACCGCGTAGAAGCGCTTCTCCTGCTGGCCGATGGTGTCGAGGTACTGACCCGGCTTCGCGACCGGGGCGGTGCTGTATTCGCCGGTGCCGGTGATGGGCGTGCCGGTGGCCTGGTAGTTGCGCAGGGCGGCCGAACTCACCCGCGGCAGAATGCGTTCCAGCGCGGCGCCGTCGGCGGCGTCGCTGTAGGTGCCGCCGGTGGCCTGTGCCATGCAGGTGAGCTGGGCCCGCGCCTTGTCGTCGACGGCGAACCCGATCGAATGCACGATCAGGTCGAGGCCCTGCTGCTTCAACTCCGCGGCGACCTCGCACGGGTCCGGCGGCGAACAGGTGTCGTCACCGTCGGAGACGAGCACGATCGAACGTGGCCCGGAATCGGGCAGCGCGTCGGCGGCCTGGCGCAGCGCGGTGCCCATCGGGGTCCAGCCGCGCGCGTGGATGCCGTCGACCGCGGCGGTGAGTGCGGGCTTGTCGATGGTCGTCGGCTGTTGCAGCACCTGGACGTCGCGGCAGCCTGCCGCCTTGTCCGCCTCGGAATTGCTGGTGCCGGTGCCGTAAGTGGTGAGTCCGACCGAGGATTCGGCGGGCGCCGAGGCGACGAAGCTACGGACCGCCCGCTTGGCGGAATCCATCATGGTGCCGCCCTGATCGGGGCGCTCCATCGAGCCGGAGGCGTCGAGGATCAGCATGGTCGGCGCGTATTGTCCGGGGTCGGCCTGCGCAAGCGCCGGGAGCGACGCGGGCAGCACGGTGAGGGCTACGGCGGTGAGTGCGGCGGTCAGCGTGCTGAGTCTCGGCATCGTCCTCGGCTTCGGTGCAGCGGGGTGAAACCGGACAGACGTTACCCATCGCCCGGTGGCCGCTCTACCCCTGTTGAAGTGGTGCAACCCACTGTTTGAAATGCTCGATCGCGTTTGCGCAGGTGAGGTAGTTGCGCCGGGTCTCGGCTCGCGCCTGCGGTGCATCGGGGCAGTTCCGGGGCACAATCGATCGCATGGCTTCGCAGGCCCGCGACGCGCAGGAGCGCAAACGGCACGGCAGGCACTACACGCCACCGGACCTCGCGCGGTTCCTGGCGCGACGGGCGCTGCGGTACGTGCCACGCGCCGCAACGCTGCGTGTGCTCGACCCGGCCTGCGGAGATGGCGAGCTGCTGCTGGCGGTGCATCGGGAAATCGCTTCGGGGGCACCGGATATCGCGGTTCACCTCACCGGATATGACCTGGATCGACAGGCTGTCGACGAGACCGGAGGGCGGGCCGCCGCGCTCGGTGTCGAAATAGATTGCCGTGCGGGCGATTTCCTGTCGGCAGCCGCTCATCTGGCGGACGGCTCATTCGACTTGATCATCAGCAATCCGCCGTATGTCCGGACCCAGCAGCTGGGCGGCCCGACTGCCCAACTGCTGAGCAAACAGTTCGGCCTCCGCGGACGGATCGACCTCACCCATCCCTTCGTTGCCATCGCGCCGCGGCTGTTGGATGCCGGGGGAGTGCTCGGGTTACTTTGTGCCAACCGGTTTCTCACCACTCGGGCCGGGGCGAACCTGCGTCGGATCCTCACCGGTGAACTGACGCCGGTGGAGCTCTACGACCTCGGTGACACCAAACTCTTCACCGCCGCGGTGCTGCCCGCGATCACCGTAGCCGTGCGCGGCACCGGCCCACCCGACTGCCGCTACGTCTCGGTCTATGAGGAGGTGGGGGTCGAACCCGACTGCACCACCGAGCTTTTCGACGCGCTGGCGGGCGAGGACGCCTGTCTTCTCGGCGCCGGGGGGCGGGTGTTCGCGGTGGAGGTCGGCGTGTTGGCGACGGGCGAAGCGCGCGGGTCCGCGACCATCGCTCCGCTCCCGGCAGGCCCGCCGCGGCCGGCGAGTGTGCTGGTCGAGGCGTCCGTCGACTCGCGAACGGTCGACGGTGGCCGGTCCGGTCGTCACGGTGACACCGCTTGGCGCATGTCGCGCCCCTCGGTCGATCACTGGCTCGGCCGGATCGCCGATCGCACCTGGCGCTCGTTCGGGGAGGCCGCGCGCATCAGGGTGGGGATCAAGACGACGGCGGATCGGGTGTTCATCTCGGACCGGTGGGACCAGATGGATCCGACACCCGAGCCGGAACTGTTGCGGGAGTTGATCACTCACCACGATCTGCAGCCGTGGCGGGTCGCGATGGCGCGTGGCACGAGGGTGCTCTATCCCTACGATCTGCTCGAGCCCAGACGCACCCCGATCGATCTTGCCGAATTCCCTTGTGCAGCAGAGTATTTGCGGTCCCACGAGGAGGTGCTGTCGGGCAGGCGTTACGTCCTCGACGGTGGCCGGAAGTGGTTCGAGATCTGGGTGCCACAACGCCCACACCTCTGGGGTGCGCCGAAATTGGTGTTCCCCGACATCAGCGCACGTCCACGATTCGCCCTCGATCGGTCGGGCGCGGTCGTCAACGGTGACTGCTACTGGATCTCGCTCACCGATCTCGGCGTGGGCCGAGCGGCCACCGATCTGGCGTATCTGCTGATGGGCGTGGCGAATTCGGCGCTGGGTCTGCGGTTCTACGACGCTGTCTGCGGTAACCGGCTGTACTCGGGCCGCCGCCGCTGGATCACCCAGTACGTAGCGCGACTGCCGCTGCCCGATCCTGCCGGTGCGGCGGCGGGTGAGATCGTGCGAAGCGTGCGCGCGCTGCTGGAAGATGGTGTGCCGGTGGCTGATTCGGGGATCGATGAGGTGGTGGCGGCGGCGTTCGGGGTGTCAGTGGATGTCGCGGATGCCGACCATCGGTAGCAGTGTGCGCCGCGCGAACTCTCGTCCGGCCTCCGGATCGTCGAGCGGAATGAGCCCGTCGGGGGTCAGCGCCAGCGACAGGGCGAGTCGCGCCATGATCTCGGCGACCAGATCGGGGTCGAATTCGGGTACCCGCAGCTCGCGCAGCTTCTCGGCCAGATAGGCGCGCCCTACGGCGAGGATCGGTCCGGCCTCGGTGGTGAGCCGGGGCAGGATGATCTCCGGTTCGGTGCTGAGCAACCGGCGCAGCAGTTCGTTGCCCGCGATGGTGGTGACGAAGGCGACGAAGATCTCGACGAGCTGCTCGTCGGGTTCGGTGACCGCGCGGACCCGCTCGTCGATATCGGTCACATAGCGTTGCGCCTCGCGCACGCCGACGGCTTCGACCAGTTCGTTCTTGGATTCATAGCGTCGGTAGAGGGTGGCTGGGCTGATGCCGGCCCGCCGGGCGATCTCGCCCATGCTCGTGCGTTTGATCCCGAAGTCCAGAAACGCCGACAGCGCACTGTCGAGCAGCTTCTCTCCGTCGGTGACGGGCTTCTCGAGTATCCGCGCGAGGATCGACGAAACGGTAGGCATTACCCCATTATCCCTGTGGGGGCAGATCGAATGCGGCCATCTCCTGCTCGATCGCATTGGCCGCGAAATGAACTCCACGGGATCGGAGCTCGTGAACGCGGGATTGGAGTGCTTCGATGCCGCCGGGCTGGGCGGCGATATCGGCCACGCTGACCCGTCCCGCCGCTCGGTGCACACCGGAATGCACGTATGCCACCGTGATACCTCCTACCTCGCGTATCCGGTGCCGATCGCCACTCTCATGATCGCCACGCAATACGCAGGATAGATGCTATCAGGTAAACCTACTGGACGCTTGATCAATGTGACGGGTCACAACACCTCGGCATCGCGATGATTGGTCAGATTGTGCAGATACACCGCCGCGTTGAGCTTGATCCCATCCTGTTGGGCGGGGGTGAGCTCGCGACGCACCTTGCCCGGCACGCCCGCCACGAGTGAGCCGGGCGGAATCTGCGCGCCCTCGGGAATCAGGGCATTGGCCGCGATCAGGCTGCCCGCACCGATCACCGCGCCGTTGAGCACCGTCGCGCCCATGCCGACGAGTACATCGTCGCCGATGGTGCAGCCGTGCAGAATCGCATTGTGTCCCACCGAGACTCCGGCGCCGACGGTGAGCGCGAAACCGGGGTCGGCGTGCAGCACGCAGCCGTCCTGGATATTGGTGCGCGCGCCGATGCTGATCTGCTCGAGGTCGCCGCGCAGCACCGCCGAGTACCAGACGCCGACCTCGGCGCCGAGGCGCACCCGGCCGATCACGGTCGCGTTCGGCGCGATCCAGGCAGTGTCGTCGATCTCGGGCGTGAACCCGCTCACCTTGATGATCATGAACGTCATTATTGCGCCGTACCGCGGAACTGCGCGCGGTGGGCCGCCGGAGACGTCGCGGGCATGCGGTGGACGTGGCGGAGCGGGCGCCGGGGTCGGTGCGGGGTGAAATGTTTTCGGTGTGCGCGGCGATTACGAATAGTTCTGCTATCTAATATCTTTCGTTGACCCGCGCCCGCTGCTGTCGGGCGCGGGTCTGTGGGCTGAGGAGAAGAAATGTTGCGGAAGTTACTGCGGGGAAATCTATTCCGTGTGGTGCTCGGTGTGCTGATGGCCTTGGTGGTGTTCGCTGTCGGCGCGTGTTCGTCGGACGGCGGCAACTCCGGTGACTCCGGATCGAGTTCGGTGTCGAAGACTTCGGTGACCGCGACGACATCGGTGGCGCCGACGAGTTCGCCTGCGGCATCGACTGATCCGGGTGGTTCGGGTGGTGGATCGGCGCCGGAGTCGTCGTACTATCACTCGCCGACGCAGGCGGCGCCGGGCTCGCCCGCGCAGAGTGAGATCCCGCCCGGCTACAACTGTGTGCCCGGCCCGGACTGTGGAACAGACAGCTGTGGTCACAACGAATGCGGAATCCCGCCCGGGCACACCTGCGTGCCCGGCCCGGAGTGCGGAACAGACAGCTGTGGTCACAACGAATGCGGCGAAACAGCCCCGCCGGTCACGACAACCGTGGCCCCGACGACCACTACGTCACCCCCGGTGACGACAACGGAGCCGACAACAACTCCGCCGACGACCACCACCGTTGCGGCGACCGCCCCGGAAACCACGTCGAGCACGGCGGTTCCGGCCCCGGCGTAGCTGCCTCGGCCGCGACACGCGATCGAGGCGGCGGCTGAGCTCCGGCGCAGGTCCTAGGCTTGCCGGATGACGCGAACGGGCGTAATCGTCGGGGTGCCGACGGAGGTCAAGCCGCAGGAGTTCCGGGTGGCGCTCACGCCGGCGGGCGCCGCCGAACTGGTCGCGCACGGGCACGAAGTGCTCGTGCAGGCCGGTGCCGGTGTCGGATCGGGATTCGCCGACGACGCCTATCGCGCCACCGGGACGCGGATCGCGGCCGACGCAGATCAGGTCTGGGCTCGGTCGGATCTGGTGGTGAAGGTGAAAGAGCCGATCGCGCAGGAATATTCGCTGATGCGCCGCGATCAGGTGCTGTTCACCTTTCTGCATCTGGCGGCGTCGAAGGAATGCACCGACGCCATCCTGTCCTCGGGGATCGTCGCCATCGCCTACGAGACGGTGCGCGGGGCCGACGGATCGCTGCCACTGCTCGCACCGATGAGCGAGGTGGCGGGCAAGCTGAGTGCCCAGGTCGGGGCCTATCACCTGATGGCGCCGATGGGTGGCGGCGGCATGCTGCTCGGAGGCGTGCCCGGGGTGCGCCCGGCCGACGTGGTGGTGCTCGGCGGCGGCGTGGCGGGGACGAACGCGGCGAGTATCGCGGTCGGGATGGGCGCCAGGGTGAGCGTGCTCGATACGAATCTGGCGCGGTTACGTGAACTCGACGCGCGCTTCGCCGGCCGGGTCGGCACCCTCGCCTCGCACGCGCTCGAGATCGAAAAGGCTGTGGTCGCGGCAGATCTGGTGATCGGGTCGGTTCTGGTACCGGGGGCCAAGGCGCCGAAATTGGTATCCGACGAGCTCGTCGCGCGGATGCGGCCCGGCTCGGTACTCGTCGACATCGCCGTCGATCAGGGCGGTTGCTTCACCTCGACCCGGCCGACCACGCACGCGAATCCGACCTTCCCCGTGGCTGATTCGCTGTTCTACTGCGTAGCGAACATGCCCGGCGCGGTGCCGCACACCTCGACCGTGGCACTCACCAACGCCACTCTGCCGTTCGCGCTGGTGATCGCGGACAAGGGCTGGCGCGGAGCATGCGCCGCCGATCCCGGTCTGGCCGCCGGGCTCACGGCAGTCGACGGCAAACTGCTGTCCGCCGAAGTCGCGGCCGCGCACGGTTATTCGCTCGGCGCATAACGGAGACCGCCCGTTGGGCAAGTGGTCACCAGGCTGCGCAATCGTGCGTAGCCGTAGAGCGCCTGGCCGGCACCGATCGCGCTGGCGACCGGCAATATCGCCCGAGCGGAAATCCGCGCCAGTTCTTGATGATCTAGGTCCGCGCCCGACGTTATTTGCCGCCGCCCAGGTACCAGTCCGGGGCGCCCTCGGTAGGCAGGTCGCGGAGCTTGTCGGGATTGCGGACGATGTTGATCGCCACGACATGACCGGCGTCGATGACGAACGAGAAGACGCCGACGTTGGCGCCGTCGAAGACGACCAGCCCGGGCATGCCGTTGACCAGCACCGCCCGGCCCCAGCCGTTCGCGGTGTTGTACCAGCCGAGCAGCATCTTGGCGATGAGCTCCGCACCGCGCACCGGTTGACGGATGGCGGGCACCTTGCCGCCGCCGTCGGCGGTGAGGACCACGTTCTGGTCGAGCACGCCGAGCAGCGAACTCAGATCACCGGAGCGCCAGGCCAGCGCGAACGCCGAGACGACCTTCTCCTGCTCGGCCGGGGACGCGGGAAAACGTGGGGTGCCGTTCTCGACATGCTTGCGGGCGCGGGAGGCGAGCTGCCGGACCGCGGCGGGCGTGCGCCCGACTACCTCGGAGACCTCGGGGCCGGTCATACCGAACACATCTTGCAGCACGAACGCGGTGCGTTCGGCGGGCGACAACGACTCGAGTACGACCAGGAGCGCGGTGGTGACACGTTCGTCCTGGGAGATACGGTCGGCTGGATCGTCCCAGGAAGTGACCTCCGGTTCCGGCAGCCACTCGCCGACGTACTGTTCGCGGCGGGCGCGTGCGGACCCGAGCTGGTCCAGGGCGAGGCGGCCGATGACGGTGGTGAGCCAGGCGCGCAGGTTGTCGATCTCGTCCGCCTTGCCCGCTTCGAACTGTCGTTGCAGGCGCAGCCACGCGTCCTGCACCACGTCCTCGGCGTCGCTGATGCTTCCGAGCGTGCTGTAGGCGAGTCGTCGCAGGTAGGGGCGATGTTCCTCGAAGCGGCGGGCCAGTTCGGCCTGATCGAGAGGCTGCGGTGAGGTCATGGTGGGCGCCCGTTCGGTTGATCTTGCTCGGTCCCGGCGAGTCTAGAAGCGCCGTCACCGTGATGACGAACCAGCGGTCGCCGGTGTGACATCGCCGCCGCCCGCTACCCTCGGCCGGTGCGAAAAGGGACATCGACGGCGGTCGGGCTGGTGCTGGGATTCGTGCTCGATCGGGTGTTCGCCGATCCACGGCGGTGGCATCCGGTGGCCGGATTCGGGTCGGCGGCAGCGGCATGGGAGAAGGTGACCTATGTCGATGATCGGCGGGCCGGGGTGGTGCACGAGGTTGTCGCGGTCGGATCTGTGCTGGGGATCGGTGTGATCGGCGCCCGGGGTGGCCTGTTGGCTACCGCGCTGGCGACCTGGACCGCGCTAGGTGGGCGAAGTTTGGCGCGGGCGGGGCAGGCGATGGCGGATCGGCTCGATGCCGGCGATATCGCGGGGGCGCGGGAGCTGCTGCCGTCGTTGTGTGGGCGGGATCCTTCGGTGCTCGATGCTGACGGGTTGGCTCGGGCAGCGCTGGAATCCATTGCCGAGAACACGTCGGATGCGGCGGTGGCGCCGCTGATGTGGGGCGCGGTTGCTGGAGTCCCTGGCCTGCTCGGGTACCGCGCTGTCAACACACTCGATGCGATGATCGGGTATCGGAACGAGCGGTACGAGAACTTCGGCTGGGCCGCCGCTCGCACCGACGACATCGCCAACCTGATCCCCGCCCGCGTCACCGGGCTGCTCACTGCCGCCCTCGCCCCGCTGGTCGGCGGCACTCCGATGGCGTCGTTTCGCGCGTGGCGGCGTGACGCGGCCAAGCATCCGAGCCCCAACGCCGGGGTTGTCGAGGCGTCGATGGCGGGTGCGCTCGGCATCCGGCTCGGCGGGCTCACGCAGTACCGATACGGCACCGAATTGCGTCCCACTCTTGGCGACGGACCGGCACCTACGGTTGCGGACCTGCGTCGCGCGGTGCGGATGTCGGCGGCTGTGCAGGTCGGCGCGGTTGTGCTCGCCGGGGTGATTGCCGCGGTGCGGGGTAGGTGGTAGACGCGGCGAGGAGGGAAGGGACGACCAGGGTTCGGTAGTCCCGGTGGAGGGAAGGGACGGCCAGGGTTCGGTAGTCCCGGGCTGTATACGCTGTGTTTTTGGCGCGCTGGCGCGCGCGTGTCCGCGGCCCCAAGGGGCCGCCGGTTAGCGCTCGAGACTAGAGCCTTCGGCTCAGCGCTTTCGAGCGCTAACC
>NZ_JBHXMN010000006.1:324310-369660 GCF_042720495.1 Nocardia sp. NPDC058480 | reverse complement strand
TTCGGCTCAGCGCTTTCGAGCGCTAACCGGCGACCCGGCCGCGGACCGGCCACTTCGTGGCCGCCGCTCCCCAGGGGTCGCGGGTGCGGGGTTGGTAGTGCGGTCATTGCGGATTTGGGGTGAACGGTGTGGCTGGTAATGCGGTCATGGCGGATCTCGGGTGTACGTTTCGGTGTCAGTCGGTGGTGGCGACCGTTGCGTAGGTGGCGGTCAGGCCGGCGATGAACGCGGTGAGCGCCAATTCGAAACTGTCGTCATCGATTTCGTCGGCGATCGCGCGCAGGAGATGCGCCTGATTCAGGTGCGGGTACCGGTCGCGGTAGACCTGCACATCGTCGGCGAAGCCTCCGGCGAAGGAGCCCACTGTCGAACCCATGACCAGGTAGCGGGTGGCCGCGCCGATCATGGTGGCGTAACGCGGTGGCCAGCCCGCGCCGACCAGACCGCCGTGGACGGCGTCGGCGGCGCGTAGATTCTCGGCGCGGCGGCCCGGGCCCGTTGCCAGGTACGGCACGAAATTCGGGTGGGTGGCCAGTGCTGTGCGATAGCTGCGCGCCCAGTCCGCGAGTGCTCGATCCCAGCTCACGGCGTCGAAGGCCGAGGTGTCGACGAGGCTCATGATGCCGGTGGCGATGTCGTCGAACAGGTCGTCCTTGTTCGGGTAATGGCCGTAGAGCGAGGCGGCCTGCACGCCGAGTTCGGCGCCCAGCTTGCGCATGGAGACCTCGGCGAGCCCGTCGCGGTCGATCAGGACCAGCGCGGCGTCGCGAATTCGCTCGCGGCTCAACAGCGGTACGCGCGGCCTCGCCATGCGGCACTCCATCTCTCTCGTGGGGAATCGAACGGTATCACCGATGCCGAAAATGACTCTTGATTAACCGAACGCCGTTAGGCTACGGTTCGCATGTAAACCTAACACCGTTTGGTTCAGGAGTGATTCCGTGGATTTCCAGCTCACCCCCGCGCAGTCCGACCTGTGCGAACTCGCCCGCACGTGGGTGGACAGGGAAGTCGTGCCGTATGCCGCCCAGTGGGATCGCGACGAATCGGTTGACCCGGCGATCGTCGGCAAGCTCGGGGCGCTGGGCTTCCTCGGCATCGGGATCACCGAGGAATACGGCGGCTCCGGCGGCGACACCGTCGACTACTGCCTGCTGCTCGAGGAGCTCGGGCGCGGTGACAGCGCGGTGCGCGGCATCGTGTCGGTCTCGCTCGGCCTGTTCGGCAAGTCGATCGCCGCGTACGGCACCGAGGAGCAGAAGCTGCGGTTCCTGCCGGGAATCTGTGCCGGTTCGCTGCTCGGTTGTTTCGCGCTGACCGAGCCCGGCACCGGCTCCGATGCCGCGAACCTGGACACCCGCGCCACCCGCGACGGGTCGGATTGGGTCATCTCCGGCACCAAGATCTTCATCACCAACGGCACCTGGGCCGATCACGCGCTGGTGTTCGCGCGGACCGGCGGACCGGGGCCCAAGGGTGTCACCGCGTTCGTAGTGCCCACGGACGCACCGGGTTTCGGCCGAACCGAGATCAAGGGCAAGCTCGGCCTGCGCGGCCAGGCCACCGCCGAACTCGTCCTCGACGGGGTTCGCGTGCCCGACTCTCTGCGTCTCGGCGAGCAGGGCCAGGGCTTCCGGATCGCGATGTCCGCGCTCGACAAGGGCCGCATCGGCGTCGCGGCCGGGTGTGTCGGGGTGGCCCGCGCTTGCCTGGAGTCAGCGGTCCGCTACGCGGGCGAACGTGCACAGTTCGGCAAGCCGATCGCCGGGTACCAGCTGGTTCAGGAGTTGCTCTCCGATATCGCCGTCGAGACCGATGCCGCCCGCCTACTAGCTTGGCGCGCTGCCGATCTCGCCGACCGCGGTGAACCCTTCGGTACCGCCGCGTCGATGGCGAAGCTGTTCGCCTCCGAAGCCGCGGTCTCCGCCGCCAACAACGCGATCCAGGTGTTCGGCGGCTACGGCTACATCGACGAATACCCGGTCGCCAAGTATCTGCGCGACGCCCGCGTCCTGACTCTCTACGAGGGCACCACCCAGATCCAGAAACTGCTCATCGGGCGCGCGCTCACCGGCGTGAACGCCATTGTCTGACACAGGAGTACGACCCATGACCCACAGAACTGCCTTCGTCACCGGTGCGGCCCGCGGCATCGGCGCGGCGACCGCGGCCCGCTTGGCCGAAGCCGGCTTCACCCTGGCGGTCGTCGATCTCGACGCCGACGCCGCCGTCCTGGCCGCCGGGAAGATCAACGCGGCGGGCGGCACCGCGATCGGCCTCGGCTGCGATGTCGCCGACGAGGCGCAGGTGAACGACGCGGTGGCGCGCACCGTGGCCGAGCTCGGCTCGCTCGACGTGCTCGTGAACAACGCGGGTGTGCTGCGCGACAACCTGCTGTTCAAGATGTCGGTCGACGACTGGGACACCGTCATGGCGGTGCACCTGCGCGGTGCGTTCCTGTGCAGCAAGGCCGCGCAGAAGCACATGGTGGACAACGGTGGCGGCGCCATCGTCAACACCTCGAGCGTCTCGGCGCTGGGCAACCGCGGCCAGGCCAACTACGCGGCGGCCAAAGCCGGCATCCAGGGCCTGACCCGCACGCTGGCCATGGAACTCGGCCCGTTCGGGATTCGCGTCAACGCCGTCGCCCCCGGCTTCATCGCCACCGAGATGACCGCGGCCACCGCGGCGCGGATGGGCGTGAGCGCCGAGGACCTGCAGGCGAAGACTGCCGAGATCACCCCGCTGCGACGGGTCGGTGTGCCTGCCGATATCGCGAACGTTGTCGCGTTTCTCGCCTCCGACGATGCCGGATTCGTCACCGGACAGACCGTGTATGTCGACGGCGGACGCCGTCTCTAGATTTCGGAGAACGTCATGCAGAGAACAGTTTTCAACGACGAGCACGAGGCGTTCCGCAAGACCGTGCGCGCGTTCATCGAATCGCAGGTCTCGCCGGTCTACGACCAGTGGTACGAGGCAGGCATCGCGCCGCGCGAATTCTACGGCCGGCTGGCCGACCTCGGTGTGTTCGGAATCGAGGTGCCAGAGGAATACGGTGGCGCCGGCCTCGAATCGTTCAAATTCCAGGCGATCCTGCTGGAGGAAACCACCCGCGCCGGTGTGTCTTTCGGTGGTTCGGGCGTGCACGTCGGCCTGTGTCTGCCGTATCTGAAGAGCCTCGCGACCGAAGAGCAGAAGCAGCGCTGGCTACCGGGGTTCGTCACGGGCGAGATCATGTTCGCGATCGCCATGACCGAGCCCGGTACCGGCTCCGACCTCGCCGGAATGCGGACCACCGCACAGCTTTCCGATGATGGAACACACTATGTGCTCAACGGCGCCAAGACCTTCATCACCGGTGGCGTGCATGCCGACCGGGTGATCGTGTGCGCGCGGACCGCCCCGGCGCCGGACACCGATCGCCGCCACGGGATCTCGCTGCTCGTCGTCGACACGAAGTCGCCGGGATACGCGGTGGGGCGCAAGCTGGACAAGCTGGGTCTGAAGGTGTCCGACACCGCCGAGCTGTCCTTCACCGACGTGCGGGTTCCGGTCTCGGACCTGCTGGGCGAGGCGAACAAGGGTTTCGGTTACCTCGGCCAGAATCTGCCGCAGGAACGGCTCTCGATCGCGCTCGGTGCCTACGCCCAGGCCAAGGCGGCGATCCGGTTCACCCTCGAATACACCAGGGGCCGCAGCGTTTTCGGTCAGCCTGTCGCGCAGTTCCAGAACACCAAGTTCGAACTCGCGGCCTGTCGGGCCGAGGTCGACGCGGCCGAAGCGGTCGTCGACCGGGCGCTGGAGGCCCTCGACCGCGACGAGCTCACCGCCGCCGACGCGGCCTCGGCCAAACTGTTCTGCTCCGAGGTGGCCTCGCGGGTGATCGACCGCTGCCTGCAGTTGCACGGCGGCTACGGCTACATCAACGAGTACCCGGTGGCTCGCCTGTACGCCGACAACCGGGTCAACCGGATCTACGGCGGCACCAGTGAGGTAATGAAGATGATCATCGCCAAGGACATGGGCCTGTGAACACCGTGAACGCCACTCTCTCCCTGGCGAGCATTCTCGCCGAACCCGCCCGCCGCAGGCCCGATCACCTCGCGCTGATCGAAGGCGATACCCGCATCACCTTCGTCGAGCTGTGGCGCCAGGCCCGCGAACAAGCGGGTGCCCTGATCGCGCGTGGTGTGAAACCCGGTGATCGGGTCGGGCTGCTGTGCCCGAACACCGCCGACTTCCCCCGCGCCTACTTCGCCATCCTGGCCGCGGGCGCGACCGTGGTGCCCGTACACCTGCTGCTCACCGCGCCGGAAATGGCGTACGTGCTGCGCGACAGCGGTGCCTCGCTGACTGATCTGTCATCCGATGGTCGCGGCAACGGGTACCGAAGCTGCGAGTAGTGCGGGCATCGATGCCGTGGTGCCCGAAGAGCTTGTCGGCGAGGCGATCTCGAACTTCGTCTCGCGTGGCCCCCTCGACACCGCCGTCGTTTTCTACACCAGCGGCACCACCGGTACACCCAAGGGCGCCGAACTCAGCCATCTCAATATGGTGATGTGCGCGACGGTGAACACCTTCGACGCCAACGAGATCCACCGAGACGACATCGCCCTCGGCGCGCTGCCGCTGTTCCACGTGTTCGGGCAGACGGTGTCGATGAATTCGCAGTGGCGGGTCGGCGGCACCCTGGTGCTGATGCCGAGATTCGATGCGGCCGCGGCAGTTTCACTGATGGCCGCCGAGCGGGTCAACCTGTTCCACGGTGTGCCCACCATGTACCTGTCGCTGATCGAGGCGGCGGCTTCGGCACCGGAATTGCCGGAGCTGAAATTGTGCATCAGCGGTGGCGCCGCACTGCCCGTCGCCGTGCTCGAGGAATTCGAGCGGATCTTCCGCGCACCGGTGCTCGAGGGATACGGCCTGTCGGAGACCTCACCGACCGCCGCGGTGAACCAGCCGTGCTTCGGCTCCGAAGCAGGCACCGTGGGACATCCGGTGTGGGGAGTCGACGTGGAGATCGCCGATCCCGCGATCACCGATCGCATCGCGATGCTGCCCATCGGCGAGGTCGGGGAGGTGGTGGTGCGTGGGCACAACGTGTTCAGCGGCTACACCGGCAGGCCGGAGGCGACGGCCGCCGCCGTGGTCGACGGCTGGTTCCGGACCGGCGACCTCGGTACCCGCGACAAGACCGGCCGGGTGCGCATCGTCGACCGGATCAAGGAGATGATCCTGCGCGGCGGCTTCAACGTCTATCCGACCGAGGTCGAGGCGGCCCTGCTGCGCCACCCGAATATCGCGCAGGTCGCGGTGATCGGCGTGCCCGACGCGCATTACGGTGAGGAGATCGTGGCGGTCGTCGTGCCCGACGGTGCGTTGACCGAGCAGGAAGTGATCGACTTCGCCAAGCTGGCGGTCGCGAAGTACAAGTACCCGCGCCGGGTCGAGTTCGTCACCGAGCTGCCGCTGGGCCCCACCCACAAAGTTCTCAAACGCGAACTGCGCCAACGTTTCGGAGGATCGGCATGACCACGGATTTCGCAGATTTCGACGCCGTGCGCGCCGCGGTCGGAACCGAACTCGGCCCCAGCGACTGGGTCACCGTCGACCAGCGCCGCATCGACCTGTTCGCCGAGGCCACCGACGACCACCAGTGGATCCACGTCGACGCCGAACGCGCCGCCGCGGGCCCCTATGGCACCACCATCGCCCACGGCTTCCTCACCCTGTCGCTGATCGTGCCCATGACCCAGCAGATCATGACCGTCAGCGCCGCGAAGGCAGGCATCAACTACGGCCTCGACCGAGTTCGCTTCCTCACCCCGGTCCCCGTCGACAGCCGCATTCGCGCCCACCTCACGCTCACCGAGGTCACCGAAGTCCCCGGCGGCGTCCAGATCCATCGCCATGTCATCGTCGAACTGGAAAACGCCGACCGCCCGGCCTGTGTAGCCGACTCCATCGCCCGCTGCCTGCTCTGAACTGTCTGCGGCACCTGGCGCTGATCGCGGCGACCGCTTCGCCAACCGAGCCGTCGTGGTGGGCGGAACCGCTGGGAGCTACGGAGAAGGCGACGAGCATCGTGGTCCTTTCGGTGGGTGGGTCTCATGGTCGGTGGGCGACTGCCCAACTGTGCGCCGACGCGCGGGGGAGTGGACGCGACCATTACCCTCTATCGGGTGGCGATATCCAAGGTCGAGCGGCTGATGAATCTGGTCATCGCGCTGCTGTCGACCAGGCAGTTCCTGAGTGCGGAACGTATTCGCGCCAGCGTGGCCGGTTACGAGGACTCCGCGACCGACGAGGCGTTCAGCCGGATGTTCGAGCGCGACAAGAACGAATTGCGCGATCTGGGCATTCCCCTGGAAGTCGGTCCGGTGGGACGGTTCTCGACACTCGAGGGGTACCGGATCAACCGCGACGCCTACGAGCTGCCCGATATCGACCTGTCGAGCGAGGAAGCCGCGGCGGTCGCCGTCGCGGTGCAGATGTGGGCCTCACCGGAATTGGCGGGCGCGGCCGAGGGCGCGCTGCTGAAGCTGCGCGCGGCCGGGGTCACCGTCGAGACCGACAACGTCGGGGTGTCGGTGCCCGCGGTGCCCGCACGCACCCGCGGGTCGGAACCGGTGCTGCGGGAACTCCTTGCGGCGATCGACGCGGGTCAGGCGGTGCGGTTCGGCCACCACAGTGCCGTCACCGATCCGTTCGTGACCCGCGATGTCGAACCGTGGGGTGTGGTGACCCGGCACGGGCGCTGGTATCTCGTCGGGCACGACCGCGAACGTGATGCCGTTCGCACGTTCCGGTTGTCGCGGATCGGTGGTCAGGTGCGGCCGTACGGTCCGGTCGACACGGTGCACAAGCCCGCGCACACCGACCTGCGCGCGATCGTCGACCGGGTCACCGGCGATGCTCCCGTCACCGGGTCGGCCACCGTGTGGGTCGCCAAGGGCCGTGGACGCGAATTGCGCCGCATCGGCACCGAAGTCGACACCCGAGATCTCGGCGGTCGCCCCGGCTCGGTGTTAGAGGTGCCGGTCCGATCCAAGGACTGGGTGGCCCGGCTGATCACCGGCCTCGGGCCCGATGTCCTCGTGCTCGAACCACCGGAACTGCGCGCCGACGTGATGAACCGGCTACGGTCGGTACTCGACCACACGGAGGTCACGTCGTGAGTTCGCGTCTGTCGCTACGCCTTTCGCGCCTGCTGAACATGGTGCCGTACCTGCTCGCGCACCCGGGTATCAGCGCGGCCGAGGCCGCCGCCGAACTGGGTGTCACCACCAAACAGCTGATGAGCGACCTCAACCAGCTGTGGATGTGCGGGTTGCCTGGCTACGGTCCCGGCGATCTGATCGACCTGTCGTTCTCCGAGGAGAGCATCGAGGTCACCTTCTCGGCCGGCATCGAACGGCCGCTGCGGCTGACCTCCACCGAGGCCACCGCACTGCTGGTGGCCCTGCGCTCTATCGTGGAAATGCCGGGGATGGTCGACCCGACCGCCGCGCACGCCGCCATCGCCAAGATCGAATCGGCGATCGCCAGCACCGATGCGGTCGTCACCGGCAAACCGGTCGAGGTCCCCGTCGAGAAGCCGGTGGTCGCGACCGTGCGCGCCGCGCTCGCCGACGCGCGGGCACTGCGCCTGGTCTATTACTCGGCCAGCCGTGACGAGGTGTCCGAACGCGTCGTCGACCCGATTCGTGTCGTGCTGGTCGACAACAACAGCTACCTGCAGGCCTGGTGCAGGCAAGCCGAAGGCGTTCGCCTGTTCCGATTCGACCGGATCGAAGACGCCATCGAACTCGACGAACCAGCCCACCCGCCGAGCCACGCCGCCGCCGACGCGGCCGCACTCGACCTGTTCCAGGACGACCCCGACGTGCCGCTGGCCCGGCTACGGATCCGCGCCGACTACGCGTGGGTGCTCGACCAATACCCCATGCACCGCATCGAGTCCCGGCCCGACGGCAGCATCGAGGCGGGAATGCGGTTCGCCTCGGCCGACTGGATGGCCCGCCTGCTACTCGGCTTCGGCACCGGCGTCAGCGTGCTCGGGCCATCGGAACTCGTGGCGGCGGTGCGCGATCGCGCCGCCGCCGCCCTGGCGGCCTACGCGGCCGCCGGACTGCTCGAGGAGACTGAACCGGCGTGAACCAGCGAGTCCTGATCCTCGGTGCGGGCAGCGTCGGGGTCTTCATCGGCGGTCACCTGGCCGCGGCAGGCCTGGAAGTGATCTTCGTCGGCCGTCAGCGGGTGCTCGACGATATCGCCGATCACGGCCTGCACCTGACCGACCTCGACGGTGGCTCGATCGAAGTATCACCCGACCGATTCGGGCTGGCGTTGGCACCGGACGAACCGGAACTGGCCGACCTTGTCCTGGTGACCGTGAAATCCGCCGACACCGCCGCCGCGGTCCGACCCGTCGCGGGTCGATTACGCCCGGGCACCCCCGTGGTGAGCTTGCAAAACGGCATCGGCAACGACACCCTGATCCGGGAGATCCTGCCCACCTGCGTCGTGATGGCGGGGATGGTGCCGTTCAACGTGGTGCATCGTGGCCACGGCAGCTTCCATCGTGGCAGTGACGGCGTTCTCGCCATCCAGGACGATCCGGTGGTCGAACGGTTCGCCGACAAGTTCCGCGCGGCCGGGCTGCCGTTGCGCCGCTACCGCGACCTGCGTCCGGTGCAATGGGCCAAGCTCCTGCTCAATCTGAACAATCCGATCAACGCGCTGTCGGGCAGGCCGCTGCGCGAGGAGCTCGCCGAGCGCGACTACCGCCGCTGCCTCGCGCTGACCCAGGCCGAAGCCCTCGCCGTGATGAACACTGCGCGAATTCGCCCCGCGCAGCTCACCCCCGTGCCGCCCGAGTTGATGGTGCATTTGCTGCGTGTTCCCGACGCTGTCTTCCGGCGGGTGTTCGGCCGTGTGCTCGCCATCGATCCGTTGGCCCGCTCGTCGATGGCCGATGACCTCGCGCTCGGCCGACGCACCGAAATCGCGTGGTTGTGTGGGGAAATCGTGCGCCTGGGCGAGATGGTGGGGCACCCGACGCCGGTCAACCGGCGGCTGACGGAGCTGATCAGGATCGCCGAGTCCGGCGACACCGTGCGATTCACCGGAAGCCGGTTGTTCGCCGACCTGACCGGGGCGGCGGCCGCTGTCGCGGATTGAACGCGTGGCGAACACCGCTGCGGCTGGGCGGTCATCGCCGTCCGAACCCAGGTAGCATCGGTAATCACCACAGTCTTTGGAGGTATCTGATAATGGGCACGTTCAGCTGGACGCACCTGCTGATCATCGCGTTGCTGTTCGTTCTGCTCTTCGGCGCGAAGCGGCTTCCCGACGCGGCACGCGGCCTCGGCCGCTCGCTGCGCATCTTCAAGAGCGAGGTCGGGCAGATGCAGGCGGAGTCGACGACTTCCGACGCACCGCAGGCCACCACGGCCACCCCCGCGCCGCAGCAGCAGTTGTCCGCGTCCGCGACGCAGGCACAGACCCCGATCGTCGAACCGCAGCAGGGCCACAAAACCCTCTGACCTCGGCCATCACCCCGGGGCGGTAGTGACCGCTCCGGGGCGAAGTGCTGTGTAGTCGAGCATCCGCCGAACCGAGGGTTAGAGGCCACCACCCACCATGCGCATCCCGTTCGATCCCCGGCGCACCAAGCGCAGGACGAATCCCGACGGCACCATGTCGTTGGTCGAGCACCTGCAGGAATTGCGCACCCGGCTGTTGCTGGCACTGGCCGCGATCGCGGTGACCACGCTGATCGGCTTCTTCTGGTACGCGCACACCCTCTTCGGGCTGGAGAGCCTCGGCGAGATCTTGCGCGGCCCCTACTGCGCGCTGCCCGAATCGGCGCGGGCCACCCTGACTCCCGACGGCGCCTGCCGGCTCCTCGCCACCGGACCGTTCGACCAGTTCATGCTCCGGTTGAAGGTCGGGTTCACCGCAGGCGTGGTGATCGCGACGCCGTTCTGGCTGTATCAGCTGTGGGCGTTCATCACCCCGGGGCTGTACGCGAAGGAACGCAAGCTCGCGGTCGGTTTCGTGGTGACGGGCTCGGTGCTGTTCGTGACGGGCGCTGTGCTGGCCTATGTGGTGGTGTCGCACGCGTTGTCGTTCCTGATGACCATCGGCGACAACGTCCAGATCACCGCGTTGAGCGGTAACCAGTACTTCGGTTTCATCATCCAGTTGCTGATCATCTTCGGCGTCAGCTTCGAGACCCCGTTGATCATCATCGGGCTGAACCTGGTCGGGGTACTGCCCTACGCCAAGCTCAAGGCGTGGCGGCGCGGGATGATCTTCGGCCTGTTCGTCTTCGCCGCGATCGTCACCCCACAGGACCCGTTCTCCATGCTCGCGCTCGCGATCGCGCTGACCGTGCTGTTCGAGCTCGCGGTCCAGTTCTCGCGGTTCAGCGATGCTCGCAAGGCCCGCCGGGAGGCGAAGGAGGGCTGGGGCACCCTCGACGACGAACAGGCTTCACCGCTGCAGACCCCCGAACCGGTGGCGTCCGCCGATCCGGTGCGTGACCCGGAGAAAACCGCGCGCCCGGTGTCGGACTACTCCGATACGCTCTGAGGGGTGACCGACACTCCGGGGCTGCCCAGCGAACTGGCGAAATTCGCCGGTGAAATCTCCTTCGATCTGGACCCCTTCCAGAGCACCGCGTGCGCGGCGTTGGAAGACGGGCACAGCGTGCTCGTGTGCGCCCCTACCGGTGCGGGCAAGACGATCGTCGGTGAGTTCGCCGTGCACATGGCGCTGGCCTCGGGCGGAAAGTGCTTCTACACCACACCGATCAAGGCGCTGTCGAATCAGAAGTTCGCCGATCTCACCGCCCGCTACGGGCGCGACAGTGTCGGCCTGCTCACCGGTGACCAGTCGATCAACCCCGCCGCGCCGGTGGTCGTGATGACCACCGAGGTGCTGCGCAACATGCTCTACGCGTCCTCGGACTCGCTGCACGGCCTGTCCTACGTCGTGATGGACGAGGTGCACTACCTGGCCGACCGATTCCGCGGCGCGGTGTGGGAGGAAGTGATCCTGCACCTGCCACCGGATGTGCGCCTGGTGAGCCTGTCGGCGACGGTGTCCAACGCCGAGGAGTTCGGCGCGTGGATGGAAACCGTGCGCGGCGACACCGCGGTGGTGGTAGACGAGACAAGACCGGTGCCGCTGTGGCAGCACGTGATGGTCGGGCGGCGGATGTTCGACCTGTTCGACACCAAGTCCAGCGATCGCAAGGTCGTGGTCGACGAAGACCTCGTCCGGTTCATCCGCCAGCGGGAGAGCGCCGAACGGATGCACGGCTACGGCGGTCCGCGCGGTCGCGGCGGTCGCGGTGGCAACTTCCGGCCGCTGCCGCGACCCGACGTGCTCGCGCGCCTCGACGAGGAAGACCTGCTGCCCGCGATCACGTTCATCTTCAGCCGCGCGGGCTGCGACGGCGCGCTGGCCCAGTGCCTGCGCGCCCGCCTCGATCTGAGTCGTCCCGGCGAGGCCGAGCAGATCGACGAGATCATCGAGAAGCACACCGGCGACCTGCCCAAGGGTGATCTGGAGGTGCTCGGCTACTGGGAGTGGCGCGAGGCGCTGCACCGCGGCCTGGCCTCCCATCACGCCGGCATGCTGCCCGCGTTCCGGCACACCGTCGAGGACCTGTTCGTCAAGGGTCTGGTGCGCGCGGTGTTCGCCACCGAAACCCTGGCACTCGGCATCAATATGCCCGCCCGCACGGTGGTTCTCGAGCGCCTGGTGAAGTTCAACGGTGAAACCCACGCCGAGCTGACTCCTGGCGAATACACCCAGCTCACCGGTCGTGCGGGCAGGCGCGGCATCGACGTCGAAGGCCACGCAGTGGTGCTGTGGCAGCCTGAGGTCGACACCAGTGCGGTGGCCGGCCTGGCCTCCACCCGCACCTACCCGCTGCGCAGTTCGTTCCGGCCCGGCTACAACATGTCGATCAACCTGATCGACAGGATGGGCGCCCAGGAGGCCAGAACGCTGCTCGAAAGGTCGTTCGCCCAGTTCCAGGCCGACCGGTCGGTCGTCGGTCTCGTCCGTGGCATCGAACGCAACGAGGGCGCGCTGCGCAAGCTGGAGAGCCAGCTCGGTGGCGTCGACGGCGATTTCATGGAGTACCTGTCGCTGCGCGACCGGATCAAGCAGCGTGAGCGCGATATCCAGCAGCAGGGCCGGGCCGACCGGCGCGGCGCCGCGGTGAACGCGCTGATCGGCTTGCGTCGGGGCGACGTGGTATCCATCCCGGTGGGTAAACGTTCCGGGCTCGCGGTGATTCTCGAACCCGACCAGACGCCCGGCGACCCGCGTCCGCTGGTGCTGACCGAGGACCACTGGGCAGGTCGGGTGTCCGCGGCCGATTTCCCAGAGCCCGCCGAAGCACTCGGGCGCATGGATCTGCCGCGCCGGGTCGATCACCGGACCGCGCGCATCCGCCGCGACTTGGCCTCGGCGTTGCGCGGCACCGGGATCTCGGCTCCGCGCCGGAGTAAGCGCAACGATCGTGTTCGCGGCGGCGAAGATCGTCAACTCTCGACGCTGCGACGCAGTCTGCGTTCCCATCCCGCGCACGATCGTCCCGATCGGGAGCAACTGAGCCGCACCGGCGAGCGGTATTCGCGCCTCGCCCGCGAGACCGAGACGATGCGCCAGAAGGTTGCCGCGACCACGAATTCGCTGGCGCGCACCTTCGACCGGATCGTCGGGCTGCTCGAGGAACGCGGATTCGTCGCCCACGGTGAGGTGACCGCCGACGGCAGGCGGCTGGCCAGGATCTACGCCGAGAGCGATCTCGTGGTCGCCGAGGCCTTGCGTCAGGGTCTGTGGCGCGGACTCGGCCCGGCCGAGCTCGCCGCGGTGGTATCGACGCTGGTCTACGAATCGCGCCAGGAATCCGGCCTGCTGACACCGGCGGGCCCGACCGACCCGATCCGCCGGGCGGTCGCGGCCACCATCGAAGTGTGGTCGGACCTGCGCTCCGACGAGGCGCGGCACAAACTTCCGCCCACGCGCGAACCCGATCTGGGATTCGTCACCGGGGTGCACAAATGGGCGCGCGGTGACGCGTTGGCCGAGGCGTTGCTGGCCAGTGGCGACCAGGGCACCACGATGTCGGCGGGCGATTTCGTGCGATGGTGCAGGCAGGTGATCGATCTGCTCGACCAGATCCACAACACCGCCGACGACCCCGAGATCGCGTCCACCGCGGCCAAGGCGGTGCGTGCCGTACGGCGGGGTGTCGTCGCGGTGGACGCCGCGTAGTCGGAGCGTCTGTGATTTGATTTCTTCGCGTACCGACCGTGAGGCGGATGTCGTGCGAATGCGGCAGGCCCGGCGCGGGGGGCTACCGTATGGATTAATGATGCGAGTGGAGGCGAGTGGATGAGCGGCCCTTACGGACCGAACAACCCCGGGGAGGGGAATAACGATCCCACCCAGCACTGGGGGGGTCAGCAGGGGGCCGGTGGCGCCGGTCCCACCCAGCACTGGGGTGGCGCGCAGCAGCCGCCGCAACAGGGCGCCCAGCCCACCCAGCAGTGGGGTGACCCGAACCAGCAGCCGCAGCAGCAGTGGGGGCAGCAGCCCCAGCAGCCGCAGCAGCCGTGGGGTCAGCAACCGCAGCAGGGTGGCGTGCCGCCGCAGCAACCGACCGGACCGCAGCAGCAGTGGGGCCAGACCCAGCCGCCTCCGCAGGACTGGAACAACCAGGCCGCCGGCGCGTCGCAGCAGCAGTGGGGCCAGCAGTCCGCGCCGCAGCAGCAGTGGGGGCAGCAGCCCGCGCCGCAGCAGCAGTGGGGCCAGCAGCCGCAGCAGTCCTCCGGCGGCAAGAGCAAGGGTCTGATCATCGGGCTCATCGCCGCGGGCGTGCTCGTGGTCGCCGCGGTCATCGGTCTGCTCCTGGTCGTGCTCTCCTCCGACGAACTCGACAACGCGGCCGTGCAGGACGGTGTCTCGCGCGTGCTGAAGGACTCCTACGGCATCGCCGACGTCTCCGATGTCAGCTGCCCCGCAGGCCAAGCAGTAAAGGTCGACGCGACCTTCACCTGCGACCTGAAGGTCAGCGGCGAGGCGAAGAAGGTCACCGTCAAGATCACCAAGGAAGACGGCACCTACGAGGTCGGCCGCCCCAACTAGGCGCTCGCGCTACGTTTTCCGGGCCGCTCGCGATATACGCGGGCGGCCCGGTGTCGTTTCCGGTGTCGCACACCCGGTCGGCGGTGGCCCTGCCGCGAACCGGGCGCGGCCGGGTCAGCCCGCGTGTGCCGCGGTCAGCGCGGTGACCAGGCGGGTGATCGGACTCTCCGCGTTGTACGCGGCGGCCAACGCGAGCAGCCGGTCGGGGTCGGCCGGCGTGGCGGGCAGGACATCCGGACGCGACAAGATGATATCGGCGTCGCGGACTACCCGCACGACCGGTGCGGCGACCTTCAGATAGTCCTGCGCGGCACCGAGTTTCGCGCGCACACCCTTGGCGATATCGGAACCCGGATCGGCGACGGCGGCCATGAGGGCGTCGAGCGAGCCGAACTTCGTGATCAGCTGGGCGGCGGACTTGTCGCCGATGCCCGCCACCCCGGGCAGGCCGTCGGAGGCGTCGCCGCGCAGCGTCGCCATATCGGCATAGGCCGGTCCCGCATTCTGTTCGGGCACACCGTATTTCGCCGAGAGCTCCGCGGGGCCGAACAGTTCGGCCTTGGCCAGACCGCGACCGACGTAGAGCACCCGAACCGGTGGAGTCGGCTCGTCGCGCACCAACTGCAGTAGGTCGCGGTCACCGCTGACGACGACAACCGGGTCGGTGCGTTCTCTGCTCGCGAGGGTGCCGAGCACATCGTCGGCCTCGAGGCCTTCGGCGCCGCCGGTGGCGATGCCCGCCGCGGCCAGCACCTCGAGGATCATCTCGACCTGCGGGGTGAGGGTGTCGGGCACTTCCTCCGCGCCGGGTGCCGCACTGGTGCTGGTGTCGAGTCGGTGCGCCTTGTACGAGGGCACGAGCGCCACCCGGAACGGGGGCCGCCAATCGAGGTCGAGCCCGACGACGAGCCTGCTCGGGCGATGTTTGGTGACCAGCGAGGCCACCATGTCGGTGAATCCGCGCACCGCGTTCACCGACCGACCGTCGGCGCCTCGGAGCTTGTCGGGGATGGCGTAATAGGCGCGGAACCAGAGGCTGGCGCCATCGAGGATCAACAGGGGTCCACGGGTGCTCTCGTCAGCGGTCACCCGGTGATTGTGCCCCGAACCACCGACACCGTGGCCGTGGCCGTGCCGATGGGCGTCGGTGGCCGAGGTCGCCTCGGGGCGGGTAACGTCGGATTCTATGAGCGCGCACACGGATGCCAGGTTCGCGGCGAAGGTCTACGGTCAGCGTCTGGAGCGGGCGGTCGAGTTGATGCGGGCGGCGCATCTGGACGCCCTGCTGATCACCCCAGGGCCCGACTTGCGCTACCTGATCGGTTCGGCCGCGGAATCCTTCGAGAGGCTCACCTGCCTGGTGATCCCGGCCGACGGAGCGAATCCGTCGGTGGTCATCCCGAAACTCGAGCTCGCTTCCCTCGGTGATTCCGCGGCGGGCGAACTCGGCCTGCAGGTGCTCGACTGGGTCGACGGCGTCGATCCGTACCAGCTGGTCCGCTCGATATTGCACGCCGGTTCCCGCATCGCGGTCGCCGACGCCATGCCCGCCCTGCACCTGATCCCGCTCGCCGAGTCGACGACCGGGCTGCCCGCCTCGGCGACGCCGGTGCTCCGCGAGTCGCGAATGATCAAGGACGAGGCCGAGATCGACGCGCTGCGCCGAGCGGGCGCGGCCATCGATCGCGTGCACGCGCGGATGGGCGAATTCCTGCGGGCGGGTCGCACCGAGGCCGAGGTGAGCGCCGATATCACCGCCGCGATCGTCGAGGAAGGCCATACCGAGGCGGCGTTCGTCATCGTCGGCAGTGGCCCGCACGGTGCCGACCCGCACCACGAGGTGTCCGATCGCGTCATCGAAGCGGGCGACGTGGTCGTCATCGATATCGGTGGCCCCGTCGCACCCGGCTACTACTCCGACTCGACCCGCACCTACGTGCTCGGTACCCCCAGCCCGGAGATCGTCGAGCGGATGGCAGTCCTCGAGGCGGCCCAGGCCGCCGCGGTCGCGGCGGTGCGGCCGGGGGTGAGCGCGGAGTCCATCGACGCCGCCGCCCGCGCTGTGCTCGCCGACGCGGGCCTCGGCGACGCCTTCATCCACCGCACCGGGCACGGCATCGGCCTGTCGGTGCACGAGGAGCCCTACATCGTGGCGGGCAACGACCTGGTGCTCGAACCGGGCATGGCGTTCAGCATCGAACCGGGAATCTACTTCCGCGGCGAATGGGGCGCGCGGATCGAGGACATCGTGGTCGTCACCGAGGACGGCGTCGAGTCGATGAACAACCGGCCGCACGGCCTGACGGTGTTGTAGGCGGCGCGGACTATTGGAGAGTGCTCGACGAGAGCACTCGGCGCACCTGGATCGCGACGACGACCCGCGTCGGATTCTCGCGGGGCACCCGGTACCGCTCGGTGTAGCGGCGGACGGCCGCCGCGACGTCGGCGCTGTCGTCGAGCACTGTCGCAGGCCCTTCGAGGGTGAGCCAGCGCGCCCCGTCGACCTGGCTCACCGCCGCGTAGCCACCGCGCGCGGCATTGCGCGCCTTCACCGACGCGCCATCGGTGATCACGCGGGCGATCCCGCTCTCGGGATCCCAGGTGAATCCCACCGCGACCACGTGCGGGGTGCCGTCGGCGCGCAGCGTGGTGAGCGTGGCCAGGTGCCGCTCGGTGACGAACCCGATGGCGGCGGGGGAGAGCTGTGCGGTGGCGGTCGGCATGCCGGAAACGGTAGTCGGGCCGACCGGCGCTCACTTGCGCGGGTTTCGGCTGCGCCCGGAACCCAGGCAGGCCGAATCCGGCCGCGCCGGCCGGATGACAGACTGGCGCTATGGGAATGCAGCAGAACGATGGGCCGGTGCTGGTCCTGGGCGGGCGCAGTGAGATCGGCCTGGAAGTGGCGCGCAGGCTGGCACCAGGGCGGGTGGTGATCCTGGCCGCCCGCCGGGCCGACGCGTTGGACGTCGAGATCGAACAGGTGCGCGCGGCAGGCGCGACCGCCGTGCACACCGTGGAATTCGACGCCGACGAGATCGCCACCCACGCGCCGCTGCTGGAGAAGCTCGCCGCCGAGCACGGTGGCATCGCGACCGCGGTCCTCGCATTCGGTGTACTCGGCGATCAGGACCGTGCCGAACACGACCCGGCGCACGCCGTCGCCGTCGTGCACACCGACTTTGTCGCCCAGGTCAGCGTCCTCACGACCCTGGCGACCCTGATGCGTGCGCAGGAGTCGGGCCAGATCGTCGTCTTCAGCTCGATCGCGGGCGTGCGCGTGCGCCGGGCGAACTATGTCTACGGTTCGGCCAAAGCGGGCCTGGACGGCTTCGCCAGCGGCCTCGGCGACGCCCTGCACGGTACCGGCGTGCAACTGCTGCTGGTTCGCTCGGGCTTCGTGATCGGCCGCATGACCACCGGCATGGACCCCGCCCCCATGTCCAGTACGCCGGACCAGGTCGCCGACGCGGTCGTCCGCAGTCTCGGCAAGGGCGCCACCCGAGTCGCCGTCCCCGGCCGACTGGCCCTGGCCTTCTTCGTGATGCGGCTGCTCCCGCAATCCGTCTGGCGCCGGATGCCACGGTGACCGCGTCGGGCGATGGGCTTTCCGAGGGAAGCGGCCTGGCGTCGGATCCGGTCGTGACCGGTGGGTCGGGGACCGGTGATTCCGCGGTCAGCGCGTCAGCGGCCGGTACGGACTGGACCGGGCACCAGATCGTGGTGGCCGGAATCGGAGCCGACGGCTGGTCCGGACTGGGGGACAACGTCCGCGGAGCCGTCGGTGACTGTGACATCGTGTTCGGATCCGCACGTCAACTGGCGCTGCTCCCGGCGAGCGAGATCGAACGCGTACCGTGGCCGACGCCGCTGCTGCCCGCACTACCGGAGCTGTTCGCGCGCAATGCCGGTCGACGCATCGGCGTCCTCGCCAGCGGTGATCCCATGTTCTACGGAATCGGCGTCACCCTGGCCCGCCGGTTCGGCCCGGCGGCGCTGCGCGTGTTCCCGCAGCCCTCCTCGGCATCGCTGGCATGTGCCCGGCTCGGTTGGCCACTGGCCGAAACCCCGGTGGTGAGCGTGGTTGCCCGGCCATTGCCCACCGTGCTGCCCGAATTGTCCGAAAGTCGTCGGATCCTCGTCCTCAGCGAAGACGAGACAACGCCGAGCCGGATCGCGGAACTACTGCGCGACAACGGGTTCGGCGCCTCGACACTGACCGTCCTCGAACAACTCGGCGGCCCCACCGAACACCTGCGCACCGGCCCCGCCGCTACTTGGCCGCACCCGCCTGGCGACCCACTCAACATCGTCGCCATCGACTGTCGTGCCGACCCGGGCACCCGCCGCGACACCCGCCTGCCCGGCCTGGCCGACACCGCCTTCACCGGCGACGGCCAGCTCACCAAAGCCGAGGTCCGCGCCCTCACCGTCACTGCTCTCGCCCCCGCACCGGGGGAAATGCTGTGGGATATCGGCGGCGGCTCGGGCAGTATCGCCATCGAATGGTGTCGCACCCATCCGCTGTGCCGGGCCGTCACATTCGAACGACTGCCCGCCCGCCGCGAGCAAATCGCGACCAATATCGACGCGCTCGGGGTGCCGGGAATAACGATCCGCGGTGAGGTGCGCTCAGAGTTAGCCGAAGAAACGATCCCGGCGCCCGACGCCATATTTCTCGGTGGCGGCCTCACCCAGGACGGGATGTTCGAGCGGTGCTGGCAACGCCTGCGCCCCGGTGGCCGCCTCGTCGCCAACGCGGTCACCGCGGAATCGGAAGCGCTGCTGCTCGACTGGTCTACCGGGTTCGGCGGAACCCTGCGCAAATTTCAGATCTATCGAGGTGAACCGCTGGGCGGGTTCACAGCCTGGCGACCGCACTTGCCGGTGGCCCAGTGGATTGTCCGAAAACCCGCTGGTCGACGGAGCGCGGACCCGTAGTCCCGATCACGATCAGATCACGCGCAGATCACGATGAATCCGTTGTCGCAGGGTCCGCGCGCCGTAAAAGTTTCGGACCGAACGTGTAGAACCCTCGGCCCGGGGGTATGGTCGGTGCCGTTCCGGGTAATCCCCCCGGTGCGTTTTCCATGATGGAGAGTTACATGAAGTACTCGAAGTTCGATGGCGATGCCGGTGCCGATGATTTCGGAGGGCTGTCCTGAGAGTTTTGATCCTCGGTGGCACCGGCGAGGCCAGGGAGTTGGCGCGCAGAGCGTCCGGCGAGCGCGGACTCGACATCGTGTCCTCCCTCGCCGGTCGGGTCGCCAATCCGCGGCTGCCGGTCGGTGCGGTCCGCGTGGGTGGGTTCGGTGGCGTCGAGGGCCTCCGAACCTGGCTACGCGAGAACGCGATCGACGCTGTCGTGGATGCGACCCATCCCTTCGCCGCGAAGGTGAGCGCGCACGCGGCCACCGCCGCGGCCGAGCTGGACATCCCGGCGCTGCATCTGCGCCGCCCGGAGTGGGTGCAGCGGGGCGGTGACCTGTGGACCCGGGTGCCCGATCTCGCGTCGGCGGCCGCGGCCCTGACCGACCGCGACGAACAGGTCCTGCTGACCATCGGCCGCCAGGGCGTCGGCGCGTTCGTCGGCTGCACGGGGCACGGTTTCGTGATCCGCTCCATCGACGCTCCCGAGGTCCCGCTGCCGCCGCGTGCCAAGCTGTTGCTGGCGCGTGGGCCGTTCACTTTCGATGAAGAACTCGTGCTGATGTCGCGCCATCGCATCGATGTGCTGGTCACCAAGAACAGCGGCGGTGAGCAGACCGAGGCGAAGATCTTCGCTGCCCGCACCGCGGGTCTGCCGGTGATCATGGTCGACCGGCCACCGCTGCCCGCGGGCGCGGTCACCGTGGCCGAGGTCGGCGACGCTGTCGAGTGGTTGCGCGAGTCCGCGTCGCACCGGGTGCGCTGAATCCGGTCGCGTTCGGTCGGGCCGCGGGTGGGTCGAACCGGAGTCAGCGTGGCGTCGGCGGTGTGAAGATCGTCGGCAGCTGGTCGAACCAGTGCAGGACCGCGCGCTCGTAGGCGATGCCGAATTCCAGGGTCGCCCGCTGGTTGGGGGCCAGGGCGGTCTCGTCTTCGTCGAGGTAGCGGTCGAGGCGATCCTGATGAATGTTCTTGTTGGCGGCGATGATTCGATCCCGATGAACCGGATCCAGGTGCTCGCCGAAGGACAGCGTGAGCAGTAGCGGCACCCGGATGGTCTCCGCGCCCGGATCGCGCCCGATCCATTCCGCGAAGGCCTCGCGCCCGATATCGGTGATCCGGTACGGCGTGCGCTCCCTGGCGCCGCGTTCGCCCTTGGTCACCAGGCCCGCGGCGTCCATCGTGGACAGTTCGCGATAGACCTGGCTCTGCGTGATGGTCCAGAAGTCGCCGATGCGTTGCTGGGCCTGGGTGGCTAGATCCCAGCCCGACTTCGGACCCTCGTGCAGGAACCCGAGTAGCGAGGCCGCGGTGGAGTTCAGTGGGCGGCGTCGGGTCGCGATGTCGGTCAACGGTCAACTCCCTTCGAACTACATTCCTAAGTGGAACGTTACGCCTGGGTGGGCGGTTCGCCAATAGTGCCGCCTGTCGCGGCGAGTTCGCCGGGCCGGGTGCGGCGGTGATGCTCGCGCGCTGAGCACCACCGCCGCGGTGGTCGACCCGTCAGGCTCAGGCCAACGCGAGGTTCAGGATGTCACCGTCGGCGAGTTCGTAGGACGCCAGTGTTGCGGAGTCCTCGAGCTTGATCTCGCTCTCGGTGATGAGCTGCTGATCAGCCACCGGAACGCCGGTCTGTTCCTTGATGAGAACCTTCAGGTCCTGCACGGTGGCTGTGGTGTCGACACTGACCGAGATGGGCTCGCCGTCCAAGCCGTTGACCGTCACGGTGATGGCGCTCGCGGTCTCGGCGAGGGGTGCCCCTGGCACGCTGGGCAACTTGGGTGCGACGGGCGCGGCCGGCAGCTCGGGTGCGCCCGGCAGCTTCGGTGTGCCCGGCAGCTCGGGTGTGCCCGGCAGCTCGGGAACCCCGGGTACCGAGGGCGCCGAGGGGAGGGGCGGCAGGGCCGACGCGGTGACCGGCAGGATCCCGGCGACGGGAACCGCGATGGCGGCGGCTATCAGGCCGGCCGTCACACCGCGCCGTAATCGGGTGCTGAGGGTGTGCTGTGCGTGGTGCTGAACACTCATCGTGGTGAATCCTTTCATCGTCCTCGTGGGACGCGTTGGGGAATCGAACCAGGAAACGAGCTGTCACGCTGTTGTGCTCGCGGGCAGGCCCGCGGAACCAGTGTGCCACCGCAGGTGCGGATCGCCGGGCCTCGCCGACCGCGAGGGTCGCCGAGGATCGCGGCGGTTTTCGGTCGCCCACGGGTCGCCGGGGGTGCCTGCTGCGCCGATTCGGCAGCCGCTCGGCGCGGGTCGTGCGGGGTGCCGACCGTGCGGTTGCCGATGTCCCGACGCGGACTACCGGCTCGGCACCGACCCGTACCTGCGCGAGGTGAAGACGCGGGTGCCTTCCGGCGTGTCGAAGGTGGTGGTGGTCGAGGATCCGATGATCAGCAGTGTGCGCATGTCGACCTCGTCCGGATCCAGCTCGCCCAAGGTGGTCACCCGGACCGATTCGGTCGGCCCGCCGACATCGCGGCCCAGCACCACCGGCGTCTGTGGCGGGCGGTGTTCGAGCAGTACCTCGCGCATGGCGCCGACCTGCCAGCGTCGTTGCGAGGAGGCCGGGTTGTAGATCGCGATAGCCATATCGGCCGCGGCGACCGCCGAAAGACGTTGTGCGACAACATCCCACGGTTTGAGCCGGTCCGACAACGAGATCATCGCGTAGTCGTGGCCCAGCGGCGCGCCGACCCGGCTCGCCACCGCGTTGGCGGCGGTCAGGCCCGGCAGCACCCGCACCGGGACATCCTTGAACTGTGGTTCGGCCGACACCTCGAGGACGGCAGCCGCCATGGCGAAAACGCCCGGATCGCCGGAGGATACGACGGCGACGCGAGCACCACGCTTGGCCATATCGAGGGCCATCGCGGCCCGTTCGGATTCGACCTTGTTGTCGCTGGCGTGCCTGCGCTGACCCGCCTGCTCGGGGACGCGATTGATGTAGGTGGTGTAGCCGACGAGATCCGTCGCCTCGGCCAATGCGGCGCTGACCTGGGGCGTCGTCCAGTCCGCGTCGCCGGGACCGAGACCGATGACAACGACTTCGCCCGGCACAGCCGCTGATCCCTCCGGCGAGACGCGCGGTGCGGTCACGAGGCCACTGGGCGCGGAGGCCGCGGCTGTGCGGTTCGGCTCGGCCGCCGCGGTGATCGAGCGGTCGGGCCGGGACTCGACAGATGCCGTGCGGTCAGGCGCGGTGGTTGTCAGGTCCGCCGCGGTGGCGGGCTGCCGGCCGGAAGCATCGCGAACGGGGATCGCTGTGGTCGGCGTCGGACCAGGGACGAGGGTGATGGAGAAGTACGGAACGTCCGCCTCGTCGACGTCGGCCGCGGCGAGTACCCGCTGACGCGTGCTGCTCGCGCGTTCGACGTAGTAGGCGTCCTGTAGCCGACCGGAATCCGAAAGCGCCTGGCGCACACCGGGAAACGTGCGCCCCAGCTTCATGATCGCGGCGGCGTCCGTCTCGCGCAGGCGCTCGGTCAGTTCTGCCACGGGCATGGTGCCGGGCAGCACCGTCAGCACCTGCTCACCCTCGACGAGGGGAGTGCCCAGCGCCGCCGATGCCGCACTGACCGAGGTGATACCGGGAACGATCTCGGCGTCGAATCGATCGGCCAGTCGCCGGTGCATGTGCATATAGGAGGAGTAGAACAGCGGATCACCGGCGGCGAGCAGCGCGACGGTGCGCCCCGCGGCCAGGTGGGTGGCCAGGCGCGCGGCCGCCTGCTCGTAGAACTCGTCGATCGCCCCCTGATACCCACCGGGGTGATCGGTCGTCTCCACGGTCACCGGGTAGACGAGGTGCTCCTCGATCTGCCCCGGGCGCAGGTACGGCGCCGCGATGGCGCGCGAGATGCTGCGCCCGTGCTTGGCGCTGTGGAACGCGACCACATCGGCTTCGGCGATGAGCCGGGCGGCCTTCACCGTCACCAATTCCGGATCGCCGGGACCAAGGCCGATACCCCACAGTTTGCCGGTGCTGATCTCACTCACTCCTGTTCGCTCGCAATCGCATTCAGTGCCGAAGCGGTGATCGCGCTGCCACCCCGCCTGCCGCGGACGGTCAAATACTCGATCCCGTCGAAGTCGATCAGCGCCTGCTTGGATTCGGCGGCCCCGATGAACCCGACCGGGATGCCGATGATCGCGGCGGGTCGCGGCGCACCGGCGTCGAGCATGTCGAGCAGATGGAACAGCGCGGTCGGTGCGTTGCCGATGGCTACCACCGCACCGTCGAGCTGCTCGCGCAGCAGTTCCAGTGCCGCCACCGAGCGTGTGTTGCCCAGTCGCGCGGCGAGTTCGGGCACGCGCGGATCGGTGAGGTTGCACAGCACCGCGTTGTCGGCGGGCAGGCGCTTGCGGGTCACCCCCGAGGCGACCATATTGGCATCGCAGATGATCGGCTTGCCCGCGTGCAGCGCGGCGCGCGCGGCGGCGACCACACCGGCGGAGTAGGCGATATCGGGGGCCAGGTCGACTTGACCGCAGCCGTGGATCATTCGCACCGCCACCCGCTCGACATCGGCGGGGAAACCGGCGAGATCGGCCTCGGCGCGGATCGTCGCGAACGAGCGCCGATAGATCTCGGCCCCGTCGGTGAGGTAGCTGGTACGCACGTCGGACATGCCGACAACCCTAGAACCTGGGTCTGACGTGGTGTCCGGCGGCTCAGGTACGGGGGCGTTCGAGAATGCGTGACATCACCAGCGAGCTGCGGGTGCGCCCGACGCGCGCGTTCTCCCTGATCCGTTCGACCGTCACTTCGATCTCGGCCATATCGGTGGCCATCACGTGCACGAGCGCGTCGGCCTCGCCCGCGATGGTCCACACTCCGACGACCTGCGGGATCGGTTCGAGGGTGCGGCGTAGCTCGGCCGGTGAGATGTTGTCGCGGTAGTAGACCTCGACATACGCCTCGGTCGTCCAGCCGAGCGCGGCCGGGTTGACCTGGGCGGTGAACCCGGTGATCTGCCCGCTCGCGACCATCTTGTCCACCCGCCGCTTCACCGCGGGCGCGGACAATCCGACCACCGAACCGATCTCCTGGAACGAGGCGCGGGCGTGGATGAGCAGCTCCGCGAGAATTCGCCGATCGATATCGTCCACGTCGACCCTTCGCTTCCATTCGCAACGATTCCCCATTCTTACACCGAAATGCGCAACGAATCGGTGTTCCCTGCGCAATGGAGCGGCAATTACGGTCGTGGAAACCGTCCGCGCTGCCGCCAGGAGTCCTGATGACCGCCGCTAGCCCCCTTCGCGTCTCCGCACCGGCACGGACCGCGTCACCGCGCCGCTATGTGCTGTGCCGCCCCGACCATTTCGAGGTCACCTACGCGATCAACCCGTGGATGGATCCGGCCGCCCCCGTCGACCGGGCGCGCGCGCTCGCCCAGTGGGAGATCCTGCGCGCGAGCCTGGAAGCCCACGGGCACACGGTGGAAACGGTGCCGGGCGAGCCCGGTTTGCCGGATATGGTTTTCGCCGCCAACAGCGGCATCGTGATCGGTGGGCACGCACTCTCCGCTAGATTCGCTCACCCTGAACGTGCCGACGAGGGCCCCGCTTTCCATCAGTGGTTCGCCGCCAGGGAACTGCGCGAGCTGGCCGCTGCGGCCGAAATCAACGAGGGGGAGGGCGATTTCGCGTTCGCCGGACAGCGCATTCTGGCCGGTGTCGGATTCCGTTGTTCGTTGTCCGCGCATGCGGAGGTCGAGCGGTATTTCGAGGTGCCGGTGGTGTCGCTCGAGTTGGTCGACCCGCGCTTCTATCACCTCGACACCGCGCTGATGGTCCTCGACGACACCACCATCGCCTACTATCCGGCCGCGTTCAGCCCCGCCGCTCGCGAAGTACTGACCGCGCTCTACCCGGACGCGATCCTCGCCGACGACAACGACGCGCTCTCCTTCGGTTTGAACGGCCTCAGCGACGGCGAACACGTCTTCCTCGATCCCGGCGCCACCGGGCTCATCGCGCAGCTGCGCGAGCGCGGGTTCGTTCCCGTCCCGGTCGACATGTCCGAACTGCGCAAGGGTGGCGGCGGCGTGAAGTGCTGCGTACTCGAGCTGCACAGCCGCCGCGACACGACCGTCGGGTAGCCGAGGACGGCACACCCTGCTCTACGGGTTCGTGCCGCGGATGATGGGGGAGTCGCCGAGCAGCGTCGCGATGCCGCCGCAGCCGAGTGAGAGCGAACCACTGCGCGCTGATCGGGGCCGTCGCGGCGGGGCCTGGGCCGAGTTACGCGTGCCCGCCGGTCTGCGACCGTCGGTGACGGACACGCGTAACTCGGTGGGGCCTCACTCGTATTCGGTGCCGCCGTCGCGCAGCAGGTACGCGGCGGAGACGATCTTGCCGATCGCCCGGCCGCCGAGAATCGGCGACTGCCGTTCGGTGGCAGGCCGCACCACGAGGCCCTCGCGGATATTGGTGCCCGCGCCGCTGACGGTTTCGGCGCCCTCGGCCAATTCCAGCAGCAACTCCGCGTCGTAGGCGCCCTCGAAGAGGACCGGCACGCGCGGCAGGGCGAGGCCGAGGTCGTGGAGCAGGGCGCTGATCTCGTGATGGCCGAGCCAGCGAGCCGGCGCTGTGCCCGCATCCACCGCGATATCGAACAGTCCGAAGCCGAGCGAGGAGTCTTGGGCGGCGGACGCGCCGTAGTGCAGGTCCTGTACGCCCGCGCCGTACACCTCACCGAACAGACCGACGCGGTCCGCGTCGAGCGCGGCGGCAAGCTTGCGAGCGGCCTCATCGAGCCCGTGGGCGCGAACGGCGCGCCAGTACAGGTTGCCATCGGCCTCGGTCAGCGACAGCGACCGGCCACCGACGCCCTTGGACGACACCAGGATTCGGTCACCGTCACGCACGTAGGTGAGCAGGCAGGCGGTGCCGTGGATCTTCTCCGTCGCCACCACCGGCTCCCCGGCCGTGAAGATATCAGGAAACCGTTTGATGTTCTCGACATCGACCCACCGCAGCAGATCCGGCGCCGACTCGACCTGCCCCGACATCGAGACCGGCACCGGCGGAACCCATTTCACGACTCCGAGCGACTCGGCGAAATCGGTCCCCGCTGCGGCGGCCTCGGCGAGATCCACGCCGCCCAGCGCGGTCGGCGTGCACACGATGCCCTGCGATACCTCACCACGCAAACGCACCGCCTTCACCCGATTGCGCTGCGAGCCCGCGAGTTTCCCGGTCAAGCCGAGCTCAGCGATCAGCTCCTCGGGTAGCACCGACTGTTCCGGAATGTAGACCGCGTGATCCCCCGTCGAGAACTGACCCTTCGCGACCACCGCCCGGTACAACCCGACCTGGGCCAACTCGAGCCGATCGGCATTCGGATGCGGAACAACGACGAGCCGCTCGGCCGTCACCTGCAGTGTGGACATGGGAACCCCCTCATAGTGAGAAGGCAAGGGTACGAGATGTTTCCGGCATCGTCGATCGAGTTTCGTTCGGCCGCCGACGCGGATCAGGGAGCGGTCGTCGCCTCGTCGATATCGATGCGATAGCCGTGGTCGGTGGCGACGACATCGGTGACGGGTCCGCGTGGACGGCCGCATCGGCGGTCGCACCCCGACCAGTGCTGGCGACCTGTCACGGTGACGGCGTCGGCCGCAACCAGTTCGTTCCGCACCGGCTGCTCGGAAGCCTCAGGCGCGGTGACGTTCTCGGCGGGCAGCACGTTCCCCGGATCGGTGGGTGCGGTGGTGCTCTCGGCCGACCGCACGGTGACTGCTGAGGCGTCGGCCCGATCGGGAAGGACACGGTCGGATTCGACGGCGGCGGCCAGGTCGGCCCGGACATCGGTGCGTGACTTCGCGCAACCGGGGCGCCCGGCGCAGGCGCTGACCTGCAGCCACGGGGAATTCGCGTCGAAGATCAGGCCCATCGGCGCGAGCACTCGCACCACCGTTTCGGCGGGTCCCTCGTCCAGGTCGGTGATCACCAGGCTGCGCCACGGGGTGACGAAGACGGGTCGTTCGACAGCGGCCAGGAATTCGGCCGTTCTGGCCGACAAGGTGCCGAGCGGTATCCCCGCGCCGAGTGTGACGAGGCCGTTCTCCTGGTCGAGCCATCCGATCGGAACAGCGTGTGTCGCACCGAGTTCGAGAGGTGCACCGACGGGGGAGCGGTCCAATGTCCGCACCACCGATTCGACCCCGCCCGGAATTTCGTGCAGTCGCCACTGTCCGGAATCGCTGGTTCCCCGTAGATCGAGAAAGCCGCGCGCCGCGTCGAGCATCACGTCGATCGCCTCGCCCGCGGTGACCCGAATTCCGGTGTCGGCGCCCGCCAGCAGCAGGGCGAACTCGTCGTCGCCCACCGCGTGAACGCCGATGTCGCCGTGCAGCGTGCTCACATCGCCGCGTCCGTCGTCGAGGGTGAACAGCACTCGTCCCGGCAGCTCCGCCAGCAGCGGATCGCCGCGCAATCCGGCGTCGAGGTCGACCGCGAGCCCGTGTACGTCCGCGAAACCGCCGACGCGCCCGGACAGTGGGGAGGCCACGATATTGCGCACCCGTTCATGGGTCCGGCTCGGCAACAGTCCCGCCGCCCCCAGGCGTTGCGCGAGTTCGGAGGCGTCACGCACCTGCCGCAGCTGAATGTTGCCCCGCGAGGTCAGCTCGAGATTCCCGTTGCCGAGATCGCGTGCCGCATCGGCCAGCGCCTGCAACTGCGCCGATTCCAACCGCCCGCCCGGCACACGAATCCGCGCCAGCGGCCCGTCGGCCGCCTGATGCAACCGCAGAACCCCTGGACAAGAATCGGGCGCACTCCTGGTCATGATGCTCCAGCCTACGACGCGCCGACTGCGCCCCGAACCCCGCCGTGATCGGCCCAGGGCGGTCCCCGCCCACTCCGGCGAGCGGTCGACCAGCTGC
Organism: Nocardia sp. NPDC058480; assembly: GCF_042720495.1. NCBI lineage: Bacteria > Bacillati > Actinomycetota > Actinomycetes > Mycobacteriales > Nocardiaceae > Nocardia > Nocardia sp. NPDC058480. Next base: position 341,437 of record NZ_JBHXMN010000006.1, on the reverse strand, counting down.
GGCCTGCCTTGCCGGCGCGACGGCGCAGACTCGCGTGACGGTGCGGTTCGGGGGTATTCGCCTAGGGTGAGTGGCGGATCCTTCGCCAGCCGAGCACTGACAGGAGAGCCGCCACATGCTGCGTGAATTCGTGGACAAGCGTGTTGTTCCCGCACTCGACCGGGTCGCGCAGGCGCAGGCACCGGTGGTGAATCGTTACGTCGACTGGTTGGGCCACCGACATCCCGAGGATGCGCCGGTGGAGATCGTGCAGCGGCTGTCACGCCAGTACCTGGTGGTCGTCACCGCCAGCGGCGTCACCGTCGGGCTCACCGCCGCGGTCCCCGGGGTGGGCACCCTGCTCGGTCTGGCCGCGACCGGTGTGGACACCCTCGTGTTCCTCGAGGCGTCGTCGGCGCTGTCGGTCGGTGCGGCCGCGGCGTACGGTCTCGATCCCGACGACCCGAGGCTGGCGCAGCTGGTGTCGAAGGTGGTGCTCGGCGAAGGTGGCACGAAGGTGCTCGAGGAGACCGCGGGCCACAAGAAGGGCCAGTGGCTCTCGGTCGTCACCGACCACATTCCCGGCCTGGCGAGCATGCCCGACTCCCCGGCTAAGCGTTTCATCGTCAACTACCTGGTCAAACGCACGCTGCTGCTGTTCGGCACGCTGATCCCCGCGGGTATCGGTGCGGTCATCGGCGGCGTCGGCAACAACGCCCTCGGCCAACTGGTGATCGCGAACGTGTACCGCAATCTCGGCACCGGCTCCCCGGAGATGGTCGCCGCGGGCACCGGCCGGCCGACGACTTGACCTTCGAGTCACTCGAACCCCGATCATGAAACGGTGCCCGACACCGAGCTGATCACCATCGGAGCTTTCGCCCGCACCTGCGGCCTGAGCGCCAGTGCCCTGCGTTTTTACGCGGACGCAGGCATCCTCGTCCCCGCCGTCGTCGACGACATCACCGGCTACCGCTACTACGCCCCCGAACAGACCGACACCGCCCGCCTGATCCGGCACCTGCGCGCCGTCGACATGCCGCTACCGGCTGTCGCCGCCGTCCTCGCCGACCCAGCCGATGCGGCCGACCTGGTAGACGAGCACCTGGCCGCCATGGACCGTCGCTCGGCCGAGATTCGCACCGCCACGATCGCGGCCCGCGCGGCCATGCGAGTTCACCCGGAATCGCCGAACACCCACGACTCGGTAGACCGGGAAGATCCTCAGCACTCGCCGACCCGAGGCGAGGCATCCGACGCCCTATGGATGAGCGGACCCGCGCTCGCGGCCGCGGTCGACCAAGTCGCGACCGCCACTCTCACCGATCCGACCATGCGGGTACTGGACACGATTCTCTTCGAAGTGGACGCGCAGGAGCTGACGCTCACCGCAACCGACCGCTACCGATTGGCGACCCGCACGCTACACACGACAGGCAAGGCCGCACGGTCATGGACAGCCACCATCGACGCCGCCGACCTTCGATCGGCCGTGTCCTGGCTGCGCCGACAGTATTCCGTGGCTATCGTCGCGACCGCATCAGGTATCGAATTCACCACGGCCGCTGAGGATTCCGGCGGCAACCGGCGTACCGCCGCGCGAGGCCGCGGCGAACGGCCCGGCGACAGGGATCTCGACGCACACGCCGACCGCGTCGACGGCGATGTCGGGCACGGAGCGTCGGGCGTTCGGCTCGGCCAGAAAACCGATGCTGCCCGCCGCCACTGCCGCCGTTCGACCGAGGACTTCCCCGACTATCGAGAAATGCTGGCGGCACTGCCACCGGTCAGCACAAGAGTTGTGCTCGCCCGTGCGGATCTGCTCCATTCGCTGGAAAACGCAGGTTCATCCACGGTGGCGCTCCATGTGTACCCACCGAACGCGGTGTCCATCACAGCCGGCGGCACCCCCGCACGGCTCGCCACCACCGCGGAGACGCCGGACAGACCTGCGAACGCCGAGCCTGCCACGCCCGAGGCCGACCACAGCTGCGTCACTCGACGATCTCTCGCCGCCGAGATCACCGGCCCCTCGATGACCATCCACTTCGCCGTCACCACCCTCTACCCCGCCATCGCAGGCGCGGTCGGCGCCGACGTGATGCTCGACCTCATCGCCCCGGACATGCCCGTGCTGGTCCGTTCCGCCGACGACGGCGACCTGTCGACCCTGGTCATGCCGCGCAAACCCGAACCCACCGAGGAGACCTCCCGATGACCACCGCCGACCCGATCATGACCCGAATCACCCAGGGCGTCACCGACTTCCGGACCGGCGACGCCGATGGTGCCCGCACCACCCTGCTCGAGGTCTGGGCCGACATCGGTCCCGCCGGTGACCCGCTGCACCGATGCGCCCTCGCCCACTACCTGGCCGACGTCTACGACGACCCGGCCGAAGCCCTGGTCTGGGACGTCCGCGCCCTCGACGCCGCCGACGCCCTCACCGACACCCGCCTCAACGACTATCACGCGGGCCTCCAGGTCGCCGGCTTCTACCCCTCCCTGCACCTGAACCTCGCCGACAACTTCCGCCGCCTCGGTGCCTTCCCGGCTGCAACCCGCCACCTCGAAGAGGCCCGCGAACGCCTCGATATCCTCCCGGACGACGACTACGGCGCGCTGATCCGACGCATCGTTCCCGAGATCGCCCTGGCGATCGCGTCCAACGACACCACCCGCCGCCCCACCCCTTGACGACGTCGACCACCCACACGCGCCGCAGGTGGTCGGCGAACGCGTACATCTGGTCGGACACCGACTTCGGCGGCGGCTGTTCGGTCGAGTCGATCATGATCGGCAGCGTCGAGGCGGTCGCCCCGATCGCTGAACACCGCCGCGCAGCGCCGCCGCAGATCAAGATCATCAAGCAATGGTGCAGGAGCGCTCTCGGGTGATGCCCGCGCCATTGCCTGCTGATCGATTGTCCAGCGGTGGGGAGCGGGCTGGAAAGTTGCGGGCGAGGCGGGCCCAGTAGCATCGTCTTGCTCGGCGGGCGACGAGGAAACCGGTGGAAATCCGGTGCGGTCGCGCCACTGTGAACAGCCAGACCCTCTCCGGCGAGCACCGCAACTCCCCGATGGGCGCGTAACCCGAGGAAGGTCTCACCCTGTGATCCTGCTGCTGTCCACCTCCGACACCGACCTGCTGAGCGCTCGCGCGAGCGGCGCCGAGTACCGCTGGGGCAACCCCGCCCGGCTGCTGGTGGAGGATCTGCCGGGACTGCTCGACGGCGCCGACCTGGTGATCGTGCGGATCCTCGGCGGCAAGCGCGCGTGGGAAGAGGGCCTCGACGCGATTCGGGCGAGCGGGGTGCCGATGGTGGCGCTGGGCGGCGAGATCGCGCCCGATGCCGAGCTGATGGAATGCTCGACGGTGCCGGTCGGTGTCGCGGCCGATGCGCACAACTATCTCGCCGCGGGCGGGGCCGAGAACCTGCTCCAGTTGCACAATTTCCTGTCCGACACGGTGTTGCTGACCGGACACGGTTTCGAACCGCCCGCGCAACTGCCCACCTGGGGCGAGCTCGACCGGTCCCCGCGAATCCTCGAACCGCACGCCCCGACCGTCGCCGTCGTCTACTACCGCGCCCAGCACCTGGCGGGCAACACCGCCTACGTCGAGGCGCTGTGCAAGGCGATCGAGGCCAAGGGCGCCCGGCCGCTGCCGGTCTACGCCGCCTCGCTGCGCACCGCCGAACCCGAACTCCTCACCCTGCTCGGCCGTGCCGACGCCCTCGTGGTGACCGTCCTCGCGGCGGGTGGCAGCAAGCCCGCGACCGCGTCGGCCGGTGGTGACGACGAAGCCTGGGATGTGGCCGCGCTCGCCGCCCTCGACGTGCCGATCCTGCAGGGCCTGTGCCTGACCAGTGGCCGCGCGCAGTGGGAGGCCAACGACGACGGCCTGTCGCCGCTCGATGTGGCGACGCAGGTCGCGGTGCCCGAATTCGACGGCCGGATCATCACGGTGCCGTTCTCCTTCAAGGAATTCGACGCAGACGGGCTGTCGGCGTATGTCCCCGATCCCGAACGCTGCGCCCGCGTGGCGGGGATCGCCGTGCGCCACGCCCGCTTGCGCCACATCCCGGCCGCCGACAAGCGGATCGCGATCATGCTCTCGGCCTATCCGACCAAGCACGCCCGCATCGGCAATGCCGTCGGCCTCGACACCCCAGCGAGTGCGATCCGTCTGCTCACGGAATTGCGTACCGCCGGTTACGATCTCGGTGATATCGACGAGATCCCCGGCCTGGTGGAACGCGACGGCGACGCGCTGATCCACGCGCTGATCGCCGCGGGCGGTCAGGATCCGGAGTGGTTGAGCGCGGAACAGTTGGAGGGCAACCCGATTCGCATCGGTGCCACCACCTACACCCGCTGGTTCGAATCCCTGCCCGCGGACCTGGGCGAGGCTGTCGTCGAGGCGTGGGGGCCGGCGCCGGGCGAACTCTACGTCGACCGATCGGCCGATCCCAAGGGTGAGATCGTCATCGCCGCACTGCGGTTCGGCAATGTGGTGCTCATGGTGCAGCCGCCTCGCGGGTTCGGCGAGAACCCCGTGGCGATCTACCACGATCCCGATCTGCCGCCCAGCCACCACTATCTCGCCGCCTACCGCTGGCTGTCCGCGCCCGACGGTTTCGGCGCGGACGCGATGGTGCACCTGGGTAAGCACGGCAACCTGGAGTGGCTGCCCGGCAAGACCCTCGGCATGTCCGCCTCCTGCGGCACCGACGCGGCGCTGGGCGACCTGCCGCTGATCTACCCGTTCCTGGTCAACGATCCGGGCGAGGGCACCCAGGCCAAGCGGCGCGCCCACGCCACCCTCGTCGACCACCTGATCCCGCCGATGGCGCGCGCCGAAACCTACGGCGACATCTCTCGTTTGGAGCAGTTGCTCGACGAGCACGCCAATATCTCCGCCCTCGACCCGGCCAAACTGCCCGCCATCCGCCAGCAGATCTGGACCCTGATGCGCGCGGCCAAGATGGACCACGACCTCGGCCTCGCCGAACGTCCCGAGGAAGACGTCTTCGACGACATGCTCCTGCACGTCGACGGCTGGCTGTGCGAGATCAAGGACGTCCAGATCCGCGACGGCCTGCACATCCTCGGGCAGGCGCCCGAGGGTGACATGGAACTCGACCTGGTGCTGGCCATGCTGCGCGCCCGCCAACTGTGGGGCGGCGAACAGAACGTGCCCGGTCTGCGCGAAGCCTTGGGTCTCAGTGAGGCCGGCGACGAATCCCGCGAACGCGTGGACACCGCAGAGGGTCGCGCCCGCGATCTCCTCGCCGCGTTGCAGGCAACGGACTGGTCGGCGGACGCCGTCGACACCGTCGTCGACGACCATGCCGCCGCGATTCTCGCTGGGGGAGTGGGGAATCCGACCACGGCCGACGCGACTGCCGCAGCAGGCTCCGAGCGCACCTTCTCGTCCGACGAGGTCGCGCGCCTGGACGCGGTGACGACCGTCTTGCGGTTCGCCGCGACCGAGGTCGTGCCCCGCCTGCGCGAAACCCGCATCGAGATCGCCCGCGTCCTGCACGCTCTCAACGGCGGTTTCATCCCAGCGGGCCCCAGCGGATCCCCGCTGCGCGGCCTGATCAACGTGCTGCCGACCGGCCGCAACTTCTACTCCGTCGACCCCAAGGCCGTCCCCTCGCGGCTGGCCTGGGAGACCGGTCAGGCGATGGCGGAATCGCTGCTCGCCCGATACCTGGCCGATCACGGCGAGTACCCGAAGTCGGTCGGGCTGTCGGTGTGGGGCACTTCGGCGATGCGCACCTCCGGCGACGACATCGCGGAAGTCTTCGCGCTGCTGGGCGTTCGGCCGGTGTGGGACGAGGCGAGCCGCCGCGTCACCGCGCTCGAGGTGATCTCCCTCGACGAACTCGCCCGCCCGCGCATCGACGTCACCGTCCGCATCTCCGGCTTCTTCCGCGACGCGTTCCCGCACGTGCTCGCCCTGCTCGACGACGCGGTCCGCCTGGTCGCCGACCTCGACGAGCCCGCCGAGTCGAATTACGTTCGCGCGCACGCCCAGTCGGACCTCGCCGAACACGGCGACACCCGTCGCGCCACCACCCGCATCTTCGGCTCCAAGCCGGGTACCTACGGCGCCGGTCTGCTGCAGCTCATCGACTCCAAGAGCTGGCGCACCGACGACGACCTCGCGCAGGTCTACACCACCTGGGGCGGCTACGCCTACGGCCGCGACCTCGACGGCGCCCCCGCCGCCGACGACATGCGCACCGCCTACAAGCGCATCGCGGTCGCCGCCAAGAACACCGACACCCGCGAACACGACATCGCCGACTCCGACGACTACTTCCAGTACCACGGCGGCATGGTCGCGACCGTCCGCGCGCTGACCGGCAAGAACCCCGAGGCCTACATCGGCGACTCCACCCGCCCCGATGCCGTGCGCACCCGCACATTGTCGGAGGAGACCGCTCGCGTCTTCCGCGCCCGCGTGGTGAACCCGCGCTGGCTCGAGGCGATGCGCCGCCACGGGTACAAGGGCGCGTTCGAGATGGCGGCCACCGTCGACTACCTGTTCGGTTATGACGCGACCACCAATGTCGTCGCCGACTGGATGTACGAGAAGCTGTCGGAGAGTTACGTTTTCGACGATGTGAACCGCAAGTTCATGGAGCAGTCGAACCCCTGGGCGCTGCACGGCATCGCCGAACGGCTCCTGGAAGCGGCCGAGCGCAAGCTCTGGGAGCACCCCGAGCAGGAGACGCTGGACAAGCTGCGCCAGGTCTACCTGGAAACCGAGGGTGAGCTGGAGTGACTCGACTTGCCGCAAAACTGCAACACGTTCTAGTGTGAGGAATGGTGTGTTGGCGCGATCCCGCCCAGCACACGCAGCGAAAGGGTCACGATGAGTATCTCCCTGGGTTACTTCACGCATGCGGACGGCGTCTTCGCGCCGATGCGGTACTCGCTGAGCCTGTGGTCGCCCAGCACACTGTCCGGTCCGCCGGTGTGCGGGTTGATGGCGCGCGAAGTGGAAGCGGGCTATTGCGCAGACGGGTTCAGCCCGGCGCGATTGACCGTCGACCTGCACCGTCCGGTACCCGCCGTGCCGCTGACGGTCGCCAGCGAACTGGTGCGTGACGGCAAACGGGTCCGTTCGGTGGCGATCGTCGTGCGCGCCGACGGCGAGATCGTCGCCCGTGGCAGCGCGCTCCTGCTCAAACGTTCGACCCAACCGCCGGGCGATGTCTGGCGCCCCGATCGGGATCGGCCGCTGCCCCCGCCCACTGTGCTGGCCACCATCGACGAGGCGATGCACCTGTTCGGCAGTGACGGGCAGGGCTGGTCGGCGAATATGACCGAACACCAGAACGACACTCGCAAACGTAAGTGGATGCGCAATATCCCGGTCGTCGTGGGGGAGCGGTCGTCCCCGTTCTGCTACGCCGCGATGACCGGCGAGCAGACCAGTCTGGTCACCAACTGGGGCACCGAGGGCATCGGTTTCATCAATACCGATGTGTCGATCACGTTCTCGCGCATGCCCGTCGGCCACGACATGGGTATCGAGGCGGAGAGTCACCTCAGCGACGACGGGATCGCGGCCGGTGCCGCGGTGCTCTACGACGAGCAGGGCGCGTTCGGTATCTGCACGACCACCGCGCTGGCCAACGAACGCAGACAGATCCGCGGCGCCGTCATCGACGAGCTGTCGGAGTCGTTCGCGGCGGACGCGCTCAGGCAGCCGCAAGTCCGGTGAATGCCCTGTTCCTGGTCACCTCGGCGCGGAAATCAATGTCACGATGAGTTCGTCGGCGATCGACTCCGCCTTCACCATGCCCGTGCCCAGGTACAGGGTCGCCGCGCGAGGGCGGCCGTCGGCCAGTGGCACCACCGAGACCGCGTCGACGCGGCGGCCCGCGAGCTCGTCGTAGGGTGCCTCGTCGGTGACGTCGAACGCGGTGTATTTGCCGGAGTTGGCGACGTACTCGATGTTCACGGGGTCGACCAGTGGCTCGAACGGGTCCCGCCACGGCGCCCCGCCGATGCGCAGTTCCGCACCGTCGACACCGGCGTCGAGGAGCAGGGTCGAACCGTTGTGGAAGGTGAATTCGATCGGGCCCTCGGTGCGGTCGATCTCGTCGCCCAGGACATAGAACATCCGGCGGACGGCGATGATGGTCCCGTCGACCGCGGCATTGAGCGCGGTGCGGCCGTGCTCGTCGGTGTCGGACATAGGTTTCCTCTGCAGCGGTCGATGCCGGGCGGATGAAACATCATGTCGCCGCGCGCCCACCGCGCGCAACTCGGCCCCGGCGTGTTCGTCCCGCGCACAACGCGGCGCCGCCCCACTCGTAAAGTGGATCCATGGTGGATATCGACACCACCGACGCGGTGGAACGCGCGGCGGAGCTGCTGAGCGGGCGCCGCACCGTGGTGATCTCCGGTGCGGGGCTGAGCACCGACAGCGGTATTCCCGACTACCGCGGGCCCCAGTCGCCGCCACGTAACCCGATGACCTATCAGCAGTTCGTCGGCGACCCGGTGTTCCGGCAACGGTATTGGGCACGCAACCACATCGGCTGGCGGCGCATGGACGCCGCCCGGCCCAACCCCGGTCATCGCGCCGTCGCGCGGCTGGAGCGGGCAGGCGTGGTGTCGGGAGTGATCACCCAGAACGTGGACCTGCTGCACATGAAGGCGGGGGCGCGCCGGGTGATCGATCTGCACGGAACTTACGCGCGAGTGCGCTGTCTGAACTGCGCGAAGCTGATCTCGCGGATGACGCTCGCGCAACACCTCGAAGCCGCCAATCCCGGTTTCGCGGAAAATGTTTCGGCGCGGGCTTCGGGTATCGAAGTGGCACCCGACGCGGACGCCGTGGTGACCGATACCGACCGATTCCGGATGGTCGACTGCATGGCGTGCGGTGGAATGCTCAAACCCGACATCGTGTATTTCGGTGAGAATGTGCCCCCCGACCGGGTGGAAGCCGCTTTCGGCATGGTCGAACAAGCACAGGCGATACTGGTGGCCGGTTCCTCGCTGACGGTGATGTCGGGCCTGCGCTTCGTGCGCAGAGCAGCGAAAAACGGTGTGCCAGTGGTGATCGTGAATCGCGGACGCACCCGCGGCGACGAACTCGCCACCCTCCGAATCGACGCGGGTTGCTCGGAAACATTGGGCGCGCTGGCCGAACTCGGCTGCTGAATTCACGCCCGCCGAACTGACAGTCCCGAGCGCCGGAACCTATCGTTTCCCAGTGAAATGATCGATAACTTGATCCCTCGATGACGGCGACGGATCCGGCGTGGGTAAGCTCTGCGCACCAGTGCATGAAGAGTTCCACCCGCGGCGCAAAGTTTTCCTCGCAGCGGGGTTGTCGGCCCTCGTGTGGGCCGAATGATCGACCCCCACTTGCCAGCCGATCAGAACCAGGGCTTCTCCATGACCGATACCGTCGTTGCCGAATCACGCCTCACGCACCGCCAGACACTCACGATTCTGTCCGGCCTGCTACTAGGGGTGTTCCTCGCCGCGCTCGACCAGAACATCGTCAGCGTCGCGATCGTGCGAATCGCGAACAGTCTCGACGGGTTCGACGAACAGGCATGGGCGACAACGGCATACCTGATCACCGCCACCGTCACCACGCCGCTCTACGGCAAACTGGCCGACATCTACGGGCGTAAGCCGTTCTATCTGCTGGCGATAGCCCTGTTCGTCATCGGCTCGGCGGCCTGCTGCTTCGCGACCACCATGTACCAGCTGGCCGGCTGCCGCGCCTTCCAGGGTCTGGGCGCGGGTGGGTTGATGTCGCTGGCGTTCACCATCGTCGGTGACATCGTGCCCCCGCGCGAACGGGTCCGCTACCAGGGGTATTTCCTCATGGTGTTCGGCATCGCGACGGTGCTCGGTCCGATGGTCGGCGGTTTCCTGTCCGATTACGAGAGCCTCGGTGGCATCGAGGGCTGGCGCTGGGTGTTCCTGGTGAACGTGCCGGTCGGAATTCTGGCGTTCCTCGTGGTCGCGAAGGTGCTGAACGTGGCGCACACGCGCCGCCGCAGCCGGATCGACTGGTTGGGCGCGATCACGCTCATCGTGGGTGTGGTGCCGCTGCTGATCGTGGCCGAGCAGGGGCGCGTCTGGGGTTGGACCGAGCCGAAATCGCTACTCTGCTACGGCATCTGCGCGGGCGGTCTGCTGCTGTTCGTCCTGGTCGAATTCCTGATGAAGGACTCGGCGCTGATCCCGCTGCGGCTGTTCCGCAGTTCCACGTTCAGCGTCGCGATCCTCGGTGGGTTCCTCGTGGGCGTCGCGATGTTCGGCGCGATCACGATGGTGCCCCAGTACCTCCAGGTCGTGCGTGGTTTCTCGCCGACCGAGGCGGGGCTGCTGATGATGCCGCTGGTACTCGGGATCATGGTGGGCGCGCAGATATCCGGGCTGATCACCAAAGCCACCGGACGCTACAAAGTGCTGCCGGTGCTCGGTGCGCTGATCCTGGCGATCGGGTGCGCCCTGTTCGCCCGGATCACCTACAACGGTCCGCTGTGGCAGCCACTCGCCTACAGCGCGATCATGGGTTTCGGACTCGGCTGCTGCATGCAGACGCTGATCATCGCCGCGCAGAACGCGGTGGGGCGCACCGAAATGGGCGTGTCGACCGCGGCGGCGACGTTCTTCCGTCAGCTCGGCGGGACACTCGGTGTCGCGGTGTTCCTCACGGTGCTGTTCGACCGGCTGCCCGGTTCGATCCTGGAATCTTTCGGTGGGAGCCTGCCGCCCGGTTTCGACGGGGCGCGGCTCGAGGGCCTGCTGAGCAATACCAGTGGCATCGCCACACTGCCCGACGAGTTGCGGATCCCGATCCTCGAGGGATTCACCGACTCGATGCACAGCGTGTTCCTCCTCGCCGCCGATCTCGCCATCGTGGCCTGCCTGGTGCTGGTGTTCATGAAAGAGATTCCGCTGCAGGAGGATCCGGCGCCCGAGGAGCAAGCCGATGCCACCGCGCTGCGCGATGTGAGCCTGCACGACGCGCACGAGATGGCGGGGAAATTGCACCCCGTCGCGACCGGTCGGGTGATCGCGGGACTGCTGCGCCGCGACGACGCCCGCCCGGTGCCCGCCGCCACGCTCACCCTGATCGACCAGCACGGGCATCAGGTGGCCCGCGGCAACGGCGACGCCGACGGCGCGTACGTGATCGAGGCGCCGCGACCGGGCAACTATGTGCTCATCGCCGCCGCGGCCGGTCATCAGCCCGAGGCGGTGAGCGTGTCGATCGGGGAGCGCGCCCAGCACGTCGACCTGATGCTGACCGGCGCGGGCGAACTCACCGGGATCGTGCGGTCGGCGCGCCGCGGCGAACCGCTCTGGGGTGCCACGGTCACCCTGACCGATCCCGAGGGCGAGGTGGTCGGCGCGGCGATCACCGGCGAGGACGGCACGTACGTGTGCCGCGACGTCGTCAGCGGCACGTACACCCTGGTCGCGGTGGCCGACCACATGCGTCCGTCGGCGGTCGCGCTGACCGTGCCGGAGACGGGCTCGCTGCATCGCGATATCGCCCTCGAACCGATGGCCATTCTCCTCGGTTCGGCCTGGGTGGACGGTGACCGTCCCGTCCCCGATGTGCAGATCACCCTCCTGGATTCGGGTGGCGATCCGGCGGCGACGGCCCGGACCGACGAGAAGGGGCAGTACCTGGTCCCGGATCTGCCGGAAGGGGAGTACACGGTGGTCGCGCGCGGCTATCCACCTGTCGCGAGTCAGGTATCGGTAACGCGTGGCGAGATCACGCACGACGTGACGCTGGGGTACGAGAACGAGGAGTCGATGAACCGCCGGTAGCCGGGTCGAGGTCGACGCGCGCCCGCGGAACTCGTCGGCGCGCTGATGAACAGATCGCGCTGGTGGCCGTGCGGCCGATCAGGCGGACTCGGCGACCTGCTCGTCTCGGTAGGACTCGGCCAGTTCGGCCAGGGGGATCGAGAGGGCCTCGGCGAGGCCGACGACGGTGCCGAATGCGGGTGAGGGCAGTCGGCCCGACTCGATCTTGCGCAGCGTCTCCGGGGAAATGCCTGCTCGCAGGGCCACCTCGGCGAGGTCGCGATCGCCGCGCGCCGTACGAAGCCGGCGGCCCAGTCGGCGGCCTGCTTCGACCTGCGCGGGGCTGAGCGGGAGACGGACCATGCGACCGATGGTATGTCCTCGCGAACGCGTTGGCCAAGTTGAGTAGTTATCTCCGTTTCCGCCTCGCGCGGTCGATGGCGGTGGTAGGTGTCAGGGGAGGACATCGAGGTTCGAAAGGTATGGGCATGACACGACGGTTCGAGGGCAAGGTCGCTTTCATCACGGGAGCGGCGCGCGGGCAGGGCAGGGCGGAGGCGGTGCGTTTCGCCGAGGAAGGTGCCGACGTGATCGCGATCGACATCTGCGCCGAGTTCGCCAGCACGTCGTACGAGGGTGCCACGGAGGCGGACCTGGCCGAGACCGTGAAGCTGGTCGAAGCGGCAGGCGGCAAGATCGTCGCCAGCAAGGTCGACGTTCGCGATTTCGACGCGCTCTCGGCGGCGCTGACAGCGGGCATCGAGCAGCTGGGCAGGCTCGATGTGGTCGTGGCCAACGCGGGAATCTGTTCTGCGGCGATGTCGTGGGAGATCACCGCCGAGCAGTGGCAGGAGACGATCGACGTCAACCTCACCGGCGTCTTTCATACGGCGAAAGCCGCTGTGCCACACCTGATCGCGCAGAACGAAGGCGGCGCGATGGTGTTCACCAGTTCGGTGGGCGGACTCAAGGGCATCCCGTTCACCGGTCACTACGTCGCGACCAAACACGCGATCACGGGGCTGGCCAAGACGATGGCCAACGAGCTCGGCGGGTACGCGATCCGGGTGAACACGGTGCACCCGGCGGGCGTGGAGAGCGGTATGCAGATCCACGAGATGGGACCGCTGTTCGAGAAGTACGGGAGCACCCTGGCGCCCATTTTCATGAACGCGCTGCCCAGTCACATCTGCCAGCCGGAGGAGATCGCGGCGACCGTCGCGTGGCTGTGCTCGGACGAGGCGGGCAAGATCACCGGCGCGCAGATCCCCGTGGATATGGGCAACCTGAACCGCTGAAATTGGTATTTTTATACCGGCACGGCTAGTGTCGGTATGAAAATACCAAGTGGAGGCGTGATGGTGGAGTTGAAATCACCCGCGGAGATCGAGCGCATGCGGGTGACCGGCCGGTTCGTCGCCGACGTGCTGGCCGGGGTGCGCGACCGCGCGGCGGTCGGGGTGAACCTGCTCGAGCTGGAAGCGTATGTGCGGGAACGGATTCGCGAGCGCGGGGCGGTGTCGTGCTATTGGGACTACTCGCCGTCGTTCGGGCGCGGGCCGTTCCGCAATACGGTGTGTCTGGCGGTGAACGATGCTGTGCTGCACGGGCTTCCGCACGACTATGTGCTGTGTGACGGGGACCTGCTGACGGCGGATCTGGCCGTGTCGATCGACGGCTGGGTCGCCGACTCGGCGATCTCGTTCATCGTCGGTACCCCGGCGCCCGCGGATGAGCGACTCGTGCGGGCCACCGAGGAGGCCTTGGCTGCCGGAATCGCGGCCGCGCAACCGGACAACCGCATCGGTGACATCTCCGCCGCGATCGCGAATGTCGCCCGCGGGTACGGCTATCCGGTCAACACCGAGTTCGGTGGGCACGGACTGGGGCGGACGATGCACGAGGATCCGCACATCGCCAACGATGGCAGGGCCGGCCGCGGGTTCCGGCTGCGGCCCGGTCTCACGGTGGCGATCGAGCCGTGGTTCGCGGCGAGCACCGCGAAGGTCTACACCGACGCCGACGGGTGGACCATCCGCTCCGCCGACGGCTCCCGCTGCGCGCACAGTGAGCACACGATCGCCGTCACCGCCGACGGTCCGCGGGTTCTCACTTCACAAGACTGACCGGTCGGCTCCGTGCGTGCGAATTCTGTGTTGCCGCAAGCCGATTCGGATTCCGCCGATCCGGTGTGATGCAGCATAGCCATAGCGCATCATGGGAGGTACAGGCTGATCTCGGGGTAGGTCGGGTCAGCAAGTCGGAGGGAAATCCCATGATGTTCAAGCAGTTGCTGGCTGCGTGCGTGCTCACTGTCGCGGCGACCGGCATCGCCGCCGCCACCGCCAATGGCGCCCCACTCGCCGGACCGTCGGTCGGGGGCGTCGACGGGGCCGTTGCCTATACGGCCGCGGTCGCGCACGACGGTTCGCAGGCGTCCGTCGAACTCACGGCGGGCACCTTCGAGCTCACGCCCGAAGCAGGCGTCGCCGTCCTGGCACCCAACGGCCAGCGCGTCGGCTTCATCCCGACGACCGTGCACACGGTTGCCGGTCCTGCCATCACCGTGGTCCCGCAGCTCGACGCCGCGGCCACCACCCTCACTCTCACCCCCGTCGGCGCGCCGATCGCGAACCCCGCGGCATTGCAGAACATCGATCAGACCGGCAATATCGTCGCCGGCATCGCCATCGGCTGTGTCATCGGTGCCCTCATCGGCCTGATCTTCCTGCTCGTCAGCGCCATCCCCGGTTGCATCATCGGGGCGGTGATCGGCGGCATCATCGGCTCGAACCAGTAGATCGATCCGTTGTGGTGGGCGCTGAAAAGGCGCCCATCACAACGGTATTGCCCCCTCGCGGTCCCTCGCCCTCGAGTTCCCATATCAGGTCTCGGCGCGGCACCACTCTGATCAGCGCGGGCGGTCCGATCGCCGCGATCGGGCCTGTCGGCGTCACGCGTCGGTCGTGGTGTTGGTTCGGGTAGCGCCCGCGACGGCACGCAGGTAGCGGTTGGCCAGTGCGTGAATCAGCTCGACCAACTCCGGTGGATCACCGACAGCGAATTCGATGCCGTGCATGCCCAGCTGTCCGATGTTGAGCGCCAGCGCTTCTGGGGTGTCCGCGCCGGTGCGCAGCACACAGGTCGTGTCGTCGATCGCTTCGATGGTGCCCGCGGCCGGGGGGATGCGGGCGCTGAGGAAATCGGCGGGTGCGTGCACGGTCACCGATGCCCGCAAGCGCCACGCCGCCGCGGATACGCCGCGGGTCACCCGATCGGTCATGTCGTGCGGCAGTTCACGGGGAGCGAATCGCGGCCCGGTCGGGGTTTTCGGCGTGATGCGGTCCACCCGGAAGGTGCGCCAGTCGTCCCGGTCGATATCGAACGCGACCAGATACCAGCGTCGCCCCCAGTTGACCAGCCGGTAGGGCTCGACCACCCGCCTACTGTCGCCACCGTTGTGGTCGCGGTAGTCGAATCGGAGCCGCTCGTGATCACGGCACGCGGCCGCGATCACACTCAACGTCTCGGCGTCGACACGCGGACCTGTGCCGTCCCCCGGCACTACGACGGTATATGCCTGCAACGCGTTGACCCTGCGCCGCAACCGATTCGGCAGCACCTGCTCGAGTTTGGTGAGGGCCCGCAGTGCGGTCTCCTCGACTCCGGCGATGCCGCCCCCGGCGGCGGTGCGCAGGCCGACGGTCACCGCGACGGCCTCCTCGTCGTCGAGTAGCAGCGGCGGCAGGCTGGCGCCCGCGCCGAGTCGGTAGCCGCCCGCCGTTCCCCTGGTCGCGTGCACCGGGTAACCGAGGTGGCGCAGCCGTTCGATGTCGTTGCGCACCGTCCGGGTGCTGACCTGCAGCCGATCGGCCAGGGTTGCACCGTTCCAGTCGCCCGGGATCTGCAAGAGCGACAGCAGCCGCAGCAGTCGCGCCGAGGTCTCCAACATTTCTTCAGTCTGCCATGTCATTGAGGAACAAAGTGTTCCTAAATACCTCCTAGGTTTCTGGACATGACATTGACGACCACCTCGATCACGCCCTTCCGCATCGATATCCCGCAGGCGGACCTCGACGATCTCCAGGATCGGCTGGCGCGGACGCGCTGGGCAGGCGAACTGGCTCTCGAGACCGAGGGGCAGGTCCAGACCGGGCCGGTGCCGCCGGGGTGGGAGTACGGAGTCCCGCTCGACTATGTGCAGCGGCTGACCGCCTACTGGCGCGATGAATACGACTGGCGCGCATGGGAAGCCAAGCTCAATGCCTATCCGCAGTTCACCACTGAGATCGACGGCCAGCT
This sequence comes from Nocardia sp. NPDC058480, assembly GCF_042720495.1. NCBI lineage: Bacteria > Bacillati > Actinomycetota > Actinomycetes > Mycobacteriales > Nocardiaceae > Nocardia > Nocardia sp. NPDC058480. The sequence goes on along the minus strand of NZ_JBHXMN010000006.1, from coordinate 325,337 downwards.
CATCCATTTCCTGCACGTGCGCTCGCCGGAGGTCGATGCCACCCCGCTGATCCTCACTCACGGGTGGCCGAGCTCGGTGTTCGAGTACCTCGATCTGATCGGTCCGCTCACCGATCCCCGTGCCAACGGCGGGAACCCAGCGCAGGCATTCCACCTGGTGATCCCTTCGCTGCCCGGTTTCGGCTTCTCCGGAGCCACTCGGGAGCAGGGCTGGAACCGCTACCGCACCGCCGCGGCCTGGGCAGAGCTGATGAGCCGTCTGGGCTACGACCGCTACGGCGCCCACGGCAACGACGTCGGTTCGCACGTCTCGCCCGAAGTGGGTCGAATCGACCCCGACCATGTGATCGGGGTACATGTGACCCAACTGTTCTCCTTCCCTTCCGGCGACCCCGCGGAGCTGGCCGACCTGACCGAGGAGGACCAGCGATACGTGCAGCATCTGAAGTACTTCAACGACAACATGTCCGGATATGCCAGGCTGCAGGAGACCGCGCCCCAGAACCTCGCGCACGCGCTGGCGGATTCACCCACCGGGCAACTCGCCTGGACCGCGCAACTGCTGGCCGCGCTCGACGATGATCATGTTCTGACCAACGCGACGCTGTACTGGCTGACCAACACCGCGGCTTCGGCAGCGCGGTTCTACTACGAGGACCACCACGCCCAGCACCCGACCGAACCGACCACCGCTCCCACGGGACTGGCCAGCTTCGCCTACGACTTCACCCCGCTGCGCCGGTTCGCCGAACGCGATCACCGCAATATCGTGTCCTGGAACGAGTTCGACCGGGGCAGTCACTGGGCGACCCAGGACGCACCCGAGTTGTTGATCGCCGACATTCGCCAATTCTTCGGTGCGCTGAAGTAGGCAGCGCCGAAGCACTGTCTCCGAGTGGGGGGGGGGGGGGGGCCCCCCCCCCCCCCGGGGGCAAAGAGTGTAATGGAAATTGAGAAGGGAAAACAGCGCGGGGCGCCCGGACGCCCCCCCCCAACAGCCACGTGTATTGGGGAGGGGCCCGGAGTG
>NZ_JBHXMN010000006.1:217434-324300 GCF_042720495.1 Nocardia sp. NPDC058480 | reverse complement strand
CGGCGGGGCGCCCCCCCGGACGCCCCCGTTTTGTCGAGCGCCCACTGGCCAAATTACGGCGGTGCGGTGCGGTCGCCCGCGCCGGGCGGCGGGGGGGGGGGGGGGGGGGGGGCCCCCCCCCCCCCCCACTCGTGTCGAAAGGTTCTACTGAATGACGCAGGTACTCAGTCGCCGGGCGCTCAATCGCGCCACCCTCGATCGGCAGTTGCTGTTGCGCCGCTCCGAGTTGTCCGTCGTCGACGCGGTGCGGCACCTGGTCGGGCTGCAAGCCCAGACCCCCCACAGCTGGTACGTCGGATTGTGGTCACGGCTGGCCGGATTCGTCCCCGAACAAGCCGCCGAGCTGCTCACCGACCGCGAGCTGGTTCGCATTGCCTTGATGCGCTCGACGATTCACCTGGTCACCCCGGACGACGCCGGTGCGCTGCGTCCACTGATCCAACCTGTCCTGGATCGTGATCTCTACCGCAACCACACGCACGGCAAGCCCATCGAGGGCATCGACATGGCGAAACTGATGGCCGACGGTGTCGAGCTGCTCGCCCCGGAACCGTTGACCAACAAGCAACTCGGCACACTGCTCGGTAGGCGATGGCCGGACCGCGCGCCCGCCTCGCTGGTCTACGCCATCCGCAACCAGGTGCCCCTGGTACAGGTGCCGCCACGCGGCGTCTGGGGCCGCAGCGGGCCGATCGCGCACACCACCGCCGACGCGTGGATCGGCACCGACCACACCATTGTCCCTTCGCTCGAGCGCATGATCCTGCGCTACCTGGCCGCCTTCGGCCCCGCCAGTGTGAAAGACATGCAGATGTGGTCCGGCCTCACCCGACTGCGCGAGATTGTCGACCGGATACGGCCGAACTTGAAGACTTTTCAGGATCAACACGGCCAGCAGCTGTTCGATCTACCCGATGCGGTGCTCCAGGACTCCGACACTCCGGCACCGCCGAGGTTTCTGTACGACTTCGACAACGTCTTGCTCTCCCACGCGGACCGCACCCGTGTGATCACCGAGGAGCACGGCGAGCAGGGGTACCGCACCCAGCGCCCCGTTCCGCAGATCCTGCTGGTCGACGGATTCACCGCAGGCGACTGGACGATCAACCGGGACAACGGATCCGCGACGATCACCATCCGCCCCTATAGCCGGCCGTTCAGCACACACGATGCGGCCGCCGTCACCGAAGAGGCGCACGCGTTGCTGACATTCACCGACCCTGACATCGAGACCCGCAACGTCGTCCTCGACGGTCCCCGTCCGTGATCGGGCGGTTGCGCGCGAGATGGCATCCGGTCCATCGCTATCCGGATCTGTGGTCGACGAAGGCGTTGTCGGTGAGAACGGGAACGGTGCTATCGGCATCCCGTTCGATCGCGATGGCCACATCATCGGCGAAACCCATCGCGGCGAGTTCGCGGCCCGACGCACAGTCGGTGATCAGGGCGCCGACATCGGATGTTCCAACGAATACGGTTGCCGCCGTGCGTGCTTCGGGCGACGGCGTAGTCAGGCCGCGCTCGATCAGCGCGGCGGCGAGCGCACCGGCACCGAGCCAGTCCTCGAGCGCCGGACGCACAGTATCGGTGCCCGGCCAGTGCTCGCCCGCCGGGACGATCACGATCGGCTGATCGGGACTACCCCACTGCTGAGCCACGAGCCAGTCGGCGACCGCGCTGACATTGCGCAGACAAGCGGCGACGACCGGGGTCCCCGCGACGGTGGCGGCGATGGTGGAGCCGTTGGGTGAGGGCAGTACCAGCCGCGGCGTGAACGGTGCACGCCGGATCGCCGCCGGAGACAACGACCACGGACCGGTCTCCCGCCGTCCGACGGCGAGTTCGGCGGAGTTCTCCTCGGCAAACGCCCGCGCCGAATCATCGCGCCATCGATACGGGAACACCGTGGTGCCCGCGGCGGTAGCCACCGACACCGACGTCGTGAACGACAACACATCGATCACCACGAGGCACCCAGCGCCGGGCCCGAGTACCTCTGCCCCGACCAGCCCCCACTCCACCCGAATTCCGAACCCGTCCTGCCGTGCCCACTGCGGTGCCGATCGCACGCTGACCTCCCGATAGCCGAATCTGGAAGTGCACCACGGATATCGACGGCACGCCACCGCTGGTCTCCTGGCCGAGGTGTTCAGCGGAGATAGGACGGAGTGAGGTCGAGCATGGAGGGTGGGCGGAGGCGGCGGAGGGTGCCGTCGATGCTGGTGATGTAGAGGGACCAGGCGCCGGTGGTGGGGTCGGGGGCCAGGCGGGCTGAGGTGGGGCCGATGGGGGGTGGGCCGGGGAGTGGGCCTCGCGGGGTGGTCCAGCCGGTGGCGAGGGTGCACCAGGCGCCCGTTGCCGGGTCTACCTGGTAGACGCTGCCGGAGTAGTCGCCGGTGACGAAGGTGAGCCCGGCGGCGGTCACGTCGAGGTCGTCGAGTGCGGGGAAGAGGCCGTCGTTCACGGTGGCGATGGGGGTGGGGCGGTCGGGGGCGTCGAGCGGGACCCGCAGGAGTTGGGAGGTGAGGACATCCTCGGTGATGACCGACCGGTGGTCGGGGGCGAGCGCGAGGCCGTTGGGGCGGGGAACGGGGGACCAGGCGAGGGTGAATTCGCCGGTGCTGGGGCGGTAGCGGCTGATGCCGACCGGAGGCCAGGGGACGGAGAGTTGGGAGATGAGCAGGTCGCCGTCGGGGAGCAGGAGCAATCCGTTGGGCTGCACCAGGTTCGGAAGCAGGACGGTGACTTCGCCGGTGCCGATGTCGAGTCGGCTCAGGGTGCCGCCGCCGTTCGGTGTGGTGCCGTCGCCGGTGATGAAGTAGAGGTCCTCGCCGATCAGTCGCAGCCCGGCGGGGTTATCCAGGCCGGTGCGGACGGTGGTGACCTGCCCGTCGGCGGCAACATGCAGGAGCTCGCCGCGCACGATGCCGCTCACGTAGAAGCCGCCGCGGCCGTCGTATTCGAGATTTTCCAAGCCGCCGAGATCGGCCGCCAGCACCTCGGCGTACCAACCGTCGGCGCACGACGGCGCACCGGCCTGTGCGGTACCCATCGGGCCGATCCCGAGGGCGGCGGCGACCGTGATTGCTGCTGCGAGACAACGGGTCCGCCGCCGACGGGTGGTGAGTTCATTCGATCGACCGCGCATGGTCGAAGCCTACTGCTCGACCGAGCAGGTGGCCGTTCAGTCGGTTACGGTGCGCAAGGCAGCGAGCAGATCGGAGGCATCGGCAGCGATCGCCGCGCGCTCCTCGGCGGTCAGTTCGACGGTGTCGAGTTCGGATTTCCAGTGCGCGAGCCGGTCGGTGTCCTCGGCGACGACGGCGAGCTCGGCGAGGGCAGCGTAGGCGCGGGCCCGGTCGAGCGCGGTCGCGGTGGCGCCGAAGCGGTGCAAGCCGGCTTCCATGGCGCGCGTCGCCGCGCGGTCGTCGTTCTTGAAATCGCGCAGGATGCGGGCATTGTCGAGAACCCGGGCCAGGCCTTGCAGCTCGCGCGAGCCGCCGTAGTCGAGTTCCATCGGCTCGTCGCGCTGGATCACCAGGACCGTGTTGCCGACCGGGTCGACCAGGGAGAACCGGGATTGACCAGGGCGGAACCTGGTGATCCGCGGACAACCCTTGCTCGGAATCTTGCCGTAATGGGCGCGCAATGCGGCGGTGTACTCGGCATGGCGCGCGGCCACGTCATCGACCATTACCAGCGCGCCCGCATGCTCCACCGGCAGCTCGATGCCCGGCGGAGCGGGTGCGAAATGCAGGGCGCAGCCGTGTTGTTCGATCGCGCCGTACACATAGGGGCGGGTTTGCTCGTGGGTCACGGTGTAGCCGAGCGCCCGGTAGAACTCGAGGGTGCTCGGCAGGTCGCCGCTCCACAGCAGGGGCACCGCGGTATCGGTCATCGTCGGCCTTTCGCCAGAGAGTCGATTCGCCTGCGAGGTTACGAAGAATTTCGCGAAAGCGCCCATGCCCTTTTCGGTCACCCGCGCCTTCTCCGAAGGCCATGTGCGGCTGCGGACCGGCTCGCGTCCGCGACCCTTAAGCTGTGGGCATGACGAACCGCCTCGGCGAACTGGCGACCGCGAACTACGTACTACTCACCACCTTCCGCAAGGACGGCACTCCCGTGGGAACGCCGCTCTGGGCGGTGGCTCGCGAGGACAAACTGCTTGTCTGGACGGTCACCGACAGCTGGAAGGTCAAGCGGGTCCGGCGCAACCCCGAGGTGACGGTGCAACCCTGCAATGTGCGCGGGGACGCGCACGGTGCCATCGTGACCGGCACCGCCCGGCTGCTCGACGCCGCCGAGACCGACGAGCTCCGGTCGGCGATCCGCCGGAAATACTGGCTGACCGGCCCGCTCGTGATCCTCGGCAGCAACCTGCGCCGGGGCAAGGCGGGCACGATCGGTATCGAGATCACTCCCGCCTGACTTGCGCTGATCCCATAGGTAGAACCGCCGGTATCGGATACTGTGGTTGCTCGGCAGCATTTGGCGAAGGGATCCACATGGCCGACAAACGCAACCGAGCCGTCATCGTCGCGGGAGCACGGACCCCGTTCGTGCGCGCGTTCACCGACTTCACCCGCCTCGACAGCATCGCCCTCGCCGGCGCGGCCGTCCGCGGGCTGATCGAGCGGACTCAGATCGCGCCGGGCGAGATCCAGTCCATCGTCTGGGGCGGGGTGGTCCTGCCGAGTCATGCGCCGAATATCGCGCGGGAGATCGCCCTCGACCTGAACCTGGACTTCGGTTGCGAGGGGTACACGGTCACCCGCGCGTGCGCGTCCGGTTTGCAGGCGGTGACTTCGGCAGCCGCGGCGATCGAACGCGGCGAGTACGACATCATGATCGCCGGTGGTAGCGATTCCACCAGTAACGCCGAGATCAAACTGCCGCAGAAGGTCGTGCACGCGGTCGCGCCGGTGGCACTCGGCAAGCCCAAGCCGATGGACTACCTCGATGTGGTCCGACAGCTCGCGCCGTTCACCGACATCTTGCCGCGCCAGCCCAAGATCTCCGAGCGCACCACCGGCGAGGTGATGGGCGAGTCCGCGGAGAAGATGGCCCGCATCAACGGGATCTCCCGCGCTGATCAGGACGCGTTCGCCGCCCGCTCGCACCAGCGTGCCGCGGCCGCGATCGCGTCGGGACGATTCGACGACGAGGTCGTGCCGGTCGCCACGCCGTCGGGCACGCTGATCGAGACCGACGGACTCGTCCGCGCGAACACGAGCATCGAGAAACTCGCCACCCTGAAACCGGTGTTCGAGAAGAACGGCACGGTCACCGCGGGCAATGCCAGCCCGCTCACCGACGGTGCGTCGGCGGTCCTGCTGATGAGCGAGGAGAAGGCGCGCGCCCTCGGGTTCACCCCGCAGGCCGCCTTCCGTTCATGGAGCTTCGTCAGCGTCGACCCCGCCGACCAGGTACTCATCGGCCCCGCGATCTCGATGCCGCGCGCCCTCGACAAAGCGGGCATGACCCTGGCCGACATCGACCTCGTCGACATCCACGAAGCCTTTGCCGCCCAGACTCTTTCGGTGCTGCGCATGCTGGAGAGCGCCGAGTGGGCCAAGGCTCGCCTCGACCGCGACGAGCCGGTCGGCACCGTGGATATCGACAAGCTGAACGTGCACGGCGGCTCGATCTCCCTGGGCCACCCGTTCGGCGCGACCGGTGCCCGCATGGTCACCACCATGGCCAACGAGTTGGCGCGCACCGGGAAAGAGACTGCGCTGCTGGGGATTTGCGCGGCCGGCGGGATCGGCGCGTCGGCGGTGCTCGAACGCGTCTAGCGGAGGTCAGGCGGGCGCACCGGGGCGGGGACGGTGCGCCCGGACGTCCACGGGACGTCCGTCGGGGTCGTCTGCGGTCATCGTCCACTGCGTGGGCAGGGTTTCGATCGGGCCGACCGGGAGGCCCGCCTCCACGAGGCGATCGCGAACCTCGCGCAGTTGTTCCCGCGTCCTCAGACGCAAACCCCATCCCGCGCGGCCGAGTGGATCGCGATCGGTGAGCGGCGCGGTCGTGGACTCCACGAGCATCAGGTGGTCGGCGCCGCCGACATCGATGACGGCGATCCGCGGATCGGCCGGGGTAGCAGCCCGCTCGAAAGCCAGTGTCGCGCCGAGATATTCGGTGTAGTAACGCACGAGCCTGTCGAGATCGGCGGTGGTGAGCGTCAGATGATTGATTCCGAGGAGGTCAGGCATGGTCGTTCCAGACTAGCGGCGTAGCGCGGCGGAATATCGGCTCAGCGCGGCGGCGGCATCGAGCATGGCGAGGCCCTGGGCGGTGAGGGTGGCTTGCCAGTCGGTGAGTGCGGCCGCCAGCGCTTCGGTGCTGCCGGCGGCGCGGATCTGGCCGATGACGGCGGCGATGTGGTCGAGGCGGTAGTGGCCTCGGCGCAGGATGTGGGCCAGTTCGGCGTCGCGGAGGTCGGTGGGGCCGTAGTGGCGGTAGCCGGTGGCGGGGTCGCGGGTGGGCGTGAGGATGCCGGCTGCTTCCCAGGCTCGCACGGTGGCGGGGGTGACTCGGAGGTGGTGGGCGAGTTCGCCGATCGTTCTGGTGTTCTCGGAAAGTTCTGTGCGAGAGCTCGATTCGTCGATGAGGTGATCTACCGCTCGGCGGACCGAGGTGAGGGTCTCGCGGTCTCGGAGGAGTTGGCTGTGCCCGCGGTCGACGATCGTGAGGGCCTTGTCGAGGTCGTTCTCGTGGAGTGCGCGCATGATGCTGCCCGCAGTCGCGTGGCCGTAGGCGGTGATCAGGGTGAGGAAGGTGCGCAGCGCGCTCGCGTGCAGGTCGGTGTAGATCCGGTAGCCGGTGGGGGAGCGCTCGGCCGGAGGGAGGTAACCGTCCTGCTCGTAGTTGCGGATCGCCTGGGTCGAGAGGCCGTGCTCGCGGGCCAGGTCGGATGGTCTCAGGTTTCTCACTGGTTTGAGACTTTACGGGAGGAATGACAGAAGAATCCAGGTCATGTCTCCACCGTTGTTTCAACGATACGATTGATACACATGACTCAGAGAATGAGCGACTTCGTCCCTTCCTCCTGTGAACTGCTGGCGCTGGGGGAACCCGCCCACCGCGAACCCGGTTTCGCGCTGCTCCGCAACGAGCTGTTCGCCCAGTTGGCCGAGCACGGATTCCGCTCGATCGCCCTGGAATCCGATCGTGTCGCCGCCCTCGCCGTGAACGACTACGTGCGCGGCGGGCCGGGCAGCCTCGACGACGTGCTGCGGTCAGGCTTGTCGCACGGCTTCGGCGAGATGGCGGCCAACCGTGAACTGGTCGCCTGGCTCCGCACGTACAACGCGGAGCGGCCCGCCGCCGAGCACGTCACCTTCCACGGTTTCGACGCCGCCATGGAAACCATGAGCGCCCCCAGCCCGCGCCGCTACCTCGAATTCGCCCGCGACTATCTGGAGCTCGACCTCGACATCACCGACCTCGTCGGTGAGGACGAGCGATGGAGCCGCACCGAGGCGATCATGGATCCGGCCGAATCCCCGGGCGCCACCGTCGAGGCGGATCGAGTGCGGGTGCTGGCCGACGACCTACTCGTCACCATGTACTCCCGGGCGCCGGAACGGATCGCGGTCACCTCGTACGCCGAATGGCGCAGGGCCGCAATCCATCTCACAGCGGCACTGGGGCTGCTGCGCTATCACAGGCAGGCCGCGCAGCCGCTGGACGCGTCGGCACGCTGGTCTCGGCTCTCGGCCACCCGCGACGCCCTCATGGCCCAGAACCTCCTGGATATCCGCACCGGCGAAGCCCGCCGCGGGCCGACCGTGGTCTTCGCGCACAATCTGCATCTGCGCCGCACCCCGAGCAGCATGCGAATGGGCCCGATGGACCTGACCTGGGCTGGTGCGGGGGAGATCGTCGGCGCACTCCTGGGTGACCGGTACGCGGTGGTGCTCGGCAGCCTCGGCCGCAGTGACATCCTCGCCCTCGGTGACCCCGCGCCGGGTACCTACGAACGCGCGCTGCAGGACGGCATCGAGACCTGGGGACTCACCCCCGCATCCGCCGTCGCGGTCGCCGGAACCCGCACCGATACGACTCCGGCGCAGGGCTACTTTCCGCTCGATGCCGACACTGTCGCCGGCGCCGACGCCATTCTGCACCTGAGCGTGGGCGAGCCGTCGTCCGACAACGGCTACGAGCGGTACCTCGATCACGCGCGCCGCGAGGCCGCTCAGGCCATGGCGGCCCGGTCGTAGTGAGCGCGCGCCGCGCCGGCGTCGGTCAGATCGCGGTGTCGCGCACCAATTCCTCCAGGTAGGAGGCGACACCGTCGTCGTCGTTGGTCGGGAGCACCCGGTCGGCGAGCGCGATGACCTCGGGTGCCGCGTTGGCCGGAACCAGCGCGGTACCCGCCCACGTCAGCATGGCCACATCGTTGAGCGCGTCGCCCGCGGCCGCCACCTCCGACCGGTCGATGCCGTCGAGCGCGCACAATCGGGCCAGGGCGCTGGCCTTCGACACGCCTTCGGCGGCCATCTCCATATACGCGGCACCGGAGTGGGTCAGTTCCACTCCGGTGATCCCGACCGCCACCGCCGTCCGGTACAGCTGCGCGCCGGGTAGCTCGGGATGACGGGCCACGATCTTCACCATCGCTTCGAGGCCGGTCGGCAAGGTCTCCGACAACTCCATGTCGTGCGGGTGCCGGTGATGATCGGTGAACTTGCACAGGGCGGCGTAGGCGGGCTCGGCGACGAACCGGGTCGCGCCGACGTTGGCGAAGACGACACCGGGAATCAGGTCGCGGATCTGCGCCATCACCGCGCCCGCCGCGCCGGTATCGATCGAGACGGTGTCGATGATCTCCGGTGTGCCGTCGGCGAGGTCGAGCAGCACAGCACCGTTGGCGCACACCGCCTTACCGCGGAAACCGCACGACTGCGCCAACTCGTGCACCGAATGGCGCGCACGCGCCGTCGCCCACACCACCTCGATGCCCGCCGCTTGCGCACCGGCCATGGCCTCGGCGGTGCGCGGTGCGACGGTGCGATCGGAACGCAGCAGTGTGCCGTCGAGGTCGGTGGCGAACATCCGGATACGAGTCACCCGGTCATGCTTTCACGCGCCGCGCCGCCGACCAGGACGGGTCGGGTCGGCCGTCGAGACGGGTTGGACCTCTCTCCGCCTTCGTGCCGGCAAGGCGCGAAGGCTGCCGATCGTTGCGTGCCTGTGCCCGCTAGGTCGCTTGGCTCACCGAGGACATGTGAAAGTCGGGGATGCGCAGTGGTGGCATCGCGGTTCGGGTGAACCAGTCCTTCCATTCCCGGGGCAGGGTGATCTCGGTGGCACCCGCTTCCGAAACTCTGCGCAGCAGGTCGAGCGGACTCTCGTTGAAGCGGAAATTGTTGACCGCGCCGGTCACCTGACCGTCCTCGACGAGGTAGACACCGTCGCGGGTGAGGCCGGTGAGGAGCAGGGTGGCGGGGTCGACCTCGCGGATATACCAGAGGCACGTGAGGAGCAGGCCACGCTCGGTGCGGGCGATCATGTCGTCCAGCGACGCGTCTCCGCCACCGGTGAGCAGCAGATTCTCACCGGGAATCGTTGCGGGGGCGGAGAATTCGGCTGCGGTCGCGCGCGGATAGACCAGCGATTCGATGACGCCTTCGCCGATCCAGTCGACACGCTGGGCGGACAGACCGTTGTCGAACACCGACAGCGATTCCGACGACGACGGAGTCGCCACGAACGGCCGGTATTCGAGACCGCCGGCAGTCGGGTCGGAGTACAGGGTGAGCGGAATGTCGCTGAGCCGCTCACCGATTCGTGTGCCACCGGCGCGGGAGAACGCGGTGTGGCCCTCGTGCGCGCCACGGCCCTCCATGCTCCACGCCAGATAGATCATCAGATCGGCGACCGACGACGGCGGCAACAGGGTCTCGTAGCGGCCGGCGGGCAGTTCGATGCGGCGCTTGGACCAGTCCAGGCGCCGCGACAGCTCGGTGAGCAGGCCCGGGGTGTCGACGTCGGTGAAATCGGCGGTGCCGACACCCACCCACGCGCTCGCCAGATCCTTGCCCTCGCCGCGCTTGCCGTTGACCTCCACCGAACCGGTGGGCTGACTGAACCGGCGCCGGACACCGGTCGAGGTGCCCAACCAGGTGGTGTGCACCTGGTGGTGGGCGAAACCGTAGAGGCGGTCGCTGCCGTCGAATCCGGTGGACAGGTCGCGCGCCAACCCGGCGAACACCTCGATCTCGGTGGCGCCGGGCGCCTGATCCCAGGTGGCGGTGTCGTCGTCGGTGGGTTCGAGCAACGGCATCGCGTCGCGGGCCGGGGCGGCGGTGCGAGCTGCCTCCTCACTGGCACGCACCACGGCTTCGATCTCGGTGGGATCGACGCTGGTGGAGCTGATGGAGCCGACCCGCGCGGTGTTCGGGCCGTCCCGGAACACCGAGATCACCGCCCACTCCCGTGAAATCGACGAACCGTTGGTGGTCATCGAGTTGCCGGCCCACCGCAGCGACGCCTCGTGCGCATCGGTGACGATCACGATCGCCTCGTCGGCTTTCGACGCCGCCAGCGCACGCTCGACCACCGCGCCCGCCGGGAACAGACCCTCGTTCACTGACCGCCCTCCGTCCGGGTATTGAGAATGTTGACCCCGCGCACCAGCACCGACGGGCAGCCGTGGCTCACCGCCGCCACCTGACCGGGTTGTGCCTTACCGCAGTTGAACGCGCCACCGAGCTGCCAGGTGCTCGGTCCGCCGACCGCTTCCATCGACCCCCAGAAATCGGTGGTCGTCGCCTGGTAGGCGACATCGCGCAGTTGCCCGGCCAGCTCGCCGTCGCGAATGCGAAAGAATCGTTGGCCGGTGAACTGGAAGTTGTAGCGCTGCATGTCGATCGACCAGCTCTTGTCGCCCATGATGTAGATGCCGTCCTGCACCCGGGAGATGAGTTCCGCGGTACTGGTGTCATGGTCGGGATCGGGCTGCAACGACACGTTCGCCATCCGCTGGATCGGAACATGGTGCGGCGAATCGGCATACGAGCAACCGTTGGAGCGGTCGAGGCCAAGCCGTGGGGCGAACACACGGTCGAGCTGGTAGCCGACCAGGACGCCGTCGCGCACCAGATCCCACTGCTGGCCGGCCACGCCCTCGTCGTCGTAACCGACAGTGCTCAGGCCGTTGACCTGGGTGCGGTCACCGGTGACGTGCATGATCGGCGTGCCGTAGCGCAGCGTGCCGAGCTGATCGGGAGTCGCGAACGAGGTACCCGCATAGGCGGATTCGTAGCCGATCGCGCGGTCGTATTCGGTGGCATGGCCGATGGATTCGTGGATCGTCAGCCACAGGTTCGTCGGGTCGATCACCAGATCGGTCGGGCCCGCGACGACGCCGGGCGCCTTCACCTTCTCGGCCAGCCAGGCGGGGATCCGGGCGAGTTCGCCGGTCCAGTCCCACGTTCCGTCGGCACCGGTGACGTACTCCCAGCCGCGGCCCGCGGGCGCGGCGAGCGTGCGCATCGTCTCGAACACCCCCGAGGCGGAATCGACGGTGACAGCCTCCAACTGGGGGTGCAGGCGCACTCGCTGCTGGGTGATCGACGAACCCGCGGTGTCGGCGTAGAACGTCTGCTCCTTGACCTGCAAGACCGAGGCGGTGACATGGTCGACACCATCGGCCGCGGACAAGCGCTCCGAATAGTCCTGCAGCAGCGCCACTTTGTCGGCCGTCGGCACCGTGAACGGGTCGAGGTCGTAGGCCGAGACCCACGAGACATCGTCATAGCGTGGCTCGTCGGCCAACTCGACTCGTTCCCGATTCAGCGAACGCAGCGCCCTTGCCACGGTCACCGCCCGGCGCGCGACCTCGGCGGCGATCTCGGGTATGAGCGCGGCATGCGAGGCGAAACCCCAGGTGCCGTCCACGATCACGCGCACCGCCAGCCCCAGTTCGGTGGCGTCGGTGACCGCTTCGACGCGACCGTCGCGTAAGCGGATCGACTGGGTGACCAACCGTTGCACGCGCAGATCGGCATGCTCGGCGCCGGCCGCGCGCGCCGCCGACAGCGCGGCCTCGGCCAGACTGCCGAGCCCGAGCGCGCGGAATTCCTCGTCCACATCTCTGGAAGTCGTGGTACTCACCGGACCTACGCTAACCGGTGCCACCGACACATGTGCGCCGCAACCACATCCGGCTACGTCATGTCGGTCGATACATCCGCTGCTCGCCTGCATGTCGTGCAAGGACGCTCCGTGCGATTGTGTGCGAAAAGCCGCGTCCGGCAGCCGTTGCCGTGACGCGCGGACTGCGGTCCTCCCGCGAGCGGTGCCGGAAATGCCGTAGGGTGCCCGCCGTGCCGCCATCTGCCCTGCGCGATCGAAAAAGGGAACGAACCCGACGTGCGATCCTCGTGGCCGCCGTCGAATTGTTCGAGGCCAGAGGGTATGAGGAAACGACCGTTGCCGACATCGCGGCCGAGGCCGAGGTCGGCACCCGGACCTTCTTCAACTACTTCGCGAGCAAAGAAGAACTGCTCTTCCCCGAGAGCGACGAACGGGTGCGCGCGGCGGTCGCCGCCATCGCCACCCGACGGCCCGGTGAGCGACCGGTGGAGGTGTTGCTGCGGGCACTGCGCGCCGCGGGCGACAACCCCGGCGAACACCTCGTCGACGACATCAGCTCGCGAGTGGCCGCGCTGCGGGCGCGGGTCTCGCGGACTGTCCCCTCGGTGAGCGGTCGCGCCGCGCACGCGCAACTGGTCGCGCAGCGCGAGATCGCGCACCAGTTGCATATCGCGTTCCCGCACGAACTCGACGAGGTCGGCGCCGCGGCGCTGGTCGGTGCCGTGGTCGGCGCGGTGTCGGGCGCGCTGACCGTGCTGTTCCAGCAGCCTCAGCACGGCATCGACGACGGTGAACGACTACATCGCAAGATCCACGAGACCACCTCGCGGGTCCTGCAGCCCTGGCTCGCCGCCGCCGCGCCACCCGAACCGGTGCACTAACCGAACTGCTGCCACCCCAGGCGGATCACCATCACCACCACGACGACCAGCAACACGATCCGGACGAACCCGGCGCCCCTGGCCAAGGCCATCCGCGAACCGATCAGCGCACCGGCGACATTCGCCACCGCCATGCCCGCGCCGAGACCCCACAGGATGTGGCCGGTCGAGCCGAGGAACAGCAGCGCACCCACGTTCGACCCGCAATTGATCACCTTCGCCATCGCCGCCGCGCGCACGAACTCGGTGCCGAGCAGTGTCGCGAAGGTGATGATCAGGAAGGTGCCGGTCCCTGGTCCGAGCAGCCCGTCATAGAGGCCGATCAGACCGGCGGCGAGGCCGACCACCAGGATCACCTTGCGCCGCGTCGGTGGATGGGTGGCCATCGTCATGCCGATCGACGGTCGCATGGTCACGAACACTGCGACCCCGACGAGCACCACCATCACCAGTGGGATGAACAGGTCGCGGTCGATCAGCGACACCGCCGCCGCACCGCACGCGGCCGTGATCGCGGCGATCACCGCAGCGGGCAGCAGCACCTTCCACTGCATCGGCACCTTGCGCGCGAAGGTCGCCACCGCGGTCGCGGTGCCTGCGAGGGAGGCGAGCTTGTTGGTGCCGAGCGCGGTCTGCGGTGTGATGCCGGGGACGACGAGGAACAGCGTCGGCAGAATGATCAGCCCACCGCCGCCGACCACGGCATCGACCCAGCCCGCCGCCGCCGCGGCCACCAGCAGGACCGTCCAGTCTCCGAGTTGCACACGTCCAGGCAATCAAGATCACGGCCGGAAAGCCAGCCGGGGCTACGCTGGGCCCCGTGCGCCGGTTCAGCCTGTGGCTACGCGGACGACCCATCGTCGCCGACTCGATTCTGGCGGGTTTGCTCCTGCTGCTCGATGCCCTCGGGGTGGGCGACGAACGCAACAAGGTCGTCTATCTGATCTTCTCGGTGATCCTGCCGCTGCCGCTGATCCTGCGCCGGGTGTACCCGCGTGCGGTGGCGGCGGCGATGCTGGTGCTGTCGTTGCTGAACACCCTGATCGGCTACCTGACCGATGATCAGGCGGCCGACCACGTCGCGCTGATCGGGCTCGGGGTGATGCTCTACACGCTCGTCGCCTACGTCGGCCGGCGTGACGGGCTCATCTATCTTGCCTTCGTCGCGCTCGACCTGGTGTTGTCGGTTTCGCTGCTCAACGAGCCGAGGGGCGGAGATCTGGCGATGGCCGCGCTCATCTACGCACTGTGCTGGACACTGGCCGAGTTCAACGGCGCCCGGCACGCGTATGACGCCGAGGTCGCGGCCCGCCTCGCGGTGGCCGATTACGACAAGGAGCGTCGAGCACACGAAGCGGTCGCCGCCGAACGCACCCGTATCGCCCGCGAACTCCACGATGTGGTCGCGCACGCGGTGAGCGTCATCATCGTCCAGGCCGACGGCGCCACATACGCTCTGCGCCAAGACCCCGAAACCGCCGAACGCGCGCTTGCCACCATCGCGGGTACCGGTCGCGACGCCCTGCGCGAGCTGCGCCGCACCGTCGCGCTGCTGCGCACCGAGCACGCACCGGAACTGCTGCCACAACACGGCAGCGCGGGTATTGCGAAGCTGGCCCAGATGATGCGCGAGGCGGGCCTGGCTGTTGACCTCGAGTTGAGCGGTGAGCTCGACGACATCGCCCCCGAGGTGAGCCTCGGCGTGCACCGCATCGTGCAGGAATCGCTCACCAATACCCTGCGCCACGCAGGCGCGGAGCCGAAGGCGGTGGTCCGGGTACACCGGCGCGACGAGGACGTCCTCGTCGAGATCACCGACAGCGGCGGTGTCCCCGCGCAGGTGAGCCCTGGCACCGAGATTCCCGGCACGGGGATGGGACTGGTCGGGATGCGCGAACGGGTCGCGGTGCTCGGCGGCACCTTGACCGCGGGCAGGCTCGACGACGGCCGCTGGCAGGTCCGGGCGGATCTTCCGCTGCGTACCGAAACGGAGTGACCCCCGCGCTCCGAAAAAACCGAGGAACGCTGCGCGGCTGTGCCTATTAGGCGTACCTCCGCCTTCGCTCCGGCCATGCGCGAAAGACGGAGGAACGCTGCGCGGCTGTGCCTATTAGGGTGGGGCAATGCCGATCAGCGTGCTCGTGGTGGACGATCAGGAACTCATGCGGATGGGCCTGAAAATGGTGCTCGGCGCGCACCCCGACATCGAGGTGATCGGCGAAGCGGGCAACGGTGACGAGGCTGTGCGGCGGGCGAGCGACCTGCGCCCCGATGTGGTGCTGATGGATGTGCGGATGCCGGTCGTCGACGGGGTGACCGCCACGGCGCGGATCGTGGCCGCGGGGGAGGGTGTGCGGGTACTCGTGATGACCACCTTCGACCTCGACGAACACGCTCTCGGTGCGCTGCGCGCCGGTGCGAGCGGATTCCTGCTCAAGGACACCCCACCCGAGGACCTCGTCTCGGCTATCCGCAGCGTCGCCGCCGGTGACGCGGTGGTGTCACCCAAGGTCACCAAGCGGCTACTGGACCGGCTCGTCGCCGAGGACCCGGCCAGTCTGCGCGACCCGAAGATCCTCGACGTCCTCACCGCACGCGAACGCGAAGTGCTCGAACAGATCGCGGTCGGCCGCTCCAATGCCGAGATCGCCGCGGCGCTGTTCCTGTCGGAGGCGACGGTGAAAACACATGTCGGCCGGGTGCTCACCAAACTCGGCTTGCGCGATCGGGTGCAGGCGGTGGTGCTGGCCTACGAAACCGGGCTCGTGCGGCCCGGTGGCTGAACTCGTCGGGCCGCACGGGAGAAAAATCGGGCGCTCGTGCGTTGAGTGGATAGATCGTCCGAAAGGATCGCCATGACCGCCCTGCTGTTCGTCCTCTATCTCGTCGTCGAGATCGCCGCGCTCGTCGGTCTCGCCCAGCTGATCGGCATCGGCTGGGCGCTGGTCGTGCTCGTCGCGGTGTCCGGCGTGGGATTGGTGCTGCTCGGGCGGCAGGGCAGGCGGGTGTTCGATCGGTTCCGGCGGGCCTCACGCGGTGAGGTGACCGCCGAGAGCGCGGTGGCCGACGGGGTGATCGTCGCCACCGGATCGGTGCTGCTGTTCGTGCCGGGCCTGGTCACCGGACTCGTCGGCCTGCTCGCACTGTTCCCGCCGACCAGGGCGTTGCTGCGACCGGCACTGGAGAAGCTCGGTACCCGGCGCTTCGGTCCGCTGCCCTCGTTCGCGCCCTCGCCGTATCGTGGGATGGTCGTCGATGCCGACGGTGATGTGGTCGACGGCACCGTGGTCGGGCAGTGGTACGACGACGGTCACACCGCGGGCCCGCGCGCGATCGGCTCCGCCTGAATCGAGACTGCCCCAACGGACTTGCCCGCTCCCGGCGGCGAAGGGTCTACAGTACCGACATGGCCACCGAGCAGATCACCGTCACGGTGAGCGAGGAACTGGCCGACGCGGTGCGTAGAGCGAGCACCGCTGCCGGACAGTCGATGTCGGACTTCACCACCGCCGCATGGCGGTTGGAACTGATCGCCGTGGAGGCGGGCGGGCACTGTCGGGCCGGGTTCGGCGACGCCGAA
This sequence comes from Nocardia sp. NPDC058480, assembly GCF_042720495.1. Classification (NCBI taxonomy): domain Bacteria; kingdom Bacillati; phylum Actinomycetota; class Actinomycetes; order Mycobacteriales; family Nocardiaceae; genus Nocardia; species Nocardia sp. NPDC058480. The sequence goes on along the minus strand of NZ_JBHXMN010000006.1, from coordinate 307,734 downwards.
GTGCGCGCCGCACTGTCGCTGCCGACCTGACCTCGCTCGCCGCCGAGCGGAGACTGTCCCTGCCGAGGTGACGATCCGTCGATACGGCAGACTGGGGCACCGTGAGTACCCAGTTGCTGATCGGCGGTCGTTTCTACAGTTCCAGTTCCCCGGACGCGACCGCAATGGCGGTCACCGACGGCACCGTGGTGTGGCTCGGCGCCGAGGCGCCAGGGCGCGCGATGCATCCCGATGCGGAGATCATCGACCTCGACGGTGCGTTCGTGGCGCCCGCGTTCGTCGACCCGCACGTGCACGTCACCGCGCTGGGCCTCCAGCTGACCGGGCTCGACGTGCGTGTCGCCGGATCCCTGGCCGAACTGCTCGAGACGGTCCGAGCGCACGCCGCGAACCAGCCGGACGGGGTGATCATCGGCGAAGGCTGGGACGACACCGGCTGGCCCGAACAGCGTCCGCCGACGGTCGCCGAACTCGACGCGGCCGCCGGTGCGGGCAGGCTCGTCTACCTGGCGCGCGTCGACGCGCATTCGGCCGTGGCATCCTCGGCGCTGCTCGACGCGGCCGGTGACCTCGGTGACGGATATCAGCGTGGGGACCTGCTGCGCGCCGACGCCCACCACCGGGTGCGCACGGTCGCACTCGCCGAACTCACTCGCGCCCAGCGTGATTCGGCCCGTAAAGCCGCTCTCGACACGGCGGCCGCACACGGCATCGTCGCGGTCCACGAATGCGCGGGGCCCGATATCTCCGGCCGCGACGACATCGGCGAGCTGCTCGCTTTCGAACACGGCGTGGCCGTGCGGGCCTACTGGGGTCAGGCCGTGCGCACCGCGGACGAAGCGCGCGCGCTGCTCGACGAGCTCGGTGTGCACGCGCTCGGCGGCGACCTGTTCGTCGACGGCTCGCTCGGCTCGCACACGGCACTGCTGCGTGCGCCCTACGACGACGCGGCGGGCTGCGGCAAGAGCTTCCTCGACGAAGACACGGTCGCCGCACACCTTCGCGCGTGCACCGAGGCCGGGATCCAGGCGGGCTTCCACGCGATCGGCGATGCCGCCATGGACACCGTCGTCGCCGGATTCGCCCGGGTGGCAGCCGAACTCGGTGGTCCGGCGATCGCCGCCCGCGGGCACCGGGTGGAGCACGCGGAGATGACCGACGCCGCTGCGATCGCACAACTCGCCGCGCTCGGCGTGATCGCGTCCGTGCAGCCCGGCTTCGACGCCGCCTGGGGCGGACCCGACGGGATGTACGCGACCCGCCTCGGCGCCGAGCGCGCCGCCGGGCTCAACCCGTTCTCGGCGATGGCGGCGGCGGGTATCTCCCTCGCCATCGGCTCCGACGCGCCCGTGACCGCCATGAACCCGTGGGAACAGGTGCGCGCGGCCGTCCACCACCGCACCTCCGGCCACGGACTGTCCCCGCGCGCGGCCTTCGCCGCCGCCACCCGCGGCGCCTGGCGCGCGGGCGGTGTGCGCGACGGCCTTGCGGGCACGCTGGTCCCCGGCGCACCGGCCTCCTACGCCGTGTGGGACGCGGGCGACCTCGTGGTCGCCGCGGCCGCCGACACCGTGCAGCGCTGGTCCACCGACCCCCGCTCCCGCGTTCCTGGCCTCCCACGCCTCGACCCGGGTGCCGACCTGCCGACCTGCCTGCGCACCGTGCACAACGGCACCACGATCTACACCGCCTGACCCGCCGTCGACGCCGCGCCAGCAACCGAATCACGGAGCAGCACACCATGATCGAACCCGCCACGGGCCATCCCGACGCTACGACTCCCGACGTCGCCGACACGGCCCGGGGCCAGCGCTACCCGATGTTGCTGCGGATGCTGGCGGCGACGGCCGGTGGTTTGTTGCTGTTCGGCAGCTTCCCGCCCCGCCCGTTCTGGTTCCTCGCGCCGGTCGCCATCGCCCTGCTCACCGTCGCGGTGCGCGGGCCCGGGAAGCTGCGCGGCGGGTTCGGGTACGGAATGCTCGGCGGGCTGGCGTTTTTCGTGCCGTTGCTGCCGTGGACCGGGATCTATGTGGGGCCGGTGCCGTGGCTGGCGCTCTCGACGGTGTGCGCGGTGTACTTCGGGCTGTGGGGTGTGCTCGCCCGGTGGCTGAGCGCGCTGCCGGGCTGGCCGGTGTGGCTCGCGCTGGCGTGGACCGCGAGCGAATGGGTCAGGTCGAGTTTCCCGTTCGGCGGATTCCCCTGGGGGCGTGTCGCGTTCGGGCAAGCCGACGGGTGGTACCTGCCGCTGGCCGCCTACGGTGGTGCGCCGCTGGTCGGCTTCGCCGTCGCCCTCACCGGCACCGGTCTCGCCGCGTTGGCACTGCGCCTGCGCGCCTGGGCACGCACCCCCGCGCCGCGCGCGAACACCCGTGCCGTGCGCACCGGGTTCGCCACCGCCGCGGTGGCCGTGGCTGTCATTCCCCTGGCCGGCGTGCTCCTGCGGCCGACGCTGCCCGCCCCGGACGCGGGTATCCGGACGATCACGGTCGCCGCCATCCAGGGCAGCGTGCCGCGGCTCGGGCTCGACTTCAACGCCCAGCGCCGCGCGGTGCTGGACAACCACGTCCGGCGTACCGAGGAACTGGCCGACGCTGTTACCCGCGGCGAGACCGCGCGGCCCGACATCGTGATCTGGCCCGAGAACTCCTCCGACATCGACCCACTGCGCAATGCCGACGCTGCCGCCGAGATCACCGAGGCCTCGGTGCGGATCGGCGCCCCGATCCTGGTCGGCGCGGTCCTGGTGAACGGTGACCGCACGACCACCAACTCGGTGATCGTGTGGAACGGCACGGCGGGCCCGGGGGAGCGGCACGACAAGAAGATCATCCAGCCGTTCGGCGAATACCTGCCGATGCGTGGTTTCTTCCGTTTGTTCTCTTCCTATGCCGACCGCGCGGGCTATTTCGTGCCAGGTGATGGTGACGGTACGGTCACGGCCGCCGGCGTGCCGATCGGCGTGGCGACCTGTTACGAGGTCGCTTTCGATCGGGCATTCCGGGACTCTCTCGCCGCGGGCGCCCAATTGCTGACGGTGCCGACCAACAACGCCACGTTCGGTGAGAGCGAGATGACCTATCAGCAACTCGCCATGTCGCGGGTGCGGGCGGTCGAGCACGGGCGTGCGCTCGTCGTCGCAGCAACCACCGGGGTCAGCGGAATCATCACCGCTGACGGCGCGCTCATCCAGCATACCGAGCAGGTCGTCCCGGCCGCGCTGGTGGCCCAGTTACCGTTGCGCGACACGACGACAATCGCTACCCGAATCGGTGCATGGCCCGAACTGGCGTCCGTTATCCTGACCGCGATCGGCGTCGGACTGGTGTTTCTTCGACGCTACAGGACGAATCCGACTCAGGCTGTGCGCAGTTCGGACAATTCTGAATAAGCGGTTTGTTTCAACCCGGGGGAAGCGGCACGAAGTTGCTGCTACAGGGGTGTAATTCGTTGAGCTCGAAATAAATTCAGATCGGCAGCCATCCGGCTGCCGGAGTACTCCGAATCATGGGCGTGGAAAAGCCACGCCCATGGGCACTCTTGTGCCCGGGCGCTGCTCGGGGAGTTGTGACACAAGGCAGAAACGGAGTGCTTGATGAGTTCTTTGGCCACCGACCACGTCAGCTCGAGCGTCACCGACGAGGACCCGGGCCAACCGTTCGCCCTCTCGCCCGGTCAGACAGCACTGTGGTACGCGCAACGGATCCGGCCCGACATTCCGCTCACCATCGCTCACTACGTCGAACTGCACGGCGATCTCGACGTCGGCAGGTTGCTGTACGCCGTGGAACGCTTCGGCGCGGAATCCCAGGTGGGACATGTCCGCCTACTCGAGATCGACGGCGTGCCCCACCAGCGGGTCGACCCGACTTGGCGGCCGGGCTGGGGCCGAATCGACCTGCGCGGCGAATCCGACCCACGGGCCGCCGCGCTGGCCTGGATGAACACCCACGCCAGCACCCCGGTCGATATGGAGCACGAACCCCTCACCATCAACGTGGTGTTGCGAATCGGTGACCTGGAATGGTTCTGGTACGAACGCGGGCACCACATCGTTATCGACGGTTACGGTGCGATGAACGCGCTCTCGCGCACCGCCGAGATCTACACGGCCGTCGGCGAGCAGCGCGAACCGTCGGTCTCCCGGGCCGCCGCGCTCGTCGCGCTCTACGCCGACGAATCCCGCTACCGCGAGTCCAGCCGGTTCCGGGCCGACCGCGAGTACTGGACCGAACAGCTCGCCGGCGTCGGCGAACCGATGACACTGTCGTCGGTCACCGCCGCGGGCGATACCCACGACGCGGGACGCCACCGTGCCACAGCAGTACTCGACGCCGACCTCGACACCCTGCTCGCCGACGCGATCGCCACGCACGGATCGGCCAACTCGGCGCTCATCGTCGCCGCACTGGCCGCCTACGTCCGCTCGGTCACCGGCGACTCCGATGTCGTACTGAGCCTGCCGGTTTCGGCCCGCACCACCGTCGCGCTGCGCCGTTCGGCGGGCGTGGTGTCGAACGTGGTGCCGCTGCGGGTCCGGTTCGACGAGCACACCACCGTCGCCGACGTCGTGCGCCAGACCGAACTGCAGATCACCGGCGCCCTGCGCCACCAGCGCTACCGCTCCGACGACATCCGTCGCGACTGCGGCTACTCCCGCGACGCGCGCGGCTTCTTCGGGCCGATGGTCAACATCATGTTGTTCCACGACGAGCTGAAGTTCGACGAAATCGCCGGTCAGCTGCATGTTCTCGCCACCGGCCCCGTCGAAGACCTCTCGATCAACATCTACAACGTCGACGGCGGCCGCATCCAACTCGACTTCGAGGCCAACCCGAAGCTCTACGGCGAGTCCGAGAACGCCGCCCACCACTCCCGCTACCTCGACTTCCTCGCGCGCTTCCTGGCCGCCGAGCCGACCACCCCCACCTACACGCTCACCGCGATCACCGCCGCGGAGAACGACAGTGTGTTGCGCGAGTGGAACGCCACCGAGATGCCGATGCAGGCCGCGACGCTGGTCTCGCTGTTCGAGGATCAGGTGCGCCGTAGTCCGCACGCCATCGGTCTCGAATTCGCCGACCGCACACTCGGATACACCGAACTCGGCGACCGGGTGAATCAGCTGGCGCGCGAACTGATCGCCCGTGGCGCGGGCCCGGAGACCACGGTCGGCGTGTGCCTGCATCGCAGTATCGATCTGGTCGTCGGGATCTACGCGGTGCTCGCGACCGGCGCGGCCTACCTGCCGCTGGATCCCGATCACCCGGTCGATCGCATCGAAGCGGTAGTGGCACAGGCGCATCCGGTGTGCGTGCTCACCGCCGACCGCGACGGGGTCCGGCTGCCCGCGGGCGCGGTCCGGGTCGATCTCGACACTCTCGACGTCAGCGGCAACGACGTCGCGCCGATCACCGATGCCGACCGCACCGCGCCGCTGCGGCCCGATCACCTCGCCTACGTCATCTTCACCTCCGGCTCCACCGGTAAACCCAAGGGCGTCGGCGTCACTCATGCCGCGATCGTGAACCGGTTGCGCTGGATGCAGGCCGAATACCCCATCGACCACACCGACGCGGTCCTGCAGAAGACTCCTGCCACCTTCGATGTGTCGGTCTGGGAGTTCTTCTGGCCGCTGCAGGTCGGCGCGCGCCTGGTCGTCGCCGCGCCCGAAGGGCACCGTGACCCGGCCTACCTCGCCCGGATCATCACCGAAAGGGCCATCACCACAGCGCATTTCGTGCCGTCGATGCTGTCGCTGTTCGTCACCGACCCGCGGGTGCGCGGCGGGGCGGGGCTGCGCCGGGTGTTCTGCAGTGGTGAGGCGCTGCCCGGCGCCACCGTCGGCGATTTCCATGCCGCGCTGCACGGTCCCGACGGTGGGCCGGAGCTGCACAATCTCTACGGGCCCACCGAGGCCGCGGTCGACGTCACCTACTGGCCGTGCCCGGCCGACGCCACCACGGTGCCGATCGGTTCGCCGGTGTGGAACACCCAAACCTACGTGCTCGACCCGCATCTGCGGCCGGTACCGCCCGGTGTCGTCGGCGAGTTGTACCTGGCCGGTGCGCAGCTGGCTCGCGGCTACCTGGGTCGCCCCGACCTGAGCGCCGACCGGTTCGTCGCCAACCCCTTCACCCCGGGGCAGCGGATGTACCGCACCGGCGACCTGGCCCGCTGGCAGATCGACGGCGGTGTCCTGGAATACCTGGGCCGCACCGACTTCCAGGTCAAGATCCGCGGACTGCGCATCGAACTCGGCGAGATCGAATCGGCGCTGCTCGCCCAGAACGGCATCGCCCGTGCGGTTTGCGTGGCCCGCACCGCTCGCACCGGTGACGACGAACTCGTCGCCTATGTGGTCGCCGCGAAGGGCGCTCACGCACCCGAACCCGCCGTGCTCCTCTCGGCACTGCGCCGCGGCCTGCCGTCCTACATGGTGCCCTCGGCGCTGGTCGTGCTCGACGAACTGCCGTTGAGCGCCAACGGCAAGGTCGATCGCAAGGCGCTGCCCGCGCCGGAGGTGGGTGTACGGGTCACCACCGGTGCCGCCGCGCCGCAGACCGAACTGGAATGCGCACTCGCGGAGATCCTCACCGAGGTTCTCGCCTTGGACGGCACCGCGATCGGTGTCGAGGACAGCTTCTTCGACCTGGGCGGCAACTCCCTGGTCGCCGCGCGCGCGGTCGCCCGGATCAACACCACCCTGGATGCGAACCTCACCATCCGGGAAATGTTCGAGTCACCCACCATCGCCGCGCTGGCCGGCTATATCAGCACCCATCGGCCCGAAACCTCCACGCCGAAACTGGTTCCCGCGCGCAGGCCCGAACGGGTGCCGTTGTCGCTGGCCCAGCAGCGGCTGTGGATCCTCAACCGGTTCGCCGAACACGCTGCCGCCTACAACATGCCGCTGGCCTTGCGGCTCACCGGGCATCTCGACCTCGATGCGTTGCGCGCGGGTCTGCGCGACATCCTCGACCGCCACGAGAGCCTGCGGACCAGTTTCCCCGAAGGTCCCGACGGTCCGTACCAGCTGATCCACCCGGCGGCCGGGGTGGAACCCGAACTCTCGCCGACCGACGTGTCCGCCGCCGAGATCCCCGCGCTGGCCGCGCAGATGGCGGGGCGCGGTTTCGATCTGCGGACCGAGACACCGTTGCGGGTCGCGCTGTACCGGGTCGGCGCCGAGGATCACCTGCTGCTGGTGGTGCTGCACCACATCAGCGGTGACGGCTGGTCGGTCGCCCCGTTGGCCAGGGACTTGATGGTGGCGGTGTCGGCGCGCGCCGGCGGTGCCGCACCCCGGTGGGCGCCGCTGCCGGTGCAGTACGCCGATTTCGCGATGTGGCAGCGGGAACTGCTCGGTGAGGAAACCGACCCCGAAGCGCCCATCGCCCGGCAGCTCGGGCACTGGCGCGGCGCGCTGGCCGGGCTGCCCGATCAGCTCGACCTGCCCCTCGATCGGCCGCGGCCACAGCAGCGTGGCACCGGCGGGGACACCGTCGAATTCGTGATCGATGCCGAAACTCGGCGTGCCGCAGCCGAACTCGCGACCGGTCGCGGGGTGAGCATGTTCATGGTGCTGCACGCGGCGCTGGCCACCCTGCTGGCCCGGCTGTGCTCGAGCACCGACGTCACCATCGGTACGCCCATCGCGGGCCGGTCCGATCCGGCGCTGGACGAGCTGGTCGGCATGTTCGTCAACACCCTGGTGTTGCGTACCGACGTGGACCTAGGCGCCGGGTTCGACCGTATCCTCGACCTGGTTCGCGAGGCCGACCTCGATGCCTTCGCCAACCCCGACGTGCCGTTCGAACGGCTCGTGGAACTGGTCAACCCCGATCGCTCGACCACCCGGCACCCGCTGTTCCAGGTGATGCTGTCCTACGACCGCACCCCCGAACTGCGCGTCGAATTGCCCGGTGTCACAGCGGAACTGGTGCCGATCGAGGTCGGCGTCGCCAAGTTCGACCTGCAGCTCGAGGTCCGCGACAACCACGACGACGGGCCGCTGCACGCCGAATTCGGCTTCGCCACCGACGTTTTCGATCGCGCCACGGTGGAGGCCATCGCCCGGCGTTTCACCAGGCTGCTGGCCGCGGCCGTCGCGACCCCCACGACGGCCATCGGCGACCTCGACGTGCTCGACCGCCGCGAGATCGCCCGGCTGGTTCCGGTGGCCGGTGCACCGGCCGAACCGGCGGGCACGCTGGCCCGGCTGCTCGGCGACACCGCGCAACACCTGCCCGACTCGGTGGCGGTGCGCTACCTCGGCTTCGACACCACCTACCGGGAACTCGACGAACGCTCGAACCGGTTGGCGCGCAGCCTGATCGCGCACGGTGCCGCACCCGAAACGGTGGTCGCCGTCGCGCTGCCGCGCAGCCTCGAGTCGATCATCGCCATCTGGGCGGTCGCCAAAACCGGCGCCGCGTACGTGCCCGTCGACCCCGCCTACCCGGCCGAGCGCATCGCGCACATGGTCGGTGACTCCGGCGCGACGCTCGGGCTCACCCTGCCCGAACACCTCGCCGGGCTGCCCACCGCCACCGGAAAGCATCGTCGGGCACCGGAATGGATGGTGTTCGGGACGGCCGATTTCGAGGCCGACTGCGCGGTGCGTTCGGCCACTCCGCTCTCCGATGCCGACCGCAGGCACCCGATGCGGGCGGGTCAGCCCGCGTACCTCATCTACACCTCGGGCTCGACCGGTACCCCCAAGGCCGTCGTGGTCACCCACGCGGGTATCGCCTCGCTCGCCAGCGAACAGATCCAGCTGTTCAAGGTGACCGACCATGCGCGCACCATGCACTTCTCCTCGCCCAGCTTCGACGCTTCGGTGCTCGAACTGCTGCTCGGGTTCGCCGCGGGTGCGACGATCGTGGTTGCCCCGGCCGACCTCTACGGTGGTGCGGAACTTGCCGCTTTCCTGCGCTCGGAACGCATCACCCACGCGTTCATCACCCCCGCCGCGCTGGCCACCGTGCCCCCGGGCGACTTCGCTGCCCTCGGCACGGTCATCGTCGGTGGTGAGGCCTGCTCGGACGAGCTCGTCGACGCCTGGGCCACGAAGTATCGGATGCACAACATGTACGGCCCGTCGGAGGCCACCGTCGCGGTCACCGCGAGCGCGGCCATGATGCCGGGGGAGCCGGTGCCGCTCGGCGCGCCCGTGCGTGGCATGCGGTTGTTCGTACTCGACGTCCGGATGAACCCGGTGCCGCCGGGGACACCGGGCGAGCTGTACGTCTCGGGGCCGGGCCTGGCCCGCGGGTACCTCGGCAAGCTGGCGCTCACCGCGCAGCGATTCGTCGCCAACCCACACGGACGAGTCGGCGAAAGAATGTATCGCACAGGCGATCTCGTGGTCGCCGACATGACCGGACGCCTGCGGTTCCTCGGCCGCGCCGACGACCAGATCAAGATCCGTGGTTTCCGCATCGAGCTGCGCGAAATCGACCATGTGCTGCGCGAACACCCGGGCGTGCGGTCCGCGCTCACGGTCGTCCACGTCGACGAGCAGGGCCAGCAGCGGCTCGCGTCCTATGTCACCGCCGACGGCCCGATCGACCCGGCCGCCCTGCTCGACACGGCCCGCGGCAGGCTGCCCGGCTACATGGTGCCCGCTGCGCTGGCGGTGCTCGACGCGATGCCGGTGACCCCGGCCGGCAAACTGGACCGAAAGGCGCTGCCCGCACCGGAATTCGTGGTCAACGGTGGGTCGCGCGCGCCGCGCACACACCTCGAGATGCGGGTAGCCGCGGTGTTCACCGAGATTCTGGGCCGCCAGATCCCCGGTGCCGAGGACAGCTTCTTCGACATCGGCGGCAACTCGCTGCTGGCCACCCGGCTCGCTGCCGCGCTGCACGCCGACTTCGAGGTGGACCTGCCCGTCCGGCAGATCTTCGAGGCGCCGACGGTGGCGGGCATCGCCCGGCTGATCACGGAAGCGCCCCGGACGCAGCGGGTGGCGCTGGCGGTACACACCCCGCGCCCGGGACGCATACCACTGTCGTTGCCGCAGCAACGGCTGTGGTTCCTGAACCGATTGTCCCCCGAATCGAGCGCCTACAACATCGCTTTCGTCTTGCGAATCGGCGGAGATCTGGACGTCGACGCACTGCGGGCCGCCCTCAGCGACCTGGTGGAGCGCCACGAAGTACTGCGCACGGTCTTCCCCGAAGATCTCTCCGGCGCGCAGCAGGTGATCCTGCCGCTCGCCCAGGCCATGCCTGCGGTCGAGGTCGTCGACACCGCACCGGATCAGGCGCACGCGGCACTGACCGCGCTCGCGCGCAGGGGCTTCGACCTCACCCGGCAGACGCCGCTGCGAGTGTCGTTGCAGCGCACCGCATCCGACGAGCACCTGCTCGGCGTCGTCGTGCACCACATCGCCGCCGACGGCTGGTCGCTCGGCCCGCTGACGCGCGACCTCGCCCTGGCCTACGTGGCCCGGACCGGCGGCACCACGTCCGAGCGCGCGCCACTTCCCGTGCAGTACGCCGACTTCAGCCTGTGGCAGCGGTCGGTACTCGGCACCGAGGACGATCCGGACAGCATCACCGCCACCCAGCTCGCGTTCTGGCGCGAAACCCTGTCCGAACTGCCCGACGAACTGCCGCTGCCGTTCGACCGCCCCCGCCCCGTCGAACCGACGGGGACGGCGGGCACCGTGACCTGCGAGGTCTCGGCACCGCTGCAACACGCACTGGACGAGCTGGCCAGCGACACCGGTGTGAGCCTGTTCATGGTGGTGCGCTCGGCGCTGTCGGTGCTGCTGCGCAGCGTCACCGGCGGACGCGACATCCCCATCGGTACCCCGGTCGCCGGGCGCACCGACATCCAGCTCGACGACCTCGTCGGCATGTTCGTCAACACCCTGGTCCTGCGCTCCGATGTCGACCCCGGCCGCAGCTTCACCGAACTGCTGCACGCCGACCGCGACGCCGAGCTGGCCGCCCTCGCGCACGCCGATGTGCCGTTCGAACGCGTCGTCGACGCGCTCGGCCGGGAGAGCAGGGCGAGCAACCGGCACCCGCTGTTCCAGGTCGCGCTGAGCATGCAGGACAACCGCACACCGTCGCTGGAACTGCCCGGACTGCGGCTGGCCGCGCAAGAGCTCGACATCGCCCTGGCCAAGTTCGACCTGGAACTGCGGGTCGCCCCCGCCGACGACGACGGGCTGCGGTTCGAGTTCGTCTACGCCACCGAACTGTTCGACGCCGCCACCATCGAGACCCTCGCCGACCGGTTCGTGCAGATCCTGACCCAGGTGACTGCCGACCCACGGCAACTGGTGTGCGATCTGGACCCGCTCACCGTGCTCGAGCACCGAGACCACGTCCCCGCGCAGGGACCGGCCCCGGTCACGCCGGTCGTCCTGGCCGACATCCTCGAGCGTGCCGCGGCGAAGTATCCGCACCGGCCCGCGCTGCGGTGGTTCGCCGACGGCAGCGTCGCCGGGGAAGTGGGCGAGCTCGACTACGCCGAAGTCGCGAGCCGGGCACACCGTCTCGGCCGCGCGCTGATCGCCCGTGGCATCGGCACCGGCGACCGGGTGGCGGTCGGTCTGACCCGTTCACTGGACTGCGCCCTCGCCATCTTCGGCGTCGCGGCCAGTGGTGCGGCGTTCGTCCCCGTCGACCCCCGCTATCCGGCCGACCGGGTGCGGCACATGCTCACCGACTCCGGTGCCCGCGCGGTCATCACCGCCCGCGCCGACGCGGACGCGCTGCGCGAGGCCGCCGGGCCGATCGACACCCAGTGGTTGCTGATCGACGGCGACGAGCTGAACACCGAGCTGGCGGGCTACGACGACGTCCGGATCAGCGACGCCGAGCGGATCCGTCCGGTGCGCACCGCCGACCTGGCCTATCAGATCTACACATCCGGTTCCACCGGCCTGCCCAAGGGTGTGACCGTCACCCACTGCGGTCTCACCAGCCTCGCGCTCGACCTGCGCGAACGCATGGGTCTTGACCGGTTCTCCAGAACGTTCTTCTTCTCCACGCCCAGTTTCGACGTCTCGGTGCTCGACATGCTCCTCGCCGTCTACTCGGGCGCCGAAATGGTGATCGGTCCGATCGACATCTACGGCGGTGACGAACTCGGGGCCCTGCTGGAACACGAACAGATCACCCACACCTTCCTGACGCCCGCGGTGCTGGCCTCGATCGATGCCACCCGCTGGCCGCTGCCGATGCTGCGCGGCCTGATGGCTGGTGGCGAGGCGGTACCCCCGGACCTGGTGCAGAACTGGGCACCGGGTCGGCGGTTCGTCAACGCCTACGGGCCCACCGAGTTCACCGTCATCGCCGCGATGTCGGAGCTGCGGGTGGGTGTCCCGGTAGCCATCGGAACGCCCGTGCGCGGTTCGCGGGCCCTCGTCCTCGACGAACGGTTGCGGCCGGTCGTCACCGGGGTACCTGGTGAGCTCTACATCGGTGGCGCGGGCATCGCCCAGGGCTATCACGAGCGCTACGGCCTGACCGCGGGACGATTCATCGCCGACCCGTTCGGCCCGGCGGGCAGCCGGATGTATCGCACCGGCGACGTGGTGCGCTGGACCGCGGGCGGTGAGATCGACTACCTCGGTCGCAGCGACCACCAGGTCAAGGTGCGCGGTTTCCGGATCGAACTCGGCGAGATCAGCGCCGTCCTCGGCAGCCACCCCGAGGTCCGCTTCGTACACACCGAGGTTCGGCGGATCGCGGGCGATGATCGGATCGTCGCCTGGATCCAGCTGAACGAGGGCATCGACCCGGCCGAACTGGCAGGGGTGAAGCGTCACGCGATGGTCCGGCTGGCCGGGCACATGGTGCCCGCGTCGCTGAACCTGATCGACCGGGTGCCGCTCACACCGGTCGGCAAGCTGGACCGCACCGCGCTGCCCGAACCGGAATTCACCGCCGCGGCGGGGCGGGCACCACAGACCGACGCCGAGCGGACGGTCGCGCGGGTATTCGAGGATCTGGTCGGGGCGAGCGAAGTTCGCGCCACCGACAGCTTCTTCGACATCGGCGGCAACTCGCTGCTGGCCACTCAATTGGTGGCCCGCCTGGCCGCGGCCAGCAATGTGCGCCTGGAAGTGCGCACCGTGTTCGCGGCGCCCACCGTCGCCGAACTCGCCGCGCTCATCGAATCCGGACCGTCCGGCGACGAACACCGGCCCGACCTGGTGCCCCAGCAGCGGCCGGAGCGGATCCCGCTGTCCGCGGCGCAGCGCCGGCTGTGGTTCCTCAACCGCTTCAACGTCGGCTCCGCGGGCGAGACCAACTCGTCGGGGGCCTACAACATCCCGGTCGTGCTGCGTCTGCACGGCACCGTCGACCTCGATGCACTCATCGCCGCATTGCACACGGTGCAACGTCGGCACGAGACGCTGCGCACGGTGTTCCCGGAAAGCTCAGGGGAGCCCGAGCAGTTGGTGCTCGACCCGGCGATCGCCGCCGTCACGCTGTTCCACGCGACGGCCACCGCGAGCGAGGTCGACACCGCGGTGACCCGTTTCGTCACCCCGGGATTCGACCTGTCGGCCTCGGTGCCGATGCGGGCGGCGCTGATCAGCGTCGACCACACCGGGCAGTCGCCACCGGCCAAGGCCAAATACGCCGTGGCGCGTTCGACGGAGCACGTGCTGGTGCTGGTCGTGCACCACATCGCGATGGACGGCTGGTCGCTGGAGCCGCTCGCCGCCGAGGTGGCCGCCGCCTACCGTGGCATCCAGACCGGTGAACCGTTCGGCGAACAGATCCCGGAGATCCAGTACTCCGACTACACCCTGTGGCAACAGGAACTCCTCGGCACCGAGGACGATCCGGACTCGCTGATCAGCAAGCAGCTCGACCATTGGCGCGGCGTGCTCGACGGCCTGCCCGAACTGCTCACCGTGCCCGCCGATCGGTCGCGCCCGCCGGTGCCCTCCTATCGGGGCGGCACCGTCGACTGCGCGGTCGACGCGGCGACCCACCGGGCGCTGCGCGGCATCGCCACCGCGAACAACGTCAGCATGTTCATGGTGCTGCACGCGGCACTGGCGGTCCTGCTGCACCGGGTGACCGGCACCTCCGACATCGCCGTCGGCACCGCCAGCGCCGGGCGCGGGCATCCGGCGCTCGACGCGATGATCGGCATGTTCGTCAACACCCTGGTGCTGCGCACCGAGGTGGCCGACGAGCGCGCGTTCGTCGACCTGCTGCGCACCGTCCGCGACGGCGACCTCGACGCCTTCGCCAATGCCGACCTGCCGTTCGAACGGCTCGTCGAAGTGGTCAATCCGGCGCGTTCCCAGGCACATCACCCGCTGTTCCAGGTGATGCTGTCGGTGCGCAACACCCCCGTGCGCATGCTGGAACTGCCCGGCCTGCGGATCGAAGCGGTCGACGCCGACGCCGGTGTCGCCAAGTTCGACCTGCAGTTCACCTTCACCGAAACCCAGACCGCCCACCGGGTGGGCGACGGCATCAGCCTGTCGGTGAACTTCGCGGCCGACCTGTTCGACGAGGTCACCGCGCGCAAGCTCGGCGACCGTCTGGTCCGGCTGCTCACCGCCGTGGCCGCCGACCCGAACACCGCGGTGGGCGACCTGGCATTGCTCGACGCGGTCGAGTGGACCGCGCTCGCGCCGGTGCACGGCACCCGCGCCGAGCAGGCGGTGACGCTGCCCGCGGTCTTCGGTGCCGCCGTCGCTCGTTCCCGCGACGGTGTCGCGCTGTGCGCCGGCGACACAGTGGTCACCTACGACGCGCTCGACCGGTGGACCAACCGGCTCGCCCGGGTCCTCATCGGTCAGGGCGTCGGGCCGGAAACCCTGGTGGCACTGGGTATTCCGCGTTCGGTGGAATCGGTGGCGACCATGCTGGCCGTCGCCAAGGCGGGTGCCGCGTTCGTGCCGGTCGACCCGAATTACCCGCCACAGCGGATCAGTCACATGCTCACCGATTCCGCTGCGGCACTGGGTTTGACGCTGCTCGAGCACCGCGATCTGCTGCCCACCGACACCCGCTGGCTGGTCCTGGACGACCCGCAGACCCGGGCCAGCGTGCTCGGCACCGACGACTCGCCGATCACCGACGCCGATCGGCTTCGCCCACTGCGCCTGCACAATCCGGCGTACGTGATCTACACCTCGGGCTCCACCGGTACACCGAAGGGTGTCGTCGTCACCCACGGTGGTCTGTCGAACTTCGCCGCCGAGACCGCCGACCGGTTCGATGTGCGTCCCGGCAGCCGGGTGCTGCACTTCGCCACCCCGAGCTTCGACGCCGCGATGCTCGATATCCTGTTCGCGCTCGGTGGTGCGGCGACGCTGGTGATCTCCCCGGTCGGGGTGGTGGGCGGCGAGGATCTGCGGCAGGTGTTCATCCGGGAACGGATCACCCACGCGTTCATCACCACCGCCGCGCTCGGCACCGTCGATCCGTCTGGCGTGCACTCGCTCGCCCACGTACTCACCGGCGGTGAGGCGCTACCGCCGGACCTGCTCGCCCGCTGGGCGCCGGGGCGCAACTTCTACAACGTGTACGGCCCCACCGAGACGACCATCGTCACCTTGATGCCGCAACCGATGAGCCCGCAGGGGCCGATCACCATCGGTGGGCCGATCCGCGGTGTCGCGGCGACGGTGCTGGACCGGCGACTGCATCCGACACCCATCGGTGTCACCGGTGAACTGCAGTTGGCCGGCTCGGCCCTGGCCCGCGGCTACCTCAACCGGCCGGGTCTCACCGCCCAGCGGTTCGTCGCCGATCCCTATGGCGCACCCGGCGAACGGATGTACCGCACAGGCGATCTGGTGCGCTGGCGGAATGGCACGAAGTCGGCGCTGGACGTGGAGTACGTCGGCCGCACCGACCATCAGGTCAAGGTCCGCGGTTTCCGGATCGAACTCGGCGAGATCGACGTCGCGTTCGCCCGGCACGCCCATGTCGAGCTCGCGCTCACCATCGGGCACACCACGCAGGCCGGCGCGACCGCCCTGGTCTCGTACGTGAAGGCGCGCAACGGGACCGCACCGAGCGTGCCCGAACTGCTCGAGCACGTCGCGGCGCACGTGCCGAACTACATGGTCCCGCAGGCGATCATGCTGCTCGACGAAGTGCCGCTGAGTCCCGTCGGCAAGCTCGATCGCGCCCGGCTGCCCGAGCCGGTGTTCATCGCGGCCGGTGGTTACCGCGCACCGGTGACCGCCGCCGAGACAGCGCTGTGCACGGTGTTCGCCGAGGTGCTCGGGGTCGAGCGGGTCGGCGTGGACGACGGGTTCTTCGAACTCGGCGGCAACTCCCTGCTGGCCACCAAAGTCGTTGCGGCACTGCGTGAGCAGGGCTACGAGATGCCCGTCCAGATGATGTTCGGCGACGCCACTCCCTCGGCCATCGCGGCCAAGCTCGACGACATCGACCCGGACGCGGTGATCGAGGCGGCGACCAGCCCGGTGCTGGCTATCCGCCCGTCCACCAGCCCGCACGACACCCCGCTGTTCTGCGTGCACCCGGCGATCGGTCTGGCCTGGTGCTACGCGGGACTGCTTGCCCATCTCGCCCCGCAGCGCCCGGTGTACGGCCTGCAGGCCCCGCACGTGTCCGGCGACGACGGCTTCACCTCGATTCCCGAGGCCGCCGGACACTATGTCGCCCATATCAAGTCGATCCAGCCACACGGGCCCTACCACCTGCTCGGCTGGTCGCTCGGCGGCCTGATCGCGCAGGAGATCGCCGTTCAGCTGCAAGACGCGGGCGAAGACGTCGAGCTGCTGGCGATGATGGACAGCTACCAGCTCGGCGACCGCTGGCTCGACACCTCGATGCCCAGCGTCGCCGATATCCTCGGCGAGTTCGGCGCCGATCTGGTCGACGGCGCACCGTTGCCCGCCGACCTCGACCTGCACGAAGCGGCGGATCTACTGCGGGCACAGGCGGGCCCGTTCGCCGCGCTCTCGGTGGACCACCTGCAACGCCTCTACACGGGGTACGCCGACGGCACCGTCATGGCCAACCGGTTCCGGCCGCGCACCTTCGACGGCGACCTCGTGTTCTTCACCGCCGTGGCGGACGAGATCAACGCCGCCGATCCGAGCCGGTGCGCGCAGGCCTGGCAGCCCTTCGTCACCGGCAACATCCACAACCACGACCTGCCCTGCAGGCACGCGGCGATGACCACACCGGAATCGCTGGCGGTGATCGGCCCCGTGCTGCATCGCCACCTCGACGCCGTCCCGGAGATCACCGTGTGCGGCACCGGCCAGAAGGAGATGCGACCGTGAGCCTCGCGGTAGAAGTACGCGGCCTTGCCAAGAGTTACGGCAAAGTGCGCGTACTGAAGGAGATCGACCTGGAGATCCCGGCGGGCACCGTGCTGGGTCTGCTCGGACCCAACGGCGCGGGCAAGACCACCACGGTGCGGATCGTCACCACACTGTTGCGGCCCGACGCCGGTTCGGTGCGGGTCGCCGGTATCGATGTGCTGGCCGACCCGGCCAGCGCGCGCACCAGGATCGGGTTGTCCGGCCAATACGCGGCGGTCGACGCGAACCTGACCGGCTACGAGAACCTACGCATGGTGGCGCGGCTGTACGGCATGGGCCGCAAGCAGTCCGTCGCCCGCGTGGAGGAATTGCTCACCGCGTTCGGACTCGACCACGCGGCGGGCAGGCGGGCAGGCACCTACTCCGGTGGCATGGCGCGTCGGCTCGACCTGGCCGGTGCGCTGGTGGCGCGGCCGCCGGTGGTGGTGCTGGACGAACCGACCACGGGCCTCGATCCGCGCGGTCGCCTGGACATGTGGCAGGTGATCGGGGATCTCGTCGACGACGGCACCACCGTCCTGCTCACCACCCAGTACCTCGAAGAGGCCGACCTGCTCGCCGACCGGATCACCGTTATCGACAAGGGCACGGTCATCGCCCGCGGTTCCGCCGACGAACTCAAGACCTCCATCGGCGGTGACCGGCTCACCGTCACCCTGGCCGCCGGGCAGAGCCCGTGGCCCGCGGTCACGGTCCTGCAGCAGGTCGGCGTCGGCGAGCCCATCCACGAACCCGGCAGCGACGAGGTGTCGGTGGTCGTCGGTAACGGGTCACGCACGATGGTCGAAGCGCTGCGCCGCCTCGACGACGCCGGCGTCTGCGTCCTCGACGCGAACGTCGTGCGCCCCACTCTCGACGATGTCTTCCTTTCCCTCACCGGCACCCCGGCGGCGCCGATCCCCGAACCCGAAACCGACGACGTGCAAGAGGAGGTCCTGTCGTGAGCGAGCGCAGCGAGCGGTTGATAGACACTGCTGCCATGGCAGTCATCCCGGAGCCGAGCGTCAGCGAGGTGCAGGCATGAGTGCCCCCGACGTCACGGTGGACGAGTACGAAACCCGCGATCTGCCGATCCAGCCGAACACCCCCCGTCCCTCCGCTTCCGAGGAGCGGGAACCACGGGCCCGGTTCGTGCGTGACAGTGCGATCGTCGCCTACCGCAACCTGCTGACCATCCTGCGAGTGCCGACGCTGCTGGTCACCGCGACCATCCAGCCGCTGATGTTCGTGTTCCTGTTCGCCTACATCTTCGGTGCCTCGCTCGGCGGCGACCAGTACCGGGAATTCCTGCTGGCGGGCATCTTCACCCAGACCGTGGCGTTCAATGCCGCGTTCACCACCGTCGGGCTGGCCGGTGACCTGCAGAAGGGCATCATCGACCGGATGCGGACGTTGCCGATGTCGCGGCTGGCGGTCCTGATGGGGCGCACCCTCTCGGACCTTGTCGTCAATATCGTCAGTCTGGGCGTGATGTCGATCTGCGGGTACATCGTCGGGTGGCGCATCCACGGCAGCGTCGGCGACGCGGTGATCGCGTTCGCGATCATCTTGCTGTTCGCGTTCGCGATGTCGTGGGTCGGCGCGCTGACCGGTCTGGTCTCCCCGACGGTGGAAGTGGCACAGAGCGCTGGGCTGATCTGGCTGTTCCCGCTGACGTTCATCTCCTCGGCGTTCATCTCCGCCGAGACGCTGCCGGGCCCGCTGCGCGCCATCGCCGAATGGAACCCGATCACCGCGGTCTCGGCAGCGGGCCGCAAGCTCTTCGAGAACGACTCACCCCCGAGCTTCGTCCCGGCGACGGGCTGGGCGGCCGAGAACTGCATCCTCTACGCGATCATCTGCTCGCTGGTCATCCTCGCCATCGCGATGCCCGCGGCACTACTGCAGTACCGCAAGGTCGCCAGTCACTGAATTCTTGGCGCGCCGAGAACGCCGAAGGCCGCCTTCCCGAATCGGGTAGGCGGCCTTCGGCGTCGTGTGTTCGAACTTCTACCCGCGGCGACGGGTCTTCAGGAGGTCGAGGCGCTCCTTGAGCAGTTCCTCGAGCTCTTCCTTGCTGCGACGTTCCAGCAGCATGTCCCAGTGGGTGCGCGGCGGCTTGACCTTCTTGGTCTCCACGGAGGTGCCCTCCATGAGCTGACCTTCTTGGCCGTTGCGGCACAACCAGGTGGGCGGGATCTCCGCGTCGTCGGCGAACGGGACGTCGAACTCCTCACCGTTGTCGGTGCGGTAGCGGGCGATCCGGCGCGGGGCCAGGTCGTGGTCGCGATCGGTCTCGTAGCTCACCGCTCCGAGCCGGCTGCCCCGGAGTACGCGATCTGCCATGTGTGCTCCTGTATTTTTTGGCGGCCGGGGCCGCGGTTTTCGGCGCTGAACTCCGCCTCTTCCCTCCCTACGGGTACTCCTTCGTCGCACCCTTCGGTCAGTCCATCGGCGGAGGCGCGCCGAAAACAGGTCTTGGTATTACTTCAACGCACGGGAAGTCTGAACTGTTCCATTGTAGTCGCAGGGCCTTCACGTCCGAGCTACCCCCGAATCAGCGCCCGACGGTAGTTCGGTACCGAGGGGGTGCCCGCTCAGCGAGACCTGAACCGGCGAATCGCTTCGCGGGCCGATAGGGTTTCCGATCATGTCGCGCAGTCGCCTGCTGTCCTGCCTGTGGTGCGGGCGGGAGATCGTGGATTCGGAGTCGGGTCGGCGTCGCCGCTATTGCCGCCAATCGTGTCGCCAACGTGCCTATGAGCACCGCAGCAGTCTCAAGGGGACCGGGATCCCCGAGGACGCGGTCGTGCTCACCGCGCAGGAGGCCGCCGATCTTGCCGATCGGTGGTTCGCGGCGCGGTGTGCGGCCGAGGATGTGGCGACGGCGGTGGGGGAGGGTGCCTCCCCGGCGGAGTTGTCGGAGTTGAGCGCGACCCTGGTGCAGTTGGCCCGGGAAGCCGAACGGCTGCGCTGATCGCGCGAAATCCCGTGTTCCCCACGGTAATCAGTGGGAACACGGGACGGGTGGGCGACAACGGCGCTAGGTCGACAATGTCTCTCTGGCGCGCAGGTACACGGCCGTGACGCCCCCTGCGACGAAGAGCGCGAGGGCCGCGGCGGCACCGGCGGTCGCGAGGTCGGGGCTGGTGATGGCCTGTCCGCGCAGGGCCTGCCACGCCACGAGCGTGAGCAAGCCGAAGTAGCCGAGGACGGCAACCACGAGCAGGGCGGCGCGGGTCGTTTCGGTGCGCAACCAGGGGTAACGGGGAGCTAGGGCGACCAAGACGACGGCGAGCAGCAGCAGGACCTGGATGCCGTGCAGGCCGACGAAGTGCGGGATGCGCAGGTCGCCGCCGATGGTGCTCCAGTGGGTGATCGGCATGCCCGCGGCACTGTCACGTGCGGTATCGCCGGGCCGCACCGTGTGCCCGGCGACCAGCCCCACCACGGTGCCGTCCGCTTGACGGACGAGCTGCGGCCCGGTCAACCCCATCAGGTACCCGAGCGCCATCCCGGTCACCGCCAGCCACAGCCCGGCCTTCAACGCGATCCGGGTCGGCCGATCGGCGAGTTTCTGCCAGGAAATGATCACCGCCAGGACAAGATTCGCGAGGAACAACCCGGGCACACCGGAGGCGAACACTTGCTGTCCGATCTCGTTGACCGGGTCGGTGGAGTCGTTGAAATGGCTGAACGTCCCGCGCGCCGCCTGCATCGCGATGAACCCCACATCGGCGACCCCGGTGATCGCGAAGACGGTGCCCAGCCACCAGGTGGCCCGCCGCCCGCGATGCGGCAACCGCAGAATCCAGGCCAGGGTCACGCCGTAGAGGGCGAAGGCGAGGCCGAACTTGGCCGGCTTGAGCCACACCGACTCGCCGAGCAACAGCCGGTCGTCCACCACCATCCCGACGATCGACACCACGACCAGCGCGGCCATGAGCGCGGAATTCACCAGCAGCGGGCCGTGCCAGGGAGCACGGTCGGTGCCATCGCGCGCAGTGCGGAAACCGATGCGGGACAGAGTCTGGGTGAGGTCGATCGTCGCCATGAATCGAAGGTAGAAATCCGGTGCGCCACACCACGTCCCGCTGCGGAACGGTTCGATTCCGATACCCGGGTACGGGTCGGCCTACCCCAGTTCTAGGGGTTGTCTCAGATTCCCATGCGCCAGATGGCGGCATCGACCGCGCGGGGCGATACGAGCGCGAGGGCCTGCAGGACACGGGTGTAGGTCGGGTACAGCTCGACCGGGCGGGTCCGGATCGCGGTGGTGATCCAGTCGGCGGCCTCCTCGGCCGACAGTGCCGCCGCGTCGGCGTATTTGCCGGTGGGCGCGATCATCTCCGTGCGCACCAGCGGGTAGCCGATCGTGGTGACGTGCACGCCGCGGCGCCTTGTCTCCGCGCCGAGACTGCGTCCGAACGCGCCGAGCGCCGCCTTCGACGCGTGATAGGCGGTGAACAGCGGCATCGACCCGGCGGCCACACCCCACGTCGCGACATTGACGATGTGCCCGGCGCCCGCGTCGAGCATCGACGGCAGCAGCCCCATCGTGAGCCGCGTCGCCCCGAAGTAGTTCAGTGCCATGGTGCGCTCGTAATCGTGGAACCGGTCGGTGGTGTCGGCGGCCCCGCGGCGGATCGAACGGCCCGCGTTGTTCACCAGCACGTCGACGGTCCCGAACTGCTCGAGCAGAGCTTTGGCCAGTGCGTCGTTCTGCTCGGCGTCGGCGAGGTCGCAGGTGATCATCTCGGCGTCGCCGCCTTCGGCGCGGACCGCATCGCGCACCTCGGCGAGCGGTTCGGCATTCCTGGCGACGAGAACCACCCGCGCGCCCTCCCGGCCGAGAGCGTGCGCCGCGGCTTTGCCGACGCCCGACGAGGCTCCCGTGAGCACCACAGTCTTCCCGGCGATCTCCTGCCGCTCAGCACGGACCAATCGGGCGATCATGCCGGGGAGCGCGGGCGGGTTGAGCAGCACCGATTGTGCGACTTCGGCGAACACGGGGTCTCCTGTCGTGTCGAGCGGCGGGTCAATTTACTGAATAGTAAATTACAAAGTGGGCAATTGGGTGTCAACCGGCGCTGGGTCGAATGGTTGGATAAATGGGTGAGCACAGCCGGTACCAAGGGCGTCCCGCGCCCCGAGCGCGAACAGCAGATCCTCGACGCCGCCGTCGCCGAGATCGGCCGCGTGGGTTACGCGGGGCTGTCCCTCGCCGACGTCGCCCAGCGCGCGGGGGTGTCCAAGCCGCTGGTCTACACCTACTTCCAGTCCAAGGACGGGCTCTACATCGCCTGTGTGGACCGGGCGGCGGCTGTCCTGTTCGACGCGATCGAATCAGCCATCGCCGGAGCGGGTGGTCTCACCAAGGCCGAACGCACCCTCGACGCGATCTTCGTCGCGCTGGAACCGCGCCCGCACGACTGGACCGTGCTCTTCGACCGCTCCCACCCCGATGACGGACCCGCCGCCGACGCCGTCCGCGCCGCACGCCGCCGGATCGCCGCCCAAGCCGCCCGCGGTGTCGCCGACGCCATCGGTGCCGTCGACCTCACCGACCCCACCGACCTGTCCGCGCTGACCGACGTCTGGATGGGCGCGGTGACCTCGCTGGTCCTGTGGTGGTTACGCCACCCCGACCAGACGGCCACCCAGATGACCGCCCGCAGCCACCGCCTGATCGACGCCCTCCTAGCGTCCCCACGGTGACCGCGCACCGCACCCCGGCTGTAGCCGGAGTGCGGATTCGCTTGTCCAACAGTTGTTTACGAAGCGAACTCGGTGGCCGAACCGACCGGCGGGAGCAATTCCGCGAGTAGGGGGGCCCACTCGTATCGGCGTTCGGGGAAGCAGCGCTCGAGCAGGTCCCGCATGATCGACGGTGCGATGGAGGCGCCGGGGGAGGCACCGAGCAGACCGGCGATGCTGCCGTCCGCGCCGGTGACCAGTTCGGTGCCGAATTCGAGGACTCCGCCGCGCCGGCGATCGGGTTTCACCAGTTGGGCGCGTTGCCCGGCGTTGACCAAGGTCCAATCGGCGGGGTCGGCGGTCGGGTAGAAGCGTTGGAGTTGCGCGAACTTGCGCCGGGGTGAGGCCAGTAGTTCGGTCACGAGGTAACGGACCAGATCGAAATTCCGCAGGCCGACCGCGACCAGCGGGACGATATTGTGCGGGCGCAGGGTGGTGAACAGGTCGGTGAGTTTGCCGTGGCGCAGCAGGCGGGTGCTGAACGTGGCGTAGGGGCCGAACAGCAATGCGCCCGCGCCGTCGACCTCGCGACGATCCAGGTGCGGCACCGACATCGGCGGTGCGCCCAGCGCCGCCTGGCTGTAGACCTTGGCGTGGTGCTCGGCGACGACCTCGGGATTGTCGGTCCGCAGGAACTGCGCACCCAGCGGGAACACCCCGTACCCCCGCACTTCGGGCAGACCTGCCCGCTGCAACAGCCGCAACGCGTATCCGCCCGCGCCGACGAACACGAACCGGGCCCGCACCTGGAACCGCCGTCCACTGTCGAGATCGCGCCCGCGCACGGTCCACAGCCCGTCTTTGCCTCGGGTGAGTCCGGTGATCTCGCGATGCATCCGGACCGCATTGCCCGCCGAACGCATCGTCGACAACAACGACCTGGTCAGCGCCCTGAAGTCGACATCGGTGCCCGCGACGTGCCGGGTGGCCGCCATCGCGTCGCCGTCGGCGCGGCCGCGCACGAGCAGCGGCGCCCAGTCGGCGATCACCGCACGGTCCTCGGTGTATTCCATCTCCGCGAACGCCGGCAGTTCCCGCAGCGTCGCGTACCGCTGCCGCAAGTAGGCGATATCGCGCTCGCCGAATACGGCCGTGACGTGCGGTGTCGGGGTAAGAAACGTGGCGGGCTCCAGCTCGCCGCGGTGCGCCAGTGCGGACCAGAACCGGCGCGAGAGCGCGAACTGGTCGGCGATCCCGGCCGCCTTGGCGCCATCGCTCGCGTCGGGCATGTAGTTGAGCTCGCACAGCCCCGAGTGCCCCGTGCCCGCGTTGTTCCACGGATGACTGCTCTCGGCCGCCGGTTCGCCGAGGCGCTCGAACAGTGCGATCGACCAGTCCGGCGCGAGAGTGCTCAGCAGCGCCCCGAGCGTGGCCGACATAATGCCGCCACCGATCAGCACCGCGTCGAGAATGTCGTCGCCACTGCCGGATTCGAGCGGTGTGGGTGTGGTGTCGTTCATGGTCGAACCTCCCGTGAGCTGTGTACCGCTATCGTCACGCCGGGAGTAGTGATCCGTCCAACACGGAATCGCCAAATATATGATCCGAATATGGATGATTCAACGGAGTTGGGCGCGCATACGCTGGCTCCGCTGCTGTCTGCCTTCGACGCGGCGGCCGAAGAAGGTCACTTCACCCGGGCCGCCCAGCGGCTCGGGGTGCCGCAGTCTTCGCTCAGCCGCCGCATCAAAACAATCGAGCAGCTACTCGGCGTGACCTTGTTCCAGCCGGTCGGGCGCGGGGTCGCCCTCACCCCGGCTGGCCGCGACCTCTATGAACGAACACGTGGACTGGTGCGCGCACTCGACGACGCGGTGCACCGGGTGCGTGCCGACGCCGACCCTGACAGCGGGCTGGTGCGGTTCGGGTTCCCGCTCACGCTGGGCCCGATCAGTATTCCCTCGCTGCTCGCGCAGTTCCACACCCGCGCGCCGCGGATCCGGCTGCACCTGGTCCAGGCACACGGCGAGGCATTGGCCGAGCAGGTGCGCGACGGCAGGCTCGACCTCGCGGTGATGATCCCGCCGCCCGCCGACCTGCCGACCGTCGACCTCGGACGTCAGCGCATCGACCTGCACGTCTCACGCACGCATCCACTGGCCCGGCGCACCCACATCGACCTCGCCGAACTGGCCGACGAGACGTTCATCGCGAACCCGCCCAGCTATCAGCTGCGCACTCTGCTCGACACCTGGTGTGCCGCAGCGGGTTTCACACCGCGAGTGGTGTTCGAGATCACCGAGTTCGAAACCCTGCGCGCACTGGTCGCGCTCGGGCAGGGGGTCGCGCTGCTGCCCGCCGCCGAGGTCGCCAATCCCGACCTGGCGGTGATACCCATCGATGGCGAACGCGACCGCGAGGTCGGTCTGGTCTCGGGAGACCATAACTCGACGCTCGCGGTCGCGCGGCTTCGGGAATTTCTGATCGCGCGCCGGGCGGCGATCAGTGGATGAGCGAGGGATCAGTCCTGGGCGACGCCGGCATCGATGCCACGCGCGGCGAGCCACGGGTGGGGATCGATCGGGGCGCCGTAGAGCGAGCCGTCCGGCACATGCACCTCGTAGTGCAGGTGGGGGCCGGTGGAGTTGCCACGGTTACCGACGGTGGCGATGGTCTCACCGGCACTGACGTGCTGACCGACCTGAACCAGGATGTCGTTCACGTGGCCGAACACGCCGATGGTGCCGTCATCCTGCTGGACGCGGACCCACAGGCCGAAGCCCGAAGCCGGACCGGCCTCGATCACGGTACCGTCGGTGACGGCGAAGATCGGTGCGCCGATCGGGTCACCGAAGTCGATGCCGTTGTGCGCGGTGCCCCAGCGGGCGCCGTAGTAGGAGGTCAGCCTGCCGGTGACCGGGCGAACGGTCTGCGGGCGCGGGGGCGGCGGGGGAGCGAGGACCGGCAGCGGCGGCAATTCCAGGCCGACCGCTTCGCGGTGCTCCTCCCACGCGATCGGGGCGGACGCGGGGGTCTCGCCCTGCGGGCCCTGGGCCTCGGCGGGGGTGTACGCGGTGAAGCGGTACGGCGACTGGCCGGTGTTGATGGCCTCGGTGGCATCCGCGGCGATCGTGGTAGTGGGGACAGGGCTCTCGGGCTCACTGAAAGTGGCGACGGAGGTACCCACGAGTGCGGACAGGGCCACCGCACCCGCGACCACGCCTCCCCAACGACCTGCGAAGGCGTCGGAGACTCGAGCAGATAACGGGTTGGTCACGAACATGTTTATGAACGTAGCTAAACCGTAACCTTCGCGGCCAATCCTGTGGTCGCGATCACGAAGCGCTATAACCCCAGTTGATCTATAACAATACCCTAACGAATAGCCAACATCCTTGGACTCACCGGGTGAAATTCCCCTGCTCAAGATCGTTGCCGAAACTCCGCATCCCGGGGACACTGATTCAGTGGCCGCTAACGGAGTCCGTGCCATCACGGCGTTATCCGATCCCACCCGGCGCGCGATCTTCGAATCGTTGCCGCAGGGTCCCCGCTCGGTGGCCGACCTCGCCGCCGCCACCGGAATCACCAGCTCAGCCGCGTCTCAGCACCTGCGTGTCCTGCGTGAGGCCCACCTCGTCCGCATGCGCCGCGACGGCAACCGGCACCTCTACTCGCTTGACCCCCGCGGCCTCAACGACGCCCGTGACTATCTCGACAAGTACTGGCCCAGCGCGCTGGCGGCCCATGCCGCCGCGCTACGGGACGCGGCCGATGCCGACCCGGCTCAGCCCACGCGGCGGTAGCGCGACCTGCCGGATTCGGCCCATGCCTGCTTGGCCAGTTGCATATCGACCGCTGAGATCACCTCGGGCACCCCGATCCGCAGCAAGCCGGGGTCGGGCGACAAGCCGTCCGGATCGCCGACCTGTCCGGCCCACAGCACGGCATGCCTGCCGAGCAGGTGTGCGGGCGGGCCGCCCCGGCGCGGCGGCGTCGGACCGAACAGCAGGACCGTGCGGGTGCCGAACGCCGTCGCCAGATGTGCGACACCGGTATCGCCGCTGATCACGAGGGCGGCCTCGGCCACCGTCGCCGCGAGATCGGTGAGGTTCTGCCGACCCGCGAGGACCCGGTCGTCGGGCAAGCCCGCCTGCGCGGCCACCTGTCGAGCGATGTCGTGCTCGAACGGGTCGCCCGTGAGCACCACGTCGCGGCCGAGCACCAGCAGGTGCCGCACCACCGCGGCGAACCGCTCCGGCGGCCACCGCCGCGCGGGCGCACCCGCGCCGATGTGGACGACGATGCAATCGCGACGGCTGATGGAGGCCACCGGTGGCACCAGCCCGAGGTTGCGTCGATCCGCGTCGATGCCCTCGCCCTCGAGCAGTCGGCACCACCGGTCGACCACATGCGCTTCGGGATCCCAGCGCGGACCGGCGAGCTTGGGCAGGGCGGGTGTGCGGTGACCGATGATCCGCGCGGCCCCGGTATCGGCCAGTGCTCGCGCGCTGGCGCCGTCGGGACCGTGCAGGTTCACCGCCAATTCGGGCGCGGGACCATCCCAGATCAAGGCGGCCGGATCGGCGGTGGCGACGAGTTCGTCGACCGAGGAGATCAGGTCGACGATCTGCTCCAGTCGATGTGGCGCCGCCAGGACGATCCGGCTCTGTGGTTCGGCCCGGCGCAGGGCACGCAGAGCCGGGACCGCGGAGAGAAGCTCACCGAGGCCCCGAGCTTGCAGCACGAGTACAACCGACACATTCTTCATCTACCCGGGACTGTCGCGGACCAAACTTTCGCGAGGGCAACGATGTGGTGGCCCGCTTCCCGGCCCACGCGGCGGGCCATGCGCGATCGCGACACGATCACAGCGCCAGCTATTTTCCGGATAACCAGAGCGACCGGGCATAACATCACGTTATGACGACAAATACCGTGCTGGGGAGCCCGTTGACGGCTCTTGCCAAGAAGACCTGGCAAACAATTCTGGTCACCGGCCTCCTCGCGGTGGTCCTCGGGATCATCGTGCTGGTGTGGCCCGGTCCGTCACTGCTCGTGGCGGGCATCCTGTTCGGCATCTACATGGTTGTCAGCGGCATCTTCCAGCTGATCGCCGCCTTCACCCATCTGCCGAGCACGAGCTTTCGCGTGTTGTCCTTCATCAGTGGTGTGCTGTCGCTGATCATCGGTGTGTTCTGCTTCCGCGACGACCTCGCCTCGATTATGTTGCTCGGCTTGTTCATCGGCATCAGCTGGCTGTTCCGTGGCGTCGCCGTCCTGTTCGCCGCCATCTCGGAGTCGGGCGTCCCCGGCCGTGGCTGGCAGATCTTCTACGGCCTCATCAGCGCGCTGGCCGGTGTCATCCTGATCGTGTGGCCGATCACGTCGCTGGCCACCCTGGTCTGGGTCGTCGGCATCTTCCTGATCATCATCGGTGTCATGGAAATCATCACCGCCTTCGGCGTCAAAAAGGACGCGCACCTGCTGGACCAGCAGGTGGGCTGAGCTCCCCACGGAAAAGTTCGTCTGAACCGGCCGGTGCCTTCGGGCACCGGCCGCTTTCGTCTGAACTAGGCTTCGAAACCATGGAATTCGTGTACAACCTGGTGGTCGTCAGCCATCTGCTCGGCATGGCCGCGGTGGTCGGTGGCTATGTCGCGTCGCGTCCGGTGGTGTCGGAGCTGATGGTGTGGGGTGCTCGCGCGCAGCTGATCACCGGCGTGATCCTGGCCGGGATGGCCTCGGGAATCGACTCGCTCGACAAGGACCCTGACACGACGAAACTGGCTGTGAAGCTGGTTGTCGCGGTGGCGGTGGCCGCGTTCGCCGAAATGGGCAGGGGTGATGCGAAGCGGGGCAAGCAGATCGACTGGATGACCGACGCCGCCGGTGGCCTCGCCATCGTGAACGTGCTGGTCGCCGTGCTGTGGACCTGACCGCCGTGCAATTTCTCGGCATCCACCACATCGCGATCATCGCCACCGATTACGTCCGCTCGAAGCGTTTCTATACCGAAACCCTCGGCGGCGCCGTGCTGGCCGAGAACTACCGGGCCGACCGCGATTCGTGGAAGCTCGACATCGAGTTACCCGGCGGGGTTCGCGTCGAACTGTTCTCGTTCCCCGACCCGCCCGCACGTCCGAGCAGGCCGGAAGCGGCGGGCTTGCGGCACCTGGCGTTGGCGGTCACGAGTGTGCCCGCTGCCCTGCGCGAGCTGCGGGCACGCGGCGTCCGGACCGAAGAACTGCGCACCGATGAACACACCGGCAAGCAGATGGCCTTCTTCTTCGATCCGGACGACCTGCCGCTCGAGCTGTACGAGGCGTGATCAGTCCGTCGCGCGGGCCCGCCGGGCCAATTCGACCGTCGCCGCGCGCAATTCGCTGATCTCCGACAGCGGCGCGGCGTAGCCGACCCTGGTACGCGCCACACCGCGGGGGGATTCCACGCGCAAGTCGAGGCCGTAGCGGTCGGCGCGCTCGCAGGTGGCGGCGATGGCGTCGGGAAAGCCGCCGAGCTGCTGGGCCATCGCCAGCAAGGCTTCGGCATGGTCGGCGTTGAGGTGCGCGATGCCGGGCCCGGCGTGCGCAACGATCGGATCCGGCTGTGCGGCAAGGTAATCGGCGGCCGAGGCCGAATCCATCCGCCCGTACCCGCCGACCCAGCGCACCCGTTCGATCCGCAGCACCCAGAGCGTGAAGTCGCTGTAGTCGATGTAGTACTTGGCCGCCGGGATCGCCGTCAGGTGGGCCGCACGGGCCGCTTCGGCTTCGGCGCCGGTGGGCCGTTCCACGAAACCCGCGAGGGTGATCCGGGTGCCTGCCAGCGGGTCGGCCGGGATGTCGGGCGTGACGATCGCGATGCTGGCGCGGGGATCGGCGGCCAGGTTGCGGCCGTGTTCGGCCAGACGTGACACGCTCAGCACCGGAGCGCCGTCGAGCAATCCGTAGGTGATGAACGACGCCCATGGTGCGCCGTCGGCGGTGAGGCTCGCCAGGGTGCCGGTATTGGTGCCCGCCGCGATCGTTCTGGCTTCTTCGGCCGGCGAGGGGCGGGCCTCGTTGGCCAGGGGAGCGGTCGGCAGCGGAATGGCAGGTGCGTCGCCCGGGTCGCCGTGGTCGAGAGTCATGGCCACAGCGTATCCACCTGACGCGGGCGGCGGGGCATGCTCGTCAACCAACTGCGCAGTGCCTCGTAGACAGCATCGTGATTGAGCAGGCTGAAGTGGTTCGCCGCGGGGATGTGCAGGCCGTTGACCGCGTCGAAATCGAGGCGCCTGGTCCGGCCGCGCCCCGACCCGCTTCCGCTGAGAACCATGCCGTCGCCGATGATCACGCCGAGCGGATGCTTCGGGCTGTGAGTGATGGTCGTGGTGACGAAGTAGTGCTCGGCGCCGGGGAGCAGCGGCACTTCCTTGACCGCTCGCGCGCGCAGGGTGTCCACGTGGAGGTCGCGCCAGTCCTCGTCGACCAGCGAACCCTGCCGCAGGTCCCGGATGCCCGCGCTGCGCCTACGCAACAGTGTGCTCAGCGGCCGGGTCTCGGGCAGGAGATCGAGTGCGGCCGACGTGTAGTGCACGAACTGTTCGAGTGGCGCACCGTGGTGCGGTGAACCGAGGCACACCACCTGTCGCACCGATCGCACCCACTTCTGGCCCGACTCCTCGGCTTGATGGCAGGCGCTGCGCATGACCAGTCCGCCCATCGAGTGCCCGATCAGGCAGATCTCGTGCACCGGCATCGGCCAGCTGTCGACCAGGCGTGACAGCAGAGCGCTGAGCTGGGCGGCGTTCTCGGAGATGTGCAGGCCGGAATTGAAGCGAACGAAGACCGGGGTGTAACCGAGGTCGTCTTCCAGGCGCTCGCCGTAGGTGGGGCGGTTACCGAGGCGCCAGGCGTGTTCGGTCTCCACGAGTCCGTGCAGGAGCACGACGAGCCGCGTCGTCGGCACCGGGACATGGGCGGCGAACTGTTCGGGCGGAACCGGGACACCGTCGACACGAAAGGTCATGGGGGAGGCGAGGATCGGCTTCTCGTCCGCCAATGTGTCACCGATCAGCCCTTGGATCGCGGCCAGCACGCCGGCACCCCACACGGTGCGCGACGGTGCGGTGAGGCCGGGCAGCTGGATCGCGCTCGCGACCTCGCCGACCACGAAGCCGGTGCCGCTGACGGCCGCGTACACGCCATCGGTGATGGCGTCGTGCACGATCTTCACCGGAGCCGCCGCGGGCCCCACGCCTAACCGCACCGCCGCGAACACCCGATCGGAGATGGCGCGGTGGATGGCCGCGATCCCGTCGACCGCGCCGACGAACTCGTCACCGGCGAGGCGTGTGAGCGCCTGTACTTCGGCCTGGGATTGGGGGAGCTGCTCCGTCACAGGCCGAGAGTACAACTGTGCACTGAAAGGCGTTGGGTTCGGGGCAGCTTCGAGACCTGCGACGATGCCCGGCATTCGGGGCTGGGGCAGGTCACAATGAACATCGTGATACTTCGATATGCGCATCAACTTATGTGGCAACAGCAGTATGACTGGAAGGACCGGCTGCGCCGGCCGGCTCGGGACGGCGGGGAGCCCCGCCGTCCCGGCGATCACGGCCGGTGCATGATCGCGTACCAGAGCGCGCCCATCGTGCCGAGCACGAACAGGGGAGAGATGACCCAGGTCTCGACCCGATTCCCGGTCCGCTCGATCAGCGGCACCCGGGTGCGCAACGGAAACGGCCACAGCAATCGGCAGCCCCGATCCGTCAGGCAGTCACCGAGCAGGTGTGCCAGACATCCGAGACCCACGCAGATCGGGAGCCACACCGGCCGGTCGACGATCCAGTGGTCGACAGCGAAGGTCCCCGCCGTCGCCAGCACGATCACCGTCCCGTAGGTCCGAACGCTCTTGCCCGGCGGGCACAGGTGCAGCGAACGCACCGCCAGCGCGAGGAGGAAGAACACCAGGCCCAGCGTGAACGGCCTACCGAGATAGTGCTCGCCCGCCCAGGTCGCCGCGACCGCGGCAACGACGAACAGCAGCGAATGCGTGCCGTGGCGATGTCCGCCCGACACCCAGGAGATCAACCGGCACAGGTGATGTGACACCGGGCCGAGCACGTGCGAGATGGTGCCGTTGGGATGATCCGCGTCCGGCAGCAGCGCGGCACCCGCGGTGAGCAGCGTGCCCATGATGAGTTCGGCGATGCCGAATTTCGTTGTGTCGCTGTCGAACAGCGGGAAAGCGGCGACTGTGAGCGGTAGCGCGGCGGCAGTACCGGCCCAGGCCAGCGCCCCGCTCGTCGCATGTGAATGTCCTAGCACCCCGCAACGTTAGAGTACGTCACGACTTCGGCGCATATGCCGTGGACAGCGCTGGAATGCGGGGCGCACCTACATCGTTGGGGCAGGGGAGCAACCTGACGAGAGGACCATGATGAACGCTTTCAACGACCAGGTGATCGCCGAGTACCGCGACAACACCAGTCGCGAGATTCCCGTCTTCGCGGTGTACCGAACGAGTTAGGCGTGCCTCCGCATGCGCGCCGGCCATGCGCAGCTGAGGAACGCCGCGCGTCTGCGTCGATTAGTCGCGCGCTCGAGCGGAATGGTTGCCGGGGTGGGTGAGCTGCTGGTTCTATCGGCCGGGTGACCGAAACCATCGACGTGCCACGCATCGTCCACGCCTCCAGAGAGATCGCGGCGAGCCCCGCCGCGATCTTCGACCTGATCGCCGATCCCGAGCAGCAGCCGCGCTGGGACGGCAACGACAACCTCGCGCAGGCGAGCGCGGGCCAGCGGGTCCGCGCGGTCGGTGACGTGTTCACCACCACGCTCACCAACGGTGCCGACCGCGACAACCACATCGTCGAGTTCGAGGAGGGCCGCCGCATCGCGTGGAATCCGTCCGAGCGCGACAAGACCCCGCCCGGACACCTGTGGCGCTGGGAACTCGAGCCGATCGACGAGACCCACACCCGGGTGACCCACACCTACGACTGGACCGCACTGCACGACGAGCTGCGTCAGGTACGGGCCAAGGCCACCACAGCCGACAAGCTGCAGGCGTCGGTGGACCGGCTGGCCGAGCTAGCCGAGTCCTGACCAACAGCGAAACACCCTGCGCCGCAGGGTGTTTCGCTGTTCGGATCAGGCTGTGACGTCGAACCGGTCCAGGTTGCTCACCTTGGTCCACGCGGCGACGAAGTCGTGGACGAACTTCTCCTTCGCGTCGTCGGTCGCGTAGGCCTCGGCCACGGCTCGCAGCTGCGAGTTGGAGCCGAAGACCAGGTCGACCCGGCTACCGGTCCAGGTGACCGCGTTGGAGGCGCGGTCGCGGCCTTCGTAGACGTTGTCGTCGGTGGTCGACGGTGCCCACTCGGTACCCATGTCGAGAAGGTTGACGAAGAAGTCGTTCGTCAACGCACCCGGGGTCTGAGTGAAGACGCCGAGCGGCGAGGACTGGTAGTTCGCGCCGAGCACGCGCAGACCACCGATCAACACGGTCATCTCCGGCGCGCTGAGCGTGAGCAGGTTCGCCTTGTCGATGAGCAGGAACTCCGCGGGGATCTGCGCGTCCTTGGACACGTAGTTGCGGAACCCGTCGGCCTGGGTCTCGAGCGCGTCGAACGACTCGACGTCGGTCTGGGCCTGGGTCGCATCGGTGCGGCCTGGCGTGAACGGCACCGTCACCGGGAAACCGGCGGCCTGAGCGGCCTGTTCGACACCGACCGCACCGCCGAGGACGACCAGATCGGCGAAGGACACCTGCGCACCGCCGGTGGCGTTGAACGTGTCCTGGATGCCTTCGTAGACGCGCACCACCTGGGCGAGCTCATCGGGCTGGTTGACCGCCCAGCCCGCCTGCGGCTGCAGCCGGATCCGGCCACCGTTGGCACCGCCGCGCTTGTCGCTGCCACGGAACGACGAGGCCGCTGCCCACGCCGTCGTGACCAGCTGGGCGATGGACAGTCCCGCGGACTGGATCTGGCCCTTGAGGGTAGCGATCTCGGTGTCGCCGATGAGCGGGCCGTTCTGGGCGGGAACCGGGTCCTGCCACAGCAGCTCCTCGGACGGGACCAGCGGGCCGAGGTAGCGCGCGATCGGGCCCATATCGCGGTGGGTGAGCTTGTACCAGGCGCGGGCGAACGCGTCGGCGAACTCCGCCGGGTTGTCCAGCCAGCGGCGGGTGATCGGCCCGTAGATGGGGTCGAGCCGCAGCGACAGGTCGGTGGTCAGCATGACCGGTGCGCGCTTGCGGCCCGGGATGAACGGGTCGGGCACGGTGTCGGCGCCCGCGCCGTCCTTCGGGATCCACTGGTGCGCGCCCGCCGGGCTCAACGTCTTCTCCCACTCGTACCCGTACAGGGTCTCGAGGAAGTTGTTGTCCCAGGTGATCGGCGTGCTGTTCCAGATGCCTTCCAGGCCACTGGTGATGGCGTCCTCGCCGACGCCGGTGCCGAAGCTGCTCTTCCAGCCCAGCCCTTGCTGTTCCAGCGGCGCGGCTTCCGGTTCGGCACCGACCAGATCGGCGTCGCCCGCACCGTGGGTCTTGCCGAAGGTGTGCCCGCCGGCGATCAACGCGGCGGTCTCCTCGTCGTTCATCGCCATCCGGGCGAAGGTCTCGCGGATGTCGATGGCGGCGGCGATGGGATCCGGATTGCCGTTGGGGCCTTCGGGATTGACGTAGATCAGGCCCATCTGGACCGCGGCGAGCGGACGGTCGAGGTTGCGTTCACCGGTGTAGCGTTCGTCGCCGAGCCAGGTGCGCTCCGGACCCCAGAACACATCTTCTTCGGGCTCCCACGCGTCCACGCGACCGCCACCGAATCCGAAGGTCGGCAAGCCCATCGACTCGAGCGCGACATTGCCGGTGTAGACGATGAGGTCGGCCCACGACAGCTTGCGGCCGTACTTCTTCTTCACCGGCCACAGCAGGCGGCGCGCCTTGTCCAGGCTGGCGTTGTCGGGCCAGCTGTTGAGCGGGGCGAAACGCTGCAGGCCCGCGCCCGCGCCGCCGCGGCCGTCACCGACCCGGTAGGTACCCGCGGAGTGCCAGGCCATCCGGATGAACAACGGGCCGTAGTGGCCGAAGTCGGCGGGCCACCAGGACTGCGAGGTCGTCATGACCTGCTCGATATCGGCCTTCACCGCGGCCAGGTCGAGGGTGGCGAATTCGGCCGCGTAGTCGAAGTCTTCGCCCATCGGGTTCACCGCGGGCGGATTCTTCTGCAGCAGTGTGAGATTGAGCTGGTTCGGCCACCAGTCACTGTTGGCACCACGCGCGTCGGTGGACGCGAACGGACGATGCATGACGGGGCAACCACTGTCACCGGGTTCCGTTTGGGCTTCCGCGATAGGTGGGTGTTCCTCGGGCACGGTGAATCCTTTCAGGAGAGTGATGGTGATGTCGTGCAGTCGGGGCACCGGCCCCAGTAGATGACCTCGGCTTCGTCGACGACGAAACCGCGGTCGTCGAAGGGAGTCAGACAGGGCGCGTCGCCGACAGCGCACTCGACATCGACGATCACCCCACAGGACCGGCACACCAGGTGATGATGGTTGTCACCGACGCGCGTCTCATAGCGCGCGACGGTGCCCATCGGCTGGATCCGCCGGAGCAGTCCGGCGGTGGTGAGTGCCCGCAGGACGTCGTAGACGGCCTGCTGGCTGACGGCCCCGAGGGTGGCTCTGACTCGGCTCAGAATGGTGTCCGTGTCGGCATGCGGATGCTGGTGCACTGCGGTGAGCACCGCCAGGCGTGGCGCGGTGACGCGCAGTGAGGCTGCGCGCAGCATCTGTTCGAAGTCCGATATTGTGGACACATTCCAGATTATGACTCATTCCAGATTGTGAGGCAAGGTTTCCGGGCTGACATTTTGCGCGTTTCGCGCGATACTGGGCGAGAAGACCGGTCGGGGAGACCGGTCAATGAGTCCGGGGTGGGAACGATGTCGAATCGCCAATGGTATGCCGCGTCCGCGATCGCGGTGGCCGTTCTGGTAGCAGGGTGTGGGAGTTCGGGGGAGTCCGTCGACGCGGCGCCGACGAGCGGTTCCGCGAAGGCGACCACGACGGTGCGCACCACCACCCCCGCGCCGCCGGTGCTGAATCGGCGCGGTGCGAATGGTGCGGTGGTCCAGCAGGACGGGCTGGTCGGCGCGGGCAAGCTCGACATCGTCAACGGCAACAGCGACGACTTCGCGGTGGTGGTGACCAACGGTGATCCCAAGAGGCCACAGGCCACGATCTACGTGCAGGGCAATTCCAACGCCACGCTCAACGGTATCGACGGCACCTACTACGTCTATCTGAAGACCGGCAAGGACTGGGACGAGGCGGCGCTGGCCTTCACCCGCGAGCGCGAATTCCAGAAGTTCGACGACCCGTTCGACGGTGACTCCGACTGGGAGATCACGCTGCAGCCCTCGATCGGTGGCAACGCCAGCACCAGCGACGTACCCTCCTTCTGACCGCCGCGAAAGGCCACAGATCTGTGAACTGTGCCAAGGAATGCCCGGTCCGCCTGCGCGTCGACTAGCCTGCCGGGTGTCCGTTCCCCGAACGAAGGTGATTCATAGTGACTTCCGTAGTCGACGCCCCGCTCGTCGATGGCCCTGACACCGCGTCGAAGGTAGGGCACTACTACCGAGTCGAGGGCGTCTACGAGGTCGGCCGCGAGAAGATCCGCGAGTACGCGCGCGCCGTGCAGGACTTCCACCCTGCCCACTGGGAGGACGAGGCGGCTGCCGCGCTCGGCTACTCGGGCCTGGTCGCGCCTCTGACGTTCGTCTCGATTCCGGCGATGGCGGCCAACAAGCTGCTGTTCGAATCGGTGGTCGTCGGCTACGACATGTTCGTGCAGACCGAGCAGGTCTTCGAACAGCACAAGCCGATCGTGGCCGGTGACCGCCTCGTGGTCGACGTCGAACTGTCCTCGGTGCGCACGATCGCGGGCAAGGACCTGATCACCGTCACCAACACCTTCGTCGACGAACTCGGCGAGACCGTGCACATCATGCACACCACGGTCGTCGGCATCACCGGCGACGACGGCGTCTCGCCCGAGATCACCGCCGCGGTGGAGAACATCATGCTCCACGGGGTCAGCATCTTCAGCGCCGAGAAGAGCGCGGCCGTGGAGACGACCCTGCGTCCCGAGGGCGAGGTGCCGCTGTCTGTCGAGGGCGCCGCCCGTGTCCCGAACACCGCGCTGTCCTTCGACGAGCTCACCGTCGGCGCCGAACTGCCGCTGCGCGATGCCCGCGTCTCGCGTGGCGACCTCGTCAACTACGCCGGTGTGTCCGGCGACAACAACCCCATCCACTGGGACGAGAAGATCGCCGAGCTGGCCGGTCTGCCCGACATCATCGCCCATGGCATGCTCACGATGGGCCTTGGCGCGGGCTTCGTGTCCACCTGGTCCGGCGACCCCGGCGCCGTCACCCGCTACGGCGTGCGCCTGTCGAGCCCCACGATCGTCAGCCGGGAGGGCGGCGAGGTCGAGTTCACCGGCCGCGTGAAGTCCCTCGATCCCGAGACCCGCTCGGCTGTGATCGCGATCACGGCCAAGTCCGGCGGCCGCAAGATCTTCGGCCTCGCCACCGCGAACCTGCGCTTCCGCTGAACCCGGCGCGGTGGACCCGAACTAGTGATCGGGTTCACCGCGGCGCGGCGGCGACCTCGGATGGCGTTGTGGCGTGCGGGGTTTCGGCCTCGACCGGGCTCACCCGCACCCACGTGCTGTTGACCGCCGACGCGCCCGAAAGCGAATCGGTGCGGGCCGGGTCGTGCAACAGGTTGACATTGGCGCCCGGCAGCGCCGCCGCGACATTCCAGCCGACCCCGGGTTCGCGATGTCCCCATCCGTGCGGGATCGCGACCACTCCGGCGCGAATATCGCCGCTGATCTCCACCGGAACCACGATCGAGCCGACCGGGGATTCGATCGTCGCCGGATCGCCGTCGGCGAGGCCTCGGGCGGCGGCGTCATCGGGGTGGACGAGCACGGTGCAGCGGTCGCGGCCCTTCACCAGCGACGGGATGTTGTGTAGCCAGGAGTTGTTGCTGCGCAGGTGACGTCGTCCGATGAGCTGCAGGTCGTAGCCGGGCTCGGCCGCGGTCGTGTCGTCGAGAACCGTGCGCATCGCCGCCAGGAAATCCGGGGGTGTCAAGTGTGTCCTGCGGTCGCTGGTGCCGATCAGTTCGGGCAGCCGCGGCTGCAAGGGCCCGAGGTCGACACCGCCCGCCGCATCACGAATCTTGCTGAGTGTCAGCCCGTTTCGTCCGCGTCGCAGGACGCCGTAGGGGCCCGCCGCGACGGCTGCCGCGGTCAACCGCAGGGGGCTGAACTGTTCGAACACGGCATTGAGCGCGCGTCCGGTGAACCGTCGGACCGGCAGCGGCACCACTTCGGTCACCAGTCGTGCCAGGATCTGCCAGTCCTCCAGCCCATCGGCCGGTGGATCGAATACCTTGGCGTCGTAGCGGGCGTTGTTGCGAACGCTGAACATCGGGAACAGCAGGCTCAGTTCCTCGCGCTCCAGCGCCGAGACCGGTGGCAGGATGAAATCGGCGTGCCGGGTCGTCTCGGTGACGTACATGTCGACGGCCACGTAGCAATCCAGTGATTCCAGCGCGGCATCGAGCTTGTCCGCCTGCGGTGTCGAGAGCACCGGATTGCCCGCGTAGGTGATCATCGCCTTGATCTGGCCCGGTCCGGCGGTGCGGATCTCCTCGGCGAGCACCGCGACGGGCAGTTCGCTGCGGAACGACTTGTGCGCGCCGGATCGGTCGGTCCACGCGCCGTGTCCCATCGGCAGGTACTTCGCGTACCGGGCGGCATCGACGACGGGTGTCGCGAACATCTGACCGCCCGCGCGATCGAGATTTCCGGTCACCGCGTTGATCGTGTTGACCAGCCAGTGGGTGAGCGTGCCTGTTACCTGCTGGCACACCCCGATCCGCGCGTACAACACCGCCGACGGCGCCGCCACGTGGTCACGGGCCAGCCGTGTGATGGTCTCGGCATCGACGCCTGCCAGCGGCGCCATTCGCTCCGCGGTGGTAGCGGCGACCAGTTCGGCGAGCTCGTCCCAGCCGGTGCAGAGCGCGCGCACCGCCCGTTCGTCGCACAGTTCCTCGGTGATCAGCACATGCAGCATCGCGAGCAGCAGATATTCATCGCCGCCGGGACGAACCGCCACGTGTTCGTCTGCCAGCCGGGCGGTTTCGGTGCGACGCGGGTCGATCACGACGACGGTGCCGCCCCGGGCGCGGACTGCCCTGATGCGCGATTTCGCGCCGGGCATGGTGGTGATCGATCCGTTGGATACCGCGGGATTGGCGCCGAGCACCACCAGCCGGTCGGTGCGGTCGATATCGGTGATCGGCATGAGAACATTCGAACCGAACATCCGCCACGCGACGAATTCCTGGGGAAACTGGTCGATCGAGGACGCGGAGAAGAAATTGCGGGTCAGCAGGACGGCCCGAAGCAGCGCTCCGTACATCACCGAGGAACTGTGCGCGGCCGGGTTACCGATGTACATCCCGATGGCGCTGGGACCGTGCGCCGACCGCACCGCGCGCAAACGCTGCCCGATCTCGCGAAATGCCTCGTCCCAGCCGACCGGTTGGAAGGTGTCGCCGACGCGGCGCATCGGTGTCCGCAGCCGGTCCGGATCGTGGTGCAGACCGCCCATGGCTGTCGCCTTCGGGCAGATATAGCCCTTGGACAGCACGTCGTCGGGATTTCCTGCGATGCGGGTTACCCGCGAATCCTCGACCGTGACCAGAATTCCACAGTGTGCCTCGCACAGTGTGCATTGCCGTGCAGTTGTCGTGCTGTCCACAGCTTTTCCCCCACTCCCCGCTGAACCCGCTCACGCCACGGTAGCGCGACCGGAGGGCCCGGCAGATCCGTCTACGGGCGGATTTCCGGGCCGCCTGACGATCGGGCGTAACATCGTTTGCGATACGAAGGGCCTTCATTCCGCTCAGGCTAGGAGCAGATTCGATGCGTTCTACAGTTCTTCTCGGCCTCGCGGCTGCCGCGGTCACGGTCGCCGCGATCGCCGGGCCGGCCACCGCCACCGCCCAACCCACCTATTACGACCCGGTCATCACGCCGTGCAGTCACCTGTTCCGCACCCCGCTCGAGCTGCCGCGCCCCGGCACCGATGTGTACTGGAGCCCGTTCGGTACGTCGAACATCGTCTGCTTCGACGACGGCACCGGCATGGAGAACTACTACCAGCGAGATCCGTGGGGGCGCTGGCACGACATGAACGAACTCGCCCCCGGTCACTTCTTCTACGTCATCTTCGATTCCTCGGTGCCAGACCAAGCGTCGTGGGGCTGACCGAGGGACGCGGCCGGCGACATCGTGGTCGCCGACCGCTCGGGTCAGGCGGAAACCGCCGCACCCCCGGTGTTCTCGGTCGCCGGAGGAGTGACGCTGGGCGATTCGGCCGGTGGCGCGGTCTGCGATCCGGACCGCACGGCGAAGCCGATGAGTCCGGCGAGGACCGCGACGCCGGCGGTCACGTACCAGGCGTGCTGGAAGGCGTCGAGCGTGGCGGCCGGGGTGTCAGGGGTGCCGAGCATGGCTACCAGGACCGCGACGCCGATGGCGAGACCGAGTTGGCGGGCCATGCTCAGGACGGCCGATCCTGTCGCGAAGCGTTGCGGGGGAAGGGTTCCCGCGCCGACGGCGAACGCGGTCGGCAAGGTCAGTCCCACGCCGAGACCGGTCAGCAGCATCCCGCCGAGTAGCCCGCCCACATAATCCGGTGCCAGTTCGGCCGCGCGTGCCCACCACAGGAGTCCAGCGCCGAAGGCGAGCCCGCCCGCCGCGATCACCGGGCCCGCGCCGATTCGGGCGATGAGCTTGCCCGCGGCGATGGCGACGAACGGCACGACCAGTGGGCCGGGCGCGATCGCCAGCCCGGTCTGCAAGGCCGACCACCCCCACACGTTCTGCGCCCAGAGCGTGACCGAGAGCAGCATGCCCGCGAACGCGATCTGGAATACCAGCGAATTCGCCCCCGCGAGAACGAAATTCGGGACCCGAAGCAGGGCGGGGTCGATGATCGGGCTGTGGTGGCGAGCCGAGCTCACCGCGAAGACCGCGCCGAGAACGACCGCGACACCGAACGCGGCGAGAACCCCGGTGGCGGTCCAGCCCCACTCCGGACCTTGGACGACGGCCAGGATCAACGACCCGACCGCGCCGATCAGCGCGCCCGCACCCAGCAGATCGGGCAGTGGACCACCCGCGGCGGGCGGGCACGGCAGCTTGCGCACGCCGATCGCGAGCGCGGCCGACCCGATCGGCACATTCACGAGAAATACCCAGCGCCAGTCGATTTCGACCAGCAACCCGCCGAGCACCGGACCCAGTGCCGCACCGAGACCGCCGAACGCCACCCACAGGCGGACCGCGCTCGCGCGTCGCTCCGGCGGTGTCGCGGCGAGCACCAGCGCGAGCGAGGACGGCGTGAGGAGCGCGCATCCCACGGCCTGGACAACACGGAAGGCGATGAGCGACTCCACGTTCCAGGCCGCTGAGCACAGCGCCGACCCGATCACGAAGATTGCCAGACCGGTGAGGAAGGTGCCGCGGTTACCGCTGCGGTCGCCGAGCCGACCGGCCGGCACGAGTAGGGCGGCGAAGACGATGGCGTAGAGGTTGAGCACCCAGGACAGCTCGGTCAGTCCGGCGCCGAAGTCGCCTGCCATGGCGGGCATGGCGACATTGACGATGAACAGGTCAAGGCTCGACAACAGCACGCCGATGGAGACGATGGCCAGTACCAACCGCGGATTCGTCTCGCGTGACGGGGCAACGGATTTCATGGGACAAGCTCCCGTTCAGCCGAGGACGCGGCGGGTTTGCCGGGCGGTGGCGAGCAGAATGCCCGCGTCGTCCCAGAGATCGGTGTCATCGACCGACCAGCCGTCACCGGAACTGACGTTCGCGGCGCGGACCAGCACAGGTGCGTTGCCGAGGTCGGTGAGGTCGGCGTGCAGTTGCAGCGACAGGGTGACGGTCGGGACGGCGACCGGCGCGGTGAGCAGCGGGAACAGTCCGGGTGGGAGGGCGTCGGCGAGCACGGCCAGACTCGGCGCGTCGATGGGCAGCGCGGGGTCGAGCGCGATCCAGGCACACATCATCGCCTCGTCCGCGCCGCTGAGGGGCAAAGGGCCCGCAGCGGGTCGAATGACGAAATGCGTGCCGACGGGGACGATTTCCGGGGGCAGCTGGAACAGTGCGCAGTCCTGTGGAGCCGCGACGATGGGCGCGGGCCTGGCACTGTGGGCGGGGATCGTTGTCGCGCCGGGCGCGCCCAGGGTGACGGTGGCCGCGGCGACGGGCGCACCGTCCTGTTCGGCGATCACGTCCAGGATCGTCGTGCTGCGCCCGACGGTGTGTTCGGTGGCGCGCAGGGTGAACGCACCGGTCGCGGGTCGGCCGAGGAATCTGACCTCGGCGGCGCGCACGGGGAACTCGCGCGAGCTCGCCCGCTGGGCGACCTCGATCAGGAGCCCGGCGAGCGCGCCACCGTGTGGGCCGGTCCAGCCACGCCACGAATCGTCGACAACGGCATGCCACGGCCCGGATTCCCCGGCAGTGAGGGCGAATTGTGCGCCGAGACGCCCAGTGAGTTTCATCATGCAACTCACGATAGGTGGGTGAGTTCTTTCATGCAACCGACTAGACTCGGCTCATGCGACGCACCAGCTTCGAAGACATGAACTGCTCCCTGGCCCAGTGCCTGGAGGTGGTCGGGGAGTGGTGGACGCTGCTGATCGTGCGCGACGCGCTGTTCGGTGTCACCCGCTTCGACGACTTCCGCGACCGCCTCGGCATCGCCCGCAACGTGCTGGCCCAGCGCCTCGACGGCCTCGTCGAGCACGAGATCATGACCCGAGAGCCCTACCAGGACAACCCCGTTCGCTACGACTACCGGCTGACGGCCAAGGGTCGCTCCCTCTGGCAGGTGGTGACCGCGATGCGCCAGTGGGGCGACGAATGGGCTGCTCCGAACGGCGCCCCGGTCGAGGCGCTGCATCGCAGCTGCGGCCACGTCGCTACGGTCGAGCCGACCTGCTCGCACTGTGGGGAGCGGGTCAACGGCCGCGACCTGCAACCGGTGGACGGCCCCGGCGCCGGTGAGCGCTCCCCGTTGCCCGCGGCGCTGCGGGGGTAACGGCCGCTCGGGGCTTGTTCTGGACGATCTATTGCTCGTCGGCCTGGCGTGGTCGGCCGAATGTCGCTGCCGGACAGCCTGTTCTGTGAGTTCAGCCGCGCAGGCCGCGGAGGGCGGTCTCGACAACGCGATCGGCGAATTCGGTGGTCAGGGTGCCGGTGCGCAGCAGCCATCGGTCCAATAGAGGACCCCAGATCATCGCGATGGCCACGTCGAGATCGACGTCGGCGGCGATCTGTCCCGCGGCCTGCGCGGCGTGCAGTCTGCGGCGTTTCAGGTCGTCCATGGGCGCCTGGAGGCGTTCGACATAGGTGGTGGCCAGGGCGGTGTCGTTCAAAATCGCGCTGGTCAGGCCGCGTAAGGGGAGGTCGAAGTGGGGGTCGGCGAGTTCGGCGACGGTGGCGTGGAGAACGAGTTTCAGGTCGGCTTCCAGGTCGCCGGTGTCGGGCAGGCCCGATGCCTCGTCGTCGCCGGTCTCGCTGAGCATCAGGAAGGCATCCAGCAGGACCGCGCCCTTGGACGGCCACCATCGGTAGATCGTCTGCTTGCCGACGCCTGCTGTGGCGGCGATCGCCTCGATGGTCAGCTTGTCGAAGCCGATCTCGCCCGCCAGCTCGAATGCGGCGGACAGGATCGCGCGCCGGGATCCTTCATTGCGCCGGGTCGCGTCCGCTGACGGTCGGGGCGCGGGATTCACCTGCTGGCTCATACGGCCATCATAGCAATCAAGAGAGACGAGACGTTGCGTCTTGACAGCGCGATGAATCAGTGGAATCCTCGAATCATCAGACGAGACGCAACGTCTTGTCTAGTCGAGGAGGACTGCTATGACCACCGCCGGTACCACCGCATCTCGTGTCTGGTTCATCACCGGAGCGAGCCGCGGTCTCGGCCGTGCCTTCGCCGAAGCCGCACTGGCGGCGGGGGACCGGGTCGCTGTCGCGGCCCGCACTCGATCCGCACTCGACGAACTCGCCGCGGCCCACCCGGAAAAGGTGCTGCCGCTGACCCTCGACGTCATCGATCGTGGCGCGGTGCACGAGGCGGTCGATGCCGCCGTCGCCCACTTCGGCCGCCTCGACATCGTGGTCAACAACGCGGGCACCCTGTCGATGGGCATGATCGAGGAATTCACCGAAGCGCAGGCTCGCGCCCAGATGGAGGTCAACTTCTTCGGTGCGCTGTGGGTGAGTCAGGCCGTGCTTCCGCACTTGCGCACCCAGCGCTCCGGGCACATCGTGCAGGTCTCCAGTATCGGCGGGCTCGCCGGTTTCCCACTGTCG
Organism: Nocardia sp. NPDC058480; assembly: GCF_042720495.1. NCBI lineage: Bacteria > Bacillati > Actinomycetota > Actinomycetes > Mycobacteriales > Nocardiaceae > Nocardia > Nocardia sp. NPDC058480. The sequence goes on along the minus strand of NZ_JBHXMN010000006.1, from coordinate 263,270 downwards.
GGGATGTACGCGGCGAGCAAATTCGCGCTGGAGGGCATGAGTGAGGCGCTGGCACTGGAAGCCGGGGAATTCGGTGTCTCGCTGAGCATTCTGCAGCCGGGCGGCTACTGGACCGACCTGTATTCGGCCATGGCGAACACCACGCCGATCGAGGCCTACGCCCCGCTGCGCGCCCAGCTCGAGGCGCAGTGGGCCGAGGGATCCGTCGACAGCGAACCTGCCCTCGCCGCCGTTGCGCTGCTCACGCTCGTGAACTCCGACGAGCCGCCGCTGCGGCTGCTGCTCGGAGACATGGTGTACGACTTGGCTTTCCATCTCGCGCGCGCCAAGGCGGCGACCTGGTCGGCCTGGGAGCAGACCAGCCGAGCCGCGGAGCGGGCAGTAGCCGCGCCGGGCTCGGCGTCGTAGCTCAGGTGGTGACCGGAGTCCGTGCGGCGCGGTCGATCAGGTACTCGACCAGGTGGGTCAGCACCGCCTTGGCCGAGGGCCGATCGCGCGCGTCGCACAGGATCACCGGAGTATTGGGATCCAGGTCCAGCGCGTCACGCACCTCGTCGATGGTGTAGCGCGGCGCGCCGTCGAAGCAGTTCACCGCGATCAGGAACGGCAAGCCACGCCGTTCGAAGAAATCGACCGCCGCGAACGAATTGCTCAACCGCCGGGTGTCGGCCAGCACGATGGCCCCGAGGGCGCCACGGCACAGCTCGTCCCAGAGGAACCAGAAGCGGTCCTGTCCGGGCGTGCCGAACAGGTACAGCACCAGATCCCGGTCGATGGTGATGCGACCGAAGTCCAGCGCGACGGTGGTCGTGTGCTTCTGCTCCACGCCCGACAGGTCGTCGACACCGGTGCTGACTTCGGTGATCAGCTCTTCGGTCCGTAGTGGCGCGATCTCACTGATCGCGCCGACCATGGTGGTCTTGCCGACGCCGAAGCCGCCGGCAATGAGGATTTTGACCGAGGCGGCCATGTGCTGGTCGCCTGCGGACATCGGGTCAAAGTTTTCGGATGCCATCCAGAACCGCTCGCAATATGTTGAGGTCACCGGCACCGGCCTCGGCCGATACCGGAGCCCGGAAGATGAGGTGGCCCTCGGCGATGAGATCACCGACGAGGATCTTGGTCACCGCCAGAGGCAGTTTCAGCACGGCCGAGACCTCGGCCACCGACTGCGGACGCTTGCACAACCGCGCAATCGTCGTGTACTCGGGTTCTGGTTTGCGCAGGGTGGGGGCGGGATGCACTGCTACCACCACCGTGAGCATGTCCAGGTCGTGCGCCGCGCCCATGGTGCGGCCGCGGGTCACCGCGTACGGCCGGACCAGGGGTCCAGCCGCGTCGTCGAACCACGGATCGCCGAGTCGAGTCATAGTCGAAACTTCCTATAGCTGCGCATGCCCGTGCCGCGGCTCCGTCGACAGATAACTGCCGACCCGCTGCACAGTGAGATTCATTTCGTAGGCGACCATGCCGAGATTGGCCGACTCGTTGGCTTGCAGTGCCAGACAAGCGTTTTCACCTGCCGAGGTGACGAAGAGTACCGCCCGATCGAGCTCGATCACCGCTTGGCGCACGCCGCCGCCGTCGAACCGGCTACCCGCGCTGCGCGCGAGACCGTAGAGGGTCGAGGACATGGCGGCGAAGTGTTCGGCATCTTCACGCTTCATCTGCGAGGAGCGTCCGAGCAGCAGTCCGTCGGTGGACAGCACAACCGCGTAGCGGACCCCTGCCAGCCGGTCGACGAGATCGTCGAGTAGCCAGTTGAGATCACCGGGGGAAGAGTTCACCTCAGCCTTCCTGTTCGTCCTGGTTCGATGTGGTCTGTGGTTTGCGACCCTGACGGGTGCCGTTCTCGATCGCGGACATGATGTCGCGCGCCTGTTCTGCGGAGCGGGGGCGCTCGGGCACTGATGGGACCTCGGCGGCGGGCTCGGTGAGCTCGGGGGCCAGATTCGTCTGCCTGCTGCGGCGCGGCAGTGCGGGGCGTTCATCGGAGCCGGTGTCGTAGCGCGGGGTCTGCACGGCGGACACGTCCGGGGCCGGCGCCATCGGACGCGGGGTCGGCGGGTCGGCGACCAGGGTCGCGACGGGCGCCGGAGCCGATTCGATGGCGGCGACCGGTCCCGATTCCTGCGGCGCGGGCAGGCCACGGCGCAGCGGGCCGGTCATCGTGGGCGGCATGCCCGCCAGGTCGGCCTCGCCCGCCAGCAACTGCTGGGGGATCAGCACGATGGCACGGATGCCGCCGTAATCGGACTCGCTCAGCCGCACCGAGACGCCGTGTGCGAGGGCAAGCCGGGCGACGACGAACAGGCCGAGGCGCGAGTCCGAGGACAGCGTGCCGACACCGAAGTCCGGCGGATCGGCCAGCATGTTGTTGTAGCGCACCAGGTCGTCGGCGCTCATGCCCATGCCCTGGTCGGTGATCTCGACGACCACACCCTTGCCGACGACATTGCCGCCCGCCTCGACCCGCGACTGCGGCGGGGAGAACGCGGTGGCGTTGTCGACCAGCTCGGCGAGCAGGTGCACGAGGTCGGCCACGACGGTGCCGACGACGCTGACCTCGGGCAGCTTGGTGACCCGCACGCGCGCGTAGTCGAGTGTCTCGCCGATGGCGCTGCGCACCACGTCCATCACGGGCACCGGCTGACGCCACTGCCGCCCCGGCCGGCCGCCGCCGAGGATGATCAGGTTCTCGGCGTTGCGGCGCTCACGAGTGGCCAGGTGGTCGAGCCGGAACAGCGTCTCCAGCAGCGCCGGATCCTCTTGGCGGCGTTCGGCTTCGTCGAGGATCTCGAGCTGGCGGTGCACCACGATCTGGCTGCGGTGGGCGATATTGAGGAATACCGCGCGCACACCCTCACGCGTGCGGGCCTCGTCGACCGCGGCACCGATCGCCGCCGCGGCGGCGTGCTCGAAGGCCTCGGCGACCTGACCGATCTCGTCGCGCCCGAAGTCCAGCGTGGGGGCGGTCTCGGCCTTGTCGACCTCGCCGCCGTCGCGCAGGGTGCGCATGGTGGCGGGCAGCTTCTCGTCGGCGAGTTGCAGTGTGGCGGTGCGCAGGCGGCGCAGGCGGCGGATGATCCGGTTGGCCAGGATCACCGCGACTACGAAGACGAGCACACTGAGCGCGAGCACGCCGCCGCCGGCCAGTGCGGCGTTCGTCTCGGCTTTACGCGCGGAGTCCTCGGCGAGGTTCTGGACGTGGTCGTTGTACGCGGCATAGGAGTCGAGCAGGCTCCGGTTGACCTCGGCCGCGGCGTTCTGCCAGTCGGGTGTCGCCATCGGCAGCGCGGCGGGTGTGACGGACTTGCTGGTCGAGGTGCCCGACTGGGCGGCCTCCGACACTGCGAAACGCTGCACGAGAACGGATTCCATGGCGGTGAGCTGCTGCCAGTGCCCGGTGGCCGTCAAGGCGACGACAGCACTGCGCTCCGGTTCGTCGAGTCCGGCCGCCAGGTTGGCGATTTCACCGTGGTAGAGGCCGGTCTGGTTGATGAACTCGTCGAGCGGAATAGTCGAGTTTCCGTCCGAGGCCACCATCGCGGTGGCGACCGCGTTACTGCGTGACATCGCCTCAGCGGCACCGAGCAAGCGCAGACCCTGGGCCACACCGGACGCGACGATCGCGTCGGGCGCCGCACGCTCGGCGACTTTGGTGCCCTGGATGATCACGTTGAGCAACGAGTTGTAGAACAGGTAGGCGTCCGAAATCGGCAGCATCCGGGCGTCGGCGCCCTTGCGTACACCGTCCAGGTGCGTGCCGAGCGTGGCGAAACCAGCCTTGTCGCCGCCGATATTGGTGTCATCGATCGCGCGCAAGGTCTCGCCGGCGGCGAGCAGTCCGCGAAACGCGCCGTCCATGCGCGTGCGCGCGGCGGCGAGCCCGAGTGCCGCGGTCTCATCGCCGGCCAGGTGCGCCAGGGTGAGGTGTCGCTCGGATTGGACCGACTCGATCAGTTCGCGGGCCGGAACCGCGGCAGCCTGCAGCCGCACCGCCCACGATTCGGCCTTGTCGCTCTGCTCGACCAGGTAGCCCGCCGTACCGACGCCGACCACCACCAGAGTCAAACTGGGGATGAGGGCAATCGCCAGAATCCGGGTGCGCACACCGAGTCTCGCTAAGAACATCGCTATAACGTAACGGAATCGTTGCAGTGTTGTCGTGCGTGTCTCGGTGAGCGAGACGCGATTTGGTTTGCGCGGGAACACATTTGCTATATGGGGGGCACACACGAAAAACGGCGAGCTCACCCCGCCGGCTGAGCCGCGATGGCCCAGTCGGCGGGGGCTCGCCGTGACCTGCCAACCCCGGGAAAGATGCTGCCAGGTCAGGTTTCGACGGCGCCGCTACAGCGTGCGGTCGGCGCCCGTTCGTGGTGGCGGTGCGGCCGCCAGTGCCACGTTCTCCGCCTCGGTCAGCAGCCTGGCGCGCAACACGAATCGCATGCCCTGCCCGGCTTCGAGGGAGTCCTCAGCGGCCTCACCGCGCGTCACATCGACGGTGAGGTGGGTATCTTTCCAGCATTCGAATTGCTCGGCGCTGATCCAGAATTCGGTGTGCCAGCTGAGCCGGCCGAGCAGGATGTCGGCCTTCTCGATCGGGAACTGCTTGGCCGACAGGCACCGCGGGGCGCTGTCGTCGTCGCAGCAATCGCCCGCCTGGCGGAACAGGACGGGGCCGTTGTCCTCGATAAGCCTGCGGAGCAGGGTCTGGGCGCGCTCGGTGATCTCCACACGGTGGATTCGATTCTGCATCAGAACATCCCGAGTTTCGTTGTCGAATAACTGACCAGCAGGTTCTTGGTCTGCTGGTAGTGCCCGAGCATCATCGCGTGGTTCTCCCGGCCGAATCCCGACTTCTTGTAGCCGCCGAACGCGGCGTGGGCGGGGTAGGCGTGATAGCAGTTGGTCCAGACCCGACCTGCCTTGATGCCGCGCCCGAGTCGATGGGCGGTGTTCATATCGCGGGTCCACACGCCCGCACCGAGACCGTAGAGGGTGTCGTTGGCGATGCGGATCGCTTCGTCGACGGTATCGAAGCGGGTGACCGCGACGACCGGGCCGAAGATCTCCTCCTGGAAGATCCGCATCGTGTTGTCACCGGAGAAGACGGTGGGTTCGATGTAGTACCCACCCGGCAGGCCGTCGACCTTGCGTGCTTCCCCTCCAGTGAGCACGCGGGCGCCTTCGGCTCTGCCGATGTCGAAATAGGACAGAATCTTCTCGTACTGGTCGTTGCCGGCCTGCGCGCCGATCATCGTCTCGGTGTCGAGCGGATGACCGGACACGATGGCCTCGGTGCGGGCGATGGCTCGGGCGAGGAACTCGTCGTAGATCGACGAGTGGATCAGCGCCCGCGACGGGCACGTGCACACCTCGCCCTGGTTCAGGGCGAACATGACGAACCCCTCGACGGCCTTGTCGAGGTAGTCGTCGTCGGCGGCCAGCACATCGGGCAGGAAGATGTTGGGGCTCTTGCCGCCGAGTTCGAGGGTGACCGGAATGATGTTCTCGCTCGCGTACTGCATGATCAGCCGCCCGGTGGTGGTCTCCCCGGTGAAGGCGATCTTGGCCACGCGCGGGCTCTGCGCCAGGGGTTTGCCCGCCTCGGCGCCGAAGCCGTTGACCACGTTGAGAACTCCGTCGGGCAGCAGATCCGCGATGAGTTCGACGACGAGCAGCAGTGAGGCCGGTGTCTGTTCGGCCGGTTTGATCACCACGCAGTTGCCCGCCGCCAGCGCGGGCGCGAGTTTCCAGGCGGCCATCAGGATCGGGAAGTTCCACGGAATGATCTGCCCGACCACCCCGAGCGGTTCGTGGAAGTGATAGGCGACGGTATCGGCGTCGATCTGGGACAGCGATCCCTCTTGGGCGCGCAGCACACCCGCGAAGTAGCGGAAGTGATCGATGGCCAGCGGGAGGTCGGCCGCGAGGGTTTCGCGAACCGGTTTGCCGTTGTCCCAGGTTTCGGCCACCGCCAGTGGTTCGAGGCTGTTCTCGATCCGGTCGGCGATCTTGAGCAGGATGTCGGACCGCTCGGTGACCGAGGTCGCGGCCCAGCGCTCGGTGGCGCGGTGCGCGGCTTCGAGCGCCATATCGATATCGGCGGCGGTGGAACGGGCCACCGCGCAGAAGGTCTCACCGTCGACCGGTGACGTGTTGTCGAAATAGCGGCCTTCGACAGGGGGAGACCAGTCACCTCCGATGAAGTTGTCGTATCGGGGGGCATAGCTGACTATGCCGGTATCCGATCCGGGTTTGCCGTAGATCATGCGCCTCGCTCCTCGCGACCCTTGCGTGGTGTCCCACACTATTGTCGGAGAAGGTTGGTACGAGGTTGGTGACGGCGTTTGTGCAGGTCAGGACTGTCGCGCGGTGAAAAGTCGGGCCGTGACGACGGCGCGCCGGACATCGTCGCGAGGCAGTAGCCGCAGGGCGTGCTCGTGCACGGCGACATCGCCGGGGCACCGCTGCCCGAACGCGACGGCGTGCTCGGGTCGGTCGCTGCCGAGCACGGCGTTGCGGATGCCGACGTCGAGATGGGCGCGCCACTGTTCGACGCCCGGCAGATCCGAACCGGGCAGCAGCGGTCCGCGATACAGATACAGCGCGGAGGTGAGGTCGCCGCCCTCGATAGCGGCCAGCAGATCCACCGCGTCGCAGGAGACCGCACCGGTGAGCATGTAGCGCCGGTTCGCGATCTCGCCGCGGGTGGCGCGGCGCAGGTGCGACACATCGGCTTTGAGCGTGTTCAGCGACACCGACCGTTCACCGTAGACCGCGGCGTGCAGCTGTTCGGGGGTGTAGCCGTCGGGCTCGAGCGCCAGCAGCGCCAGGATCTCGAGTTGACGTGGCGGCAGCGGCACCGGTCGGCCGTCGCGCAAAAGTCTTGCCGCGCCGAGGCATTCGAGCCGTACACCCGGCGCGGGCGTCGGTGCTTCGGCGCGCAGCATCGTCTCCACAGCGGTGACCAGCGCGCGCACCGAGGTCATCACCATCGGATGCGAGCGTTCCCAGGTCGAGGACAGGTCGAGCACACCGACTGTTCGGCCGTCGGGGCCGTGGATGGGTGCGGAGTAGCAGACCCAGCCGTGCAGCGCGGCGACGAGATGCTCGGCGGAGAACACGGTAACGGCCCTGTCGTCGTGCAGGGCCAGGGATAAGCCGTTGGTGCCCATATGGCTTTCGTCCCACACCCCGCCGGGCGCGAAGTTCACCGCTTCCCCCTGGCGGCGCAGCGTGCGATCGCCCGCGGTCCACAAGATGGTGCCCGATTCGTCACTGACGACAGCGAGATAGCCCGACTCCTCGGCCATTCCGCGCAGCTGGCCCGCGAGTTCGGTGACGGGCCTGCGCAGCGGGGACTCCGACCAGCGGTCGCTGATGTCGCTGAATCCGGGAGCGACTTCGGTGGCGGGGTCGACGGTGTGCAGGGAGCGCTGCCAGGATTTGGCGACATCGTTGCGCACGGCACCGGTGTCACGGGGCAGCGTCAGGGGGCGTGAGGGTGCTGCCAGGCGGTTCCACTGCTTCTCGAGCTCGACCCGGTAGTCGGAGAGCCGTTCGGGCCTGTGCGGTCCGGCGATCGGGTATGGGGGCCTTCCTGCGTCCTCGGCCACGTTCACTCCCTGCTCGTCGGTGACGCACCGTTCCTGCGACGAGAATCGGTGTGGCGCTTACTGTCTATCAGCTCTGCCACCACCATGGGAACGTTTGTGCCGAGGACGACCAGGTCGCCGGTCGGTAGCCTGTCGCGTCGCCTTGACGTCGACTACTTGTTGAGGAAGATCCCGGCGATATCGGCGTTCTTGATCGGAGTGTCGACATTGCGCTGGGTCGCGCACAACAGGTCGACCTGCACGATCATCGAGTCGACCACGGTGCCCGCGGGTTCGTTGTCGTTGCCGGTCTGTTGCTTGATCGCCTTGGTGATGGTGATCCGCTTGGTGTTCGCGTCCTGGTTGACGTAGTCGCGGCAGCTCGTTTCGCCACCCTGGTTGAGCACTCGCTCGACCTCGGTGCAGCCGGTAACCAGTGCCGCCAGCACCGCGACGCCCACCGCGACAGCGCCGGTACGGGTGTTGGCGTGCATGGTTCCTCCTGGAATGGTTCGCTACGCGCACCTGCGCGTCGGTGACAGCTTAGGTGGTGGTGCTCAGGCGCGGTGGATCCGCAGGGGAACCCGCAGTTCAGCGGGGGTGAGCGAGCCGTGGTGGCCGACCATCAACGATTGCAGCGGTTCGGCGCCGGACCGCACGACACCGCCGTCGCCGCTCGCGATCACGACGAGATCGCCGATGCGTGCGGCGGCCTCCCGGGTGGGCGCCGGGCCGAACCAGCCCGCGTCGATCGCTTCGTCTCGGGTGCGTACCAGGAACCTGCTCCCGAGAACGCCTCGCCAGGTATCGGCGACCGAAGCACTCGCGTCGGTGTAGACGTGGCGGGCGCGTGGTTCACCGCCGAGTGCCAGGACGTTTTCCGGCAGGTGCGGGTGGGTGTCGAAGTCGATGCGCTCGACGAGTTCGACCATGCCGTGATCGGCGGTGACGATGAGCGCCGAGCGAGCGGGCAGCCGCGCCGCGATCTCGGCGGCGATCCGGTCGACATTGGCGAGCTCGAATCGCCACGCCCGGCTGGCGGGTCCGCGCGCGTGGCCGGTGGTGTCGAGTTCTGAATGATAGGTGTAGACAAGGGTTTTCGGTGCGCAGGTGAGGGCCGTCAGGACGCCGTCGACGAGATCACCGACCGAATAGGCGGTGCGGAATCCGCCGCCGCGCCACCCGGCCAGGGTCAGGCCGGAGCCGTCCTGGTAGCTCGGCGCCACCTGCACGGCGGCGATGCCCGCATCGGTCGCGCGCTCGAAGATGGTGCGGCGCGGCTGAATTCGGTCGGGCGGGTACGCGGTGAGCGCGTCCACCTTCGGCCCTGCGCCGGTGAGTTGCCACCGGAGCGAATTGAACAGGCGTTCTTCGCCGGGCAGACGCATGGTGTAACCGACGATGCCGTGCTCGCCCGACGGCAGTCCGGTGCCGAGGGTGGTCAGGCTCGTTGCCGTCGTGCTCGGAAAACCGGCATCGAGGGTCGCCTCGGGCAGGCTGGTCAGGAACGGCGCCGCAGTGGATTCGGCGGCCAGGGCGTGCGCGCCGAGTCCGTCGACGAGCAGCACACAGACCCGGTCGACATCGAGTTCGAGGCCGAGTCGGTCGGTATCGCCGGGTACGCCGAGGCAGGTCAGTACCGACGGGAGTAGATCGGAGAGTGCGGCGGTGCCGTAACGCGGTGTCAGCAGAAGATCGTCGGTCACGCCTGTCCTGTTTCGAATCGGCTGATCAGCCCGTCGCGCAGGACGAACTGCCAGGTGGTTCGCATCGAACCCCACCGGCTGTTGGTGTAGTCGGCGGTGAGTGCGAGGCCGTCGTCGGAGTCGACCGTGTCTACGGCGAGATGCCCGTTGCTGCTGAAGATCTCGGCCTCTGTCCACTGTGCGAGATTGCGTTCGACACCATCATCGGACATGGTCGCGTCTTCGGTGAGCACACCGTAGAACTGGTCGGTGTCCTGCGCGTTGAGTGCGTCGACGAACGCCTCGACCACGGGATCGAGTTTCGCGGTGCCAGACATCGGGCCTCCTGCTCGAAACGGCTACGCAACGACAAACACGGTTCTACCCACTGTAGGTGAGTGCACACGCCGGGCCGACGGAATATCGGCGGCGCGTCAGGACGAACTCGGCGCGATCAGCGCGGTGAATGTGCGCATGATCGTGTCGACCAGCTCGGGCGCGTTGGTACCCATTTGTTCGCTGCGCTTCTCGAGATGACCGTCGAGCCACAGCGACGCCAGCCCGTGGGCCAGCCCCCACCAGGCGACGGCGAGGGTGTCGGCGCGGTCGGCGGGCAGTGCGCCGGTGGCGACACATTCGGCGACGGTGTCGACCAGCACGTCGAATGCGGCGTCACCGGCGGCGTGGGCATCGGGGTGCTTTTCCGGCTGGGACAGCTCAGGTCGGAACATGAGCCGGAACTGGGCGGGGTGATCGCGGGAGAACCGCACGTAGGCATCACCGAGTTCGGTGAGCGCGGCCAGCGGGTCGGCCGACGCCGCCCTGGCGGCGACCATGTAGGCGGCCAGCTGCTGGAAGCCGTCGATCGACAGGGCCGAGAGCAGCGCGGCGCGGTCGGCGAAATGGTGATAGGGCGCGCCACTGCTGACCCCGGCCTCTCTGGCGACGCGGCGCAGGCTCACCGCGGCCAGGCCCTCGCTCTCGATCAGGCGCAGGCAAGCCTGCATCAGCGTGGCGCGCAGGTCGCCGTGGTGGTAACTGGTGCGCTTCACCCTGCTGAGCGTAGGCGAGATTCCGGCCGGAATTGGCACTGGACAGGAAATCTATGCAGTGTTTAGATTAATTGAGCATCGCTTAGATGCGTGCTCCACCGAATCGACGGAATGGATGACCACCATGACCACTCGGGTACTCGTCACCGGCGCGACAGGTTTCGTCGCCGGCCACTGCATCGCCGAACTCCTCGAGCACGGCTACGCCGTGCGCGCCACCGTGCGCGATCTCGCCGCGCACGCCCGCCGCGCCCATCTCACCGAACTCGCCCGCCGCACCGGTGGTGACCTGGAATTCGTCGCGGCCTCCCTCGACGACGATGCGGGCTGGGCCGCGGCGGTCGCGGATTGCGACACCGTGCTGCACGTCGCGTCACCGTTCCCCGCCACACCGCCCGACAACGAGAAAGACCTCATCGAACCCGCGGTCCAGGGCACCCTGCGCGTGCTGCGCGCCGCCGCGGCCGCCGGTGTACGCCGCGTCGTGCTCACGTCCTCGGTCGCCGCCGTCGCCTATGGCCATGACGTGGACACGGTGCGCACCGAGGACGACTGGTCGGTGGTCGACCGCATCCCCGCCTATCAGAAGAGCAAGACCCTGGCCGAACGGGCGGCCTGGGAGTTCGTCGAATCCCTGCCCGCCACCGCCGGTCTCGAACTGGTGGTGGTCAATCCCGGCATGATCCTCGGCCCGCTGCTCGAAGCCCGGACCAGCACCTCTCACGAACCGGTCCGCCGCCTGCTCGCTCGCGACGTCCCGGGTTCGGTGAAGACCGGCTGGACCCCCGTCGACGTGCGCGACCTCGCTGTCGCGCATCGGCTGGCGATGGAAGTTCCCGAGGCGGCGGGCAATCGATACATCTGCGCGACCGACCCACTGTGGATGGGCGAGTTGGCCCGCCTGCTGGCCCGCGACTACGCCGCCGAGGGGTTCCGTGTCCCCACCCGGATCCTGCCGAACTGGGCGATCCGCCTCGTCGCGGTCTTCGACAAGGGCGTCCGCTTGACCGTGCCGGTTCTCGGCCGCACCGAACATGTCAGTGCGGACAAGGCCCGGCGCGAACTGGGCTGGACCATGCGCCCGATCGAGGACACCATCCGTGACACCGCCGACAGCTTGATCGCCTTCGGCATCGTCACCGCCCCCGACCGGCCCGCGAAGCCATCGCGTGTTCGGGTCTGAAGTCAACGCCATTCTTGGCGTTGCAGATCCAGAATCACCGGGTGCATCAAGGTCGAGACCTCGGGGTCGACCGGGCGCCGATCCGGCGGGAAGACGGTGGCCGCGGTGAGGGTGGCGGCGTCCAGGGAGCGCAGCGGGCCGGGGCTGCGCAGGGACGGGGTCGGGGCCACGGTGGCCGAGGCCAGCACGAAGCCCCAGTCGCCGAAGCTCGGGACGTCCACGTGGTAGGGGGTGGTGTGCAGACCCGCGGAACGCAGGGTGGCGTCGATGGTCCAGAAGGACCGCGGGGCGAAGAAGGGCGAGCCCGATTGGACGACCATGCGGGCGCCGGGCGCCAGTACATTGGCGGTCATCGCGTAGAACTCTTGCGAGTACAGCTTGGCCACCGAGGTCTGGTCAGGGTCGGGCAGGTCGACGATCACCGCGTCGAAAAGGCCTGGGGCGCTGCGTAACCAGGTGAACGCGTCGGCGTTGACCACCTCGACTCGCGGGTCGTCGAACGCATGGTCGTTCAGGCCGACCAGGCGGTCGTCGGTGCGGGCGAGGTCGATCATCGCCGGATCGAGTTCGACCAGTGTCACCTCGGCGATGTCGGGATAGCGCAGGATCTCGCGCAGCGCGAGGCCGTCGCCGCCACCGAGGACCAGCACCGACCGGTGCGGGCCGGACAGCACCGGGTGCACCAGCGCCTCGTGGTAGCGATATTCGTCGACCGAGGAGAACTGGAGTCCGCCGTTGAGATACAGCCGGGTATCGGTGGTGGCGAACGGGGAGAACGATTCGGTGAGCACGATCTGCTGATAGGGCGTGCGCGTCTGCCACACGATCGGGTGGGCGAACAGGGCCTGCTGCGCGGTCGCCTCGAAACGGTCGGCGTAGAGGTAGCTTCCGGTGAGGCCGCAGGCGACCGCGACGGTGGCGGCGATCAGGGTGTGGCGGGCGCCGCGCGTCATCTTGTCGCGGAAGAAGAAGAACGCCAACGCGAGTCCGGCGACGGCGTTAACGACCCCCACCACCAGACTGCCGCGGATCTGGCCGAACACCGGCAGCAGCAGGAACGGAAACGCCAAGCCGCCCAGTAGCGCACCCACATAGTCGGCCGCGAACAGATCGGCGACCGCGCTGCTGGCCTCCTGCTCGCGGATGTCCTGCAGCAACTCCATCAGCAGCGGAATCTCCGCACCGACGAGCATGCCGATCACCGCCGCCGCCAGCACCAGCGTGCCCGTATAGATATTGAGCCACGCGTAACTGGCGTACAGAGCGGCTACCGACAGCCCGCCGACCACGGCCAACGTCAACTCCACCGCCACGAAAGCGGCAGCGGCACGGGGCCGCAACGGTTTGGCCACCAGCGCGCCGACACCCATCGAACACACCATCACGCTCAGCGTGATCGAGGCCTGGGCGGCGGTGTCACCGATCAGATAGCTCCCGAGGGTGACCAGCGACAGCTCGTACACCAAACCGCATGCCGCGCACACGAACACGGTCGCCAGCAGCGCCGCCCTGGCCAGGCGGTGCCGCGGCATCAGGTCAGGCCCGCGGCCACCACCAGCGCGACCGCGATATGCGCCGACGCCGTGACCCACACCGCCGGATGCGGTTCCGCGTCGGCGACGACGGCCCGGAAGTCACCGGGAGTGAGCGCGTCGAGCAGCACGAACGCCACCGCCATCGCGGCCAGCCCGATCACGCCGTAGATCGCGCTCGCCAGCAGGGCCTCGGCGATCTTGCCCTCGGAGGTCCAGATGGCCACGGCCACGATGATCCCGACCCCGAACAGGTTCGAGGCGAGCAGGATCGCGGCATTGCGGTTGCGTTCGATCCAGATCTGGGCGCGCAGGTCGCCGGGGGTGAGCAGGTCGACGACGCCGAAACCGACGGCCATCAACACGATTCCCACCGCGGAATAGGCGAGCGCGGCGCCCGCGTCCGCCGCCAGGTCGGCGAGCATGAGTGTCCTCCTGTGTTGTGCGAGCGAGATGCCCGAATGAACTACTTGCCGCCGTTGTCGCTGCCGCCGCCGCGGTAGTCGCCTGCCGCCGAACCGCTGGTCCAGCCGTAGCCGCTGATGTGGCTGTGATGGCGGCGAGTGCCGTTGGACAAGCTGTCGACCAGGACGAGGGATCCACCGGCATGCGGTGACACCGCGACGAGATCCCGGTCGAATCGCAGATAGTGGTTGTCACCGGTATTGCGCTTGTCGCGCGGATCGGTCGCTTTCGCGATCGCGGCGGCCACCGCGGCAGGTGCGGCGGTGGCGAGGAACGCTAGACCGTTGTTCGCCTGATCGAGTTGTTGGGCTCGCCGATACTTCTCTGCGACGAATTCACGCGGATCCTCGTCCCGCGTGGCAACCACAACGACGACCACCGCCACGACTACCGCAACCACAGCGAGCAGGCTCGCGATGATCCACCGGGTGCGATTCATCGACTCGACCCCCCGTGCCCGGTGCGCCACACAACAGTCCGTGATGCGTTGATGACTGACCCTCCCCATCGAAAAATCTTGCCGGACTGTATCACCCAGGTAGGCGGACATACCGCATCGATTCGGACAATACGGATCCACGTCGGTCGCAACGCCGCGACCGAGGCCGCCGTCCACACCCTGGCCCGGATCCTCGCCACCGAACTCGGCCCACGCGGCATTCGGGTGTATCGGATCAATATTCGCCGAGCACGGTGGAGTTCTCAGCTGATCCTCGACGTGAAAACGGGAATCGCGGTACCGCTGGAGGCTCAGCAGATTGCGCGGGAGCTGATCCGGCGATCGCTATAAGTCAGGGCCTGCGCCACAGGAGGGTATAGCGCCACATGAGCCGCCGGCGCACCTCGGCGCCGGGCAGCAGATCGGTGGCCGCCGAGCGGATTTCGGTGAGAGTCTCCTGCGGTTCGCGCAGTGTCGCCGCGGGCCCACCTGCGGCCGCGCGGTGCCTGCGGTCGATTCCCCAGATCACGGGTAGCAGTGGGAGATAGTGGATATCGGCGAGGGGATGCATCTTCCAGAGACCCACCACAGCGAGGGTGCCGCCCGGCGCGACCAGGGTGCGTAATGCGGCCAAGCCCTCACGTAGCGGGACATGATGGAGGGTGGCTACCGCGGTCACGATATCGAAGGCTTGGTCGAGATCTCGGAAGTCGGCTTGTTCGAGGTGGACATTGGGTGCCGCGGGAGCGTTGTCGATGACCTGTCGGTCGATGTCGACGCCGAGAACTGCATCGCATCGGTCGGCGAGCTTTCGGGCGAGCAGACCGTCGCCACAACCGATGTCGAGCGCTGTGCGGGCGTTCGAGGGGACCTGATCGAGTACCCAGGGGTGGTAGCGGCTGTTGTGATTCCAGTAGGGGTCCGTCGGCATGACCCGTCAACGCGTCAGGTCTCGGATGGGTTCCGGAACTGGGTTGCGTCACAGGCTGTTTCGTGGACTATCGCCCCGATGCGTGGACGGACAACCACTCGGCGAACTGGGTGAGATCGTCGAGGACCACGTCCGCGCCCGCGGCCCACAATCCCTCGGCATCGTAGGGACCGGTGGTGACACCGACGGCCACCACACCGGCGGCCTTGGCGCCGCGCATGTCACCCGCGTGATCGCCGACGAAGACGTGGGCCGATTCCTCGCGCAATACATCGGCCTTCCCGGTCGACCACAGGTCGCCAGCGAGACGATCGATCTGCCAGCCGAGGTGATCGACGTGCAGTCGCGCGTGCGGCTCGAATTTCCCGGTGACGACCAGCGTCCGCCCACCGTCGGCGCGCACGGCGGCCAAGGCGTCGTCGGCCCCGGGTAGCGCGGCGATGTGGTCGACGACGTCCGGGTACAGCTCGCGGTAGCGAGTGACCAGATGGGGGATCAGGTCGTCGGGCGCGCCCGCGTCGCCCAGCAGTGTGGCCAGCGGCGGTCCGAGGTGCTCGGCGAAGTGCGAGCCGTCCATGGCGAGATCGAACTCGCGCGCGAGGGTGTCGATCGCCAGGGCGACACCCGGACGTGAGTCGATGAGAGTCATGTCCAGGTCGAAGCCGACGGTGAGGGTCACGCCGCCGAGCCTATCGCCGACCGTGCCCGACTCTGTCGAACGCGGTCCGAACCTGCCCCGAACTGCAGTGATTCACGTGGAACCCCGGCTGCACACGATGCCGAAAAAGGTTGGGGGAGTGCGGTGCCGCGAAGCATGATGTGCGTCATTGCATTTCGGTCCTACTGGTCGGTATTCGAAAGAATGGCAGGTCACGGCCGCATCGAAAGATGTTGGGCTACCGTGCTCCCCGGCAAACGACAGGGAGCGCAACGGTGCAGCGACTGCCGAACCGGTGCTCCGAATGGCCCTGCCCGGATTACCGTGGCGGGGTCGGCACCGGCACTCGTCGCGGGGCGCGACCCTAGATCCTGGCCGCGCCCCGCGGTATCAGCTACTCGCAGCGGCGGTGAACGGCGCGATCGACGGCACCGGCACCGGCCGCGATGGATGCGTCCACACGCCCTTGCGCTCCAGAATCGGCAGCACACCCTCGCCGAACCAGTACGCCTCCTCCAGGTGCGGGTACCCGGACAGGATGAAACTGTCGATCCCGATCGCGGCGTACTCGAGGAGGCGATCGGCCACCTCGGCGTGCGACCCGACCAGCGCCGTACCCGCACCACCGCGCACCAGGCCCACGCCCGCCCACAGATTCGGCGCGATCTCGAGCCCGTCGGTCCGCCCGTTGTGCAGCCGTGCCATCCGGCGCTGCCCCTCGGAGTCGCTCTTGGCCAGGTTCGCCTGCACCCGCTCGATCTCGCCCGGTGAGATGCCGTCGAGGAGTCGGTCGGCCTCCGCCCACGCCTCGGCGGCGCTGTCGCGGCTGATCACGTGGATGCGCAGGCCGAAGTCGACGGTGCGGCCCTCGATCGCGGCCAGGCCGCGGACCCAGTCCAGCTTCTTCGCGACCGCGTCCACCGGTTCGCCCCAGGTGAGGTAGGTGTCGGCGTAGCGGGCCGCGATCGGTCCGGCCGGACCCGACGAGCCGCCGAAGAAC
Organism: Nocardia sp. NPDC058480; assembly: GCF_042720495.1. NCBI lineage: Bacteria > Bacillati > Actinomycetota > Actinomycetes > Mycobacteriales > Nocardiaceae > Nocardia > Nocardia sp. NPDC058480. Next base: position 246,721 of record NZ_JBHXMN010000006.1, on the reverse strand, counting down.
ACCGGCGGAATCGGGTCGGGACGGGCGCTGAGGATCGCGTCCTGCACCCGCAGGTGCGCACCGGTGAAGCTGAACGGTTCGGTCCGCGACCACAGCTCTCGCACGATATGCAGGAACTCGCCGGTGCGGGCGTAGCGCTGGGTCTTGTCCAGGAAGTCGCCGTAGGCCTCCTGCTCGCGCTGCTCACCGCCGGTGACGACATTGAGCAGCAGCCGACCGGCGGAATGACGCTGGAAGGTGGCCGCCATCTGCGCGGCCAGGGTGGGGCTGGTCAGGCCGGGGCGCAGCGCGACCAGGAACTTCAACGTCTCGCTGGTCTGCACCAGCATGGCGGTGGTCAGCCAGGCGTCCTCGCACCAGGCGCCGGTCGGCGTGAGCACGCCCTCGAAGCCGTTGTCCTCGGCGGCGGCGGTCAGCTGATTGAGATAGCGCAGCGTGGCGGGACGATCACCGGACATGAAGCTGCCGTGTCCACCCGCCATCAGGCCGCGAGAGTCGCCGTAGGTGGGTAGGAACCAGTGGAACGACAGTCCGCGCTCGGTCATGTCCGCCTTTTTCGTTGCAGTGATGGGGCCCATCGATGCTGACCGGTGCGCCCGCCCTCGTCACGGATTCCGATCACCGTGCGCGCAACCCGCGCCGCGACTACACCGAACTAGACGTAACTATGCGAAACACGTAACCTGGAAGCAGGCTCGGGCGACGATGCTCGGGTCGGCGACCCTACGAAACGAGCTTCCTCAATGACGCGGCATGTCGACGTACTGATCATCGGCGCGGGCCTGTCCGGAATCGGCACGGCCTGTCACCTCTCTCGCGAGCAGACCGGACGCACCTACGCGATCCTCGAGCGCCGCGAGAACATCGGCGGCACCTGGGATCTGTTCAAGTACCCCGGCATCCGCTCGGACTCGGACATGCTCACCTTCGGTTTCGGATTCCGCCCCTGGATCGGCACCAAGGTGCTCGCCGACGGCGCCAGCATCCGTGACTACGTCGAGGACACCGCCAAGGAATACGGCGTCACCGACCACATCACCTTCGGCCGCAAGGTCATCCACCTCGCCTTCGATCGTGCCGCCGCGCTCTGGACCGTGACGGCCCAGATCGAGGCCACCGGCGAGGCCGAGACCTGGACCGCCAACTTCGTCGTCGGCGCCAGCGGCTACTACAACTACGACAAGGGGTACCAGCCGGAATTCCCCGGTCAGGCCGACTTCAAGGGTCGGATCGTGCACCCGCAGCACTGGCCGGAGGATCTGGACTACGCGGGCAAGAAGGTCGTCGTCATCGGCTCCGGTGCCACCGCGATCACGCTGATCCCGTCGATGGCCGATACCGCCGCGCACGTCACCATGCTGCAGCGTTCGCCCACCTGGATCCAGGCACTGCCGTCGGACGACCCGGTCGCCATCGGTTTCAAGAAGTCGCGTGTGCCCGACGCCGTCGCCTACCGGATCGGCCGCGCCCGCAACATCGCCCTGCAGCGCGCCAGTTTCCAGCTCTCGCGCACCAACCCCGAGCTGGCCAAGAAGCTGATGTTGGCCCAGGTGCGCTTGCAGCTCGGCAAGAAGGTGGACCTGAGCCACTTCACCCCCAACTACAACCCGTGGGATCAGCGCCTGTGCGTGGTGCCCAACGGCGATCTGTTCAAGGTGCTCAAGAGCGGCAAGGCCGATATCGTCACCGACCGCATCGCGACGTTCACCGAGAACGGCATTCTGACCGAGTCGGGCCAGGTTCTCGAGGCCGACGTCATCGTCACCGCGACCGGCCTGAACGTGCAGATCCTCGGCGGCGCCACGATGAGCATCGACGATGAGCCGGTGAAGATGAACGAGACGGTCGCCTACAAGAGCGTGCTGTACTCCGACATTCCGAACTTCCTGATGATCATCGGCTACACCAACGCCTCCTGGACCCTCAAGGCCGACCTGGCAGCCGCCTACCTGTGCCGCGTGCTCAACATCATGCGCGACCGTGGCTACACCACCTTCGAGGTGAACGCAGGCCCCGATGACTTCGCCGAGGAATCCCTCATGGGTGGCGCTCTCACCTCGGGCTACATTCAGCGCGGTAACGGCGAAATGCCCCGCCAGGGCGCGCGTGGCGCCTGGAAGCTGGTCAACAACTACTACCGGGACCGCACGCTGATGCACAAGGCCCCGATCGAGGACGGCGTGCTCCGGTTCAGCAAGACCGGCACCACCGTCAAGCCCGGCGCGAAGGTCGCCGGCGCCTGAACCTCGGCCGTTCATCGCGATGGGCCCCGCACGCTGGAGAAGCGTGCGGGGCCCATTGTTGTTCCCGGCCGCCCACGCGGCGGTCCGCCAGGTAATGGGCGACTTCCCTTCCGAACGAGTGCATGGCTTTGCCGATCGAGATAGAGTGCTCGACGGATCGGTGGGTGCGAAAGTTGCTGGGGGAGAACGTGATGTCCGATGGGAACACTGATACGTCGAACACTGGCAGCACAGGAATACTCGGGTATACCCGCGCAGAGTTTTGGGGGATGGTCGGCGCCCTCGTCGCTATTGTCGGCGTAGCAGTCGCCGTCCTCGCACTCTTTGTCGACTTCAAGCCGACTGTGAAGCCGCCGACTGCGATGCCGCCGAACCCGACGGTGACCTCGCCTCCTCCGTCCAGCACAATCGCGGACACGTGGGACGCTCGGCACAAGGCCATTGCTGCCGCATTTCCCCAACTGGTCGGCTCCGCTGGAGCACCGACCGGGTTCGGCGGCGCGACGTGTATCGAAAGCGACCCTCAGTCGTCGGAGAGTTCGTACTGGTTGACTGCGGGCGCCACAAGAATTCGATGCGAGGTCACCGGCAACGGCATGTTGTTCGATGTTATGGATGTGAGTGGGACGCGATCAGGCGGCGAAGGCAGTCAGGCCTTCGCCCAGCAGATTCTCGTCGACGCCGTACAGGAGCAAAGGGATCATCCGTCGGCTGGGCGAGGTCTGACAGTGACTACACGTCGCGGAGCCGGCGCCGACTCCACGAGTAGTCCGGCGTTCGTGGTGACCTCATTCCCCGCCGCCGACCCGCGCTCGCCTTACGTCGTGGTCGCCCGATGGGTCGGTCACTCGGCCGGCGACCTGATCGAGACCTGGTGGCGGACTGCCCCGCTGGGTTCGGCCTGAGAATTGGACCGCCGAACGTACTGGTCTGAACTCGGCCCGGCGAATTGTCAGCTCCTCCCGTACGATCGCGATCGAAGACACCGCCCGGGGAGATGAAGGAGGACGGTGTGGGATCTCGCCTACCGGCGACCATCCGTGACGCGGGGACGTGGCTGCGGCGGTTCGCCGCGACGACACCAGGTGCGATCGGGGTGGTCCTCGTCGTGACCACGGTGGCCTGTCTGGTCGCCGGATCGACTGCGGGGCAACAGCTCGACGCCAAGATCGTGCGCACCGAACAGGTGCTGGATCGGACCGAGCCGCTGGCCTTCGCCGCGCAGAGTCTGTATGTGTCGCTCTCGGCGGCCGACGCGGGCGCGGCGACGGCCTTCCTGTCCGGTGGCATCGAATCACCGCAGGTACGAGACACTTACGAGCAGGCGCTCGCCGAAGCCGCCGCCGCGCTCGCGGAAGCGACCGCCGGTGCCACCGACGCGCAGACCAGGGCGATCGTGGCCCGGATCGCCGCCGACCTGCCGACCTACACGGGTTTGGTCGAGACCGCGCGCGCCAACAATCGGCAGGGGTTTCCGGTGGGGTCGGCGTATCTGCGCCAGGCCTCGGATCTGATGCAGATCTCGCTGCTGCCCAACGCCGAACAACTCAGCAAGGCCCGCTTCGCCGCCGTGCGTGAAGACCAACAGCGCATAGGCACACTGCCGTGGACGAGCATCGTGCTGTTGCTGCTCGTCCTGGCGGTGTGCGCGGTCGGGTCGATCGTGTTGTTGCGCCGGACGAACCGTCTGGTGAACACCGGGATGGCCATGGCCGGCCTGGCCGCCCTGGTGGCGATGCTGTGGACCGCGGGTGCCACCCTGACTGCCGCTCAACTGCTCGACAACGGGAGTTCCGGTGCCGGTGCGCGTGTGGAGAACCTGGCAGGGGCCCGCATCCTGGCCCAGCAGGCCCGCACCGACGAGACCCTGGCCCTGATCACCCGCGGCGACATCACCGCCACGGAGAAGGCCTTCCAGACCCACAGCGACGACCTGCGAGGGCGGCTCACCGCGGCCGGTGGCGGCGACTCCGATGCCGCACGCGCGCTGACGAATTGGAGCGCGGGCCACAACGCCCAGCGCACCGCCTACGAGAAGGCCGATTATCGCGGCGCGGTCAACCAGGCGATCGGCACCGGCCCCGACAGTTCGGCCACCAGCTTCGCCCGCCTCGACCAGGAACTGCGCGACGACCTCGCCCAGGCTCGTGACGACCTCCGCGACGGCGTCGCCGCCGCCGCAACGTCGTTGACCCTCAGCCCCTTCGGCACCCTGCTCCTGCTCCTGGCCGCGGCCGGCGCGGTGATCGCCGGACTGTGGCCACGACTCAAGGAGTTCCTGTGAGGCGTCCACTGCTGGTCGCGCTCGCCGCGGCCGTCGCGCTGATCGCGGGCTGCGCCGACGCGCCCGAACCATCGACCATCGACGCCACCGCCGTCGCTCCACCGCTGCCCGGCGCCGAAGCGATCACCTCGGCACCGACCGCCGACGGCGCCGGAACTTGCGATGCCGAAGCGACGCTGGCACCGACGACCCAGCCTCGACCGGGTGCGATGCCGGTCGGATCGGCGATGGCCACGATCGTCGCCAACGGCAGGCTGCGGGTGGGTGTCGATCAGAACACCTACATGTTCGGGTTCCGCAATCCGTCGACCGGCAGGCTCGAAGGTTTCGATATCGACCTCGCCAGGGAGATCGCGCGCGACCTGTTCGGTGACCCGGACAAGATCGAACTGCGTTCCGTCACCGCGGCCGACCGGATCCCGCTACTGCAGGAGAAGAAGGTCGACATGATCGTGCGTACCTTCTCGGCGACCTGTGAACGCCGCCGCGAGGTCGACTTCTCCAGCCTGTATTACCGTGCGGCGCAACGTATTGCGGCTCCACACGGCGCGGGCATCGTCAACGGGGCCGGGCTCGCGGGCAAGCGGGTGTGCGTGGCGAAGGGTACTACCGCCCCCGCACCGCTGTTCACCTTGCCGACGCCACCGGCCGTGCTCGGCGTGACCAACTGGACCGACTGTCTGGTCGCCCTGCAGCAGGGCGTCGTCGACGCGATCAGCGGTGACGAACCGATCCTGGCGGGGCTGGTCGCCCAGGACCACAATCTCGAGATCGTGGGCGACCCGATCGGCGTGGGCGCGTACGCGGTCGGCATGCCGCGTGGCAGTGACGAGTTGGTGCGTTTCGTCAACGGCGTGCTCGACCGCATCCGCAACGACGGCACCTGGCAGCGGATCCACGCCAAGCACCTGTCGACTCTCGGTACCTCGCAAGGCCCGCCGGTGCCCCGGTATGTCGGATGACCTGGCCGATGCTCGGCGTGCTCGAGATCGATCGTGAACTTGCCGGGCGAACAGCGGAATTGGCGAAAGTGACCACGACACTGCTGGAACTGGACCGCCACCCCGGCCTGGCACTGGTCCGCCGCTACCCGCCGACGGGGGAGACCGCACGCCGCTGGGCGCCGGTGGAGAAGGCGCTGGGTGAACTCTGGGAGGACCTGGGGCGGGTGCGTGCCATCCTCACCGAAGCCGAGACGGAGCGTGGGGGACGCGGCAAGATCGACGACCGCGCACGCGGGCGGCTCACCGAGCTGCTGCGTGGGCGCCCCCACGAGGTGGCGAGGATCCCGATTCCCTTGGCACAGCGCGGTCTCACCGGCCCCAGCGAGACCATCGTGACGGTCGGTATCGCCGATTGTCTGGACCGGATGCGCGCCGCGTTCGCCTTCGTCGCCCCGTTCGCCGACGAGATCGCGGCAGTCGACGGGCAGGTGCTCGGTGCGCTCGCCCCGCTGCAACAGCGCGTCGAACGAGCCCGCGGCGCGCTGGACGCGGCCACCGAGCCACTGGCCACCCTCCTGCGGCGCGCAGGCACCGACCCGCTCGGCTTCGGACCGGGGGAGATCGACACCGCGCTCGCCTCGCTCACCGCGCTGATCGACACCGAATCCGCCGCCAGGAGCGAACATCTCGCCGTTGCCGCCGACCTACCCCGCGCCGTCGCCGCCCTGCGCGTACGGCTGGCCGACCTCGGCGAACTCCAACACCGCGCCGACGACACCACCACCCAGGCCCGGCACAAGATCATGACCGGCGAGCTGCCCGACGGCGGCGAACCGGCCGCCAGGTTGCGCGCCGAACTCGACACTCTCGGCGATACGCCCGACCGCCCGACGGTGGAACATCTCCTCGCGCTGCGCGTGCGCGCCGACGGCGCCACCGAAAAGGCCACGCAGCGAGATGACTTGGCGCGTGGGCTGCTCGATCGCCGCGCTGAACTACGCGGCAGGCTCACGGCCTACCGTGCCAAGGCCGCTCGGCTCGGCGTGAGCGAGGACCGTGATGTGCTCGCCGCCGACCGGATCGCGGCCGGTCTACTCACCCGCACACCGTGTGATCTGGCCGCGGTCACCCGGGCGGTCGCGGACTATCGTTCGATCATCGGGGAGAAAGCGGGGCGGACAGCATGACTTGTAGTGAATCGGGGTGCGGCGGCACGATCGAAGACGGCTACTGCGCACTGTGCGGTACCGCGCCCGTCGCGAGCGCACCGCCGGCACCGCGGGCCCGCGCCGCGGGCAACGGCCGATCGGGGCGCACGACAGCGCAACCGCGCAGCGGGAACGGTCAGGCGCCACCGGCGCCCGTTCCGGTTCCCGGTGCCTGTGGTGAACTCGATTGCGGCGGCACGATCGTCGACGGTTACTGCGACACCTGCGGTACCGCTCCGGCCACGGTGACGGGCCCGATGCACAGCCCGTCCGCCTCGACGGTCAGTGCGAGCGGACGCACCTCGAGTCGCTCGGTCCGGACCCGTTCGGGCTCGGCCCGTTCGGCCGCGCGCGGCAGGCTCGGCGCCGGTCTCGTCGAAGTACCACCGGTCCCGCGCGTCGACCCGGTCACGGCCGTGCTCGTCGACCCCCAGGTGCCCGAATCCGACCGCTTCTGCGGCCGGTGCGACAAGCCCGTCGGCCGGGGCCGAGCAGGCGTTCCCGGTCGCACCTCCGGGTTCTGCCCGCACTGCGGCACCCGCTACTCGTTCGTGCCACGGTTGCGCGCAGGCGATCTCGTCGGCGGCCAGTACGAGGTGGCGGGGGCGCTGGCCCACGGCGGGCTGGGCTGGATCTATCTGGCCACCGACCGCGCCGTCAACAAGCGCTGGGTGGTCCTCAAAGGCCTGATCGACACCGGCGACGCCGACGCGCTGGCCGCCGCGCTGGCCGAGCGCCGCTTCCTGGCCGAGGTCGACCACCCCAATATCGTCAAGATCCACAACTTCACCGAACACGCCGACGCCGACGGCGAGCCCGTCGGCTACATCGTCATGGCCTACGTCGGCGGCACCTCGCTCAAGCAGATCCTGCGCGCCTACCGCGCCGAAACTCAACGCTATCTGCCACCCGCGCAGGCGATCGCCTATGTGCTGGAGATGTTGCCCGCCCTCGGCTATCTACACGCTCGTGGCTGGGCCTACTGCGATTTCAAGCCCGACAATGTGATGCAGACCGAGGAACGTCTCGAGCTGATCGACCTCGGCGCGGTCATCGCGATGGACGACCGCACCAGCCCCATCTACGGCACCCTCGGCTACCAGGCACCCGAGATCGCCGAAACCGGGCCGACGGTCGCTACCGAGATCTACACCGCGGGCCGCACACTGGCCGTGCTGATGATGCGCGTGCCCTCCGTGGACGGCAAACTCGGCCCGATCCCCGGACCCGACGCCGAACCGCTACTGGCCGAACATGATTCGCTGCACCGATTGCTGCAGCGGTCCACCGACCCCGACCCACTGGCTCGGTTCGCGTCGATGAGTGAGATGGCCGACCAGCTCACCGGTGTCCTGCGTGAAGTGCTGGCCACCGGCGACGGCATCCCTCGCCCCGGCATGTCGAGCCAGTTCGGTCCCGCCCGTGCTGTTTTCGGCATCGACAGCGTCACACCCGAGCCTGCCGCCCTCCTTACCGGCCTGCCTGCCCCGCTGGTCGACCCCGGCGACAGCGGCGCCGCCCTGCTCGCGACCACCGACGCCGCGACCCCGGCCGAACTCGAGCAGGCACTCACCGCCGGACTGCGCGCGGTGGTCACCGGATCCAGCGAATCGGTCGAGATCCCGCTGCGGCTGGTGCGTGCCGAGCTCGAAGCGGGCGACGCGGCAGCGGCACTGACCCGTCTCGCCGCCTTGGACGCCGAGCTCGAATTCGACTGGCGCCGCGTCTGGTATCGAGCCCAGGCCGCCCTGCTGAACGGCGACTATGCTGCTGCCGCAGCGGATTTCGAGTCGGTCTACGACGCGCTGCCCGGTGAACCCGCCCCGAAACTCGCCATGGCGGCCACCCTGGAACTCGCCGCCGAGGCCGCCCGCGGCGAGAATCCGGACACCGGGGCCGTCGAGCTCAGCCGTGCGCCGGCGCTCTACGAAGTGGTCTGGCGCACCGACCACACCTTCCTGTCCGCCGCGTTCGGTGCCGCGCGACTGCGCCGCACCAGCGGCGACCGCACGGGCGCGGTAGCGGTCCTCGACCAGGTCGACCGCACCTCCTCGATGTTCACCGAGGCCCGGGTCTCCGCCGTCGAAACCCTGCTGGCGCACCGTGATCCGGCCGACCTCGACGAAGCGCTGCTGCGCCGGACCGGCGAGCGCGTCGACCAACTGCGCCTCGACTCGCGCAAACGCACCGCGCAGGTGCGCATGTTCGTCCTCGAGGCGGCACTGAACTGGATCCGGTCGGGGCAGCGGCCGAGCACACCAGGCAAGCTATTGGACGTGGAATTCACCGAGCAGGGCGTGCGGACGGGGTTGGAACGATGCTTGCGGACACTGGCGCGCGAGGCCGACGACATGTGGACCCGATTCGTCCTGGTGGACCAGGCGAACTCGGTGCGCCCCAGGACCACCCTGTGACGGCGCCGGGTTGTCCCGATTGCGCCGGCTCGGCGCGGTCGGGACACCGCTTCTGTGAGGGCTGCGGTCGCGAGCTCGGCGTGCGCAAAGTCGCACTGCCCGTCCATGATCCGGTCGCGGTGCCGCAGTGCTCGACCTGCGGTGAACGCCGCTACGAGGGCGGCTACTGCGTCAAGTGCGGCAGTCCCAAGCCCATGCCGGATCGCTTCGAGGAAGATCTCGGCGCGGTGTATGTCCTCACCGACCGCGGAATCAGCCACTCCCGCAACGAAGACGCGGTCGCGGCCGCGGTGCGCGAGGGCGACGGCATCCGGGTGATCGTGGTCAGCGACGGCGTGTCCACCTCCCAGGATCCGCAAGCGGCCTCCGGCAATGCCGCCCGCACCGGCGTCGACGCCGCCCTGGCGGCCCTGGCCGAGGGCCGAGCCGATTCCGACGCCGCGATGGCCGGTCTGGCAGCGGCGACCGCGGCGGTGCGCGGCATGTCACGCACGCCCGAGTACGCGCCGTCGTGCACCTACGTCTCCGCGATCGTGCGCGAGACGAGCCTCGGCACCGACATCACCGTCGCCAATGTCGGTGACAGCAGGGCCTTCTGGCTCGCCGCGGGCGATCCCACCGCCTCGCGCCGACTCAGCGTCGACGATTCGTGGGCCCAGGCCCTCGTCGACGCGGGCGCACTCGACGAGACCGCCGCCATGAACGACCCGCGCGCCCACACCCTGTTGCGCTGGCTCGGCGCCGACGGCGGCGAAGCGCCGTGGTCGGCGAACTGCCTGCAACGCATGCTCGCCACCGAACCGGGCACGCTGCTGCTGTGCAGTGACGGACTGTGGAACTACCTGCCAGAGGCGGTCGCGCTCGCCGGTTTCACCGTCGAGACCTCGCCGCAGGCCGCCGCTCGCGCGCTCGCCGACTTCGCCCTGAACAGCGGGGGCAGCGACAACATCACGGTCGCGCTGGCTCCGGTGCCGGTCGCCGTATCGCACGAACCAGGAGTGTCATGAGTTCCCCTGAGACAGCCGGTATCTCGATCGCCGTAGACCAGAACGAATTCCTCGCCGAAGGTGCGAGCGTGGTGGACGCGGTGCTGACGGTGACCACCGGCCCCGAACTCGCCGCCGTCGCGGCACCGCCGCCGCGGCTCGAGATCCTGATCATCGACTGTTCCGGTTCGATGGGTAACAAGCGCAAGTTCGAGAACGCGCGCAATGCCACCCGCACGGCCCTCGACGAGATCCCCGACGGCACCGCGTTCGCCATCATCGAGGGCACCGAATCGGCCCGGATGATCTACCCGACCAACAACAGCATGTCCGCGCCCGCCGACCGCGCGCACCGCGGCTCGGCCCGTCGGGCCCTGGATCGGTTGCGTCCCGACGGCGGTACCGCGATGGGTTCGTGGCTGGCGCTGGCCCGCCAGGTCGCCGCCGCGCACCCCGGCGCGCAGGCCCACGCGATCCTGCTCACCGACGGCAAGAACGAACACGAGACCCCACAGGAACTCGCGACCGAACTCGACCGTGCCGAAGGGCTTTTCGTCTGCGACTGCCGCGGTGTCGGCGACGACTGGGTTGCCGAGGAACTGCGCAAGATCGCCTCGAAACTGTCCGGCGACGCGAATATCGTCGCCGATCCGAAGGACCTGGCAGGCGACTTCGCCGCGATGATGCGCTCGTCGGCCGCCCGGGTGATTCCGGAACTGACACTGAAGGTCTGGACCCCCGCTGGTGCACGGGTGCGGATGGTCAAACAGGTCTCGCCGGTGCTCGAGGATCTGACCGGACGCCGGACCGACGCCGGTGCGCAGGTGGGGGAGTACCCGCTGTCGTCGTGGGCCGCCGAGGAGCGCGAGTACCACGTGCAGATCGAACTGGAACCCGCCGCACCGGGCCGGGAGAAGCTGGCAGCGCGGTTGAGCGTGCTGGCCGGTGACGACATCCTCGGCCAGGGCCTCGTGCGCGCCGTCTGGACCACCGATTCGACCCTGTCGACCCGCATCAGCACCCGCGTGGCCCACTACACCGGCCAGGTCGAACTGGCCCAGGCCGTCCAGGAAGGTTTGGCGGCCCGCCGCAACGGCGATGTCACGACCGCGACCGCGAAACTGCGACGCGCGGTGGAACTGGCCGCCGCTTCCGGCCACGAATCCACCGCCAAACTGCTGCGCGGTGTGGTCGAAGTCGAGCACGACGGCACCGTGAAGCTGCGCGGCCAGGTCGCCGCGGCCGACGAACTGGCCCTCGACATCCGCTCGACGAAGACCGCCCGGGTGCGGCCGGAGGGCGGCTGACATGCCGATGTGCGCGGACGGACACCAGTCGCGGTCGACCGACTACTGCGATGTGTGCGGATCGGCACTCGACGGCGCGCCCGCGCCCGATCCGGCGGACCTGCGCCTGTGCCCCCACTGCCACGCGCCGACGAGTGGGCGCTTCTGCGAGGGCTGTGGCCACGATTCAGCACTACCACCTGCGGCCACGTCGCGAGCCGGGGATCGACCGGCAACTGCTGACCCGTTCCGGGCCGGTGCGCGACCCGACCCGGGTGACCCGTCGCAGGCTGGTGCGCAATCGGACCCCGCCGGTTCCGCACGGGAGGGCGCGCGACTCGATCTGTCGAGCACAGCTGCGTCGGCCGATCCGACATGGGCCGGTGCCCGACCCGATCATCGGGGCGGTTTCGACCCCACTCAGATCGCGACCGCCGCGACCCCGGACAGCGGCCGGCCCAGGATGTGGGTCGCTCGGATCTTCGCCGACCGCGAGTTCTACGCGCGCGTCCAAGCCCGCAAGGGGCCCGATGCCGAACGTGTCGAATTCCCGGACTTCTATCCGGAGCGCCGGATCATCTTGCGTGGCAACCAGTTCCTGATCGGAAAACGATCGGCCTCGCAGGGAATCGTGCCCGAGATCGACCTCGGCATCGCCCCCGCGGATATCGGAGTCTCGCGCGCGCATGCGATGATCCAGGTCGATCAGGGCGGCGCGCTCACCATCACCGACCTGGGTTCCACCAACGGGACCAGCCTGGACGGCGCCGAAACACCGATCACTCCGCAGCAGGCGGTCGCCGTGCGCGAAGGCAGCCGGATCCACGTCGGCGGCTGGACCACCATCGCGATCACCGCGGAACCGTAGACGCAGCTGTTCACCAAACGTAGGGTCGGGGCCATGACGAAGTTCGACGGGAAGACCTGCCTGATCACCGGTGCCGCCAGTGGCCTCGGCCGCGCCACGGCGTTCGCGGCGGCCGCCAAAGGGGCGTCTCTCGTCCTGACCGACATCACCGCCGACGCGCTCGCCACCACCGCCGCGGAACTGCGCGCGACCGGAGCGACGGTGCACCTCGCGCACGCGGCCGACGTCAGCGACCATTCCGCGGTCGTCGGCCTCGCCGCCCACACCTTCGAAGCGGTGAGCGGAGTCGACATCGTCATGAACGTGGCAGGCATCGCCACGTGGGGCACCGTCGACAAACTCACTCCCCAGCAGTGGCGCCGCACCGTCGACATCAACCTGATGGGCCCGATCCACGTCATCGAGGAGTTCGTGCGCCCGATGATCACCGCGGGTCGCGGCGGACACCTGGTGAACGTGTCCTCGGCGGCGGGCATCTTCGGCCTACCGTGGCACGCCCCCTACAGCGCCACCAAGTTCGGCCTGCGCGGGGTCTCCGAGGTCCTGCGTTTCGACCTGCGCCGCCACAAGATCGGCGTCAGCCTGGTCTGCCCCGGCGCGATGGCCACCCCGATGGCCGACACCATCGACATCGCGGGCGTCGACCGTGACAATGCCGCGCTGCAGAAGGCGATCGGACTGTTCATGCGCCACGCCGTCACCCCCGACCAGGCCGCCACCGCGGTGATCAAGGGTGTCGAGCGCAATCGCTACTGGGTCTACACCTCCCGCGACATCCAGTTCGCCCACTGGGGCCAGCGCTACTTCCCGTACGGCTACACCCTGGCCATGCGCGGCCTGAACAACGCGATGACCAACTACGCCGACAAGAACGCCCTGGTCCGCTAGGCGTACCTCCGCCTTCGCTCCGGCCGTGCGCGGAAAGGAACGCCGGCGCGTCTGTGCCTGTTAGACGAGGTCGCTGGGGTCGGTATTGGCCCCGCACAGGATCACGCAGACCCGTTCGCCGGGTTCGGGCCGGTAGACCGGGCCCGACCCGGTGTCGAGCAGCGCCGCCATCGCGGTGGCCGCGCCGTTCTCGACGACGATACGGTGCGAGCCCCACAGCTGCTGCCTGGCCGCGCGGATCGTCTCGTCGGGTACCAGCAGCGAACGCACACTCGGATGCTGGGCCGCGGTCAAGGCCATCGCGGACACGTTCGGCGCGCCGAGGGAGTCCGAAGCGATCGAGTCGACGGTGACATCCACCGGGTGACCGGCTTCGAGCGCGGCATTCAGCGATCGACAGCCCTGTGGTTCGACGGCCACCGTGCGAATCCCGAAATGCTGTGCGGCGACAGCTGTTCCCGTGAACAACCCGCCGCCACCGACGGCGACGAGCACCGTATCCAGAGCAGGAATCCGCGCCTGGATCTCGCGCATCAGCGTGCCCGCGCCCGCCGCGACGAGCGGATGGTCGTAGGCATGGGCGGCCAGCGCACCGCTGGTCTCGGCGAACTCCCGGCACGCGGCCAGCGCCTGTTTGTACTCCGGACCGATCAGTCGCACCTGTGCGCCGTAGTCACGAAGTCGACCGATTTTGACCGGGGGAGCGGTCTCGGGCAGAAACACCGTCGCGGGTACCCCCGCCTCGCGCGCCGCCCACGCGCACGCCAGCCCCGCATTGCCACCCGAGGCGATCGTCACACCCGCGTCCGGCAACGTCGCGGCGGCGGCGTGCGCACGCACGAAATTCTGCGCACCACGCGCTTTGAAAGTGCCGGTGAACTGCAAGAACTCCAGTGCGAACCAGAGCGGATCCGGGCCGGGCCCCGCGGGTGCGACGGTGATCGGGCGAACCAGTCCGTCGATGCGCGCCGCAGCGGCTTCGATGTCAGCAAAAGTCGGGGTCACGCCCTCGACTATGCCATCGGATCGGCACCGCTCAACCGCCTGTTGACCGGGCGAATTGTTACAACGGGTTTACGCCGGGGCCAGTCTGGGTACATAACAGATCGGTAACAAGCTCGAAGGCGGGTAGTCGTGTCGGTCTGGGGACGCGAAACCCCCAGTGCACCGGCACACGCCCGGCGTGTCAGCAAAGGATGTGCACACACATGAGCGCGAACCTGATGATTGTGGACGACGATGTCCAGATGCGTGGTGACCTGCGCCGCGCGATGGAAGACGAAGGGTATGCCGTAGCCGAGGCAGGCGTGCCCTCCGACGCCCTCGATCGGCTGCGAAACGACGGGCCACCCGATCTGATGATCGTCGACCTGATGCGCGGCGAGGCCGATGGCTTCGACTGCATCAGGGAGATCCGTCGTGACCACGACGTGCCGATCATCGTGATCAGCACCCGGTACGACACCCACGACGTGGTCGCGGCCCTGGAGGCGGGGGCCGACGACTTCGTGAGCAAGCCGTTCGAAATCAAGGAGATCACCGCCCGGATGCGCGCGCTCCGCCGTCGCGCCCGCATCACCGCCGATCGCGACACGACCCCCGAGGCCGTGCTCGACGCCGATCCGCATGCTCCGCTGGTGCTCGCGGCCGACGCGGGCGCGGTGCGCCGCGGTACCGAGGAGATCCACCTCACGGTCACCGAATTCCGGTTGCTGTGTGAATTGGCGGAGACCCCCGGACGGGTGCTGAGTCGATCCGTGCTGCTCGAAAGAGTCTGGGATCAGGGCTTTTTCGGTGACGAGCGGATCGTCGACGTCCACGTGCGACGGCTGCGCACCAAGATCGAACGCGACCCGTCCGACCCGCGCATCGTGGTGACCGTGCGTGGTCTCGGGTATCGCCTCGACGTGCAGTCGCAGTAAACGATTCGTCATACAACCGCAAAGAGCTCGACACAAAGACCGCAAAGTCGGCTGGGCACGTTAGATGTATGACAACGTCCACCATGTCCATCGAGCCGGCCGCCAGTGCGGCGGGCCCTGGTTCGGAAACGAGATTGCGTCATCCGCGGCTGGGCGACGGTGCCCAGCTGTGGCGGATCGCCCGCGATTCGCAGGTACTCGACGTCAATTCCAGCTACGCGTACCTGCTGTGGTGCCGCGATTTCAGCGCGACCTCGCTGGTCGCGGAAATTGATGGTCAGCCCGTCGGGTTCGTCATCGGATATGTGCGTCCGGAAGCTCCGGACACGCTGTTCGTCTGGCAGATCGCCGTCGACGCGCAATGCCGTGGCCGCGGCCTGGCCGGCGCCATCCTGCACGCGCTGCTCGATTCGGTAGCACAGGCGGGCATCACCACGCTGGAAACCACGATCTCACCCGGAAACACGGCCTCACATGCGCTGTTCTCCGCGGTGGCCAGGGAACGCGGTGCCGATTTGCGCACCGAGGACCTATTCGAAGAAAACGATTTCCCCGATTCACACGAGGCCGAGCTGCTGTATGTGATTTCACCGGCTCAGCGCCAGGAGGAACGACGATGATCACGACCACCGACACCAGCATTTTCGAGGCAATGGAATCGAATGTGCGCGGATACTGCCGTGACTGGCCGGCCATCTTCAGTACCGCCGAAGGCGCCTGGTTGCGCGACGAGCAGGGCCGCGAATACCTCGACTTCTTCGCAGGCGCAGGCGCGTTGAACTATGGACACAACAACCCGATTCTGAAAAAGGCGCTGCTCGACTACATCGGCAGCAATGGCATCACCCACGGTCTGGATATGTCGACCGTGGCCAAACGCGAATTGCTCGAGACCATCCGCGACAATCTGCTGTCGCCGCGTGGGCTCGACTACAAGGTGCAGTTCCCTGGCCCGACGGGCGCGAACGCCGTCGAGGCCGCGCTCAAGCTGGCCCGCAAGGTCACCGGTCGCAAGACCATCTTGAGTTTCACCAACGCCTTCCACGGCATGACCCTCGGCGCGCTGTCGGTCACCGGCAACGCCGCCAAGCGGGCCGGTGCCGGTGTGCCGCTCGAGCACTCCACCCCGATGCCCTACGACGGCTACTTCGACAACACCATCGAGGACTTCGGCTGGATGCAGCGCGTCCTCGACGACAGCTCCTCGGGTTTCGATCGTCCCGCCGCGGTGATCGTGGAGACCGTGCAGGGCGAGGGCGGCGTCAACCTGGCCCGCGCCGAATGGCTGCGCCACCTGGCCGGACTGTGTGCCGCGCGCGACATCCTGCTCATCGTCGACGATGTGCAGATGGGTTGCGGTCGCACCGGCCCGTTCTTCTCCTTCGAGATCGCCGGTATCACCCCCGACATCGTGACGCTGTCCAAGTCGATCGGCGGCTACGGACTGCCGATGGCGCTGGTGCTGCTCAAGCCCGAGCACGACCAGTGGGCGCCCGGTGAGCACAACGGCACCTTCCGCGGCAACAACCCTGCCTTCGTCACCGCGACCGCCGCCCTGCGCGAGTACTGGACCGACGACAAGCTCGCCCAGCGCACCGCCGAGAACGGCGCCTACGTCGGCCGCACGCTGAGCGCGGTCGCGCAGCGGCACGCCGGGGTGACCACCCGTGGCCGCGGCATGGTGCACGGCATCGTCTTCGACGACCCGTCGCAGGCGGGCAAGGTGTGCCGCACCGCGTTCGAACAGGGTCTGCTGGTGGAGACCTCGGGTTCGATGGACGAGGTCGTGAAGCTGCTGCCGCCGTTGACGCTGGGTACCGACGAACTCGATCAGGGCCTGTCGGTGCTGGTCTCCTCGATCGACACCGTCTGTGGTGGTGCCGCATGATCGTGCGCACCACCGAAGAGATCACCGGCACCGAACGCGATGTGGCAGGGCCGGGCTGGCGTAGCAAGCGGATCGTGCTCGGCGGCGACAGGGTCGGGTTCTCCTTCCACGAGACGACGATCGAGGCAGGCACCGTCCACGAGTTCCACTACCAGAATCACGTGGAGGCGGTGTGGTTGGTCGAGGGTGAGGGCAGTTTGCTCGATCTCGACAATCAGACGGTCTACCCGCTGGGGCCGGGCTCGATGTACCTGCTCGACGGCCACGAACGCCATCAGGTCACTGCCCGCACTCAGTTGCGAATGCTGTGTGTTTTCAACCCGCCGGTTACCGGCCGCGAGGTACACGATGAGAACGGGGTGTATCCGCTGATTATCGAGGAGGATGCCGCCAGTGCCTGATCAGCTCGACCGCTACCCGACCCGGCTGTCCGAACCTGCCCCGCATATCGAACGCACCGATCCGACAGTGTGGGGCACGCTGAGCTCACCCGAGCTGGCCGGTTTCGACACGAACGGCTTCGCGACGATTCCCGACCTGCTCAGCCCCGACGAGGTGGCCGCGTTCGGCGCCGAGGTCGGCCACCTCGCGGGCGACCCGCTGCTCTACGGGGACGAGCGGGTGATCGTGGAACCCGTCGCGGGGCAGGTGCGTTCGGTGTTCCAGGTGCATCAGCTCAGTAAACCGATCGCGGACCTGGTCGCCGAGTCGCGGATCGCCTGCCTCGCCGAGCAGATCCTCGGTTCGGCGGTGTACCTGCATCAGACCAGGGTGAACTACATGCCCGGTTTCGGTGGTAGCGGTTTCGGCTGGCATTCCGATTTCGAGACCTGGCACGCCGAGGACGGCATGCCCGCCCCGCGCGCGGTGAGTCTGTCGATCGCGTTGACCGACAACTACCCGTTCAACGGCAGCCTGATGTTGATGCCCGGTTCGCACCGCACCTTCGTGCCGTGCCTGGGCGAGACGCCGAGCGGTCACTATCGGGAGTCGTTGCGCGAGCAGCGGATCGGAATCCCGACGGCGGACGACATCACGTTCCTCGCCGCCCGCTACGGCATCACCCAGTTCACCGGGCGGGCCGGTTCGGCGCTGTTGTTCGACTCCAACATGATGCACGGTTCGTCGAACAACATCACCCCGTTCCCGCGCTCGAACATCTTCCTGGTGTTCAACAGCGTGGACAACGCACTGACGGAGCCCTTCGCGGCACCTCATCGCCGCCCGCGACACATCGCCGCCCGCGACTTCACCCCGCTGCGTGAAGTCCCGTCGGAAACTGTTGCCGTACTGGCGGATCAGGTGCCCTAGGGCTGTTCGGACAATGCGGAGAGGGAGGCCGCCGCCCGCGGATCGTCGTGGGCGGCGGCCTTCCACCATTGTTCGGCGGCGGCGCGCTCGCCCTGCCGCAGGAGCAGGGTGCCCAGGTCGTAGGCGGCCCCGCTGTGGCCCGCCTGTGCGGCCTGGGTCCACAGTGCGCGGGCCGAATCGTGTTCACCGCGTTCGTGCATGGCGGTTCCGAGATCGTGGAGGGCGCCGCCGACACCTTGGTTGGTTGGTTGCGGGAGAGTCGGTGGGTCAGCGGGTGCGATGGTGACGGGCGGCGGGGGATTCACGGTGGGGGATTCGGGTCCGGTGGAAACCACCGGGGGAGTTGCTTCGGCATGGCCGGTCGGCTCGGCTGACCTGGCGGGTGGGATGGGGTTGGCCGGTTGGGCCGGGCCCGTGCTGAGCTCGACGACGAGTTCGTTGAAATCGGGTGTACCGGGCCCGGTGCTGCACCACAGCGTCGATGCCCCGTCGGGGAGCAGGTCGACGACCATCCCGTAGTTGCCCGTCCAGGACTGATGGGTGCCCGACTCGGCCACCCAGACGGGTGTGAGCGTGAACAGCGCGTCGGGTGCGTCCGCTGTCACCGAGATGTCGATGCCTCCGGCGAGGGCTTCGTACCAGATGTCGACGCCCGCCAGCGATTTCCCGTTCAGATTCACGTGCCCGTCATGGACGGAGAGTCCTAGACCGAGGCCCGTCACGTCCTCGGGCGCCATGACGGACAGCGCACGCAGATGCACCGCCGTCGTCCCGGCGGGTAGCGCCTCGGTATACATCGGATACACCGCCGCACCACACCATTCGATCGGATCGGCGCCGTGGTAGCGCTGATCGAGCGGCACCGGTTCGCCAGGGCGTTGCGCGCCGGGATCATTCATCGGTGGCACCCACACTTTCCGCTGTCGAACCCCCTCGCGGTGCCAGACGGTCCGCGGTTGCGCGCTACACCGTACTCGCCTCTACGCGCAGCCGTGGCTGATTCTCGGCTACATCGCCGCTGATTGCAACAACGCCCCGGCGACTCCTGTCGACCGGGTCCGGAACTGTGTGTCCGGATGTCGGGCAAGGGAATTCGCCGGGGCGTAACCAGACTGATCGGGCGTGGGTGTCAGACGGCGACCGACTCGCCGATCTCCTCCTCGACCGTGGCAGCCGCGATCGGCTTCGGCGCGTGGCGTGCCTCGTGCCTGCCCGCCACCACGACGAGCGCAACGCCGACCGCCAACCAGGCGAACAGGCCGAACAGGCGGGCGCCGAATCCGGCACCACCGTCGAAGTAGAGCAGGTTGCGCAGGCCTTCGACGAAGTCGGCGCCGTTCCAGAACGAGTGCAGCGCACCGAAGAAGCCGTTCTGGAGTTCGGGCCCGTAGACGCCGCCGGAGGTGGTGAAGTTCAGCATCACGAACAGGGTGATCAGGGCCAGGGTGGTCCAGCGCTTCAAGAAGGTGTGCAGGCCGATGCCGATTCCGATGATGCCCGAGGTGTAGAGCCAGGCAATGCCGAACACGCTCGCGAAGTCGCTGTCGATCACGCCGAAGACCGGACCTGCCACGAGAACGCCGATGAGGCTGACGGCCAGCGCCGTCACCACACCGACCGCGGCGCGCACCCGCATCCGCAACATCGCGCCCGCGGCGCCGATCACGGCGACACTGCCGTACGCGCCGACGCTCAACGCGACCAGCAGGAAGAAGATGCCCTGACCCGTCGGATCACCATCGGCCTTGGTTGTCACATCGGTGATCACCAGTGGCACACCCTGATGATCGGACACCGACCGGAAGGCCACCTCCGCGGCCATCGCGCTGGTATCGGAGCTCGCGGTGGCGACGAGCAGTTCCGGCTTGACGGCGTCGGGCACGTAGGCGCCGATGAGTTCGCGGTTCTGTAGCGCGCTGACGGCCGCTGCGCGATCGGGCACGGTGACCATGTCGAGGCCGGAGCCGCCCTTGTCCTTCATCGTCTGCGCCAGCACCATCGTCTGCGGGGAGTCGCCGACGACAGCGAGCGCCAGATTGTTCGGCTCGGGCTGATGGAACGCGCCCAGGTAGGCGAAGGCCATACCGAGGCACATCAGTAGCGGTGTCAACAGGTGTCCGGCGATATGCCGGAACTGTGTGCGAGTCATCGAGGAGAATCTCCAAACAGTTGGTAAATGCAACTATATATGGTTGTAGGATACAACCATGAACGCGCGGGACACAAGAACCCAGGCTGTCGACACGATCCAGCGGGAACTCACCGCCTTCGCCCGGCGGGCCCGGGGCCGTGCCGCCGAACTGCACCCCGAGCTGAGCTTGGTCGCTTACAGCATTCTCGACCTAATCCTCGAACGCGACGGATGCCTGGCCACCGACCTGGCCGAACAGTTCCTGCTCGACAAGTCCACCGTCAGCAGGCAGGTCGCCGCGCTAGAGCAGCTCGGCTACCTCGAACGTGCCGTCGATCCCGGCAATCGGCGCAATCACCTCCTGCACGCCACCCCCGCGGGCCGAACGGTCGCCCGAGAGGCCGAACGCCGCCGTCGCGAGGCCTTCCAGGCGCGTTTCGCCGACTGGCCCGACGAGGACGTCGCGGCCATGGCCGGTTACCTGACCCGCTACAACCGGGGCGACTGACCAACCCGGCATTCAACGCGGGCGGTCTGTCGGTGGGCATCCACCTGGCTATTGCGCGCGTCACTCCCGCCGATGGGCGGTGCCCCGTTGACGCACGCGAGTCGGTATAGTCGCCGCGGATGAGTAGTGACACCACCCACCCCGTGCAAGAGCGTTCCCCACGCCCGATCAATCGAGCATGGTGGCTGGTGCCGGTATTGCTCACCATTGTTTCGGTCGTCTGTGTCAGAACGCCGCTGTGGCCCTTCGAACGCTATTCCGGTGGGTTCATCGATCTCCAGGTCTACCGTCTCGGCATCGAGGCGATGCGCGACGGCGCCGATCTGTACGGCCAGCTGCCCAAGACCACCGCCGGTATCGGCCTGCCCTTCATCTACCCGCCGTTCGCGGCCATCGCGCTCGCGCCGTTCGCGCTGCTGCCGTGGGGCACGGCGAAGATCCTCTACGTCGTGGTGTCGATCGCCGCCGTCGCTTGGACGCTGTATCTGGTCGCCCGCCGTTACTACCCGGACCGCAAGCAGGCCGCCCTGCTGGTCACCGCCTGCGCGGTCCCGTTGGCGATGCTGCTGGAGCCGGTCCGCTCGACCATCGACTTCGGCCAGGTCAATCTCCTGCTGATGGTGCTGGTCGCCACCGACTGCCTGCTGCCGAAAACCCGCTACCCCCGCGGCATGCTGATCGGCCTGGCCGCCGCCATCAAACTCACGCCCGCCGCCTTCGTTCTCTACTTCCTGGTCCGCAAGGACTACAAGGCCGCCGCGACCGCCGCGGGCACCGGTGCGATCGCCACCATCGCGTCCTTCGCCTTCCTGCCCACCGAATCCACCCGCTACTGGTTCGGTGGCCTCGGCAATGTCTCGGGCCTGAGCGGCTCGGCCTTCCACACCAATCAGTCGATCCAGGCCGTCATGGCCCGCCTCCACATCACCGGGCTCCCCTTCGACGCCCTGTGGCTCGTGCTGGGTGCCCTGCTGCTGGTCCTCGTCGTCGCCGCGATGCGCAAGGCCGCCGACGCCCCCGTGATCGCGCTGTCCCTCAACGCGGTCTTCACGCTGCTGCTGTCGCCGATCTCGTGGTCGCATCACTGGGTCTGGATCGCGCCCGCGTTGCTCGCGATGGTCTGCCACGCCCGCACTCTGCCCGTCAGCAGTGCGCGAGGCTGGTATGCCACGGCCGTCGTCGTCGCCGCGGTCTTCGTGATCGCACCGCACAGTTTCCTGCCCGATGGTGAGCACCGCGAGACCTCATGGACGTGGGATCAGCACATCATCGGCGACACCTATGTATGGCTGGCTGTTGGGCTCGTTGTGCTGTTCCTCGTCACCGGACGTCGGTCGGCGCGGACCGTGGCGGCGCCGACGGCGGTCGAGGAGCCCGCGCGCGTCGCTTAGATCGGTTCGAGACGCCACCGGCGACGACTGATCATTCGAATCCGGCGGCTTCCTCCCGTGTCGGGCGGTGACCGACGGCCGCCGGGAGCCGGGTTGTGATTCCGTCGGGGTTCGCGATCTCGGCCAGCTGCCGAAGGTTCGAGTCCAGCCCCGACTGGATGGCGTGCCGAAGCACCACGGCATCGGCATCGCGCAACACCGTGCCGTGCAGACCGGTTCGAAGGGTGGCGCGCGATCCTTCTCCCAGGTGCTCGAGTTCCGCGGTGAAGGTGACCGCGATACCGGCCACCGCGCTGCATGTCATCGTCCAACTTCGGGCCGGGTGGAATTCGGTGACGGCCAAACGCAGGTCGTGGAGCATGTGGAACAGCTGGACCTGCGCGGCGAGCTCGTCGCCGGCATCGACTCGATCTGTTCGCGGGCCGGTCCAGGCGTGTAGTTCGGACATCCAGGCGGCGATCTCGTGCGGCTGGGACAGGATGTCCCACAGCCTTTCCGGCGGAACGGGCAGGGCGACCGCACCGCTGACCAGCACGTAGTCCACGCCGGAGGAAGGGGAGGGGTCAGGCGTTATCAACCGATCGGTCTGTCGCCTGCGATTGCTCCGCTGGGCCATGATCCCCCACTCATCGCCGACACGGCGTGCGGTGTTCGCACGTCGATCTTGTCCCGAACGGCGTGTCAGAGACGCTAGCCGACCGCCACGAAATGTCCATCCGGATGGGGGATCTCGCGAGTGACACCAGATCGGCACCGGGTTCTTCGTGGAAAGTCACCATCGCCCCACGTGCGGTCCACAGGGGGCGATGGTTCGTGGGCTGGGTCAGACGGGGAGAGCGGCTTCGCGTTGGAGTTCGAGGGCGATGTCGATGAGCTGGTCTTCTTGGCCGCCGACGAGTTTGCGTTCGCCCGCGCGGACGAGCATCTGCGCGGCGGAGACACCGTAGCGTTCGGCCTGGCGTTCGGCGTGCTTGAGGAAGCTCGAGTAGACGCCCGCGTAGCCCATCATCAGGGCTTGGCGGTCGAGGAGGCATTCCTGCGGCATGGCAGGGCGGACGACGTCCTCGGCGGCGTCGGCGATGGCGAAGAAATCGACACCGGTGGTGATGCCGAGTTTGTCGGCGACACCGACGAACGCTTCGACCGGGGTGTTGCCCGCGCCCGCGCCGAAACGGCGGGTGGAGCCGTCGATCTGGGTGGCGCCCGCGCGGATGGCGTAGACGGAGTTCGCGACGGCCAGGCCGAGGTTTTCGTGGCCGTGGAACCCGACTTGGGCGTCGGTGCCGAGTTCGGCGACGACAGCGGCGACGCGGTCGGAGACCTGTTCGAGGACAAGGGCTCCGGCGGAGTCGACGATGTAGACGCAGTGGCAGCCGGCGTCGGCCATGATCCGGGCTTGCTGTGCCAGGATCTCCGGCGGCTGGGTGTGCGACATCATCAAGAACCCGACGGTTTCCAGGCCGAGGTCGCGGGCGAATCCGAAGTGCTGGATGGAGACATCGGCTTCGGTGCAGTGGGTCGCGATCCGGCAGATCGAGGCGCCGTTGTCCTGGGAGATCTTGATGTCTTCTTTCACGCCGACGCCGGGCAGCATGAGGAACGCGATCTTGGCGTTCGCGGCTGTCTCGGCGGCGATCGTGATGAGTTCCTGCTCGGGGGTTTTGGAGAACCCGTAGTTGAACGAGGATCCACCCAGGCCGTCACCGTGGGTGACTTCGATGACGGGCACACCGGCACCGTCGAGGGCGGCGACGATGTCACGGACCTCGGTGGCGGTGAATTGGTGGCGTTTGTGGTGGGAGCCGTCACGCAGGGAGGTGTCGGTGATCCGAATGTCGAGTTCGGCAGAGAATGGCATGGTCGAGTCTCCTTACGCCCGGCTCGGCGGCGGCGGCCGCAGGGCCTCGGGGGTGATGGTGTCGAGGGCTGATGAATCGGTCATGGTCACACTCGCGTCGACAGGATCTGTTCGGCCACGACCTCACCGACGCGAGTCGCGGCCGCGGTCATGATGTCGAGGTTGCCCGCGTAGGGCGGCAAGAAGTCGCCGGCGCCTTCGACCTCGACGAATACCGAAACTTTCGCCAGCCCGCCGGAAACGACCGAGGGCTCGTCGAACTGCGGTTCGTTGAGCAGGCGATAGCCGGGCACATACTGCTGGATGTCGGCCACCATCTGATGGATCGATGCGGTGATCGCGTCATGGTCGGCGTCGTCGGGAATGGCGCAGAAGATGGTGTCGCGCATGATCATCGGCGGTTCGGCCGGGTTCAAGATGATGATCGCCTTGCCGCGCTGAGCACCACCGATGGTTTCCACGCCACGGCTGGTGGTCTTGGTGAACTCGTCGATATTCGCCCGAGTACCCGGGCCTGCGGAGTTCGATGAGACCGAGGCGACGATTTCGGCATAGGGGACGGGCACGACGCGGGAGACGGCGGCGACGATCGGGATGGTGGCCTGTCCGCCGCAGGTGATCATGTTGACGTTCGGCGCTTCCAGCAGCGAGGCCAGGTTGACCGGCGGCACGACAGCCGGGCCGACCGCGGCAGGGGTGAGGTCGATGGCGCGGATGCCGAGTTCGGCGTATCGGGGTGCGGCGGCGCGGTGGACGTAGGCCGAGGTGGCTTCGAAGACCATGTCGGGTTTGGTGTCCTGGGCGAGGAGCCAGTCGACGCCCTCGGCGGAGGTTTCCAGGCCGAGCCCGCGGGCGCGTTTCAAGCCTTCGCTGTCGGGGTCGATGCCGATCATCCAGCGGGGCTCGATGGATTCCGAGCGCAGGAGTTTGTAGAGCAGGTCGGTGCTGATATTGCCGGATCCGACGATCGCGGCGGTGACGGTACCGTGGGACACGGTCGGCCTCCTCGAGGAATAGCGGCCCGAACAGGCCGGCGGATGTGGGGTCGGCTCAGGTGAACGACAAGCGGACGGAGCCGAGTCCGGTGAAGTCGGCGAGGAAATCGTCGCCGGGACGGGCGTCGATAGCCCGGGTGCAGGAACCGGGCAACACGATGTCACCGGCTTCGAGCCGCACCCCGAAGGTCGCGACCTTGCGGGCGAGCCAGGCCACCGCGATCACCGGATCGCCCAGGACCGCGTCGCTGCGGCCTTCGGCGATGACTTCACCGTTACGGGTGAGCACGGCGTCGATGGCGGTGATGTCGATGTCGGCGGGGGCGACGCGTTGCTTGCCGAGCACCCACCCGGCCGAGGAGGCGTTGTCGGAGATGGTGTCGGCCAGGCCGATCTTCCAGTCGGTGATCCGGGAGTCGATCAACTCGATCGACGGCACATAGGCGACGGTCGCGGCCAACACGTCGGCTTCGGTGCAGTCCTCGCCGGGCAGATCGGCGCCGAGGATGAACCCGACCTCGACCTCCACCCGGGGCAGCAGGAACTTCGAGGTGTCGACGGGGACGTCCTCGTAGACCTCCATGTCGGCGAGCAGGTGACCGTAGTCGGGCTCGTCGACGCCCATCATCTGTTGCATCGCCAGCGACGACAGCCCCACCTTGTGCCCGACCACCTTCCCGCCGTCATCGAGCCTGCGCCGGATATTGAGCAGCTGGATCTCGT
Organism: Nocardia sp. NPDC058480; assembly: GCF_042720495.1. Lineage (NCBI taxonomy): Bacteria > Bacillati > Actinomycetota > Actinomycetes > Mycobacteriales > Nocardiaceae > Nocardia > Nocardia sp. NPDC058480. The sequence goes on along the minus strand of NZ_JBHXMN010000006.1, from coordinate 220,873 downwards.
ACGCGTCCACCACATCGATGTCCGGATACCGGTCCACGATGGGAGACACGGCCACCCGATCCAGCTCCGCCCGCGCCAGTTCGGCGGCGAGCTCGGCGCGCATGCCGGTTGTCAGCATCCTGGCTCCCTCTTCTCTTCTGGTGATACCACCCCATGCTCGTCGTCGAGACCGTGCGCGGGGCCGGGCCCTCCCGCTGGATGGACAGGAAATTGCATGGCCCGGCCGGGGATCGCCGCACACGCGGCCACCAGCACGACGGTCATCGCCGCGATGGTCGCGAACACGAGATGTACTGCGGCCGACAGTGACTGCGGCGTCGGCACACCCGCATCACCGAGGCGCGCGTTGACAACCGCACCGAACGCGGCGACCCCCACCGCGCTGCCGAGCGACCGCGCGAACATATTCGCCGAGGTGACGACGCCGCGTTCGGTCCACTGCGCGCTCGTCTGCGCCGCGATGAGCGTGGGTGTGGCCACCAACCCCATGCCGGCGCCGACCACGAAACACGAGGCGGCGACCTGCCACAGTGCCGAGTTCTCGTCGAGCATCAGAGTCGTCGCCGCGCCGATCGCCGCGACGGTACTGCCGAGGACGGCGCACGTACGAAACCCGAAGCGCAGGTATATCTTTCCGGCCTGAGCGGCCGCCAACGGCCAGCCGAGAGTGAGCGCGCCGGTGACGAGTCCCGCGACCAGGGCGCTCGTACCGAGCACACCCTGATTGAACATCGGCGCATACGTCGTGAACCCGAACAGCAGCGCCCCGCCCAGCATGGCGGCCACACAGCTCGCGATCACCACCCGCCGGGTGAACACCCACAGCGGAAGAATCGGGTGCGTGGCTCGCGCTTCGACAACCACGAACAGCGCGAGCGACAGTGCGGCGCAGCCGAAGACCGCGAGGCCGACCGGCGATCGCCACGCCCAGGCGTTCCCGCCCTCGAGCAGCCCGAGCACCAGTGCCCCCGCGCCGAGGGTGAGCAGTGCCGCACCCGCGTAGTCGACGCTGCGGTGTCGCCGGGGCACGGACTCGTGGAAATTGCGGACCAGCATCCACCCGGCGAGCGCGGCCAGCGGCAGGTTGACCAGGAAGATCCACCGCCAGCCCAGGTAGTCGGCGCAGATGCCACCGAGCAGTGGGCCGGTCACCGACGCCACCGCCCACACGCCGGCCAGATACCCCTGGACAGTGGCACGTTCGGCCAGCGTGTACAGATCACCGGCGATGACCATGGTCGTCGGCTGAATCGCACCGGCACCGATGCCCTGGACAGCGCGGAACACGATCAGGGCGAGCATGCTGCTCGCCAGCCCGCACAGCAGCGAGCCGATCGCGAATACCGCGATGCCGAACAGCATCACCGGCTTGCGACCGAACGAGTCGGCCAGCGCGCCGTAGATCGGCACGGTGACCGCCTGGGCGAGCAGATAGCTCGTGAACAGCCACGGGAACAGGGTGAAATCGCCGAGACTGTCGGTGATCGACAGCACCGCGGTCGCCAGGATCGTCGAATCGAGCGCGACGAGTCCGGTGGCGAGCATCAGCGAGGCGAGTACCGGCCCACGGTCCGAGCCGAATCCGACCTCGGATCGTGCGGTATCGGTTGCCACAGCACACCTCTCGGCTCAGAAACGGATACGGACCTGATCGGAGCGCGGACGGGCCTGGCAGGCCAGGGCGTACCCGGCGTCGATGTCCTCCTGATCGAGGATCGACGCGTTGGTCATCGTGACCTCACCGTCGACGACGGTGCACGCGCACGAACCGCATTCGCCTTCGCGGCAGGAATAGGGGACATCGAGTCCGTCGGCGAGCATCACGTCGACGAGGGTGCGCGAGCGTGGCCAGCTCAGCGCGTGCACCGCACCGTCGAGTTCCACCTCCACGTGCGCGGCGTCCTCGGTGTCGACGAGGTCGAGTGGCTCGGGCTCGGCGAAGGGATCACCCGACAGCGAGACGAACACCTCGGTGGTGACGCGCTCGCGCGGCCACCCGGCGCCGGACAGCGTCTCGGTCACCGCCGACATGAACGGGCCGGGCCCGCACACGAACGACTCGAAGGCCGAATACGGTGCGGCGAACTCGGCCAACTGGGTCGTGGTGGGTAGGCCTTGGAGCGATTCGAGCCAGTGCGCCACGGTAATTCGACCCGGATATCGAGCGAGGAGGTCGCGGAGGGCATCGGCGAAGATGACCGATTCCCGCTCGCGATTGGCGTAGAACAGGACCACCCGGCCCGTGCCGTGCGCCAGGGCGGACCGCAGAATCGACATCACCGGCGTGATACCGCTACCAGCGGCCCACAACAGCAGATCGGCGTCGAGGGAGGTCGGGGTGAAGGTTCCTTGCGGCGGCAGCACGTCGAGGGTGTCGCCGACGGAGACGTTGTCACACAACCAATTCGAGCCATAGCCGCCGGCCGTGCGCTTCACCGTGACCTGCGGCGGATCACCCGTGAACGGCGAACTCGCCAGCGAGTAGCAGCGCGCCACCGGGGCGGTCCGCTCGCTCGGGATACGCACGGTGAGGAACTGGCCCGGCCGGTAGGCGAAACGGTCGGCGACCGCATCGGGCACATCGAACACCAGCGAGCGCGCGTCCGCGGTCTCCTCGATCACCGCCGACACCCGCAGCGTCACCACCCGCGAGCCACGCGGAACGTCGACAGTCGCCCTCGTCACTGGTGTCCTCCTCGATCACAGAACCGGCGTTGCGGAACAACCGTCGCAGGCCCGTCGCCGCCGCGGAGCCCATGGCTCCCGGTGGCCGGGACATCGCCGCGCACTGCCCGCTGACCGGGAAGACCAGGGCAGATGCGCTGGGCGCGAACCCTAGCGTCGAGCTCGTGGACACCAGATTCTCCGGGGGCACCCGATGAACCGCATGCACAACACCGTCGCGCTGGTGACCGGCGCGGCCGGGGGAATGGGCCGCGCCCATTGCCGTCGGCTGGCCGAGGAAGGCGCCGACATCATCGCACTCGACATCGAGGCCGCCGCGGCCGAATTGGCCGAGACAGCACGCGAAGTCGAGACGACAGGTCGCCTGTGCGTCACCGGCGTCGCCGACGTACGCGATCAAGCATCCATGGACGCGGCGGTCGCCGATGGCGTCGCCGCACTGGGCCGCCTCGATGTGATCGTGGCCAACGCGGGCATCTACAGCGACCTCGGCCTGTCCTGGGAGCTGTCGGACCAGGCCTGGCAACGCACCATCGACATCAACCTCACCGGCATGTGGCACACCGTGCGCGCGGCCGTTGCGGCCCTGAGCGACGGCGGCTCGGTCGTGATCGTGAGCTCCACCAACGGCATCGTCGGCGCGGCGGCCGCCGCGCCCGACACGGCGCGCAAGCACGCCGTGGTCGGACTGGCCCGCACCCAGGCCCACCAGCTCGGCCCCCGCGGGCTCCGGGGGAACACGGGGCGTCCCGGG
>NZ_JBHXMN010000006.1:0-217424 GCF_042720495.1 Nocardia sp. NPDC058480 | reverse complement strand
GTTTGTGTGGGGCTGGGTCTTTTTTTTTTACGAGACTGTTGCGGCCGTGCGGGCGGGGGGGTGGGTGGTTTTGGTGCGCCCCCCCCCCGGCTTGGGGGGGGGGGGGGCCGCCGCGCACTACTCGGCGAGCAAGCACGCCGTGGTCGGACTGGCCCGCACCCTGGCCAACGAGCTCGGCCCGCGCGGGATCCGGGTGAACACGGTGCATCCCGGCTCGGTCGCCACGCCGATGATCCTCAACGACGCTGTGTACGCCAAAGTGCGCCCCGACCTGCCGAATCCGACTCAGCAGGACGCGGCGGAGGCGCTGGCCCGTCGCACGATTCTCCCCGTGCCGTGGGTGGATCCGGTCGACGTCAGCAATGCCGTGCTCTTCCTCGCATCCGACGAGTCCCGTTACGTGACGGGGATCCAGCTCGTGGTGGATGCCGGACTTACTCAGAAGGTGTGACATGGGACGGGTTTCGGGCAAGATCGCGCTGATCACCGGCGCGGCGCGCGGCATCGGCCGCGCACAGGCCATCCGGCTGGCCGAGGAAGGCGCCGACATCATCGCGGTGGACATCTGCGGGCCGGTCGAGACCGTGGTGTCGCCGGGGGCGACGCACGACGACCTCGCCGAGACCGTGCGCGCGGTCGAGGCGACCGGCGCGCGGATCGTCGCCGCGACCGTCGATGTCCGCGACGGTGCGGCGCTGCGGGCCGCGGTCGACGCGGGCGTCGAGGCGCTGGGCGGCCTCGACATCGTCTGCGCCACCGCGGGAATCAGTTCCAGTGGTGGCGCACTGGAACTGACCGAACAGCAGTGGCAGACGATGATCGACGTCAATCTGACCGGTGTGTGGCAGACATCCAAGGCCGCCGCGCCGCACCTGATCGCTCGCGGCGGCGGTGCGATGGTCCTGACCAGCTCGATCGCCGGACTGCGCGGGCTGGTCGGCGTCGCGCACTACACCGCCGCCAAACACGGGGTGGTGGGCCTGATGCGCTCGCTCGCGAAAGAGCTCGCCCCGCACCATGTCCGGGTGAACTCGGTGCATCCGACCAATGTCGACACCCCGATGATCCAGAACGACATGGTGCGCAAGGTGTTCCGGCCCGACCGCGAACATCCCACCCGCGAGGAATTCGCCGAGGCGGCGGTGACGATGAACATGCTGCCCATCCCGTGGGTCGAACCGATCGACATCGCCAATGCCGCCCTGTTCCTCGCCTCGGACGAGGGCCGCTACATCACCGCCGTGACGCTGCCCATCGACGCGGGCAGCACTCAGCGCTAGCCCTGGGTGTACTCGGCCGCGACGTCGAGGATCCACGTGATGCCGAAGCGATCGCGCAGCATCCCGAACCCGGGCGCCCACTGGGCAGGGCCGAATTCCTCGATGACGCTTGCCTCGTCCGCGAGGCGCTCCCACAGTGCGCCGACCTCGTCGACGGTGTCGCCGCGGACGGAGAGGAAGAACGGTTCCGTGGTGAGAGTGGTGCCGTTCTCCCTGCGGGTAGTGGGCGCTCCCTGAGCGAGGGGTGCGTCCGCTCCGGGCACGTCGTAGGCCATGACCTGGAAGCCGTTGTCGGCGATGACCTGGCCGAACACCACCTTGGTCGCGTCGGGCGACTCGGCGGGCATCCCGAAATCGCCGTAGGTGGCGATGGTGGTCTGCCCGCCGAAAACCGACTGGTAGAACTCCAGGGCAGCACGGGCTTGACCGTGGAAGTTCAAGTGGGCGACAGCGTTGACCGACATGGTGATCGGGTCCCTTCGGAGGTGATGTCGCCGCCGGAGGGTTCCGGCGACAACGCCACTCTCACAACAGTACCGGTCAGGGAACGTCCGCTATTCGTGGCAGCCTGGTGACCATGCCGATCGAGTCTTCGAGGGGGACCTCCCGCCGCCTGCTCTCGCTGCTGTCGTTGCTGCAGGTCCGTCGTGACTGGCCGGGAACGCTGCTCGCCCAGCGGCTGGCGGTGAGCGAACGCACGGTTCGCCGCGACGTCGATCGGCTGCGCGAGCTCGGTTACCCCGTCCAGGCGGTCAAAGGGCCGGCGGGTGGCTATCGGCTCGAGGCGGGCAGCGAGTTGCCGCCGTTGCTGTTCGACGATGAGCAGGCGGTCGCGCTCGCGGTGGCGTTGCGGATCGCGGTGGGGACCGGAGCGGGTATCGAAGAGGCCGCCGCACGCGCTGTGGCGACTGTGCGGCAGGTCCTGCCGCTCCGGCTACGACAGCGCGTCGACGCCCTCGACGTGACCGCGGTCGAAACGGCCGGGCGTGGTGCCGATCCCCAGGTAGACACCGCCGTTCTGCTCGCACTGAGCGCCGCCGTCCGGTCCGCGGAGGAGGTGCGGTTCGACTACCTGTCGGCGGTAGGCGCGCAAGATCCCGGGATGCGGCCTGCGCGGCGGGTGCAGCCGCACCACCTCGTGGTCCGGGGCGGACGCTGGTACCTGATCGGATGGGATCCCGAGCGGCAGGATTGGCGGATCTATCGTGCCGATCGGATGGCGCTGCGCGTCCCCAACGGGCCGCGCTTCGCCCCCCGGCAGGTGCCGGGTGACGACGTCGCCGCGTTCCTGTCTGCCCGGTTCAAAGGCTCCGGCAGCGCGAACATCTGGCCCTGTCGCGGCGAGGTGGTCCTGGGCCTGCCTGCCGCACAGGTGGCCCCGTTCGTCGGCGACGGAATCGTCGAGGAACTCGGCCCCGCCCGAACCAGACTGCTGACCGGGTCCTGGTCCTGGGCCGCGCTCGCCGCGACGCTGGCGCGTTTCGACACCGAGATCGAGGTCATCGGCCCCGACGCGCTGCGTGACGCCTTCGCCGCTCTGTCCCGCCGCGCCGCACGCGCCGCAGGGTCATAGTCCGCAGCGGTATGGCGGCTGCCCGGACGTGAACGCTCTGCACCCGGCCACCCTCATGGTGGTGGAATCCGGCGTTACGCCGATCAGCACTGTCGCCGAAGGTGCGGACGCAGCCCTTCGGCTGATCTGCGATCCGGGCCTGTCGCAGGTGACAGGGGTATTTCAACGGCACAAGGCAGAGCAGTCCGCACGCACAGGCCGTGGATCCGCGGGCGCGCCGTCGCCTGATCGACATCAGCGACGACGCGGTCACCGCGGCGGTGGGCTGAGGCAGGCTCCACTACCTCCGGGGCAGCGCGTGCCGTCCTTGCGGGTGAGGAAAGCCAGGACGGCCGACTCGAATTCGTCCTTGCGTTCGATCATCGCCCAGTGCCCGCAGTTCGGGAACACGTGCAGTTCGGCGCGCGGGATCGTGCGCATCGGGATCAGCGCCATATCCAGGGGGCTCACCCGGTCGTCGCGGCCCCAGGTGATCAGCGTCGGGGCAGCCACCTTGTGCAGCATCGCCCACGGCGGCGGTGCGTCGGAGGCCTCCATCGCCTTGATCATCATCGCGAACGCGGCCTTGCTGTACATCCTGCGGGCACTGTCGAGGGTCGCGGGATCGGTGGCCTGGATCCAGCGCTCCTCGATCAATTCCTCGGTGACCATCGCGGGGTCGTAGACCATCGAATGCAGCCACTGGATCAACCGCTCGCGGGTGGGTTCCTCGGTGAACTCCTGGAGCAGCTTGATGCCCTCACCGGGGCCGGGGCTGAAGAGGTTGCGGCCGATGCCACCGATCGTCACCAGCTTGCCGACCCGCTCCGGGTGGGCGATGGCGTAGTTGAGCGCCACCCCGCCACCCATCGAGTTGCCGATGATGTCGACGCTGTCGAGGCCGAGCGCGTCGACGAAACGGACCACCGAATCCAGCGCGGTGATCATCGGATGTCCGCCGAAGTCGTCGCTCACCCCGAAACCGGGGAATTCCAGGACGAGACAACGGAATCGTTGCGCGAAGAAGGCGAGGTTGCCGCGGAAGTTGCGCCACCCGGTGACACCGGGCCCCGATCCGTGCAGGAGCAGCAGCGGCAGTCCCTCGCCCGCTTCGTGGTAGCGCAAGACGCCTGCGTCGGTGGTGATCTCGCGCAGGGTGCCCTCGTAGCTCAGGTCGGTCATGCGTGGGTACCTCCGTCGATGCGGATCTCGGTGCCGGTGACCAGCGTCCGGTGGTTGTCGAGTCTGTTCATGGGTTCTCTCCTGGTCGTGGGTGTCAGCCGAGTCGGCCGGGAACCGGTTCGTGGCGGAGCTGATCGGTCGCCAATACGCCTGCGCGGACGGCATTCTCGACGGAATCGCGCAGGGCGGGGCAGGTGGGGATCCAGCTGCTGTGTTCACCGAGGGCCGCGCGCCGAGCGAACTCGGGGCACGCGGACTCGGCGTCGTCGAGCCACTGGATGCTGGTGTGGCTCGGACTGAACTTCTCTGCCAGCACCTTGTTGCCACAGGTAGCGCATTCGACGGGTTGCATGGCCGCCCGCCTTACCGCTCGCCCGCAGCGTGACGCGCGCCGATGTAGCCGAACACCATGGCCGGGCCGATCGTCGCGCCCGCACCGGCGTAGTCGTTGCCCATCACCGCGGCGGCGGTATTGCCGGTGGCGTAGAGGCCGGGAATGGGCGAGCCGTCGGCGCGCAGCACCTGGGCATCGGCGTTGTAGACCAGCCCGCCCTTGGTGCCGAGGTCGCCGATCCGTACCCGCAACGCGTAGTACGGGCCCTTGTCGATGACATCGAGCGCGGGCGTCGCCAGGGTCGGATCGCCGTAGTAGTTGTCGTAGGCGCTGACACCGCGGCCGAAGTCCGCGTCGTGCCCGTCGCGCGCGAAACCGTTGAAGCGCCCGACGGTGTCGCGCAAACTGTCGACCGGGACGCCGATCGCGGCGGCGAGTCCCTCGATGTCGGGCGCGGTCCGCATCAGGCCGGTCGTCAGCCACGAGGACGGGAACTTCTGGCCGGGCACGATGCCGCCGATGGGGTAGCGGCTCTTGGCTTTCGCGTCGAAGATCAGCCAGGCCGGATCGTGGCCGCCCGCGAGCTGGGCATGCACGAACGTCACATACGGGGAAGCTTCGTTGGTGAAGCGCTCGCCTGTGCTGTCGACGATGATCGAGCGCGGGATCGACCGTTCCGACACCAGCACCTGATTGATGCCCTCCGGGCGCTGGAACGACGGCATCCACCACGCGTCATCCATGAGATCGACTGCCGCGCCGACATTTTCGCCCGCGACGATGCCGTCGCCGGTGTTGTCCGCCGATGCCGCGCTGAAATTGTCGCGCCCGCCCTCGGGCAGGTAGTCCTTGCGCATGGCCTGGTTGAACTCGAACCCGCCGGTGGCCAGCAGCACACCGTCGCGCGCCCTGATCCGGATCTCCCGGCCGTCGCGTTCGGCGAGGACACCGAGCACCGCGCCGGTGTCGTCGGTGATCAGCGAGCGCAGCGGGGTGTCGAGCCACAGCGGTACCCCGGCATCGCGCACGGCCAGCCGCAACCGAGCGATCAGCGCCCGGCCGAGCGTGTCCATGTGCCTGCGCAACACGATCGCCTTGACCGCCCGCAGACCGGTCAGCAGCGCGGTCCAGCGTGCCCGCCAGGTGCGGGTCACCATATTGAGCTGGACGAAGTCCTTGGAGGTGATGAACAGTCCCGGCGGTGTCGCGAGCGCGGCGGGACGCAGTAGCTCCTCGTCCGCGCCGAGCTGTTTGAGGTCGACCGGCAGCGGCTCGATGGACCGACCCGCCGCTCGCCCGCCCGGCGCTTCGGGGTGATAGTCGGAATAGCCGGTGCACCACTGGAAACGCAGGTGCGGGCTGGTCTCGAGGAAGGCGAGCATGCGCGGGCCCTCGTCGATGAACGCGTCGAGGTTCTTCGTCGGCACCCGGTCACCGACGACCGCGTCGAGATAGGCGCGCACCTCGGCGCGGGAATCGCCGAGGCCCTCGCGCAGCAGCACCGGATTGTTGGGTACCCAGATGCCACCGCCCGACAGCGCGGTGCTGCCCCCGTACACCGAAGCCTTCTCGATGACGAGGGTGTCCAGCCCGCGATCGGCGGCGGCGAGCGCGCCGGTCAACCCGCCCGCGCCGCTGCCGACCACGAGGAAGCCGACCTCATGGTCCCACTGTTGTTCGGTAGCAGTCATCGTCGTCTCAGCCGACGACCATGTCGTCCTGGGACCAGAACGCGCGCATGCTCACGATGCGGGCGTCCTCGTCGAAAGTCATGACATCGATCGGATCGAGGGTGAAGGTCTGCTCACCGAACTTGGTGACCACCCGGAAGCTGAACGCGGCGCTGTCACCCGCGACGCGGAGGGAGAACAGCTCGGTCGAACGTTCCAGCGGCTCGATGTTCTCGTAGAACTTCGTGATCGCGGCGTGGCCGACGTACGGTTCGCTGCCGACCGGGTCCTCCACCGTCGCGTCCTCGCGGTAGAGGGCGACGACGTCGGCGGCCGTACCGCTGCCGACGGCCTCCACGTATTTGCGCACCGTCGCCCGAATGTCGTCCGCTGAAGCCATCGTGTCGCTCCTGAAAAGTAGAAAGGATGAGTAAGTGAACCGAACCACATTCGGTGGCCGGGTGTCCCTTTCTCTCCCGACCAGCGGGAGGGGACATGGGTGGGTCATTCGCCGAGGATGTGCCGGACGGCGAGGTGGCTGAACAGCATGGACGCGCCGATCGGATTGCCGCCGCCGGGGTACACCTCGCCGCTTACCGCGGCCATCGTGTTGCCCGCGGCGTAGAGGCCGGGGATCGGTTCGCCGTCGCGGCCGAGCACGCGCGCCGCGCTGTCGGTGCGCAGGCCGCCCTTGGTGCCCAGATCGGAGATGCCGAACGCCGCCGCGTGGTACGGGCCCTTGTCGATGGTCACCAGCGGCGGTTCGCCGTTGGTGACGGCCCGGTCGTAGGCCTCGTCGCCGCGCCCGAAATCGGGATCGACACCGGCGGCGACCATCGTGTTGAACCGCTCGACGGTGGCTTCCAGATTCGCCGCGGGCACGCCGATCTTCGCGGCCAGCTCGCCGAGGGTGTCGGCGGTGTGCCACAGCCCCGCCTCGACGTACTTCTCGGTCTCGACCATCGAGACGTTGGTGGCCTTGATCGGCGGCACCTCGCCTTCTTTGTCGTCGTAGATCATCCAGAACGGCAAGGTCAGCCCACGCTCGCGCATCTGCCGGATGACATCGCGACCGAGCCGGTCGTAGGGCGCCGACTCGTTGACGAAGCGATGGCCGTCCTGATCGACGAAGATCCCGCCGGTGAACCACAGCGCGAACGCCGAACGCCCATCGGGATGGGTCAGTCCGGGCGACCACCACGCCTGATCCATCAGATCGGTGTCGGCGCCAGCCTCGATGCCCGCCATGTGCGCCTTGCCTTGATTTCCCCAGGGCCCCATGGTGTCTCGTGCCTCGCCGGGCACACCGTAGTGCTTGCGCAGTTCGTCGTTCTGCTCGAAACCGCCCGCCGCGAGGATCACGCCCCGCCGCGCGCGGATCGCGAATCCGGCGCCGTCGCGTTCGACGATCGCGCCGGTCACCACGCCGTCTTCGACCACCAGTTCCACCAGCGGCGAGTCCAGGTGCAGCTGCGCGTGCGGGTAGCTGGAGATCGCCCGCAGCATCCGCCCGATCAGCGCCTGACCGCCGATGAGCAGATCCGGCAGGGGAGCGCCGAGCCGATCGGTGTCGAGGGGTCCGCGCAGCGAGTCGCGCAGCGGGCCCAGCTCGGCGGCCGGGAGCGGCGTCGGCATGATGTGGCGTTGACCGTCGAGGCGGGCCTTGGGCGCCTTACCGAAGTAGTCCGGCCACGGCAGCATCGTGAACGCGAAATGGTCGTCGGCTTCCAGGTATTCGATGAGATCGCGACCTCGCCGGACGTAGGTCTGCTGCAACTCGTCCGGGGTGCGGTCACCGACTACGGCGCGGTAGTACGTCAGCGCGTCGTCGATGGTGTCGTCGGTGCCCGCCCGCTCCAGCACCGGGTTGCACGGGAACCACACCCCGCCGCCGCCCGAATACGCCGTCGTGCCGCCGAACTTGTCGGTCGCCTCGACCACCGCGACGCTGAGTCCCTCACGCGCGGCGGTGTAAGCGCCCGCCAGGCCGCCACCCGACCCCGCGACCAGCACATCGACCTCGTCGTTCCAGTCCACCACTGTTTCCTCCTCGAATTGCGCTCGACGGTAGGCCCGGCTCCGGTGGTCGTGGGGCGGTTCTCCCGATCACCGGGAGGGCATCGATCCGCGAATGTGCCGGTCAGGGTCTCGAGTCCCCACTGGCGCCGCTGGCAACAACTCCGGAGGCCCAGGCAATATCGGGGCAAACATTCCTCGAAATTGGTCACGGTCTCGCCTACCATCGAAGGCGGCGCCAACATCGGAAGGGTTCGTACCAGAAGGGCGGGGCTCGAATTGTGTGATGAGGGTGGAGATTTGGCGTGGCCGTCGATTCGGGTGACGGCCGACTGGCGGCAGATGACGGTGGCGACCTTCGTCGTCGAAGCGCGTCTACGAGGGGAAGTGCCTGGGGAGCTACTGGATGCCGATTTCGGACTCGATGTCGGTGACGAACTCGCTGGGCTTGACTCCTAGCGCCCGGGAGAGCCGATAGAGCTGGTTGATGGTCATCGCCCGCTCGCCCGCCTCGAGGCGCTGGACCGTCTTCTTGTTCATGTTCGCGGCATCGGCCAGGGCTTCTTGGGTCATCCGGCGTCTGGCGCGCAGTCCTCGCAGCGTGGCGGCCAGGGCGAGGTTTACTCGCTTGGCTTCTTCCGCCGCGTCGACCTGAATGTTCACCAGGTCGTTGGATTTATTCATGTGTTCCATTCTGAGGACCGAATGCGGTCCTATGCAAGCGCACCACCACAGGTTCTGCGTCAGATCTGGACCAGCAAGCGACTGTTCGGGGTGTCAGAGCGACCATTTGGGGGTTAGCCTGGTGGGGGATTCACGCTGTCAGTCGAGAGGATCTCTGCGCCATGGCATTTCATTCGAACCACGCCCAGCACCTGTCAACCACGTGTACTCACTGTGCTCGACCGGTCCCCGATCGATTGACGGTGTGCGCCACATGCGGCGACGCGGTCGTGCAAGCCCTGCTCTGCTTGCCCGGTCTGCTCACCGACCTGACTATCGCCCGGTCGAGACTGGATCGCTTGCAAGCGCAACGTATCGGCGGGAAATCGGCGAATGTGCCCTTGCCGGTTCGCGCGACCGGGCGCGGAATCCGCATGCACGGCGATGGTGCGCTCGCCGAAGTCGAGAAGGTGATAGCCACCTGGGCGAATGTTCTTGCCGCGTATCTGGATGCCACTGTGCCGCTCGGGAGACCAGGGCTGATCCAGCTCGTTCACAACAATCGCGGCGATACACGCGATCGGGCCGCACTGTCACTCACCGAGGCCAGTCCACTCGAACAGACCGTAGTCTGGATGGCATGTCAGCCGATGGCGCTGCGCAGCCACCCCTCCGCCGGTCAACTCATGGCTGAGCTCTCCGGCGCCCTTGAACGGCTGAGTTCGTCGATCGATCGTCCGGTTGCGCAACGTTACGTGGGGCCATGCCCGACAGTTCTGGCCGACGGCTTGCAGTGCCGACATGACCTACGCGCCGAACGAATCGCCAAGCGGGTGCGGTGCCGGCGCTGCGATTCGTGGCACGAGGTGGAACAGATCGAGGCGATAGCGCGATCCACGGCCGAGGATCAGCTCTGGCCGCTGGCGGATCTGTTGCGCGTGTTGGACGGCGTCGGTGCACCGGTGCCGCGGTCGACTTTGTACCGCTGGGCCCGGCAACATCGACTAGAGGTTCGCGGTTGGCAGCACCACGGACCCAACGGGATTCGAACCACCAACGACAGGCTCAGTGCTGCCGACGTCGCGGTGTATCGCCTCGGTGACGTGCTCGTATTGGCTTCGGGAGGCGTCCCGAAGGCGTAGCGGGCTCTGTGTAGAAACGGGCTTGATGCTTGCGTGATCAAGCTCCCGGCGCTATCGTTGGCACCAGAAACCGCTACTGACAACCGCTGCCCAAAGCTGTTGCTAGTGGCGGTTTTTCGTGTCGCAGGTCGGCTGAAGTCGCGAACGTAGGAATGTCGGGATTTGGTTGCAGTGAGCGATGATCGGCGCTACGATTGGCACAACGGATCGCTGCTGACGACTCCACCCCAAACTAATTGTGTAACCAGCCAGACATTCCCAATATTGCTTGAGCCCAATTCCGCTACAGGGATTGGGCTTTTTCATATGTCGTGCGGAGGCACGCCACCTTCCCGCGCAGCCGAAAGTTTCCGCGAAACCTACCCACACGAGATGCCAAACGGTGGCTCGGTCTCAACAAAGGCGGGTGTTCATGTCTGACAGAGAAGTTGTTGAATCGGTACGCTTCGGCACTCATCAGCCAGCAGAGTACGTCAAAACGGCTACGGGACAGCAGGTGACGCCGGAATTCATCGACTTTCTTCAGCAAGTGCTGACCGGACAGGGTGCTGAGTCCCGCGAACCCACAGGCCTTGATCCATTGGCAAAGATCTTGGCGGACGAGCTCGCGGTTCTACACCTTCCGGAGTGGCGTAGCCCGGAAGGGCGCAAGCTTGCGGAAGCGACAGTCACCACCATCAAGCAGGCCACACGGATCGCCGAGTACCTCGTGATGCGTGGCGTACGACTGCATCCCGAGCTCGAAGAGATTCGATGGACACCGACTCCGGGCGGACAGCCGGGGGCATTCGACACCGGAATGCATGTTGTGAAGGACGACGACGGCCAATGGCCGACTCCGTCTCCGGAGGACTACTACGACCTGGCCGACATCAAGGTCGCACAATCCGACGACGGCATCTGGTACGCAACACATCCCCGCGGACTTGCCTGCGAAGCACGATCGAAAACCGAAGCCTATGCCGACCTAGCTGACCAGTTGCGGCACCGAATTGTGCAGGCTCGCGGAGAACAGTAGTATTCCGGTCCGGCTGCGGAAGATTCTCTGCTCTGAATGATCTGGAATTTCCTTCAGCACACCCCCATTCGGTGCGCTGTGCGTCCGATGTGGGGGTGCTCCTGATGGCGGTTAATCCAGATGATGGCTCGGTGCCGTCGTGGGTTGCTGAGCGTGCGGTCGCGTGGGAACGTTTGACTGCGAGTGGTGTCGCGGTCGACGAATTCGATGGTGGGGCATCGGATTCCGTGGTCGGGGGCGGGGGTGTCTATTCATACGGTGGGATGAATCCGGTATCTGCGGCTCGCATAGTCGAGCGGGTGCAGGATCGTCGTTTGATGGTGGATGAGTTCCTGTCGTCGGGAACTGTCGTTCAGCCCGTGGCGATGGTTGTTCCTCCGCGGCCGGCGCCGCCTGAGTCCGATGACGCGCAGATGGCCGGTTATGGCACGAAAGGCCCGGGTGATTCGCGGAATATTGATCCCGGGATCGTGGCTCCGCCCACCGATGAGCAGTACGGCGCTCCGGGCGATATCGCCCCGAGTCGTCCTTCGGTTCCGATGGAGGCGGGGCCGGATCTGGATTATCTGCTGTATCAGGAGCAGCAGGACCCGGGTGGTGGCGCCTCGGGTGGAGGTCCGCAAGCCGCGCCCGGTCCCGGTGGCGGGAACGGCGCGGGTGGTTCTGGGCAGGGTGGTCCGCCGCCGAGTGATCGGTGGATCGAGAATCCTCCTGGTCATGATGTGGAGTGGGATGGAGATCATCCTCGCTGGGAGGACGGCAAGGACGTCTATATCTGGGTCGATCCAGACGGTCGGTGGCATTACTATTACCCGGTCCCGGTTCCGGGCACCGCCGATGATGCGCCAGGGGATCTGCAGCATGCGAACCCGCAACCCCAGCAGGCGACACCTGGTGATCGTGTCGATGGTTCCGAGGGCGGGCAGTCTGCACCGCCGGTAGATGCTGATCTCCTCCCGGTGGCGCCGAGCGATCCCGGTACTGCTCCGGCTGCGCCGGAACAGCCGGTGCCTGATGAGTTTGGGCCGCCGCAGGATTCGGCGCCGCATACGTTGCCGGAACCACGGCCGCAAGAGGCTGACCAGCCGCCGCCGGTCGAAGCGGATCGGCCGCCGGCGAATGCCGAGTCGAAGGAATCGGGGGTCGGTGAGCCGTCGTTCGTGGAGAGCCTGATTCCGGTCTATGGGTCAGCGAAGGCGGCGATCCACAACTTCCAGAACGGTCAGTGGGGTTGGGGGATCGTCAACTCGTTGTTGGCGGTCAGTGATCTGTTCTTGGTGAAGAGCATCTTCACTGTTGGTGGGAAGGTGATCCTGAAGCTTGCCGAGATGGTGGTGAAGGATCCCGCCGCAATCGGCAAAGCCATTGTGGGCCTGGCTGACTCGGTCGGCGGTGCTGTTGGCAAGGCAGCCGAGGGCGTCGGCAAGGCAGTCGATGGTGCGGTTGCCAAGGGCAAGGAAATCCTGGGAGGGCTGTTCGGGAAAGGAAAGAGGAAACCGCCCGAAGCTCCTAAGCTACAAGATCCGGCCTTTGATCATGGCTCCCTTGGTCGCGACTTCAAGTCTGGTGTGCACGATCCCAAGAGTGAGTTCCTGCCAAAGGAGCGCGATATCGCGGATCGTTTAGAGGCTGAAGGTTGGCGAATTGATCAGCGTCCAGTCAAACCGGATGTTAAGAACCCGGATGCAATGATTCGAAAAGGACCAGATGATCCGGGTATGATCGTCGACTTCAAGACGTTGGATAGCGGCAGCAACAACGCGCTCAAGAAGAATATGACGGACACTGACCAGCTCGGCCCTAATGATGGATTGGTCGTTGATGGGAGGAAGGTCGGAACGACGCGAGAGGAAGCGCAGCGGGCTTACGCCAGGGCTAAAGGGCAACCGGGTGGACGCCTGCCAAGCACGCTCCATGTTATCCTGGGGGATGGGTCAATCATAACCTTTGGAAAGTAGGTTGACATGTCGGACAGCGAATTGGTCTTCTTCTATACTGACAATTCTCCGGAACTTGAGGCGGAGATTGTGGGCGAACTCCTTGGTGGTTATGCGGGAAAGGTGGAGGATGGGGCCCGAGTGCGGGTTTGGTTCGCGCCGGATCCCAAATTTGGCGAGGTTTTTGGAGATTTCTTCCGTAATTCTTATTCATATCCAGATGATGTCGAGGCAACCCCTGAAGCGATCGACGCATACAGTGTGGTATTAGGGGTCAGATGTACCGAGAGGCGCGCACAGAAGGAGTGTGGGCGGCAAGTATTCGATTCAGTGAATATGGCGCGACCGGATGTTCCATTGATACTAACCAATGGTCTAGATCTTCTTGTGGCCGCATACCTTCCCGGTCGTGGAATTCGCGACTTTTCCGAAGGCGTCACCGTGTACTCCGACTACGAGCGGGTTTGGCGCCCTTGGGTGGTTTCTCGTAAGGACTGATCTCAATGATAAGCCGCCGTCGCAAGGCGATCGGTGGTTGGGCATGGCCAAATAGAGGGCCGACCGTGGGCTACGAAGTATTTCGCTGATGTTCCGAATGGACGGTGTACCCTCCGTGGAGGGTCATATCCTCCAAAATGCCGAAGGCGGACTCGATATCGAAATGAAGCAAGCATTGATTCATATCAATGCAGATGGTTCGACTGATGATATTGAAGAAAAATGGCACCGTCGTGTATTAGCGAAAAGGGCGTGTCGTTGAGTAACTACACAAAAGAAGTTGAAACTGAGATTCGTAGCTATTTTGAAGAGCCGATATCGGTGACTATTCGAGAGTTTCCCTCGGGAGTGATAATGGTTGATTTGCTATCTGGTGAGCATTTCGGCATGATCGAGGGGGCATTCAAATGGAACGAATGGGGAGTGTCTGTGTATTTCGAGTAGGGATTTTGTTCCGGTTATGACCACGTCTTCGCGACACTTCGGGAGGCGTTGATCTTTGCGCAACGGTTAATGAGAACGGCGATCGACGGAGCGGAATGATCGGCACCCGACCTGGAGGCGGCGATCTGCTCTTGCGGGAGGCTGTTGACCAGTTTTAGCGGTTGACGAACTCAATTCCAGCCCTGTGCAACGCGTCGAATCATGAGAATCTGAGGGTTAGTCAAAGGGTTTCTTATGCCGTCCTTGGTCGTGCGCGATCAAGTCGATAGAAGCGGCGCCAACGGGCGATATAGAGCCGAGGTTGACTCGCTACTCGACGCTCGGAGGCTGGTCGTCGTCTGCGGAGCATTTCGCTGACTATTGGTGTCACTAAATTTTCATCTGTGAATATTAGCGAAGGAGAAGGCGATGCTCGAAAGAATAGTTTTCGCGGATGTCGAGAGAAGTCTTGTCGATCATTTGACGGTCGAGTTGGCTGCCGCTTCCGATCCAGCGAAAGTCGTTACGCAGGTTCCTGATCCGGCTCCGCCTCGGATGGTTCGGGTTGTTCGAGACGATCGGGAACGTCGCCAGGACAAGGAAGACCGTTTTGGGCGGCGCGGCACGAGATTGATCCTCGATCGTCCACGAGTGCGCTTCGAGTGCAGCGACGCCGCAGGTACCGCCGCCGAGCTTCTCGCTGTCGTGCGCTCGATTCTGACGGCGGCCGCGCCCGGTTACATCGGCCCGGTGTGGTGCGACCACATCGACGACGCCGGCGTGGAGAACGAATCCGATCCGGCGACAGCGGCACCGAGGTATGTGCTGCTCGCCGACCTGTATGTGCGAGGCACCGTCCTTGCATGACTCCCTAACGGGAGCAGCATAACTGAATACTCGAAATTCCCCCGGGCCTGCGCAAACACCCCGAAGGGAATATTCACATGGCTCTGCCAACCAGCAAGTACATCGGTGCGGGCACTCCCAATATCGCCGTGACCGGCGGCGTCTTGTCCGGTCCGCTCGGCACACTGCTGCCAGCCTCGGCATCGACGACCATCGATCCAGGGTTCACAGCGCTGGGGTATGTCTCCGAAGACGGCATCGAGTCCAAGGGGGAACGGCGAGTCCAGTCGGTGAAGGACTGGAACGCCGACATCATCGCCCAGTTGCAGACCGAGCACTCCGTACGATTCGGCCTCACCCTCTACGCGGTGTGGGACAAGGACGTTCTCGGTGAGGTTTTCGGACACGAGAACCTCACCATCACCGCGCCGACGGCATCCACCGGGACACTCGTCACCGTCGAAGAGACCGGTTCGGTCCTCCCACACCGGTCATGGGTATTCGACATGAAGACCGAGGAGAAGAAGCTGCGGATCGTGTTGCCCAACGCCAAGATCTCCTCGATCACCGAGAACAAGTTCGTCGCCCGGGATCTCGTCGGCTTCACAGTGACCGTCGAGGCGTTCAAAGACGACGTCGGCGTGAAGGCCTACCGCTACCTCGACGACGGCATCCCGGCCGCTTGATAAGCCCCCAGTCGGCGGCGGGTCCACCCTATTGCGCAGGCCCGCCCGCCGCCGCTGGGCCCCATCTTTGAGGTCCAAACCTGTTCCATCTCTCTGAAAGGGTCTGTGCAGCATGACTATTCCGAAAACGCCGACGAGGCTCGGCGAGCAGATCAGTATCAAGGACGACTTCATCTACCGGGTCGGTGGGGTGGACGTTCAGCTACCGTCGCTGTCCTACCTCAAGCCCGGGTTGGTTCGACGAATCCGCCGGATGGGTGAGGTCGACGCGATGTATACATTGCTCGAGTTGTCGCTGTCGGCGGAAGCTCTTGCGGCGGTGGATGACATGGATCCCGACGAGTACCGGACTTTACTCGAAGCGTGGCGCGTCCATTCAGGGGTCAGCCTGGGGGAATCCTGAGCCTCGATGCTCTGGTCGAAGAGCATGGCGAGGCAATCGAGTACGACATTATCGCCCACGGACTACGGCTGCGCCACCTGGGATCCGACGTTCTCAGCTGGCGGGACCTCAGGGCGATCATCAAGTGGCTGCCCAGCGGCTCCGCGTTGTCGCGTGCGCTGGACCCGAGCGGACAGCATTGGCAACTGAACCAGCACCTACTCGCGGACATGGTGGACTCGCTGCGGTGGCTGGTGTGGGCGAAAACCGAGGACGCTCGACACGGACGCGGACGACCAGATCCCGTCCCCCGACCAGGAGTGAAATCCGGTCGCGAGAGGATCGGGACCGCCGTGAGTATCGATCGGATGAATGAATTTCTCGATTGGAGCGGATAGTGGCAGACGACATGGATGCCGGCCGCGAGCGGCTGGCAGCGATGAGCTGGCCAGAACTTCTGGCGGCGATGAACAACGGGCGCCTCGATTCCGGTCTGGTCGGTCCACCGACCAGCGGAACACCATGGCAGGGACCAGAATCGGATCCGGCGGCAACGGGCGCCCCCGAGGCGTGGTCGCTACCGAACTCGATTGTTGACCAGTCGTTCGGCACGGCAGTCTTGGTGGCGGCATTTCGCGATGCGCTCGATGTACTCGGCCAGGTCGCCGGCGTATTGAACCTGGTCGGCAACGCTGCACTGAATGTCGGCGACCAGGCGGGAGTCGGGTTAAGCTCGGCCCTCACCTCGGGCACGGGTCAGCAAAGCTCGGGCTCGCTCGGTGCCTTACCGGCAGCTGCGGCGGCATCATCGAGCACCGCGGGTCTGTTCAAAAATGCGCTGCTGGGATACACCGGCAGTGGATCGGGCCCGACGTCGCCTGCGAGAACGCTCGAACTGCCAGGTGTCGTTGGCGGTGAGGATTTGGCGAGCAGCGTCACAACGGCAGGTGGTGCGTTGGGGCGCGATATCGGCGCGGCTATCGGACCAGTACTAGGTCCTGCTGGTGGATCCGGACCTGACCTCGGCGAGAAGATGGGTGTCCTCGCTGGTTCCTGGTTGGGCGGGATCGCTACGTCCTTCGGTGGTCCCGGTTCCGTGGGTCCGGATTTCGGATCGATGCGCGGGGCCGGTCTTCTCGGCGGTATCAATGGCGGCATTGCGGGACTGGCGCAGAAGGCGGGCGGTGATATCGGGACCGCACTGGGAGCTGCGTTGGCGCCCGCGTTGGGACCAGCGGGACCGCTCGCGCCGATCGTGGGGTCGCTGTTGGGGTCGCAGGCGGCCCAGATCGTGATGAAGCCGATCGAACAGGCCGTCGACTACGCCGGTCAAACAGCGAAAGAAGTGATCGGAAGCGGTTTCGGGTTGGTCGATCTGGCCAACAGCCCCGGCGGGCGGACCGCGCGAGGCGATATCTACAACTTCAACGGAATGGACCCGAAGAGTGCCGCGATTGCGGTCGAACGGGTGCGTCGACGCCGTGTGCTGGCACAGCAACGCGGGGGAGGGCTCGGTCGATAATGCACCAACTTCTGGAAAGACACGCGACGAAACTTGTTGTGTGGGACGTGAACGGGCGAGTCTGGCATCTGTCCGGAGCGAACGCCGGGCGTGAAGGCGTTCGGTTGTCGAATCAGTCCGGGCACATGTTCGCGCCGACACAGCTGCTGATTTCCGAAGGTGCCAGGCAGGATGGCGCGACTTTCCTGCGGTCCGTCCGGTCGAAGAAGGACTGGGACTTCCTGGTACTCATCTCCGCGAAAGACGGCTGCTCCGAACCGATCCGAGACTTCCACGCCGTACACGACGCGTGGTTCCGGGGCTGGTCCACCGACCTACCGGTAACAGTCGGATACTTCACCCGCCATCAAGGCTGGCGATTTCAGCAGGCGCAGCTCGAGTCCGCACCTCAGCCGATCGGTGACGTCGATCCGGCACTCAACGCTCGCATCGCCTACAAGATGTCGGCGACGGCGATGGATCCGCTGGAGCACCAGTTCGACGAAATCGCGGTGTGGAACAACACGTCCGGCTCCGGACAAGGGATAGTGCGCGCCCGGAACGCGGCGGATCAGCCTGCCTGGCCGCGGTACACCATGAACGGTCCAGGTCGCTGGTCGATCCAAGACCTGACCACAGCAGAGCCGCCACGGCTGGTGCAGACACCCGTGCTGCAGGAGGGCGAGACACTGCGGATCGACACACATCCGCGGCGCCGAACAGCTCGCGTGTACTCGTCGGCAGATCCTGTCGGTCGCAATGTGTGGGCACAACTGGCCGGGCGGCGCTGGTTGGCGCCGCTGCCACGGTGGAGCTCCACCGACATCACCGTGCTGGTCGATGCAGGCACAGCGCAGTCGAGCATTATCGTCGCGGTCACGCCTCGATCATCGAGGCCGTTTTGATGAGCGCGCCTGGATGGGACCCGGACACCGAATCTCGGCGGATGGACGTGGCGACTCAGACAGAGCACGCACAGGTTCGTGACCAGGACATCTTGGTTCGGTACTGGGACAAGAACATGGTTGAGGTCGGGGAGGAACACAGCTACCTGTCGTTGGAGTTCACCTACCCGCGCAACGCAGCCGGCGGGCTCAAGATGATCTGCCCGAAGGACATGGTCCACTTCGACCATCTGTTCAACAATCCCGATGCTGAAGACGCGACGATCCCGATCACGGTGAACACCAAGAGTTTCCGCTGGGACGGTTACATCACCAAGGCATCGATTGTGCGCGACGAGAACGGTGTCGAGACCGTCGACATCGAGGCCATCCACTGCTGGAACCACATCGCAACGATCTGTTGCTGGGCAAATCCTTTCGCGCCCATCCTCGTCCAGTTCCCGCGACACATGATCCTGCTCGGGCCGGTCCGCACCCTGATCACCACATACCTGACCGCGAATCTGATCCGGCTACAAGGACTGGGTGCCGGATCGTTGGACGACCCATCGCGCGACTGGCGCAATATCGGGAACTCACTGTTCCCGATCGCGGTGGTACCGGTGAATCCGCTGACCGACACCAGCCGATGGAGCGCCGCGTCGGCGCGATTCGACATGGCAGACAAACTCTTCC
This sequence comes from Nocardia sp. NPDC058480, assembly GCF_042720495.1. Classification (NCBI taxonomy): domain Bacteria; kingdom Bacillati; phylum Actinomycetota; class Actinomycetes; order Mycobacteriales; family Nocardiaceae; genus Nocardia; species Nocardia sp. NPDC058480. The sequence goes on along the minus strand of NZ_JBHXMN010000006.1, from coordinate 198,714 downwards.
AACCCATGCTGGACGACTCCGGCGTCATCCTCACTGCTCGGTTCTTCCTAGCGGGCGAAGACCAACAGCCGGCACCGGACTGGTTCTACCTGGACCGGCCGACGGTCGTTCTCGAGACTGTGGACAAGTCCGGCGTCACCGGCCCCACCGGCACCTTGCTGGATGGAATCCATTCCTGGATAGAAGAATTCGCCGACGACGGAACCACACCTATTCGGTATCCGAACTTCGATTCAACCTCCGAATATGAGGCGATCTACGGCCAACCGGGCAGATTCGGCACCCACCGGAACTTCCCGTGGGTGTGGTACTTCGAAGGGGAATACTCCGGGATCGGGCCGTCAGAGGTGGCGCTGCACAAACCAACGGCCACCGACATCATCGTCGGCGGCAGGTCGCCAGGCTGGGTGAATGCCGGCATCAACATCGTCATCAAGGACCTGCTGTCGCTGATCGGGCTGGGATCGCTCTACCAAGGTCAGCTCAACGACGTCTTTCTGGCGTGGATGGTCTACCGGGACACAAACCGTGTCCGGCGCGCCGGACCGTATGCCTTTCGAGAGCTGTACATCACCGGCAGCGACAAAGCGTTCAATCTCGACGGTCTGGTTGCTGCCAGGCAGGGGCTGCATGTCACCCGGGGCTACACGAGTCACAAGGTGACCGTCGAAGACCACGCCCCGTACACGTTGGGCAAAGACTACGAGCTGGGTGACCAGATCGGGTTCGTCCTCGGCGGATACGTATTCACCGACTACGTCACCGAACTGACCTTCATCGACAACCGCCAAACAGCCGCCCAGTGGGAGATCACGGTCGGCGACGGCACCGATGAAGAGGACTCGATCGTCAAGGCGTGGCAGCGGCTGGCCCGCGTAGCGCACTCGATCAAAGATCTGTCGACCGACGTGGGCGCGGACCTCGATCTGCTGATCTTCTAGCCGAATCCCGAGAGGAGAATTCTATGGCGGACATCAGTTTTCCCGCACGGGTGGCTGTGGACCGAGAGTCCGATGTCGACGGACTACCCATACTCACTGCGCATGTGACGGTCTCGGAGGAAGTGGCCGGTTTGGCTCTGCCCTCTGGTCCGCGCGGTGAGCGGGGGCAACGCGGCCGACCCCACACCACATTCGAGAAGATGGGCGAGATACCCGACGTCGCGGCACGGCCCCCTGGCCTCGGCTTGCTGGACCGAGGACGGTGGTGGCATCGGCTGGACGACAACGGGATGGACGTCTGGACCGGCACTGAGTGGAAGCACTCGGCCGGGGCCGTCGGCCCACATGGCCCGGTCGCCGACGCCAACACGATCACCAGCATCCGCACGGTGTACAGCGAGAACTTGACCACCGCAGCGGTTGATTTCATCGGCGCGGGTGCCGAACAGCAGCTCGAAGTGACAGTGCCCGCGGGCCTTCAAGGGCCCAAAGGGCTCCCGGGCACGTCCGGCGCAATTTCGGAGTCACCCGACTTCGACACTGCATCGGGTCCATCGCACGGCGGTGTTTTCGGATTTTCCCGTGCCGGCGGCAAATTCCGTGCCATGCCCGCCCCGATGGGAGCCGGTCCTTGGTCATGGGTCGAGGGCGACTTCGCCGCAGACCAGGAGTCCACGGCCGCTCAGATCATCGCGGCGACGTTCACGATTCCCCCTCAGCCATTCATTTGGCGACCTGTTGTGCAGGGACACCTGTCGACCTTCTCCGCGAACAGCGGTTCTCAGTACTCCCAGGCGGTCGTGAGGATGCACCACTCACAGGGACAGGTTGTCGCGAGTGCGGTCGGATCGGCAGGGGTCTACCTCTACATGCCGATCGTGTCGACCTTTCGCGACGAGCAATCCACGGTCACGCTGTCGCCCACCTCGACCTACGCGACGATCCCGGCTGGCCAATCGGTGGACCTGCTGGTGGCAGTCGAGCGGGTCGGAAACGGGACCGCGACGATCGGCTACAAGCGGGCGCGGGCATCGCTGGTCGTCTACGCCCAGCCCATCTGATGGAGGTGACATGTCCACTGTAGGAAAGTATTTCGACACGGCGCTAATTCGGGGAATCGATGAAGGTGTCGGCGCCACCGGTGTCGTCCAGTCTCTACATGCCACCCCAGCCGACGGCTCGCTCGAATTGATGACCGGCATACCGGGCACTGCCGGCCTGCCGGGAGAACCAGGCCGGGCGTTTCGCTGGGAAGGCGATATCGCCGATCAATCCGCGCTGTCGGCGCTGTCTGCCGGACTGGGCCCAGGACAGGCCGGCAAGGCCTGGCGAGTGTTGTCGGCGAACACGTTGGTGTACTGGAACGGCTCGAGTTTCGATACGTTCACCGACGCGTTCGGTGCCGCTGGACCCGATGGTGGACCCTGCACTGTTCGCCTCGGCAACGTCGAGACCGGACCGGTCGGTTCCGAGCTGCAGGCGACGATCACCGGCGTGCCACCTGATCTCATTCTCGACCTGACAGTGCCCCGAGGAGTGAAGGGCCGAAAAGGTGAACCAGGCGGTCCCGGGCCGATCCGCGAAGCGCCCGACTACCTCGACCTACCACTGGTCGAGGGAGCGGTGCCGGTGTGGGACCAGACAGTCAACAAATGGACCTCGCGACCGTATCCAGGGTTGCGGGGACCATGGTCGATCATGGAGGGCCGTGCCTGGGACGGTGGCGCTGGATTCTCAGCTTCGCAAGCGAACATCGGAACATCGCCGAATACGGTTGCCAGGCTGACTATTCCAGCGCAGGACACGGATTGGTCGCCGATTGTTGCCGGCGGCGTTCTCGTGCAAACCACCGAAGGCGCTACGACCTATGTCACGCGTATCGACGCCGAGGTCCGGATCGGATCTGACAGCGGGCAGATCGTCGCGCAGGGGTCCGGTCTGCCCGCGGGGATCGACGGACACTGTGATCTGATGCCCTACTTCGGAACCCGGTGCACACCAACCGATTCGGTGGGCGTCATACCTGCCGGCCAGGCCGCGGTGCTGGTAGTCGTCCTCAGACGCAACGCGGGCAGCTCGAACTACAACTACTACCTGCCCGGCGCTCAGATCAGCTGCTGGGCTCGGCCGGTTGATCTGCCGAACGCGCCCGCGCTCGACCCGGCGCTGATCATCACCGCAGGGACAGAGGAGCCACAATGACCGATCCTCGACCACCCGCGTTCACCGCCGACATCCTGGTCACGATGCGTGGCGTCGGCGACTCGATCGGCCTCCCGTACACGGTCAACCCGATGGAACTGGTCGATCGCGAGGCACTCGTCGAATTGCGGGAGGGCCCAGCGGGTCCCCCCGGCGAAGAAGGCGAAGCGGCATGGCCATGGCTGTGGCAGGGCGACATCGCCGATCCCGCCGCCTTGCGGGCACTCGGCCTCACCACCTCCGATGCCCGCAAAGCCTGGCGAGTGGTCGCGGAAGACGCCGTCTACGTCTGGACCGGACTCGAATTCATCGGCTTCGCCAACGCGTTCGCAAACCCGGGACACAAAGGACCGCCGAACCGGTTGACCGGATCTGGGGTCGCCGGTCCGACGAGCTCGTCGGCCGCCGCACAAGTCACCGGTGCCGCACCCGGACAACGAGTGGAAATCACCTTCCCTCGGGGGGAAACTGGTGATCCCGGTGACCTCGGTGTGGCCGGTCGGATCCAGGATGCTGCGGACGTTCTCGTCGACTCGACACGCCCACTCGGCCAGGACTACGTGCTCGCCTGGGACGCTGCACTCGACAAGTTCGTACCTCGCCCAGGTCCTCGTCTTGCCGGTCCATGGGCTATCGGGCAGGGGCAGATGGTCGGAGGCTCGCATCTGAGCGATCAGGTCAAAGTGCTGGCGTCCATGACGATTCCAGGTCAGCCGATGTCGTGGCGGCCGCTCGTGTCCGGTTATCTCGCGGTCACCACGGAGGGCGCGCGGGGCGAATCCAAATGCAATATCGAGGTTCGTATCGACGGCGTCGACGGTGAACTGGTCGCACGTGGTCACGGCACCACCATTCCCGGAATCGGCAGCGGCCTGGTCGCCTCGGAGTTCCAGTACCCGATCAGCCCCGATTCGACAGTCGGTGTCGTGCCAGCGAATCGGACGATCGTGTTGTACATCCTGGTGCGGCGAATCGTCGGCACCGCGCGGTACACGGTCGCCACCAACAACGCCCAGATCATCGTGCGCGCGCAGCCCGTCTAATCGCGCGATTGCTTGTCGAAAGGTATGGATCCATGGCCGATCTGCCCCCACTCGAGTACGGAAAAGTCGTCGGGCGTTTCCTCGCCAACACGATAGACGGGCCCGACATCGACGACCTACCCGAATTCTCACCGTTGAGCGGGACCGTCACCTTCACCGCCGATGCGCCCAAGGTCCTCGTCGCTGGTGCGCAACCTCATCCGGCAACCTATGTGCAGCTGCCCAAACATTACGAATGCCAGCTCGACGAGTTCGGATATCTCACCTGGCGGGGCCGTCGCGGTGTGCGGTTGGTCGCACCGAACGCCGATACGAACCCGAGCGACTGGACATGGCGGGTCTCGTTCGAACTCGACTACGACGGCGATCGAATCCAGCTGGCACCATACAATTTTCACGTCCCAGCCTACGTACCAGGCCCTGACCCGAATGATCCTGATGTCGGGTCAGCGGGGCTGATCGACCTGACGCTGGTGTCGCCGGTGCCGGCGTCGGCAGGCAACGCCGTCGTTGTCGGTCCTCGCGGCGAAGGTTTGCGCATCGACGGACAGGTCGAGACCTATACGCAGTTGCCGGTGACACCGACCGAAGGCTTCCAGTATATCGTGAAAGCTGATGGGCTGCTTTACATCTACCATGGCGCAGCCGGTGGTTGGACACCCGACGGGCAGGGCATCGTGATCCGCGGCGCAACGGACTGGGCCGGGATCGGCGACAAACCGGCAACCTTTCCTCCAACCATCGGGTCTACCCCGTCCACCGCCGTGGCAGGCAACGATCCGCGGCTCAGCGACGCTCGAACACCAACTCCACACACCCATCCGGCCGTGCAGATCGCAGACTCGACCGCAGTAGGCCGATCGGTACTCACCGCAGCCGACACCGAGGCGGCCCGCACGGCGATCGCGACGATCGCCGACACCGACCCACGGTTGGTCGACGCCAGACCACCTACCGCCGCCGGGCAGGCCTACGACATCGCGTACAAGTCACACTCCGGCACCCGTGCGGCAGGTCCCGGAAATGTGGTTCCCGAAGGTCTGCGCATCGAACGTGCCATCACCGTCACATCGATCACCTATCGCGGCGAAACGGCAGGCACCGGAAATTTGGTGGTGGAACTTCGCCGGAACGGGACGGTGATTGCGGGTACTGCCGCGACGATCACCGCCGCAAACCATGCCACTGACACCACCATCGCCGGAACGTGGGTCCTCGCGGTCGGGGATCGGCTCACGGTGGTCATCGCGACACCGGACAATCCGGCCGGCCGAGGTCTGCAAGCGAGCCTGAGAGGGGTGACGAGCTGATGCCATTGGTTGTCGTCAGTGCGCTGTGGACGGGAATCGACGTGACCGACACGTTCGATCGCTCGGCCGTCGGACCGAACTGGATCGCCTGGACCGGCCACAGCCTGTCGAAGGGATTGCCGTCCATTCGTCAGGCTATCGCCCAACCGCCGCAGGGCGGGCTATCGTCATCGGCCGGTCTGTACGGCGGTATATGGGTGGATCCATTCACGTTCGACGCACAAGAAGTTCGGTTCACCATCGCCAGGGGTACCGATGAGCACTACCCGCAGATCGGCATGTTCGCCTTCCTGCGATGCTCGGAGGACAGTCGTCGCTACGTCGCGTTCGTGGTTGCGGACGGAGCAGTGATGATTTCCCGCGACGGAAGTACACCAGTCGTGGATCCGGTCGTTACCCCGACGCCTGCCGGGACCACGTTCGTCTGCCGCGCGGTCGGGCACCGGTACACGATGAGTGTGGTTGCGGGGGAGGGCGAGACGCTACTGGTGGAGTGGATCGATCTAGCGGGTGACGTTCCGGTCGGCTCGGAATCCCGGCGGTGGGGGGTCGCTGTCAACAAACAGACCTACGGGATCAGCGGGTTTCGATTCTCGTGGTGTGTCGATGAAATCAGGGCTCGGGACCTCTGAACCAGGGTGTTGCCGCTCACGTCCGATGGTCGGTGCTGTCGTCGGTCGGCACTGGCGCGCGAGCCCCTGTGTGTCTGTGACCACCTGGTAGTCCGTTTGGCCTCAGTGTGCCGGTCAGCGGGAAGGGGACCTGCTCGAACGGCGTGCGCGTCCATAGCGTCGCGGCAGAGAAACCGGTCTCCATCGAAAGGTAGGCACTGTGAACCCCGAGACCCCATCGGCACCAGCGAAAGGCCCGGCCGACGTCGACGTGGTCGTCGTCGGTGCGGGCATCGCCGGCCTCTACGCGCTGCACCGCTTCCGCGGCAGCGGCCTCACCGTGCGGGTGTTCGAAGCCGGCGACGGCGTGGGCGGCGTCTGGTACTGGAACCGGTACCCGGGCGCGCGCTGCGATGTCGAGAGCGTGGACTACTCGTACTCCTTCGACGACGCGCTGCAACAGGAATGGGACTGGAGCGAGAAATACGCCACCCAGCCCGAGATCCTGGCCTACCTCGAGCACGTCGCCGATCGCTACGACCTGCGTCGCGACATCGAATTCAATACTCGTGTCACCGATATCGTGCTCGACGAGCAGACCCTGCGCTGGCAGGTCGGCACCGGCACCGGCCGCGCGGTCTCGGCGCGGTTCGTCGTGCTGGCCACCGGCCCGCTGTCGAACGCGAACACCCCGGCCATCGACGGTCTCGGCACCTTCGCCGGGCAGATCCTGCACACCTCGCACTGGCCGCACGAGGGGGTCGATCTCACCGGCCGCCGGGTCGGCGTGATCGGCACCGGATCCTCCGGCATCCAGACGATCCCGTGCGTTGCCGAACAGGCCGAGCAGCTACACGTGTTCCAGCGCACCGCCAATTTCAGTGTGCCCGCGGGCAATACGCCACTGACCGAACAGGACCGAGCGGCGCAGAAGGCGAACTATCCCGAGCGCAGGCGGCTGTCGATGGCCAGCGGTGGTGGTTCGCCGCACCAGGCACATCCGGATTCCGCGGTCGCGGTGAGTGAGCGGGAACGCCGGGATGCCTACGAGAAGCGCTGGGCGCTGGGCGGTGTGCTGTTCAGCAAGACCTTCCCCGACCAGCTCACGACCCTCGCCGCCAATGACACCGCCCGCGAATTCTGGGAGGAGAAGGTGCGGGCCGTGATCGAGGACCCGCGCGTCGCCGATCTGCTCGTTCCGCACGACCACCCCATCGGCACCAAACGGATCTGCACCGACACGAACTACTACCAGACCTTCAACCGCGACAATGTCGACCTCGTCGACCTGAAGGCGACACCGATCACCCGCATCGATGCCGAGGGCGTACACACCACCGACGCGCACTACCCCCTCGATACCCTCGTGCTCGCGACCGGATTCGACGCGATGACCGGCTCGGTGTCGCGGATGAACATCGTCGGCCGGGGCGGTGAGACGCTCAACCAGGCGTGGCGGGAAGGGCCGAAAACCTATCTGGGACTGGGGATGACAGGTTTTCCGAACCTGTTCAACCTTACCGGTCCCGGCAGTCCGTCGGTGCTGGCCAATATGGTGCTGCACTCGGAACTGCACGTCGACTGGGTGGCCGAGGCCATCGGCTTCCTCGACGACAGAGCAGCGGTGGCGCTCGAGGCACGGCCGGACGCGGTGTCGGAGTGGGTGCGCGAATGCGTCAACCGAGCCGCGGGAACGTTGATGACACAGGCGAATTCGTGGTATCTGGGCGCGAACATCGAGGGCAGGCCGCGGGTGTTCATGCCCTTCGTCGGCGGGTTCGGTGCTTACGGTGAGATCATCGCCGAGGTCGCGGCCGCCGGGTACAAGGGCTTCGACGTCATCGAGGCATGAGAAGACGACGACGGGGTGGTCCGCAGTGGGCCACCCCGTCGTCGGATCAGGCCGTGAAGCCGCCGAACCCGCCCTTGTAGAACAGCAGCGGCTCGGCGCCCTCGGTGGCCCGCAGGTCACCGATGCGGGCGAGCACCACGGTGTGGTCGCCCGCATCGTGCTCGAGCTCCACCGTCACCTCGATCTGGGCCAGCGCCCCGGCCAGCGCGGGCGCGCCGTTGCCCGCCCTGTCCCACTCGACACCGGCGAACTTGTCGGCACCGCTCACCGCGAACTGGCGGCACAGCGCACTCTGCTCCTGCGCCAGGATGTTGATGCACAGGGCGCCCGCCGCGCGCAGCAGCGGCCAGCTCGTCGAGCTCTTGGCCGGGCAGAACGACACATACGGCGGATCCAGCGACACCGACACCACCGACTGACAGGTGAAACCGAGCGGTCGCGTCCCGTCGTGGGCGGCGATCACCGCGACACCGGTCGCGAAGTGGCCGAGCACTCTGCGCAAGTCCGCGGGGGCTGGGATACCTGCGTCGACGACGACGTTGTCCGCATTCATAGATGTCCTTCCGAACGGAATTCGATACCGCCCAGAATCCGGGAAGAGGGGGGAGCGGCTCAAGACCGCCTCCCGGTCAGTGGTTGTCGAGGGGCGAATTCCGGCAAGACCGATTGCTAGCATGCTGCGATGGCGACCAGCGACTCCGACGTGCCCAATCTGCCGCCGACCAGTTGGGCGGTGCTCGCCATGCTCTCCTTCGAGGAGGAGATCTCGGGCTACGACCTGAAGAAGTGGGCGGACTGGAGTCTGCGCTACATCTACTGGACCCCGTCCTACAGCCAGATCTACGCCGAACTGAAGAAGCTCGAGCAGTACGGCTTCGCGACTTCGCGCCTCGACCCCGACAATGCGATGCGCGCCAGGCGGCTCTACCAGATCACCACGGACGGGCGGGCGGCGGTGACCACGTGGTGGAACAAGGCCCCGGTGGATCCGTCGGTGCTCAAACACCATGTGCTGGTGCGGGTCATGTTCGGACACCTCGGTTCCCCTGATCGCCTCAAGCAGATCCTGCGCGACCACATCGCCGACGTCGACGAGCTCGCGCAACGCGCCGCGGTCGACGCAGAAGCGGCGAAATCCGAGCCGGGCTGGGCTTATTCGCAGCTCGTGCTGCAATGGTCCCAGCGTCACTACGCCACCGAACGCGACCTCGCCCAGCAGCTGATCGACGACATCGATAGCGCAGCCACCGTACTGGCAGGCGCCGAGCACGACGACCGCGCCGAGTACCCCCATCCGACGCCGGGGCGCTGGCGCGAGATCGAGCAGCGCGTGCGCGAAGAAGAGGGTGTGCCGGACGGCCCGGCCGACTAGTTCCGCCCAGGCCGTCGGCAATCATGCTGTCGCGCAGTCTGTTCCGTAGATGAGGCCCGGGAACGAACTTCTCTACGCCGGACCGAGCACGTCGCGCACCATCGCCCAGATCTGCGTTCGCGCGGCAGCGGTGGCGGACAGCGACGGGATGCTGAGGAATCCGTGGAACAGCCCGGTGTAGCGGCGATGCCGGACCGCGACACCGTCGCCTGTCAGCCGCTGGGCGTAGGCGTCCCCGGCCGAGCACGGCGGGTCCAGTTCGGCGGTGATCACCACCGCGGGCGGTAGACCGGCGAGCGAGTCCGCCCTGGTCGGCACCAGACGCACGTCGTCGGTGCCGTTGGGGGCGTAGTTCTGCCAGTACCACCGCATGGCGCTGGTCGTGTTGTAGTGGCCGGTGCCGAACCGCCGGTAGGACTCGGTCTCGAAATCGTCGTCGATCACCGGATAGATCAGGATCTGCGCGGCGACTCGCGGACCGCCATCGTCCCTGGCCGCGATGGCCACGGTGGCCGCGAGATTGCCGCCCGCGCTGTCACCGGCCAGCGCGATCCTCGACGGATCACCGCCGTAGACACCGGCGTTCGCCGCGGCCCACCGCAGCGCCGCGAGCATGTCGTCATGGGCCGCGGGGCCGGGATGCTCCGGCGCGAGCCGATAGTCGACCGAGATCACCACCGCGCCGACCCCCGCCGCCATCGAGCGGCATAACTCGTCGTGGCTGTCGAGATCGCAGAAGACGAAACCGCCGCCGTGCGCGAACACGATCACCGGCAGCGCGCCGCCGTCGTGCTCGGGCCCGAACACGCGCAGCGGCAGCGGGCCGCCGGGTCCGTCGATCGTGATGTCGCGCGCTACCCGCATCTTGGGAAGTCGTTGCAGCGGAGCGCGTCTGGCGCGGATCGCCGCACGCACGTCGGCCGCTGCCATCGTGGCGACATCGGGGAATCCGGCGTCGAGCGTGCCGAGCATGGCCGCGACTTCCGGATCAGGAACCGCACCCGGCCCGGTGGTCGGGAAAGTCCGCACAGTCACTGGTCCTCCTGGGATTCGGCGACGGAATCGGCAGTCGAGCACGTCGTCGGCCTTACCGTAGAACCAGCCCGGCACGATCCGACCCGCCTTCTCCCACTGGGCGGAAACACCAGGTCGATGCCCGCCGGTGAGCCCAAGGTCGGTGGATGACCACCCCGAACGAGCGGACTGCGGGCGGCCCACTGTAGGTCCCCCGCGCAGCCCGCCCTGCCTCGAACCACTGTGGGTACCTGACTCGCGCCGTCGGGTCGGTTTACCGCTGTCGTCCAATGCGGTTGCGTCACATGTTGTTCTGCTCCACGGTCCCCGTCGTGGCGATGTGACGGGCGGCGAGGTAGGCGAAGACGATCGCGGGTCCGATGGTGGCGCCGGGTCCGGCATAGGTGTGGCCCATGACAGGGGTGGCGGTGTTGCCCGCGGCGTAGAGGCCCTCGATGACGGTGTGGTCGGCGCGCAGGACTCGGCTGTGCGTGTCGGTGACCAGGCCGCCTTTGGTGCCGAGGTCGCCGGGCACCAGGCGGGCAGCGTAATAGGGGCCGGTAGTCAAGGCGCCGAGGTTGGGATTGGGGTGTTGACGGGGATCGCCGTAGTAGCGGTCGTAGGCACTCTCGCCTCGACCGAAGTCCGCGTCGACGCCGGTGCGGGCGAAGGTGTTGAACCGGTTCACCGTGCCGGTGAGTCGCTCGGCAGGCACGCCGATCTTGTCGGCGAGTTCGCCGATGGTGGCGGCGCGGGCGAGCACGCCGGTGTCGAACCAGCGTCGGGGCAGGGGTTGCCGTGGGGGAAGGCCGGCGAACAGATAGCGGTTGCGGTAGCGCTGGTCGAAGATCAGCCAAGCGGGCAGGTTTTCCGCTGGATCGTCGCCCTGTCCGTATTCGCCGCCGTACATGCGGTGTACGGCATCGACATAGGGCAACGATTCGTTCATGAACCGTAGGCCGCGGTCATTGACGATGAGGCTGCCGGGCAGATTTCGTTCAGCCAGGCAGAACCACGGTTGACGAGGTAGCGGGATGGATGGCCCCCACCAGGCGTCATTCATGAAACCGGTCGTCGCGCCCACAGCTGCACCGGCCGCGATGCCGTCGCCGGTATTGGCGGCGGCGCCGACGGTCCAGTCCGCGCCGATGGGTGCGCGCTGATGCAGTTGGCGCAGAGCGGGATTGTGTTCGAAGCCGCCGCACGCCAAGATCACCCCGGCTCGCGCGGTGAGGCGGTGTTCATCGTCGCCGCGGCGCACGATGGCGCCGGTGACCCGGTCGCCGGTGCGGATCAACTCGAGCAGCGGGGTGTCGAGCAGTAGCGGGATCCCCGCGTCGAGCATCCCTTTGCGCAACATGGCGCTCAATGCCTGGCCGCGAGCGAGGAGATGGCGGCCTCGGAGACGGGCGGTGAGCCAGCGGGTGACGATTCGGATCACGCGCCAGGGCGCACGGGGATTACGCAAACCGAGGTGGATCTGGCGGAAGTCGGCCTGGGTGAGCACGAAGTTGCGGGGGGCCTTGGAGTAATCGGGTTCGAGGGTGGCCAATTCCGCACCGAGCCCTCGGGCGTCGAAGGGGGCAGGTTCGACGGAACGGCCGTGGCTGCGCCCCCCTTCGGCCTCGGGGTAGTAGTCGCTGTAACCGGGCACCCATCGCATCCGCAGGGGGCTGTGGGCAGTGAGGAAGTCGAACACCCGCGGCCCGTGGTCGAGGTAGGTGTCGATCTTGTCCTTGTCGACCACCGGGCCGATGATGTTGGTGAGATAGGTGCGCGCGGCCTCGAGGTCGTCGTCGGGCGCTTCCCGGCGCAGCACGGTATTGCCCGGAATCCAGATGCCCCCGCCGGATCGGGCGGTAGAGCCGCCCCAATGGCTGGCCTTTTCGACGACGAGTACCGAAAGCCCTTGGTGGGCAGCGGTGATCGCGGCGGTCATCCCGGCGGCGCCGGAGCCGACCACCAGCACGTCTACGGAGTCGGTATCGCTGTGTTCTAGTTGCATGGGTACAGATTCCTTACCTGTGAAACACATTTGAACCAGGGAGATCAGGCCCTGGCATGACGCCAGCGGGGGTCCTGGACTGCGGCCAAGGCGGCTTCCATGCACACCGGCAGCGATGTCGCCGGGTCATGGGCGGCGCGCAGCCATTGCAGGAGACCGAACTCCGCGGCCGCGAGCATCAGATGCACCAGCAGTCCCGGCGTGGGATCGGCCTCGGGATCGCGTGACATCCGGTGGGCGACGAGCTCGACCAACCGGACCCGATGATCGGGCGGGATCAAGGTGACCCGCTCCAGCAGGTGCGGTGCGGTCATGAAAGCCGCCCGCCACTGCTCGAGCTCCTCGATCCCCATCGACGTCGAGCGCGCCAGGATCGCCCCCGCCAATGCGATATCGGCTGGCTCGTCTCCGGGGCGGGTCTCCAATAGGCCGGCAATGCCGGTACCTCCTTCCCGCACCGGTTCCAGCAGCAGATCCTCCTTGCTGCGTACGTGCCGGAAATACGTACTCGGCGAAACCCCCGCCGCCGCTGCGATCTGCTCGGTGGTGACCGCCTCGAACCCCGACCGTGCGAACAATCCGTAGGCCGCCCGCTGAATTTCGTCGCGAACCCGACGACGCTGCCGATCGCGCAATGACACCGCCAACCACCCCTTCCGAAAACCGTGCGATGAACGATCCACCGCATCCGTGGCGAAAGTATCTCCCTATATGACAGAGGCTGTCAACATGCTTCTTGCTGTCATATTGGCCCGCGGGCACTCATCCTGTTGTCGCCGCGGTGGGAGTACGACTTCGACCTCGATCAGTTCGGCACCTTCTGCCCCTGACCGAGGTGTCGCACCGCGGATTGGTGGATGTCGACAGAACTGCTGTCGGTTGTATCTGATTGCGCAGCTATTACGCTGTGCCGCAAGGGGTTTCGGTGTGTTGTTCGGCACCGGATTTGCGGTTCACGGAGCGTTTTCGACTCGCTACGCTTCAACTACATGTCGTAGTAGAAGGGGTGGTTATGAACGGGCTGCAGAACAAGACGGCGTTGGTCACCGGATCGAGCCGAGGAATCGGGCGTGCCATCGCGACCAGACTCGCGCACGACGGGGCGCTGGTCGCGGTGCATTACGCGACGAACCAGGATGCGGCGAAGCAGACCGTGGCATCGATCGAGTACGCCGGTGGCACAGCCTTCATGCTCCGAGCCGAACTGGGTGAGCCGGACGCGGTTTCGGAACTGTTCGCGGCGCTGGAGCCGGAACTCGAAAACCGCACCGGGACGACGAGATTGGATATTCTCGTGAACAACGCCGCGCACGCCGGGTTCGACGAAATGGCGCCGGAGGAGGTGACGCCGGAGATCTTCGACCGCTTCATCGCGGTCAACGCCAAAGCACCGTTCTTCCTTACCCAGCGGGCGCTGAGGCTGATGTCACGAGGCGGGCGAATCATCAATATTTCCTCGGGCATCACCAGAACGTCCCATCCTGGTCAAACGGTCTATGCGATCAGCAAAGCCGCCATGGAGCAGATCACCGTGCAACTGGCGCGGCACATCGGCCCCCAGGAGATCACGATCAATACCGTCGCCGCCGGCGTGACCAACAACGGCAGCCCGGTCTTCTCGAACCCCCAGGCCGTCGCGGAGATGGCCGCATGGTCGGCCATCGGCAGGGTCGGCGAGGTCACCGACATCGCCGATGTCGTCGGGTTCCTCGCATCCGAGGACGCACGCTGGATCACCGGCGCCTACCTCGACGTATCCGGGGGCATCCTCGCCGGCCGGTGACAAGATGACACGGACCGGCTGATACGCCGGTCCGTGGCGTTGACCTCGCCGCCACCAACATAGGTCGCTTGACCGAAAAGGTGGGATCACGCCGTACGCGGACCACGCTGGTCCGCGTACGGCCGCGCCGCCGGACCCACCCCGAGCGGACGGGGATGCTGCTGCAACGTCGGATGCACCCGCACCCGGCCGTCGTCGACGTGGCGCCAGATATTGAGCGCGGTCGTGCGGACCGGCGCGCTGAGGCGGTGATCGAACAGCATTCGATCCACCGGCCCGCACACCGACACCGCCGCCACGGCGGCCTCGCCGAGATCGCCGATGGGCGCCGCGATACAGCCGAAGCCCGGCAGTGATTCCTCGCGCTCGACGGCGATCCCGTGCGCGCGCACCTTGTCCAGTTCGGTGTCGAGCTGGGCCTTGGTGGTGATCGAGTAGCGGGTGCGGGCGCTGGACTGTCCGGCGATGGCCTCGGTGACGCGGTGCTCGTCGGAGTAGGCCAGGATCGCTTTGCCGACCGCGGTGCAGGCAGCGGGCCGTCTGCCGCCGACACGGGTGGGCACCACCGCCGACAGCTCGCCACCGACCTTGTCGAGGTACACGACGTCGGGACCGTCCAGCACGGCCAGATGCACGACGAACCCGGTGACCCGGTGCAGCTCGTGCAGGAACGGCATCGCCGCCCGGTGCAGCCGGTCCTGGTGCACCGCCAGTGAGCCGAGCTCCATCAGGCGGATGCCGAGCTCGTAGTCGCGCCCTTCACGCCGTAGCCAGCGCAACTGCACCAGCCGGTCGAGCATGCGATGCGCCGAGGACCGGGGTAGACCGGTGCGCCGGACGATCTGGGCGAGGGTGAGCCTGCCCGGGCCGTCGAAGGCGTCGAGCAGCAGGGATGCGCGATCGAGGATCGCGCTCGGGGTGGTGGCCTCGGCCTGGATGACCATGAGCTCTCCATTCGGATCTACGAGCTGATGCCCACTCGCATATTTCGATTAGGCATATACCTATTCATACCATCCGTTGTGGTCGTTGTCACATGATTCGGCGGGTCGATATACAGACGACGGCCCCCGACCCGAGCGGTGCGCTCGGGTCGGGGGCCGTCGTGGGCTGCCGGGAGGTTTTTACATCGCCGCGAGCGGCTCGCTACCGGACCAATCGTGGCCCCAGTAGCTGTCGGCGGTGATCTCCTCGGCGCTGTAGTACGTCTCGTCGACCCGCATGCCTTCGGTGCCGAACTCGATGTCCCAGCCGCCGGGCGCGCGGACATAGAACGACACCATCTTGTCGTTGGTGTGCCTGCCCAGCGTGGAGGACACCGAGAAGCCGTCCTTGGTCACCCGATCGAGCGCCTGCCCGACGGCGTCGAGGCTGTCGACCTCCACCATGATGTGCACCAGACCCGGCGCGCCACCGTGCGGCGCGGGGCACAGCGCGAGGCTGTGGTGGCGCTCGTTGACACCGAGGAACCGCACCCGCATCGGCCCGAACTCCGGCGGCGCGGGAATCCGGAACGCACCACGCGACAGGAAGCCGAGCACATCGGTGTAGAAGTCGAAGGCGCCGTTGGGGTCCATGGTCGGCAACACGACATGGCCCAAACCCTGTGCGCCGGTGACGAACTTCGCGCCGAACGGCGTCACCACCGGGCTGTGGTCGAGTACCGCGCCGTGGAACACCTCGAGTGTCGCGCCGGTCGGGTCCTGGAAGGTGATGACCTCCTCGACCCGGCGCGCGTCGGCCTCCTCGACAGAAAGCGGCTTCACGGCGATCCCCGCCGCGGTGACCGCGTCGCGCACCCGGACCAGGGCCGCGTGATCGCGCACCTCCCAGCCGATGGTCACGATGGCGTCGCTGTCACCCGGCACGACCGTGATGCGGGCCGCGCGCTCGTCCATCCGCAGGTACAGCGCGTTCTCGTCCGGTCCGCTGCCCTGGGCGAAGCCGAGCACGTCGAACGCGAAGGTGCGCCAGCGGTCCATGTCGGCGGTCTGGATCTTGACGTAGCCGAGGCCTTTGATGTCTGTCATTTCCGTTGTCCTTCTGGGTATTCGGGTCAGATCATCGAGCGGAGGTGGTCCGCGGGCTCGAGTCCGAGGGAACTGACGGCCGAGGCGTGGTACACCGTGCTCGGCACGTGGATGGCGTGGGCGAGGCCGACGTGCGCGTCGCGCCAGTAGCGCTGCAGCGGCTTGTCGGTCCGCATCGCGTTGCCGCCGGACCGGGCGAAGATCTGGTCGACCGCGGTGACCGCGCGCCAGGCCGCGCGGACCTGGGTGCGCCGGACCGAGGCCCGTTCGGCGAAGCTGATCTCCTTGCCCGCGTCGACCGCGTCGAAGATCTTGTCGGCGTTCGCGAGGAGTTCCTGGCGCGCGGCGTTGATGTCGGCGGCGGCCTCGCCGATGGCGAACAGCACGTACGGATCGTCCTTGACCGCGGTGCCCTGCGCGCCGACCCGGTCGCGCTGGTAGTCCAGATGCGCGGCCAGCGCGCCCTCGGCGATACCGACCACCGCCGAACTGATGCCCAGCGGGAACATCGTCGACCACGGCATCTTGTACAGCGTCTCGGTGACCCCGTACTCCTTCTGCGCGGTGCCGTCGATGACGTGGTCGCCGTTCATCACCCGGTAGTCGGGCACGAACGCGTCCTTGACGATGATGTCCTTGGACCCGGTGCCCTTGAGTCCCACCACATTCCAGGAGTCCTCGACGATCTGGTAGTCCTGGCGTGGCAGGATCATGTGCAGCATCGTCGGCGGCAGCGCCATCTTGCCTTCGGCGTCACCGAGCATGGCGCCGAGGAAGATCCAGTCACAGTGATCGGTGCCGGAACTGAACTGCCAGCGGCCGTTGAAGATGTAGCCGCCGTCCACCGGGCGCGCGATGCCGGTCGGCGCGTAGGGCGAGGCCATCCAGGTGTCGTGATCGTCGGCCCACACCTCGTCCTGCACCTTCGGGTCGGCGAAGGCCAGCTGCCACGGGTGCACGCCGACGATGCCGGCGATCCAGCCGCTGGCCGGATCGAGCGCGGCGGTGGCCATCACCGTCTCGGCGAACTCGCGCGGGTGCGCCTCGAAGCCGCTGTACTTCTTCGGCTGCAGCAAGCGGATCGGACCCGCCGTCTTCAGCAGCTGGGCCGTGGCGTCGGGCAGTTGCCCGAGACGCTCGGCCTCCGGGGCCTGATCGCGCAGCTTGTCGGCGATCGCGGCGATATTGTCGAGAACCTTGGTCATCTTCGGTGGTGCTTTCTGTTCGGGGTGGTCGGGGTCAGGACATGGTGTCGACGACGGTGCCGCGGGCGATGTTGTCGGCCACCTCGGCCTCCCAGCTCGTCACCGCGCGTTCGGTATCGATCTCGAACTCGAACCGCTTGGTCATGTCCTCGGTGACGTCGGAGACGTCGACATAGAACTGCTTGTACCAACGGCGCAGCTGGTACACCGGACCGTCCTCCTCCGACAGCAGCGGATTGTCGATGGGCGCCTTGTTCTTCCAGATCTCGACGTCCTGCTCGAAGCCGTACTCCACGCCCTGCGCGAACTGCGCCGCCATCGCGTTGGCGTCCTCGTCGGACATACCCTCCGGCTTCTTGACCATCGCGCCGTACTGCAGCACGAACGAGTTCTCGTCGACCGGGTAGTGGCAGTTGACGAGCACCGTCTCGATTGTCATCCCGTTCGATTCGCTCCACAGCCAATCGAGCATGTAGGACGGCCCGAAGTACGAGGCGTCCGAGCGCAGCGCGGAATCCGGGTCGTCGTAGCTGGTGCCGACGGTGACGTCGTGGCGCGGGGTCGAGCGCATGTACTGGGTGGCGACGTGGCCCTCGAAGACGTTCTTGAAATAGCGCGGGAACGAGTAGTGCACGTAGAAGAAGTGCGCCATGTCGACGACGTTGTCGACGATCTCGCGACAGTGCGAGCCTTCGATCAGAATCGAATTCCAGGTCAGGTCGGTCCATTCCGGGGTGCCGTAGCCCTCGATCTCGGGAATGGTCACCTCGTCGGTGGGCTTGCTGCCCTGCGGGTCGTGCCAGACATAGAGCTGGCCGTTGCGCTCGAGCGTCGGCCAGGTGCGGGTCTTGGCGAGCGGCGGAACCCGGCGCGCGTACGGAATGGCCGTGCACTTACCGTTGCCGCCCCAGCGCCAGTCGTGGAACGGGCAGGCGATCGAGTCGCCCTTGATGGTGCCGTGTGCGAGGTTGCCGCCCATATGACGGCAGTAGCCGTCGAGCACGTGCAGCGCGCCGTCGGATTCGGACGCGAACACCACGAGCATGGTGCCGAAGGCCTTCACCTCGTGCGGTTTGCCGTCGCGGAACGACGAGAGCAGGCCGAGGCAGTGCCAGCCGCGGGCGAATCGAGTCGGCGCCGCGGCGGCCTCGATCTGCCGGTAGTCAGCGGTGGTGTCCGGTGATCGGCCGTTCGGCGAGTTCTCCGGCATCGAAACCTCCATGTTCGGACGGAGTGGGGATGAGCTGTGCCGATGGTCGCGCCGCGCGAGGGTCGGCGGGTCGTGGTGTTCCCGGTCAGCGGACATGTTTTCGTCCCGGTCAGCCGGCGTCCCGATGACCGGGAGAGGAACCGATCACAGCAGGGCGAGCGCCCTACCGTGACGGCATCGGTTACGACGAGCAGGAGACAATCATGGGTAACGTCGCGGTGGTCTTGGACACCGATGCCATCCGGCTGTTCGCGCAAGCCGCGCACTCCGACAATCCGGCCTACCGGCTCGCCGCTCGACCCGTGGTACCGCCGACCTTCCTGCCCGCCGACGGATCGAGGGTGGGGGAGCAGGTGGAGACCGATCACCGATTCTTCGGTCCACCGCCGCGCGCGGGTGACCAGCTGACCGCGATCCGCGCGGGTGCCCCCGGCCAGCCCGCGGTCGGTGCCGCCGAGTCGCTCACCCGATACTTCGACCGCACCGGCGGTCTCGTCGCCGAGTCGTGGGCGGCGGCCGAAACCTTTACCGGCGGACAGGTTTCGCCACAGGCGGCGGCGCTGTTGGCGACCTATGCCACCGACTGGCTCGGCGCCGAGGCGATCCGCCGGTTTCGCACCAGGTCGGTGCGGCCATTGCCGTCCGGAGAGGTCATGTCCTGTTCGGGGCGTGTCACGCAGAGCTATGTGCAGGACGGCGAATCGCGCGTCGATGTCAGCCTGGCCGGCGCCGATGCCGCGGGCAACGTCGTCGTGCGTGCGTGGGCCACCTTCGCCGTGACCGACGCCGGGATACCCGGTACGCACTAGCGGGTGAAGTCTCCTGCTGGGCTAGAGGCGTGTGGAACGAACGGGTAGTCGACTACTCGTGAGGACGTCTCCGGTGGCGACGACGATCGTGTGTACGCCCATCACGGGCGCCACACGCAATGTCCGCCTTCTGGAAGGGGCATCCGATGACCGCCCACGTGGCTACTCCGTCGACAACCGGCATCGAGCGCGCCGTGCTGCGGACCGGGTACGACCCGGACTTTCTCGGGCCGAGGGTCGAGGTGCCGGAACTGGATGCCGCTGTCCGCGGTGACGCGGTTCGCCTCGACGGCTCCGACGTCATCAGCTACACGCACTTCTCGTTGGCGTTGAGCACGCCGCGGCGGTTCGCGTTCTGGGTCGCGTGGAATATCGACGGTGCCGCGATGAGGAAACTTCCCCGCACCGGCATCGATTTCGTCAAAGACCCACGCATCCCGGCCCATGTGCAGGTGGGAAACGAACTCTACCTACGGAATCGGCTCGATCGCGGACACCTGGCGCGGCGCGCGGATCTGCTGTGGGGCAGCGAGAGCGAGGCCGAGCAGGCCAATATCGACTCGTTCTTCTACACCAACATCACCCCGCAAATGGACGATTTCAACCAGAGCAGCCGTGCTGGGGTGTGGGGACAACTCGAAGACGCGGTCTTCGCCGACGTCGACATCGACGACCTGAGGGTGAGCGTCTTCGGCGGACCGGCCTTCCGCGCAGATGACCAGCTGCATCGTGGCGTGGCGTTGCCGCGAGAATACTGGAAGGTGATCTGCTTCGTAGAGGGAAACCGGCTGCGGTGCAAGGCATTTCTGCTGACCCAGCATCTCGATGAACTCGAAGCGCTCGCGCTCGACGAGTTCCGCGTATTCCAGGTCGCGGTGCCCGAGATCGAACAACGAGCACGCTGCCGATTCCCGGCAGCCCTGCATATCGCCGACACCTTCGTCACCCAGGAGACGGTGGCCAACCGTAGACCGCTCGAGTCGACGGCCGACATCAGCTGGTAGTTCTCTTCCCCACCGGCCAGGTCAGGACATCGCTGCCCGCCGTGCCGCGACGCGCGCCCACACCTGTGGATCGGTGCGCGGGCCGCCCGGAGTGGCCGCGCCGTACCGGTGGATCTGGGCGTCGATGTCCAGTGGCGCGGTCAGCGAGGTACCCGGGGCGAGTGCGGCCTCGACCTCGTCATCGGGGACCAGCCAACACACCTCGAACTCGATGCCGTCGGGGTCGCGGGCGTAGAGCGCTTTGGTCGACCCGTGATCGCCCGCACCGGTCAGCGCGTGCGCCGCCACCAGGCGGTCCCGGACCGCGACCAGCTCGGACAACGTGTCCACTTCCCACGCGACGTGATAGAGCCCGACCGACCCCGCCGTGCCGGTCGCGGGTGTCCTGGCCTGGAAGAGTCCGAGGTCGTGGTCGTTGGCCGAGCCGGGGTAGCGCAGAAACGCGCCGCCGGGGAACCCTTCGGCGAGCCGCTCGAATCCGAGCACGTCCTCGTAGAACGCGATACTGCGCGGCAGATCCGCGACGAACAGCACGATGTGGTTGATTCCCCGCATCTGCGGTGGCCTCCTCGATCGAAAGTTCTCGACCCCCAACAGTCCCACGTCGGCATCGGTCGGCACCACCGGATGTCCGGGGAGTGGGAGTCTTCTTTCCCCGGCTTCGCCGCGCAGACCCAGGTCGTGCCGACGGCAAGCGGTCCGGCTGACGGTGCTCGGTCGGCTATCGCGCCGGCTTCGCCCCGGTGACGGGTAGCGCGCCGCGGTCGGTGCTCAGCAGCAGGCCCGCGATGAGGTCGGTGAGATGTTCTCTGGTGGTGTCGAATTCGCCGCGCATCCAGGCGGCGACCAGCTCCAGGGTGCCGCTCACCACGCTGTAGGCGGTCATATCGGCGTCGAGTGGACCGGCGGGTTCGGCCACGAGTTCGCGGCCCACCGCCGACATGGCGCGGGCGATCGCGTGCTGGGTGGACAGGCGCGCGGCCTGGAGTGCCTCGGTGCTGTGCGCGTTGAGCAGCAGGGCTGGTCGGCGGGGGTCGGCGAGCAGGAATCCGAGCGACGCGTCCGCTGCCGCGCGCACCTGACGGTCGATGTCCGGGGCGGCGTGGTGGGTGGCGGTGACCACCGCGGCGATGCCGAGGGCGGTGTGCTCCTCGACCAGTGCGGTGAGCAGGGCGTCGCGGTCGGTGAATTGCTCGTAGAAGTAGCGATCGTTGAGCCGGGCCTTGACGCAGACCGCCCGTTTGGTGACAGCGGGCGCCCCACCCTCGGCGAGCAGGTCGAGCGCGGCATCGAACAGTGCGCCACGGCGACGGGATCGGCGTTCATCCGCGGCCACGCCACCGTAGACGCGCGACGGCGTCGCGCCATCGGAGTCCTTGTGCATGGCCGCCTTTCCCTACCTCGGGCGTCAGCGTAGTCCACCGGCACTCTTGACCATCCACCAGTTCTGGTGCACTCTGACACCAGACTAGTTTGTGGTGCCGTCCTGCACCAGAACTGGCGGCGGAACAAAGGAGTTCACCGATGACCTGTCCTGTGCCACATCCAGACCCCCGCTCGGTCGATACCACCCCGGCCTTATCGGGCGAATCCCGCAGCGCCGTCGCACGATTCGAACGTGTCGGCGGATCGGTCCTCTTCGGTTTGTTCGGTGTCGGTTTGTTCGACCAGCCGATGCTGCCCCCGGTGTCGGCCGCGCTCGAGGCCACCGGACGTTCGCGGTACCAGCCGTGGGCGCGGGCGGTGCGCACCGCGGCGGCAGATCAGCTGATCTACCACGGCGAAGACGCCGATCGGGACGCCGAGTCGCAGCGTCTGATGCTCCTGCACCGCGACGTCAAAGGCGTCGGCCCGGATGGCGAACGATATTCGGCGCTCAACCCGCGGGCGTGGAACTGGATCCTCTACTCCACCTTCTTCGTTCAGCGCGGCGCCTACCTGGCATTGACCGGCGACACCCCGTCGGCGGCAACGGACCAGGCCATCTGGGACCACTACCGCACCAAGACGCGCGGCCTGCACCTGCCCGGCAACTCGCAGCCGATCGCGAACTACGCGGACCTGACCGCCCACTACGACAGCATGATCGCCGAACTATGCGCGACCTCGGCCCTCGAGGCCGCCACCAGCTCCGTCCGGCAGTCCCCGCGCCCGGACTTCCTCCCCGCCGTCGTCACCCCGCTCTGGCGGCTGAGCGCACCCACTCTCGGCTATCTGGCGATGATCCTCGGATGCGGCATCATGCACCCCGACGTGCGTGCCAAAATGCCGATCACCTGGACCGCCCGCCACGACCGCCGGTTCCGAGTCCTCACCACCGCCCTGCGTGTCGCCTACAACCGGCTCCCCGCCACCCTCACCGATTCTCCGATGGCCCGCAACCGGCGCAAATACGAACGCCTGGTCGGCCGCTACCGCAAGGTCGGCCTCACGTCGTTCGCACCCGATACCGGCAACTGACCTGGCTGTCGGCTGCTGGCATGCCGCAGTACCACCGGCCCGGTTCAGCGTGTTCGGTGCAGGACGACAATCGGCACCGTGCGGGTGCCGATCAGGAGCGCAGCTACCAGCAGTGCTGGAATCCCGTACCCGCGCAACACAAACAGACGTAGCAGTCGACGACGTTCGGTACCGGTGACAATCCGGGCGAGCATCGTCTGAGTGAGCCCGTCGGCGGTGACGGCGACTCGCGGATCCGCGGATATGTTGTAGTACCAGCCGGGCTGATGCCGCGAGCCCGCGTTGGTGCCGATGACCACATACCCGTCCTCGGTTCGACTGTAGTGCGACAGGATCACCGACCGCGCGCGTCCCGAGCGTCTGCCGATGGTGGCCAGCTCCAGGATTCCGACCTGGCCGACGCGCAGTCGGCCACCTCGAGATCGAAACTGCTTGCCCACGATGGCGTCCATCGCGTAAGACGTCATCCGTGCGAACCGCATCGATGTGCCACTCACCGCGCTGAGCCTAGCCGGACGACGTGCGAGCGAAACGGAGGAGCCCTATCCGGCCTCGGTAGGAGACCAATTCGGTTCGTTGGCCACTGGTTTCGGCGCGGAAACCATACAGTGCTACGTGCTAGTGTGGCGCGCATGCCTGATGGTGAAGTTGACGACGAAGGTCCGTCTAGATTGCTCCGCGGTGCGGCGCGTGACGGGGTGGGCATGTGCTGACCGCGTTGAGCGTGGTTCTCGGAGTGGTTGTAGTTCTGTTGATCACCGCGGTGACCGGGTATTTCGTTGCCCAGGAATTCGCGTATATGGCGGTGGATCGGTCCCGGCTCGCCGCGCGCGCCGAGGCCGGTGATGCGGCGGCGGGCCGTGCGCTCGCGGTGACGCGGCGGACGTCGTTCATGCTCTCGGGCGCCCAGTTGGGGATCACGGTGACCGGGCTGCTAGTCGGTTATGTGGCCGAACCGCTGATCGGTCGTGGCCTCGGGGAGATGTTCGGCGGGATCGGCATTCCGACCGCGGTCGGCATCGGTGTCGGCACGGTACTGGCGATCGTGTTCTCGACGCTGGTGCAGATGCTGTTCGGTGAGTTGTTCCCGAAGAACCTCGCCATCGCGCGCCCCGAACCGGTGGCGCGCTGGTTGGCCCGCTCGACCACCTTGTATCTGCGGGTATTCGGTTGGCTGATCTGGCTTTTCGACCAATCATCGAATGTCCTGTTGCGCGCGTTGCGGATCGAGCCGGTCCACGACGTGGAACATTCGGCCACCCCCCGCGACCTCGAACACATCGTGGCCGCTTCCCGTGACGCGGGCGAACTGCCGCGTGAGTTGTCGATGCTGCTGGATCGGATGCTCGATTTCCCTTCCGCCACTGCCGAACACGCGATGATCCCGCGTTCGCAGGTCGACCTGGTCAATGTCGAGGAGCCGGTCGCGACGGTGCTCGCTCGCATGAGTACCGGACACACCCGCTACCCCGTCGTCGGACATTCCAGCGACGATATTCTCGGCACCATCGAACTGCATGACCTGCTCGGCGGTGAACCGACCGGCACCGCGGGCGACCATATGCGGCCCGCGGTACTGGTGCCGGAGTCACTGGCGCTGCCCGAGGTCGTTGCCCGGCTCAGCACGGCGCGGCAGGAGATGGCGCTCGTCGTCGACGAATACGGCGGTTTCGCCGGGATCGTGACGATCGAGGACATCGCCGAAGAGCTCGTCGGTGAGATCGCCGATGAACACGACTCCGGCACGACCCCGGAAATCGTCGCGGTAGAAGATGGTTGGCTCATGCCGGGCGACATCCACCTCGACGAGGTCGAGCGGGTGATCGGAGTGGACCTGCCCGCAGGCGACTTCGAGACCATTGCCGGACTGATCATCAACACTTACGGCGGACTGCCGGAGGTAGGTGACCGGGTCGAGGTCGCGATTCCTCGCCGCGGCGCGGACTACATCGCCGAACGGCCGGGGCCGGCCCGAACGGTGGCGGCCGAGGTCAGAGCGATCGGCAAGCATGTGCCGTCGTCGGTGTGGTTGACCGTGCGCACCGAACAGACAGGCGGCAATGATGAGTAACCCGTGGGTGGTCGCCGCTGTCACGATCGTCCTGATCGCTTCCAGTGCGTTCTTCGTGGCTGTCGAGTTCGCGCTGATCGCGGCCCGTCGGCACCGGCTAGAGGATGCCGCACCGAAGAGTCGTGCCGCGCGTGCGGCATTGCGGAGTTCGGCGGAGTTGCCGGTGCTGCTGGCGGGTTCCCAGCTCGGTATCACGGTCTGCACCCTTGCCTTGGGTGCGGTCACCAAACCTGCTGTGCACCACTGGATCACCCCGCTCATCGAGCACCTGGGTGCCCCGCTGTGGGTGGCCGATGCGGCCGGGTTCGTGCTCGCGCTGATCGTGGTGACATTCCTGCACCTGGTGGTCGGCGAGATGGCACCCAAGTCGTGGGCCATCGCGCACCCGGAGAAATCGGCGACAATGCTGGCCATTCCGATGCGCGCGTTCATGGCGGTGACGCGGCCGCTGCTCACCGCGTTGAACCATGCCGCCAACTGGTGCCTGCGCAGGGTCGGTGTCACGCCGGTCGACGAGGTCGACGCGGGTCAGGACTCGGCCGCGTTGCGCCACCTGGTCGAGCATTCCGCGACCGCGGGCACCCTCGATGAACGCTATCACGGAAACCTCACCAGCGCACTGGAACTCGAACAGCTCACCGTCGGTGACATCACCGCGCCGAATCCCATGCCGAGCGCGGTAGCACCCACCGCCGGGATCCGCGACATCCAGGACATGTCGAGGGAGACCGGTCACCTGCGGTTGCTGGTGCGTGACGGGACCGACGTCCTCGGTGTGGTTCACGTGCGTGACAGTCTCACCGCCCTGCCGCGGACGGCTGCCGACGAACTGATGCGGCCGGTGCTGCGGTTCGGTTCGAGCGTCCCGGTGTACGAGGCGCTGCGTGTCATGCGCGAATCCCGCAGCCACCTCGCGCTGGTCACCGCCGCCGACGCCGGAACGGCGATCGTCGGTCTGGTCACCATCACCGACGTCCTGCAACGGCTGCTCCCTGCGGCTGCGGGCACAGACACGAAATACTAGGTAGAACAAGCAGGGTCACCACGACGAAGGGACGAAATCATGGGTGTCGACTTGCGATGGGCAACGAAGGTGTCGCCGTGACATCCCGATTGGTCTGTGCGCAGCGCAGCCATCGTGGGCTGGTCCGCGCGGCGAACGAGGACAGCTTCCACGCGGGGGCGAGGGTGCTCGCACTCGCCGACGGGATGGGCGGTCACTCGGCAGGCGAAGTCGCTTCAGCGTTGATGATCGCCGCACTGGCACCGCTCGAACAAACGGGTGACGGTGATCTCCTGCTACGGCTGGAACATGCGGTGCTGGAAGGCAACACGGCGATAGCTGAGCATGCCACCCGCAATCCGGAGACGGCGGGTATGGGCACCACACTCACCGCGATCTTGTTCGACGGCACCGCCTTCGGGCTCGTACATGTCGGCGACTCCCGTGCCTACCGGCTGCGTGGCAGTCACCTGTCGCAGCTCACCCACGACGACACCTTCGTCCAGTCCCTGGTGGACGCCGGCCACATCACCGCCGAGCAGGCGCGAACGCATCCGCGACGTTCGTTGATCATGCGCGCGTTGACCGGTGCGGCGGTGACCCCTGCCCTCGTAAATGGAAACGCCGAGATCGGCGATCGGTTTCTGCTGTGTTCGGATGGATTGTCGGATGTGGTCGGACCCGAGCAGATCGAAACGACCATGGCCGGCGCACGCACCGTCGACGCGTGCGCCGACCAGCTGATCGACCTTGCTCTGGCAGGTGGGGGACCGGACAACGTCACTGTCGTCGTCGCCGATCTCGTTGCCGCCACCCGAACCGAGTCATGAAGGCTGTGCTGCCGCACCGAACCACAACAGTTACGCTGATGGACGCCATGACCAGGTGAACGGCAGCGTGGAAAGAGGGCGCCGAGATGACCGAAGCGCCGATCCGGATCGGTGACCTGGCCAACCGCGCCGAGGTCTCGACTCGAACAGTCGACTACTACACCAGCCTCGGCCTGCTGAACCCGGCCGAACGCACCACCGGGAATTTCAGGCTCTACGATCCGGCAGACACCGAGCGGATCCAGCTCATCAAAAGTTTGGAAGCCCAGGGCATCCCGCTGGAGGAGATCGCGACCGCTTTCGCCTCGCGTACCGCGGACGTGGGGCCGATCCTCGAGCGCATCGACGACGACCTGAAGTCCTTCCAGGCTGTGGCCGAGTCTGCCCCGGAAGCGATGCAGGGCCTGCTCGGGGTCATCGCGACTCGCGTGCACACCCTCATCTACATCGCGCTCCAGATTCCTCCGGACATCCCCATCCTCTGACCGCGCGGGGGTCGCCGAGCGTCGCGGAGTGCGGGCATGAGACGAGCCCGCATGCCGAGGATGAAACTCGACATGCGGGCTCGGACGAACCGGATTCCTCAGAGGCCCAGGTTGATGGCGATGCTGAAGAAGTCGCCGCCGAATGCGTAGATGTCGTTGAAGAACTGAGTGAGTCCGGAAAGCATGATGGTTGATCCTTTGCTTCGTGTTTCTGGTGGAGATGCACCGTGGATCGGCGCAACACCACAGTGGCATCCCGAGTCGGTCCGATGACCAGATGGGCACGGTGTTTTCGCAGGTAGGAGGCGGTAAACAAGCATTCCGTTCCGGATGGAACACCGGTGTTCAGGCGGACGATCGGGCTCGGAATCAGGGCGCGCAGGCGTCGCTGAACTCGTTGCTCCACTGCGGCAGTTCCGCGTCGAGGACGGTGCCGCGACTTGCCGTGCAGACTCGCCGCGCCGCCGCCACCGCGTCGGTGCTCCACCAGCGCAGCACCGCGTTCTCCCCGCCGGCGCCGAGCATGCCGCGTGGATTGAAGGCCACCCGCCATCGGACGATGCCGGTCGGGGCGAGGGAACCACCGATGGGGTTCGGTGCTGTCGGATCGGCCACCGACCAGAGCCGGACCGTCTGATCGTCGGCACCGCTGGCCAGCAGCTGCGAGGTCGGGTCGAAGCTCACCGAGCGGATCGTGCTCGTGTGTCCGCTCAACTCGGCGATGGTGTCGACCCGATCTCCGGCGATGTGCAGGACGCGCACGATCTGGTCGTCCCCGGCGGTGGCGAGCAACGTGCCATCGGCGCTGATCGACAAGGCGTTCACCGGTCCGCCGCTCTCGGCGACCGCCGTGGAGGTACCGGCACCACCGTTGAGCGCCCAGCGGTGTACCCGCCTATCGGCCGATGCCGCGAACAACGTGGATCCGTCAGGGCTGAACAGGGCGGCGTTCACCCAGCCTGTCGGTCCGGTCAACGGCGTGGGGCCTGCCACCGGGCGTGCGCGATCGGTGAGGTCCCAGACCTGCATGCTGGTGTCGTCGTAGGCGGTGACCAGGCGTCTGGAATCCGGCGCGAACGCCAGTGCGTGGGCGTATCTGGCCCGGGGGATCGACAAGGTGGTCAGCGCGGTGGGAGCGGTGGGGCGCGTGGTGTCGAACAGGACCACATCACCGGTGTCGAGGAAGGTCACGGCCAGCGTCCGCCCGTCCGGGGCGAGGGCGACGTTCTCCACCCGTACATCGTCGTCGAGCGGCAGCACCGTCGACAGCAGCTGTGGCGTCGATCCGGTGGTGTCCCAGAGCAGCACCTGCCCGTCCCAGGATCCGGTGGCCATCAACAGGCCGGACGCGTCGTAGCTCGGCGCCTGCACCAGTCTGGTGTGGCCGGTGACCACGGCCGCAGACAGGGTCCAGACCTGCAGATTGCCTGCCTGCCCGCCGGTGAGGACCGCGGAATCGTCGAGGAAGGTCACTGTCGCCAGCGGTCCACGGCTGCCGTTCAGCGACTGTCCGACCCCCACGGGGTTGCCGACGTCGGTGACGCTCCACAGTTCGGCGGTGCCGTCGCGGGCCGCGGTGGCCAGCGTGCGGCTGTCGGGGGAGAAGGCCAGCGACCACACCGCGGCGGTGTGCGCCTCGATCGGCGCGCTCGTCGCTACGACGTGGTCGCGCTCGCGCAGCGACCACAGCCGAAAGGTCTGATCGTCGCTGCCGGTGGCCAGCATCGTCCCATCCGGGCTGACGGCGACAGCGTGGATGGCCAGCGCTTGCCCGGTCAGTGGGTCGCCGAGTTGGTGCGCGCGGTCCGGATCGGTGGTCTCCCATATCCGTGCGGTGCGGTCGTCGCTCCCGCTGATCAGCGTGTTGCCGTCCGGTGTGAAGGCCACGGTGCGGACCGAGCCGCCGTGTCCGGTCAGTACTCGGGTGGTTCCGGTCGACAGATCGTGGAGGCGGACCGTGCGGTCGTCACCTGCCGTTGCCAGCCACCGGCCGTCCGGCCGGATCGCCACCGCGTAGGCGGTGCCGCGGTGACCGAGGTCGAGATCGGGCAGCGCGACCGGATGTTCGACATCGGTGAGGTTCCAGCGGTGCACCAGGCCGGCGGCCCCGGTCGCGTACACCGTGCGATCGTCGGGCGCGAAGGCCACCGAGGCGACCCACGACGCGGTACGCAAAGGCGCACCGAGGGGAACGAGCCCGTGTTCGGCGCTGCGGCGCCACAGCCGGACCGTGTTGTCGTAGCCGGCCGAGGCCACGATGCCGGTGCCCGACTGCGCGGACGTGTAGATCGCGCCCTCGTGCGCGGGGACGGTCGCTGCCAGCGGCGACGACTGGGAGGCGAGCAGCAGGCCGCGTGCGTGCGCATCGCCCGGCCGCTCCGCCTCCGAGACCACCGCGAGCTGGGCCGATTCGGTCGAATCCACGGCCCGGTCGCGCTGGGACGCCGCGACGAGCGCCGCGTACTGCGCGTCGGCGCGTTCGCGTTCGGCACGTTGGCTCTGGCGCGTCGACACCACCGCGAGCACCGAGGTCACCAGCGCCGCGATCACCAGCACGAGTGCCAGCACCCGTTTGGCCAGCACTTGCCGTCGCCGCCCGGCCGCGGACGCGTCGAGGAATTCGTTGCCCTGTGCCGACAGGGCATGGGGTGTGCGGGTGCGCAACTCGCTCGCCACCGTCAGGCGACCGCCCTGGTAGAGCAGGGCCGGGTCTTTGCCCGCGTCCGCCCATTCCTCGACATCGGTCTGGAGCCGATGCCTGATGATCGCGTCCTCGCGGTCTTCGTCGACCCATTCGGCCAGCCGTGGCCAGGCCCCGATCACCGCGTCGTGGGCCAGCGAGGTGCCGTAGGCGTCCTGGGTGATGATCCTGGCCTCGGCCAGTGCGTTCAGGACCAGGGCGGCCGATTCCGGATCGCCGCAGCGACGCACGAGGGTGTCGCGATCGACGTGTCGACCCACCGACGTCCCGTCCGCCACCGGGGTGACCAAGTGCAACAGGATAGTTCGTGTGGTGTCGCGTTCCTGGGGACCGAACGACTCCCACTGCTGCTCGGCGCTGGCGGCGATCGCACCACGCACTCCGCCCGCCTGTTCGTAGGCCCGCACCGACATCACCTCGGCGTCGCGGAACTGCCAGGTACTGCGCAGGGCGTGGGCGAGCAGGGGGAACGTCCCCGCCCGGATCACGGTGGTGCTGCCGCGGATGCCGAGGTCGGCCAGCATCAACTCCACGAGCCCGTCGCCGATGCTGAGTCCCTGTGTCTTCGCCGGTTCCACGATGGCCGCGGTCAAGGCCTGCGCGGTCGGCGGGCCGAGCACCATCTGGTTGGTCTCGAGCAGCGTCGCCAACGCCGGGTGCCGAGAAGCGTGTGTGTAGAAGTCGGCGCGCAGTGCCATGATCACACCGGCGCATCGGCCTGGCCGCACGGGTCCGGGGACGGACATGTCGCGGAGAACGTCCAGGTACCGGTCGGCGGCCTGGTCGTCGAAGGGCGGCAGGAACAGTTCCTCGCACTGGTCAACGGCCAGCACATAGGGTTTCTCGGCGGCTCGCTCGTGCGCCCAGGATTCGAGGTCGTCGCCGGGTACCGAGGACGGTGTCACCAGCAGTACGTCGAACTCGTCGCGGATTCGGGCGGCGAACCCAGCCTGCAGCAGCGACGACTTCCCGACACCCGAGTCGCCGACGAGCACCAGTGGATCACCGGTGCCGAGGTTCTCGGCGAACCACGTCTGCATCGCCTCGACCTGGCTGTCGCGGCCCGCGAAGTACTCCGCGTCGCTGATGGTCAGCGCGGCCAGCCCCGGATACGGACAGATCGTCGATATCGTCGGCCGGTTGCCGGAAGGTTCCTGCTGCGCGCGTGACCACAGCTTCCGCCACGCGGTCATCGAGTACAAACCGGGCAGCTCGGGTTCGGGCCGGTGCAGTCGCGCCGGGGGAATGAGCACACTCAGCACCGCCGAGAGGCCGTCGAACTTCGCGGGCACGCTCTTGCCGAGCCGCCAGTCCGAAATCCGCTGCACGCTGACCTCGCGACCACGCGGATTGCGCGCCCGGATCTCCCGGGTTGCCCGGGCGCTGACCGCCTTCAACGGCGGTGCCCCGGCAGCGGAGTAGAGCAGGTCCAAACGATGCGCCAGGTCGGCGCGGGTGGTGCTCACCGCTGCTCACTCCCATTTGAAACGCGACTGTGTCTGTTGCCTCCAGGTCGATGCTACGGATTTGCTGGATGCTGCGGTATGCGGTGACCGTCACAGAGGAATCGGATCCACACCAGCGGAGACAGTGGCGAGCCTCAGCTGATGGTGCCGACGTAGCCGATGATGGTGCTGCGCGCCGAGTTCCAGGCCGCAGACGCGGCGTCGGCGAATTCACCGTGCCCGGTACCGCGCAGGATTTGTACGTCGGCGATGCCGCCCGCGCGCGTGACGGCTTCGACGTAGCGGTGGCTCTGGATCGGTGCCACGACTCGGTCGTTTTCGCCGTGTATCGCGGTGATGTGGGTGCCGTCCGGCGGGAGGTGGTGGATGGGGGAGGCGTACCGATACCGGTCGGGTACCTCCGTGGGTGTACCGCCGAGGAGTTTCGGGACGAACGAGTCACGGCCTTCGGTGACAGCCAGATCCAGGTCGAGTACCGCGGCCATGAGGGTGAGGCTGCGGATGCGAATGGCGGGATGCTTCGGTGCTTCGGCCGATCGGTGTCCGGCGGCCCAGGCGGCGAGGTGACCACCGGCCGAGTGCCCGGCAAGGTGCACCCGCTGTAGGTCGAGAAGGTTACCGAGGCGTGGTGCGACGATTTCGGCCAGCGCGTCGACGGCAGCGGCGACATCGGTGAGCGTGACCGGCCACCCACCGCCGCCGTTCACTCGGCGGTATTCGATGTTCCACACCGCGACGCCGTCGCCGGTCAGCGCACGGGCATGGGCGTCGAACTGCGCGAGGGTCCGGTTCTGCGCCCATCCGCCGCCGTGGATCACAACCACCACGGGCAGACGGGTATTCGATGTCGGTGGCAGATAGAGGTCGCCGAAAGTCTCCGGTGAATCCCCGTAGGTGATGCGCATCGGGGTCGGTGGCATCGCCGCGGCCTCCGCGGCGATCGTCTCTGCCGGTACGGACAGCTCAGCGGCGCGATAACCGAGACCGAGGGTGAGTACCGCAAGCATCACGAGAGTGACACAGCGACGCATTCGGCCACGTGCCACCGGCAGACCTCCTCGTGATCGCCTCTCGGACCTGCACCGTACCGCGCCAACCGTCTGCCGAAGGTGACGCGAAGCAGCCTCACCACCACCCGAGTAT
This sequence comes from Nocardia sp. NPDC058480, assembly GCF_042720495.1. Taxonomy (NCBI): domain Bacteria; kingdom Bacillati; phylum Actinomycetota; class Actinomycetes; order Mycobacteriales; family Nocardiaceae; genus Nocardia; species Nocardia sp. NPDC058480. The sequence goes on along the minus strand of NZ_JBHXMN010000006.1, from coordinate 166,164 downwards.
CGGTTGCAGCTCCCGCCCGAGTGCTCCGGCCAGGGATCGGGAGTAGCTCGCGGTGAGGTGGTGTTCGTCGTGATAGATCAGGATGTTGCCCTCCGCCACCGCGCACAGCGTGGGTTCGCAGACCGCGTCCGTCAGGTCGATCGGGAAGACGCTGGGAAACGCGGAGGCCGGTTCCAGTCCTGGGTTGATCGGGTCGAGCGCGTCCTCGCGGCGCATGCCGCAGCTGCTGCGGTTCCCGCCGCCCGCCAAACAGTCGGTGGCCTTGTATCGGACGGTTCCGCGGCGCAGCCATGGCGTGTCACGGATGGCGACCACATTGAGACCGCGGTCGGACAGCGCTGCCCATACGTCGAGATAGTCGGCGGGCGTCTCGTCGCCACCCTCGTCGCGGGGACGGGTACCGGTGGTGAACACCCAGTCGGGGCGGTCGGCGTCGAGGCGGTCGATCACGTCGGCCGACCAGTCCCGGCAATCCGGGATGGGCTCGCCCTTGTACATGGCGTCCTCGGCAAGTGTGAGCGGGCAACCCATCTTCAGATACACCTGGATGCGGAACGGGTTTTCGGCGGCCAGCACCTGGAGCGCGGGCAGCCAATGCTCGGCATGGGAGCTGCCGACCAGCGCCAGTGTCCGATCGGCATCCGGGTCACCATAGGTGCAGGTGACGATGTCGCTGGTGTCCCAGTCCGCGATACACCCGTCCGCCGTGGGCGGGGGGACTTCGGTGGGTGCTTCGAAGACGGAGGGTCGCATCGGCTCGTCCGGTGTCACAGCGCCGGAGGCCAACGCTTCGGCACCCGGGTACTTCGCCGGGTCGAGTTCGCCGACGGCGACCGGTGGATTGACGCTGACAACAGCGAACTGCCAGCCGGTGGTGACGGTGACGGTCGCCACCAGCAACACCCCGACCGCGGACGCGGCCAGGTGACGAGATCGTGGGTGACCGAGATCGTCGGCGCGCGTAGTGCGCTGGCGCAGTGGCTCTTCGATCCAGCGGTGCGTCAGCCAGGCCAGCACAACCGACAGCCCGATCACCGCGATGCCGCCCACCAGCCCGGCGTTGGTGTTTCCGCGTTCGGCGAGAAAGAAGATCAGGATGGGCCAATGCCACAGGTACAGGGGGTAGGCGATATCGCCGAGCCACCGCATGGCCGGATGAGCCAGTAGCCGGTTGGGCAGCGGCCAGTCGTCGAACAGCAGGTGCGTCGCCGAAAGGATGACAGCCGCTGTCGCGAAGACAGGCAGCAGGGCCGCGGGCCCGGGGAACCGGTTGGCGCCGTCGATGATGAGCCACCCGCACAGCACCACGCCGAGCACACCGAACACCGACAGCGCGACGCGCAGTTGGCGCCACGGCACCAGAGACGGTGCGACGACCGCGAGCCCGGCGCCGATCAGCAACTCCCACCCGCGGGCGAAGCTGTCGTAGTAGTTCCATCCCTGATTCGTCGCGGTGCCGTAGGCGGCGTAGCAGAACGAGGCCACCGACACCGCGACCACGACCCCGCCGATGGCCGGGCGAACCCGACCCGGTCGCGAGAGCCAAGCGCACAACCAGGCGGTAACGGCGACCGCCAGCAATGCGGCCAGGTAGAACTGCCCCTGCACCGACATCGACCACAGATGTTGCAGTGGGCTGACCGAAGGATCGGCGGCCAGGTAGTCCGACCACGTCAGGGCGAGCTGCCAGTTCTGGTAGTAGAACAGCGACGCCAGAACCTGCGCTGCCGCTGTCGACCATTGCGTGTACGGCAGTAACAACACCGTCGAGGCGACGACGGCGGCCAGCACGACCGCCATGGCGGGGACGAGGCGTCGGGCAGTGCGGCGCACGACCGACCACGCCCAGAACGGTTCCGGGGACTCTGCCCGGCGCAGCAGCAAGCCCGTGAAGAAGAACCCCGACAGCACCAGGAAGACGTCCACACCGCCGGAAACACGACCGAACCACACGTGAAAGACCACGACCAACGCGATCGCGAGCCCCCGCAAGCCGTCCAGATCGACGCGGTACTGCGACCCGCGACCGGCTCGCGTGGCGGTGGTGAGGCGCGGCTGCTCGGTCGAGTGCGTCGAATCGGCGTTCACACCGGTCACAGCCCCGAACTCCCCATCGGCATGCTCCGCTGAGGCATAGGCGAGCCGGAATCCCGGAGAACGGACGATGACGACGACATGACAACTCTCCTATCACGGTCGGCTCGATCAGGTCCATTCGTCGTCGTCGCCGCCGAGCCGGTGACTCCGGCGGGAATCAGCCGAGCTGTTCGCGGACGAATGCCGTGGCTTGGTCACGACTGTCGTTGAAGAAGTACGCGATATGGCCGTAGCTCAGCGCATTTCGGAACCCGGCGGCCGGGTCGCCGCCCTGGCAGACGCGGTCACCGGCGTGGCAGTAGTCGCGCAGGCGGTCGGCGAATTCCGTGAGCGCGCCGAGGCGCAGTGGACCGGTGCCGGACAGGGCGGGATCGAAGCTGCCGCGGTTGTAGGGTTCCGCGCCGTTGAACAGCGGGCTGCCGAACAGGGCGATGGCGTCGATGCGCGCGGCCGCCTGTTCGGTCAACGCTGTTCGCGCATCGAGGGTGTTGCCGATCACGCGCGCGCCTTGCGAGTAGCCGAGGAGCACCAGCCGCTGGTCAGGGCAAGCGGCGGCGGACGCGTTCAGCAGCGCGGTCAGGTTCTCCACACCGCGCACGGCGCTGTCCGGGTTCATCGAGGCCGGATATTCGAGTTCGGTCACCGTGGTGCGGCGACCGAATTCCTGGGCGATCCGCCCGCCCAGCGGAGTGAGCAGCAGGCTGCCGGACTGCGGTTCGAGGGTGCCACGAACGGTGACGACCCGGACCTCCGCGCAGCCGTCGGGGTGAGGGATCGGGTCGGCGGCCGCAGTCGGGACGGCGGGCAGCACCAGCGCTGCGGCGGCTGTTGCGGTCGCCTGCAGCAGGATTCGATATCGTCCACGCATCCGGCCACTGTATTGCGCCCGCAACCCGCACCCGGTGATTTCGAACCGTTCGGGCGCGACGTTGTGGTGGCGTCGAGGCGCGGGTCAGGCTGTCCCCAGGACGCTTTCGGGTGCCGGGGCGAAGGTCGACTCGACATGACGGATGAGGTCGTCAGGGGAGGCAGGGGAGGCGGCATAGCCGAGGTAGCCGTCGGGACGGACGAGGTAGGCCGCGCCGGGGGCGCAGTGGTATCGCCGGGCGAAGTCACCGTCGCTGTCGCGGATGACCGGGAGGGTCGTCGGGCCGACGGTGGCCTCCGGGCTCGCGACGAGGTAGCTGTCGAGGTGGTCGTCGGTCAGTTTCCGGAGCAGGCCGACGTGGCGTTCCAGGTCGGCGAGAGTGGCTGTGTCACAGGTGTTGTCGACGTAGCAGAGCAGAGTGTGGCCGGGGCCGGCGAGGAGAGGGAAGAGGCGGAAAGGGGACCTCACGCCGTCCCTGGTCAGCCTGATCGCGTCGGGAGCGCGGCTGCCGGCCGTGGGAGACGGTGCGCCGGTGGGGGATTCGGTGACGATGGGGCTGTCGCGGTAGTCGATCAGGAGCTGGGCCTCGCGGAGCAGGACGCGTTCGGGGTCAGATTCGCCTGCGCCGATCCCCTCGCGGGCATCGCGGACGGTGCGACCGACCACGTCCTCGCCGACCGGCCTGCGTTCGGCGTCGTAGCTGGCCAGCAACGACGGCGCGGCCACCTCCGCGACGGCCAGCGCGAGCTTCCACGCGAGGTTGTCGGCGTCCTGGATGCCGGTATTCATGCCCTGGGCACCGGTGGGCGGGTGGATGTGGGCGGCATCGCCCGCGACGAAAACCCGTCCCCGCCCGTAGGAGTCGACGATGCGATGGCTGATCCGGAAGACCGAGGACCAGCGCACATGCGAAGCGGTCACCGGTTCGGGCGCCAGCCGGTCGAGCACCGCCTGGATATCGGCCAGTCGCGGGCCGGGCCCGGTGCCGAGCCCGTGTTCGACCTTGTCGCCGCCGACGGAGGTGTCGGTCTCGAGTTCCGGGGGAACCCGCATCGACACCCGGTAGCGGTGGTGGCCGGGCAGCGGGACGCACACGAGCACGTCGTCGGTGACGCCGTTCGTCTGGTGCATCGACCGCACGTTGTAGCCGTGCGGCTGTGACCAGTCGAGTTCGACATCGGCGAGCATGTATTGCTCCGCGAAGGCCGCCCCCTCGAACGTCAGGCCCAGCGTCTTGCGGACGGTGCTGTGCGCGCCGTCGCAGCCCACCAGATACCGTGCCCGCACCGTGTGCTCACCCTCGGGTCCGGCGAGCACCGCATCGACGCCGTTCTCGTCCTGGGTGAACCCGACGAGCCGGACCCCGCGCTCGACGCGCGTGCTCAGCGACTCCAGATGCTGGTGCAGGATCCGCTCGGTCTCGTACTGGGGGAGTCCGAGGAACCCGAAAGGAATCTCGGGTGGCAGCTTCAGATCCATTCGGCCGGCCTCGACGCCGTTGATGTACACGATCTGACCACGCAACAGGATCCCGGCGTCGAGAACCTCCCGCAGGATGCCCATCGCCTCGAACAATTCCAGCGTGCGGGGCTGGATGCCGACCGCTTTCGCGTACTGCGGCGGATCCGACAGCGCGTCGATGATCCGGCACCGCACGCCGCGCCGGACCACGCCCACGGCGGCCGCCGACCCCACCGGACCTGCGCCGACGATCAGAACATCGGTATCGAACATGCGACATCACCTCGCGCTGGAAGCCCCCGCCTCATGTTGTCCGCTGATCGTACGCCCGGCGCCGACCCGCGGAATCCCTCGGACGAACGGGTCGCTGGGTCCTCCTCGCGCGCAGTGGATATCGGCATGTCCCGCAAGGTTGCACCCGGTGCCATCCAGCGAAGTACTGGGTACTGTACTCGGTGGTATGGTCGCTGCCGCGGTGCCTGCGACGATGCAGCCCGGGAAGGGCTCGAACATGGAACATCCGATCGAACGCCGCCAGTTCCTGCGTGCGGCCGGAGCGGGTCTGCTCGGCGCGATGCTGTGGGAATCGCAAGCCGCGGCGGCCCCCACCACGCCACCGGGAGTGCGAAGTCCGCTGCTGTTCCACTCCCCGGCGGTCGAGCCGTTCGTCGACGAGCTGCCGCGCCTGCCGGTGGTGCGAGGTGACCGGCTCGAACTCCTCGCCGAGACCACCACCCACCGGTTCCACCGTGATCTGCCGGAATCGCCCTCACTGGGCTACAACGGGATGAGCTACCTGGGCCCGACCATCGAGCATCCGGCGGGTACCCCACTGCGCCTGCGCTTCGCGAACAGGATGACCACCCACCCGCTCGCCGCCGACATGGACACCACCCTGCACGGCGTCGCCGAGAGCTTCCGCACCGCACCGCCGTCGTCGCTGCATCTGCACGGCGGGGTGACGCCACCCGGCAGCGACGGGCACCCGGAGCAACTCGTGTATCCCGGCGGTGACATCGACCATGACTTCCCGCTGGCTCAGGACACCGGCCACCTCTGGTATCACGACCACGCCATGGGCATCACCCGCGTGAACGTCTACGCCGGACTGGCCGGAATGCTGCTGCTCCGCGACGATTTCGACACCGGCGCACCCGGTAACCCGCTGGGTCTGCCCGCCGGCGAGTTCGAGGTGCCGCTGGTCCTGCAGGAGAAGCTGTTCACCGCCGACGGGCACCAGTCGGTCCGGTCGACGCCGGTGGTACCCGAAGGCGGCTGGGAAGGTGGAGCCGTCGGCGATATCGGCGTGGTCAACGGCAAGATCTGGCCGTATCTACCGGTCGCGCGTGGCCTCTACCGCTTCCGTGTGCTCAACGCGGCGTCGTTCAGTGTGTGGAATCTGTTCTTCGGCAACCGGATGCGGTTCTGGGTGATCGGCAACGATCACGGCCTGCTCGATGCGCCGGTCGCCGCCCACGAGCTGCGGTTGTCGCCGGGTGAACGGGTGGATCTGCTGGTGGACTTCGCCGAACTGGCCCCGGGCGAGACCGTCGAACTGTGCAACGACGAGGCGCCGGTCTTCCAGGCCGCGATCCTCGGCGAGGTCGCGATGCCGCGGTTCTGTCAGTTCCGGGTCAAGGACCGGCCGGGCTTCGCGGGTGGCGTGCCTGCCCGGTTGCGCGGCGAGGCCGGGCTGCCGCCGCTGCTGCCGCCGATCGAAACACCGACGGTGATCCGCAATGTCACCGTCAGCCAGCCCTACGAGCTGCGCGTGCCACCCGCGATCATGTCGCTGAACAATCTCACCTTCAGCAGTCCCGATATCGAGATGCCGCGCCAGGGCACCGTCGAGCAGTGGAACATCATCAACATCACGCCCGATCCGCACCCGATCCACCTGCACCTGGTCACCTTTCGCATTCTCGGCCGGACGCCGCTGCGCACCGTCGACTATCAGCTGGCCCATCCGCAGCCGCCCGTCGGGCAGAAATGGGTTCCGTCGGCAGAGGGATTCCTGGCGGGTCCGATGGTGCCGCCGCAGGCGTGGGAAGCAGGCCACAAGGACATCGTGCGCGTCGACGGCGGCACCGTCACCAGCATCATCGTGCGGTTCCCGACCGCGGCGGAACTCGGCTTCGACCCGGACGCACCGTTCCCGCGCCGGGTCGCGACCGAACGCGCGGGCGCGGAAACCCATACCGGTCACCGCGTGCTCGACCATGCCGGTGATCAGCACGATGACCTGCGCGGATACGTATGGCACTGCCACCTGCTCGACCACGAGGACCACGACATGATGCTGAAATATCGCATCGTGCCGTGACAGTTCCATACTTTCAGGTACGGAACACTGTTTGGAATAGTATGGTCGCTGTGATCGCAGTCAGCGAGTGGATGTCACATCAGGAGGCCGACAGTGGTCGATGCCGTCGAACGTCAGCTCGAGCACCTCCGCTCCGGGCCGCCGGTGAAGTGCCCCACCGCCTTTCGCTATTGGGAAGCGCGCGACACCCCGCTGGTGCGCCGGCTCGAGCGCGTCTTTACGACCGTGACCAGGCAGCGGCTGTTTCCCAGCGACGAGCAGGCGAGCGCGCTGTGCGAGGACCTGTTCACCGGTGACCCGGTAGCCGAACGGTTCGTCGCCGAGGTGATGCACGGCGAGATCGGGGCGAAAGCCGGGCGCAAGATGCTGGACACGGCACTGGCCGAGGGCATCGATGCGGTGCCGGACGCCCCGGAATCCATGCGCGCGTTGTTCGCCGAGTTCGAGACAGTGCCCGACTGGGTGGTGCCCGAACTGGTCGAGCAGGGCGCGGCCATCTGGCGGCGCTGGGGCACCATGCTGTTCAGCTTCGCCGGCGCCGAAACGCTCGAGATGTACACCGAGGCCGCGGTCGCGACGCCGCTGTCACTGGCGGGCGGCTACGCGGGCGACAGCGCCCTGCGCCGGTTCCTGGAGACCACCCGCTTCTGGATCGATGTCTCCGCCCGTGACGCGCTGCTCACCCCCGGTTCGGCGGGCCGGGCCACCGCGCTGAAGGTGCGGGTCATGCATGTCTCGGTGCGCGCGAAGGTCGCGGGCCACCCCGAATGGGACAACGAACGCTGGGGGCTGCCGATCAGCCAGACCTACCAGATGCTGACTCTGTTGGCAGGCAGCGTGACGCCCGGCCTCGGCCTCTGGGCGCTGGGTTATCAGACGACGCCATCGGAAATCCGTGCGCTGCTGCACTTTCAGAAGTACATGGGCCACCTGCTCGGCGTGCGGCTGCGCTGGTATCCGGAGACGGTCCTCGACGGACTGCGGGTGCTGGCGATGACCATCGCCTCGCGGTCTTACGACGCCGGGCAGCACGGTACGGAACTGATCGAGTCCTATCCGGCGGCCTTCGCTCCGCGCGACGGCCACCGTGGCCTGGCCCGGTGGCGCGAGAAATACAACTACCGGATCAATTCCGTGTACTCCGCGATGTACATGGCCCCCGGCACCCGCCGTCGCTACACCATGCCGCCCGCGTTCCCGTGGATCCTCATTCCGATCCTGCGCTTTCCACTGATCACCGCGATGGAGATCGTGCGCCGGATCTGCCCGCCGTTCGCGCGGGCGCACGAGAAGCTGATGCTCGTGCATCGCGAGAACTGGTATCGCGCCCAGATGCAAGGTCGCGAAGCGGCCTTCGACGCCAGCGGTGCCCTGCGCCGATGAACCCACCGAAAGCAGCCATGACTACCGCAGACATCGTCGAAGTATGGAACGGGCCGGGACGTCGCGACGGCGACCTGACGCCGGTCTTGCCGCGCCACAACGGATTACACCCCTCGCCGAGCAAACTCGCCTTCGAGCACTGGTACTTCGACGCGCACCTCGACACCGGCCACGTGGTGATCGGCTTCCTGACCAAACGTCGACCGGAGGACCTGCCGTTGGCCCGGCCCTGGGTGGAGATGATGGTCTACGCCCCCGACGGCACCCGCCGCCAGGTGTCGCGGCGTTATCCGCACTCGGCGACCTCGTTCTCGACCGAGGCCTGTGATGTGCGCGTCGGTGCCAACACCGCGCGCACCGAGTTCCGCGAGGACGGCCTGCCGACCCACCACCTGCGGATGGCCGAGGACGGCCTGGTCTTCGACCTGCAGTTCCACAACGAGGTCCCCAGCTGGATGCCAGGCAAGGGCGAAACCCGTTTCGGCAGTAAGGATTCCTTCGGCTGGATGGTCGCCGCGCCGCGTGCCGGGGTGACCGGTGCGATCGAGCTCGACGGGGTGCGACACGAAGTCACCGGACGTGGGTATCACGACCACAACTGGGGCGTCGGCGACATGAAGAAGATCATCGAGCGCTGGCACTGGGGCAGGCTGTACGTGGAGGACTACTCGCTGCTGTTCGCCTCGGTACTGACCCAGCAGCGCCGGGGCGGACACGAGATCAGCCCCCTGATGCTCGCTCACCACTCCGATATCGTGCTGTCCACCGGCGAGACGGTCATCACCGAGGGGCCCGCGCGCTTCGACACCACCGCGGGCCGGACCTACCCCGAATGGATCGAACTGCAGGTGCCGAGCAAACTCGAACTGCGCCTGGACGTCGACCGGGTCATCCACGCCCACGACCTGCTCGACGATCTACCGGTCGTGCGTTCCCGCCTGGTCAAACCCCTGGTGCACCGGCTGGTCGGCCACCCGGGCTACTTCCGTTTCGAGTCGACCTTCGACCTGACCGTGCACACCGACGGCGCTACGGAGCGGCGCAGCGGGACAACGCTGCACGAACTGGTCGCGCTGACCTGACCACTGAGGTCGGGGAACTGCGCTCGGCGTACCGACCTGCGATGCACCGCAGGTCGGTACGCGGATCACGTGGGCGGCTCGGTGCTGGTGATGAATCGGAAGAACTCGCGGCGCTGATCCTCGGTCGGCACGGGCAGATTCTGGTTCCCGTGCACGAAGCCGATCCCGGCGAAACACATCAGGCCGGCACGCATCTCCGCCTGCTCCGCGGAGAATCCCCGATCGATCAGAGTCTTCGACAGGGTGTGGAAGATCCGCTGATCCAGTGCCTTCACCGCCTCGGCCACCTTGGCATTCGTGCGCGCCCAGTCGCGGACCGCGAGCTCGACCTGCCAGACCCGCTCCCCGGTGAGCAAGGCGCCCATCCGGGCCAAGCGCTCCTGCACCGGCAGTTCGTCGAGGTCCTGGAACCCGCGGGCCGCGTCGTTGTGATCGGCGCACCAGAACTGCGCGGTGGTCTCGAGCAGCTGGTCGATACCGTCGAAATGCCAGTAGAAGCTGCCTTTGGTAACGCCGAGCTCATCGCATACCTTGGCGATGGTGATGGCGGCGACGCCCTCGCGCAGCAGCACCCCCAGCGCCGCGTCGGTCCAGTCCTCGACGCCGAGCCTGCGCGCCGAACCGCGCGCGGCCGCCGCTTTGCGCTTGGACACCGGTGCCGTCGGCCGGGTGCTCCCTGGCTCTTCGGTCATGGTCGTCTCCTCTCGGGCTCGCGGGCGGCAAAGCCATACTCAGCCGTATAGTTGAACCTACCAAAAGGTATGGCCAGGTGATGCTCTGGCCGACATCGCCGCACGCGTCGGTGGTCGGCTGCAATGGCGCGCCGCGACAACTCGAGCTGGATGTCCGACTGGGAGAAATCGTCGTGACTCGACCGCTGAGCGGGGCACTGTCGAGACCTTGGGGACGGGGCCGAAGACGGCTGATGGGGGCTTGATGCAGAATGTGAAGGTGAGCGAGAGACCTGAGACGAAGTGTGGGGTGTTGGCTGCTGTGGGACTGATGCGTGCCGCGACCCCTGTCCGCGGTTAGTTCGATGTCGGATCAGGAAGCCGGGATGGGGCCTGGTGGAGGTCATTACGACGCGGTGGAACGGCTGCGTCGGAAGTGGGAAGCGACAAAGGCCGCCGAGGGTGATTCCGGTGCGGCGCAGGGTGGGGCGTCCAACATCGTTCGGCTGCCGAGGCCGCCGCGGCGAGGTCGCGAGGAGGTAGGCGAAGCTCGGCATAACCCTTGGTTGCCGGAGCAGGTCGATGATCCGGCGCCGACCCGCCCAGTGACCCGAGCGGAATTGCAGGGTGAAACGGGTGCGTGGCTGATGCATACCGCGGCGCAGCCCGACGGGGACGCCGAACATGAACGCAATGTCATCGACCTCGGTGCGTCACGCCGGAAACGCGCCGGTGCGGATGGTTCGCCCAGGCGTGCCCGGCCGAGGGCGATGCCCCGCAGAATCGGGTCTGCCGACACGAAGCCGGACGGCGAGCCCGGTGCCCCACCGCCGAGGTGATCACCGAGTACGCCAGGCTACCCACGCACCGTTGAGGTAAATGGGTGATTCGACCGACGCGGGCGTGGACGGGGGCCTCCTAGCGTTGGTTCATGACTACTCAACACATCGAAACGCTGATCATCGGGGCCGGTCAGGCCGGTCTTTCCTGCGGATTTCAGCTGCGGCGGAGCGGACGACCCGTCCTGATCGTCGACGGGAACGAACGAGTCGGCGACAACTGGCGCCGGCAATGGGACACGCTGCGCCTCTACACACCGGCGAAATACGATTCGCTACCCGGATTGCCGTTTCCCGCCGAGGACCGGTGGAGTTATCCGGGCAAGGACGAGGTAGCCGAGTATCTCGAAACCTACGCCTTGCAGTGGGACCTGCCGGTGCGGATGAGTACGCGGGTCGATCGATTGACCGCGCGCGCGGGCGGGGGATACGCGGCGCGCGTCGGCGACGACACCATCACCTGTGACAACGTCGTCGTCGCCACCGGGACCTTCGGGCGCACCCCGTTCGTGCCGGATTTCGCGGCCGACCTCGACCCGGGTATCCGGCAACTGCACTCGAGCCGATACCGGCGCCCGAGTCAGCTGCAATCGGGAACGGTGCTGGTGGTAGGTGCCTCGCACTCGGGCACCGACATCGCCTACGAGGTGGCCGCGGTCCAGCCGACGATCCTCAGTGGTCGTGACTGCGGCCAGCTGCCGATCCGGCTCGAGTCCCGCGCTACGCGCTTCGTCATGCCGGTGTTGGTCTTCCTGGCCAGGCATGTGATCACCCGGCGAACGCCGATCGGGCGACAGGCGATGCGTGAGATCCGGTTCCACGGCGGTCCGATGCTCCGGGTCAAACGCGCGGACCTGGCCGCACGGCAGGTTCGGCGCGAGACCTCCCGGGTCACCGGGGTGGTCGACGGGTTGCCGGTGCTGGCCGACGGCACCGTGCTCGACGTGCGCAACATCGTCTGGTGCACCGGCTTCGAGCAGGTCTTCGACTGGATCCAGGTTCCGGTGATCGGTGAGGACGGCTGGCCGCGGGAGTACCGCGGCGTGGTCGACGAGGCGCCCGGCCTGTTCTTCTGCGGGCTCAGCTTCCAATACGCGTTCAGCTCCATGCTGTGGCCCGGCGTCGGCCGAGATGCCCAGTACGTGGCACGCAGGATCGCGGCGCGGACGAATACGAGAGCGAAAGAAGCGGTGGCGCCATGAAAACCGAAAGAACGCTGGCAGTAGTTGTCGGCTCGGCCCCGGTGCTGATGACCGCGGCATTGCTGTGGCATCCGCCCATACCGGGCCGGTTGCCCGACACCGCCGCGATCGCCGACCACGTCGCGCACGATCCGACGCGATGGGGTCTGGCGCACGTGGCTGCCGCCGTCGCGTCGGCGGTGCTCATCCTCGCATTCGTGGCGATCCGGGCGCGCCTGCGGGAAGCAGGCGATCAGCGGCTCAGCGCCGCCGGCCTCGGCCTCGTCGTGGTCGCAGGCACGGCCTACGCCATGCTGGCGGGGATGGAGTTCGCGGCTCTGGCGGCACACGAGATCGGTGCGGACCCCTCGGCCGCTCAGTCCGTGATCAACCCCTGGTTCGTCGCCGTTCTGATGACCGGCGGACTGTCGTTCGCGCTGGGCATGCTCGGTTTCGCGGCGGCGATCAGACGCACCGCCGTACTGGGCTCCCGGCTGACCGCGGTCGTGGTTGTCGCTTTCGTTGTGCTGGCTGTCTCGCGATCGGTGCCGATCGGTGTCGTGCAATTCGGTGTGCAGTCGGCGGCGGCGCTGATGGCCCTTGTGCCGATCGCGTGGGCGATGTGGACAGCACGGATGTGATGACCGCGCCCGGCAGACGCGTAGGCTCACTGATAGGTGATCTGCATGGGTGTGGTCGACATCTTGCTTCGGGCCCGCAAAGCCTACGAACGTCGTGAATGGGTGGCGGCGTACGAGAGTCTGTCGGGCCTCGCGCCGGCTGAGCTCGACGACGCGGCCCTGGAAGCCGACGACTTCGCCCGCCTCGCCACCGCCGCGTACCTGACCGGCCGCGACAACGATTGCATCCAAGCATTGCAGCGGGCCTTTCAGCTGAACGTGACCGCGGGTGACACCCCGGCTGCTGTTCGGTGCTCGTTCTGGCTGGCCTTGGTTCTCATCAGCAACGGGGAAACCGCGGTGGGCGGCGGCTGGGTGGCCAGGGGCCAACGCCTGCTCGCCGATATTCCCGAGGACGTGGTGGAGCGTGGCTACCTGCTGATCCACGAGATGATGAGGCACGTGATGGCCGCCGAGTTCTCGTCGGCGTCCCAGCGAGCCGTCGAGATCGTCGGCTACGGACATCGATACGATGATCCGGACCTGATCGCGATGGGACTGGCGGCGCAGGGCCGGATCTCGCTGTACACCGGTGATGTCCGGCAGGGGCTCGCACTGTTCGACGAAGCGATGGTCGGTATCGCGGTCGGTGCCGTGTCGCCGATCTTCGCCGGTCAGGTCTATTGCACGATGATCGAGGGCTGTCAGGAGGCCTCGGACTTGGGCCGGGCCGCGGAATGGACGATCGCGCTGACGAACTGGTGTGATGCCCAACCCGGACTGGTTCCGTTCACCGGCCAATGCGCGGTACACCGCGGCCAGATCATGCGACTGCACGGCGCGTTCGACGAGGCCATCGAGGAATTCACCCGAGCCATCCGCCGATACGTCGCCGCGGGAACCACGTCGGCGGCGGGCTTCGCGTCGGCCGAGCGGGGCAAGGTGCTCCACCTTCGCGGCGACTTCGACGCCGCGCAGTCCGCCTACGACGCGGCGATCGGCTACGGGTACGAACCGCAACCGGAGCTGGCGCTGCTGTGGCTGGCCAGGGGACGGACCTCGGCGGCCGTCGCCGCCATGGACCGACTGCTGGCCGAGCCTCGCGATCCGGTGCACCGCAGCCAGCTGCTGCCCGCGGCCGTGGAAATCATGGTGGCCGCCGAGAACTTCGATCGCGCGGTCGAGCTCGACGCCGAATTATCCACCCTTGCTGCCGCATTCGGTTGCGAAGCCCTGCTCGCTATGGCCGATTACGCCGCGGGCCACGTCGCCCTCGTGGGTGATCGCCCCGCCGAGGCTATTCCCGAACTGCGCCGAGCGGCCCGACTGTGGCACACCCTCGACGCGCCGTACGAGGGCGCGCGCTGCGCGGCACTGATCGGCCGTGCGTTGCGGGTGCTGGGCGACAATGACTCGGCCGCAGGCGAACTGGACACAGCGCGTCGCACGTTGACGACTCTCGGTGCTCGCCCCGCGTGCCGGGAGATCGCCGCACTGGCGCCGACTCCGCTACCCCGCGGCCTGAGTGCCAGGGAAGTCGAGGTTCTGCGCCTGGTCGCCGTCGGCAAGACCAACCACGAGATCGCGACCGCGCTGTTCCTCAGCGAGAAGACGATCGCCCGGCACCTGTCCAACATCTTCGTCAAGATCGAGGTGACCTCGCGAACCGCGGCCGCCGCCTTCGCCTACGAGCACCAGCTGGCCGACCAGCACTGACCTGGCCGAGTACGCCCTACGCGGTAGCCGCGGCCGTCGATTCGATCCACACCGTCAACACGTCCGCTGCGCGGTCGATGAGGCGTTGCCGGTCCATCTGCGGTTCTCGTTCCACCGCGATGCGCAGCGCGGCCGAAAATGCCAGTGTCATACCGATATACACGTATTCCTCCACCTCGGTGTCCGGCAGATCGGGGCGGCGATGGGCGATGAAGAGTCGGCAGAACTGGGCGATCTGTCCTTCCACCGCGGGCAGGATGTTGCTCTGCAGGCCCATCGGCACTTCGCTGGCGAGCGCGCTGATGATGGCCCGATCGCGTTCGAGCGCATCCACCAGGCAGACGAAGAGTTGCCGGACCGCGACTGCCGGTTCGAACGACAACGAGGCACCGATCGCCTTGATCAATTCCTGGGTCATCTCGGCGCTGGCGCGGTCGCGGAGCGCGGCCAGCAATTCGTTCTTGTCGGCGAAGTAGCGGTAAACGGTACCGATGCCGATATCGGCTTCCGCTGCGATGTGATTCGTCGTCAATCCTTGGTACCCATGACGGACCAAAAGCCGAGCAGTCGCGTCCAGAATGTTGTCGATCGTGGCTCGAGAGCGCCGCTGAACTGGACGATAACGTGCTGACCTGGCCATGTAGGCAGTGCATCACCGCTCGCAGTCGATGTCAATAACCGAGTTGAAGCGGAGCAATTTTCGGCTATAGCCTCGAAAGGCATTGCTGCGTCGGCGGATGCGCAGCGCCGGTGAGTGGAGTCGAGCCATGTCAGCTTCAACGTCGAAGTCGGCCGGTGACACCGGCGGCGCGTCCCACGCGTTCGACTACTACTACCGGCCGGGGATGGCACTACGGCCGTGGCCGCAACGTTCAACCGGCAATCGTGAGCTGTGGGATTGCGCGCGGCGCGGTTTCGTCGAGCCGATGGTCGCGCCTGCGCGACTGTCGGCACCGGGACCGTTGGTCGGCGTGGTCGCCGATCATCAATGGCAGGGCGACGAACTCATGGACGAGGTGGTGCTCGCTTTTCGCCGGATCGGCATGGCCGAGGGCAGGCGAATGCTCGAGCACGCGTTGGATCACGGGATCGAGACGGTGCCCGACGCACCGGCGGAGCTCGTTCGCCTGTTCGCGAGCCTCGACAATCCGCCGGCCTGGCACGATCCGCAACGCTGGGAACGGGGACGTCAGGTCTGGATCAACGCCTCGTTCGCCGGTAAGGCGGGCATGGCGGTGATGGACGCGCTGGCCACCTTCGTCGGCAATGACGTCTCGACCGCGACCGGTGCGACGCGACGGTTCATCAACGACTATCAGCGACGGATGTTCGAGAGCTACACCTGGTTCTGGAATGTCACCCGCGAGAGCGCGATGGACCGGCACTCGCCGTTCTTCACCGACACCGTCAAGGTTCGGCTGATGCACTCGCAGGTTCGCGCTGGACTGCGCCGAACCTGGGGCGAGGAGAGTTTCGAGCGCGACGGCTGCCCGATCTCGTGCACCGCGATGCTGATGGGCGCCATCTCGTTCGGCATCCTGCCGATGCTCGTCGACCTGGCCCACGGCCGCGAGCACGCACAGGCCGATCTCGATGACGCGATGGTCTATTGGGCACATATCGCCTACGTGTTCGGCGTCGCCGAGGAAGTCATTCCGACCACCGCGGCCGACGGCATCGAACTGCTGAACTACTACCTGCCCTACACCGGCGGCCCCACCGAGGCGACCGCCGCGATGTCGGAGGCCGCCGCGGCGAGCCTGTCCGATGAGGACGGGAACCTCACGCTGAAAGGCCGCGCCGTCACCGGCCCGCTACTCGCCATGATGGCCTACTTCGGCGGTGAACCCGCCGTGCGTGCCCTCGTCGCGACGACGCCCGCGCGGGACATCCCGATCGCCGGGTGGGTACGGCTCATCGGCCTGCTGGTCGTCGCCAACGTTCGGGTGAACAGGCTGTTCGACAAACTTCCGTTCCGCAGTGCGCGATTGCGAAGGCGTGCCGCCAAAGGCGACCGCTTCTGGCGTCTCAATGTGCTGACTTCGCGTGCGGCCGCGAAACGCAAGGGAATCCTGACGACTCCCTACGACCATCACGACACCACGTCATAGCCGCCCTCAGAGAGCCACCTTGCGAGCCGGCGGTCTACGCAGTGCCGTGCGAAGCGTCCTACACCACAAGGGGATCGGCGCCCACCTGCTCGAACGTATTCGACGAGAGCACCGGCATGAGGTTCCTTTGCTTCCTGTTCTTCGTCCTGCACGCTGGCTGAGGGCCGCTGGCTTCCCGTGGACGTGAGGCGCACTGGAACCGGTCGTGGTAAATGTGGTGGGTAACTGGGGCCGCTCGGCGCAGGGTCGAGGCCGTGAGTTCGGGGGAGCTATGCCTGCGATTGCCAGATTCGGGGCGGTTTCGCTCGACAGCCGGGATCCGCGGCATCTCGGGCAGTTCTATAGAGCGTTGCTCGATTTCGAGATTCGGTACGAATCCGATGAGCTGGTGGTGCTTCGCGGCGCGGGAGTGACACTGACGATCGAGCAGGTAGCGGACCATATACCGCCGGACTGGCCGGGGAATCAGGTGCCCAAGCAGATGCATCTCGATCTGTTTGTGACAGACCTCGATAGCGCGGAGGTGGCGGCGATCGACCTGGGCGCGGTCAAGGCTGCCTTTCAGCCCGCTCCGGATAGGTGGCGGGTGCTTCTGGACCCCTCGGGGCACCCTTTCTGCCTTACGGTGCCATCTGCCGGCGGTGAGTGAAGCCGTTGGTGCGGTGGCGATCCGGCTCGAACCCACCCCGGCCCCTTGATCTCAGAGCTGCGATTGCACCTCGGCGGCGATGAGTTCCAGGTGGTCGAGGTCGGCGAGATCGAGGATCTGTAGGTAGATCCGGCTGGCACCGATCTCGCGATAGTGGGCGATCTTGTCGACGACCTCGGCGGGTGAACCGGCCAGGCCGTTGGTCTTCAGCTCGTCGACCTCGCGGCCGATCGCGGCGGCCCGGCGCGCCACCTCGGCGTCGGTGCGCCCGACGCAGGCGACCAGGGCGTTGGAGTACACCAGTTCATCGGTGCGCCCGGCCGTGCGCACCGCGGCGCGCACCCGGTCGAACTGGGCGGCGCTGTCGGCGACCGAGGCGAACGGCATGTTGAACTCGGTGGCATAGCGGGCCGCCAGGCGCGGGGTGCGGACCTTGCCGTTGCCGCCGATGATCACCGGCACCGGATCCTGCACCGGCTTGGGCAGGGCGGGGGAGTCGGTGAGCTGATAGTGGGCGCCGTCGAAGCTGAACGTGGCTCCCGGCTTGGTCTCCCACAGCCCGGTGACGATGGCCAGCTGCTCCTCGAGCAGACCGAAACGGTTGTCCGGGAACGGGATTCCGTACGCCGCGTGTTCGGCGGCGAACCAGCCGCTGCCGAGGCCGAGTTCGACCCGCCCGCCCGACATCTGATCCACCTGGGCGACCTGGATGGCCAGTGGTCCCGGCATCCGGAAGGTGGCGGCGGTGACCAGGGTGCCCAGCCGGATCCGGGAGGTGTCCCTGGCCAGCCCGGCCAGGGTGATCCAGGCGTCGGTCGGGCCGGGCAGGCCCGAGGCATCGCCCATGGCGAGGTAGTGGTCGGAACGGAAGAACGCGTCGAAGTCGAGCTCCTCGGTGGCGCGCGCCACCGACAGCAAGGTGTCGTAGTCGGCGCCCTGCTGGGGCTCGGTGAAGATGCGGAGGTCCATGATCACCATCGTGCCCGATGCGTACCGGGTACGCAGGTCGCAGCGAGCAAGCTCACGACGGCCGGCCAGGCAACTCGGCATGCGTGAGTGGACGCAGATCGAAGGTTGCATAATCAGGTGGTGCACTCTGGTGATGGTCTGTTCGATCGGCGCCTGTCCGACCGCGCGCGTGAGGTGATCCGCCGAGGTGCCGAGATCGCGATGAACGCGCCGGAGGAGTGGCTCGACGAACTAGGCCTATCGGGTCGGTCGAGATGTCGCATGGCGGCGGTGGATGACCATCGTCTTCATCCTGACGCCCGACCCGTTCGAGCTGCAAGAGGTCTTCGAGGTCACCGCCGCATCGATCGCCGGATTCGTCGACGGCACTGTCGAGGCGATCACCGAGGTCATCGGTGAGGTGCGCGACGAGCTCGCCCGCGGCTCGTATGCCGAACGCCGGGAAACGATTTCGCTGATTCTCGAGGGCGAGCCGATCAATATCGAACGCGCGGCGACCCGCCTCGGATACCGGCTCGACACCACCCATACCGCTGCTATCGCCTGGAGTGACATCCCCGGTGCCGAACTCGAGGAACCGCATCGGGTGACCAGAGCCCTCGCACAAGCCGCCGGTGCGGCGACGGCGCTGAGCCTGCTCGCCAGCGCGGCCACCCTGTGGGTGTGGGTGCCCGGCCCCACGGCGCCCGACACCGCGGCACTGACCGAAGCGCTGGACCATATCCCCGGCGTGCGTATCGCCATCGGCTCGACCGGTCGAAACCTCGCGGGCTTCCGGACGAGTCACCTCGACGCACAGGCCGCGCACCGAATCCTCGCCCGCCCGCACAGCACCCGGCGCACGGTCACCGTCAGCGAGGTGCAATTGACCTCGCTGATCACCGAAAACGGTGCTCAGGCAGACCGTTTCATCAAGTACACCCTCGGTGATCTGGAACATGCCGACAGCGAACTGCGGGAATCGGTGCTCATCTACATCAACGAGCAATGCAACGCCACGCGCGCTGCGGCGCGCCTGTTCACCCACCGGAATACGATATTGCGCAGGCTGGCCCGCGCCGACGAGTTACTGCCTCGCCCGCTGGCGGAGAACAGTGTGCACATCGCTGTCGCGCTGGATGCGCTGGACTGGCGGCAGGGCATGCCTCAGTCCACGTGAGCGGCTTACCTCGCAGCGCCGACCGGGGTGAGGCGGTGCGTGCCTCGCAGGCCCTTGAGGGTCGCGTCGCGACCGGTCCCGATGGTGAGTTTCGTACTGCGACCGATCGCCTCCAGCACCGGCTCGCTGATCAGCACTTCCCCGCCCTCGGCCTGCGCGGTGACGCGCGCGGCCATGGCGACGTTGCGTCCGAACAGATCATCACCCCGGCGGACGGAGGTCCCCATGTGGATACCGATCCGGACCCTGAAATCGGTTGCGGCCCGTGATGATCCGGCGTCCTTGTGTAGCGCGGCCTGGATCGCGAGGCCGCAGCCGACCGCCTGCTCGGGAGCGGCGAAGGCGATCATGTAGCCGTCGCCCTGGTTCTTGACCACATGGCCACCGCGGTCCTGCACACATCGCGTGACGAGGCGGTTGTGGCGGTCCAGTAGCTTGACCCAAGCATGGTCGCCCAGTTGTTCGTTGAGGGCGGTCGATTGCTCGATGTCGGAGAACATGATAACGACGTTGCCGTCCGGCGCCAGCCTGGCCAGGTCGGGACGCTCGACCCGCGCCCAGCCCGCGAGGTCTTCGATGGAGGTCAGCACGGCAGCACGAAAACCTTTGGTACGCACCAGGTCCGCGGTCTGCCAGGCTGTTCGCACCGCCTCGCGACCGCCGACCACCAACCGCTGCGTCGTCGTGGCCCGACGCGGTGCCGGCCGTTTGCGCCGACTTCGGGCAAGCAGGATCGACAGGGTGATCAGGCCGACGGCTTCACCGGCGGCGACGATCGCGAGCACGACGATCACGACTGTGTTCATCGGATAAACCCTGGCCGAGTCGCGTCGCTGGCCGAACCCTGTAGCGGCTGCGCGCCCGAGCTGTTCACGCCAAAATAGTACACAGGCGTTCACTGGAATTTCGACCGGCATGTTCGGTGCATGCCGACGGCCGTCGGTCCCTCGTAGCCGACCCGGCCCCGTCCCCTTCTTTCGTCGTACCGAGGTCGATGTACAGCTGAAATGGCCCAACATTCGAGCCTCGACGTGACGCGGCCGAGAGCTGAGCGGAAGGTCGCGGAGAAGGTCATGCGTCCGCGTGCGCCGGAACCGCAGCACCGTCCGTACCGTGTTTCGGTGTACGGGTGACATACTTGGAAGGCCTCCGGTGGTGCATGGTGCACTATGAGAATCTCATTCGGGTGCGAAACGCCATTGGAACGCGAGACGGTGAGAACGCACGATGGAGCGCAAACACCCGAAAGGAGGAAATGTGCGCATGCCGAACAGCGCCCTGTCGGCCCCGATCGTGACGATGGCAGGTCGGCCGTTGGTCGACTGTCTCCCGGCGGCGTCAACGATTTCGGGCAAGATCATGAGCCGATACCTCGTCGATAGCGCACTGTCCGGCAGAGTGCCACTAGCGACCTTGCGTCGCGATGTCACCGCGACGGTGAAGGCATGCCTCGAGCTGGCCGCCAGGCTCCTCGCTGGTGAGGACGCTGCGAAACCACTGGCCGAGGTGCGCTTCGGCGTCATGGAATGGGCACACCAGGGCGTGCTCATCGACTCGATGCATACGGCAGTGCACACCGCCACGCGGATGGTGTTCGACCATCTCACCGCGCAGGCCGAGCCCGCAGCGGATCACCGGGCCGTGGCCCGGGTGACGCAGGTGTTCGTCGAGCTCACCAGCCGGCTCGCCACCGTGATTTCACAGGCGTACACGAGTGAGATGCGCGCTGCGGGGAGTGATGCCGCCGACGCTGTGGCCGCGGCTCTGATCGCCGGAAACGCAACACCGGCCATGGCCCGTGCCCGCGGGGTGCGGCTGGCCGAAAGCTACGTCGTCTTCGCTGTGGCGTTCGTGGCGCACAACGAAGAGCAGCCGCTCCTGGATCGACAGATCATCTCCCGCCGAACAATTCGCCGAGTCAGAGCCGAGGTGTCGCACCAGTGGGCTGACCATGCGTTGATGCAGATCGGTGCCGACTCGGCGACTCTGCTGATTCCGCAAGACCACTTCGATCCCGCAGGGGCAGAACGGCTCGTCGAGCACCTTGCCGTCGCGGCGCAGACGAGGATTCGCGCCACGTTCGTGTCGGCAAGAGCAGACGGAATCTCCGAAGAGATCGAGCGCGTGCGCGCGGTGCTCGACATCATGCGTCGCCTGCGCCGAGACGGGCTGGAGCGTTTCGAGGATCTGTCGCTGGAATATCAGCTGTCGAGGCCGGGCGCGGTCGGCCGACACTTGGCCGCGGCGTTGGACTCGCTCGACAAGCATCCGGTTCTGCTGGAGACGTTGAAGGCCCATCTCGCGACCCGCTCCACCCGCGTGCGCACGGCGCATGTACTGCACATACATCCCAACACCGTCGACTATCGGCTGAACAAGATCGCCGAGATCACCGGATTGGACCCGATGCACTCGGACGGGGTCTGGCGCCTGCGTTCTGCGCTCGTGGCCCGCATGATCGGTGTCGCCGATCAGGAGTCGGCCAACCGGGGCGACCCGGAACAGACTGCGCCCGCCGCACAGGCTTGCTGATCGGCGCGGCCCCGACAGCCCCCCGGCGCACTGTCGCGATCGACGTGGTTCACAGTTGCTCCCGTCCGGGAAAGTCGTCGAGCATTCCGCGTGATGTGCCGATCAGGGTGCGGGCGGCGTCAGCCTGGTGACCGTCCCGAGGGGACGCGTGACGGACAACGCGTTCGGGTCCCAACTGGGTCCGGACCTGATCCGCCCGCGCATCGAGCTGACGATTCGGCAGTCAGATGTGACTGTAACGTTGCCATCGGAGCAGAAAGGACCACCGGTGGTGACACGTGCTGAACAGCGAGACGCGACACGCGCGCGCATCTTGGAGGTGGCGACCGAGCTACTGATCGAACGTGGCTATTCAGCTTTGACCACCGTGGCCGTGCAGCAGCGGGCGGGTCTGAGTCGCGGTGCGCTCCTGCATCATTTCCCGACCGCGCGCGATCTGTCGGAGGCGCTTGTCGCCGATCTGGTCGTGCTCAACGAAGCGGCGACGCAGGCGGCGGCGGCGACCTTGGGTGACGCCGTCGACCCGGTAGAGCGTGCGCTGTCGGCCCTGTACTCGGCGTTGACGCAACCGCCCGCGCGGGCCGAGTTCGCGCTGTGGGCCGCGGCAGGCACCGATCCCGATCTCGCCGCCGCGCTGCGGGTGGCCGAGCGCAAGGCGGGGCGCGATCTGCACCGGGTGGTCGATGGGTTGTTCGGGGCGCCGATCGTGGCGCATCCGCGCTACCCGGCCGTTCGTGATCTGACCATCGCCGTCTTGCGGGGGCTCGCGGGCACGCGCGCGCTGCAGTCCTCGGATCAGGCGAACCGAGTCGTCCTCGCGCAGTGGGCCGACGCGATTCGGATCTTGTTGGCGCCCGGTCACATCAGCGAGGCCGACGGATAGAGCTCGTCGACGCCGACGAGCGGTCGCGGAGGATCGGCGAAGGCGAGACGGGTGCCCACTTCTTGCGCGTCGGTCGTCGACAACCTGGCGAGCCGTGGATGTCAATCCTGGTCGGGGAGTCGACGGTCGAACTCGGCCCGTTTGTAGTCGCCGTAGGGTTCGTCGCGTTCGCGGACTGCCTCCCGGAAACCGACTGTGGCGGCACGCAATTGGAATGCGTAGCCTTCCCTGGTGTGGCGGGAGATGCCGTCGAAGACGGTGCTGATCATGCCGGAGTTGGCCACGCCTTGGGACAGCAGCGCCGAATTGAGCGCGAGTTTGGCCATCATCAGCTGGTTGACCGGCATGCGGGCGATCCGGCCGACCAGCTCTTCGGTGCGTTCGTCGAGCTCCTCCGCCGGGCACGATTCCACCGCCAGCCCCCATTCCTCGGCTTGCTTGCCGCTGATGCTGTCGCCGGTGAAGAGCAACCGCTTGGCGCGGGCGTCGCCGATACGGTGGGCCCACATCCCGGCCGCGGGAATGCCCCAGGTGCGGGCCGGTGGGTAGCCGATCTTGGTGTCGTCGGCGCAGATGATCTGGTCGCTGTACAGGGCGATGTCGGTGCCGCCTGCGATGGCGAAGCCGTGCAGTTTCGCGACGGTGGGCTTGTTGGCGTGCAGCAGGCTGGCGAAGCCCTTGTTGCAGCGGCTCATCATCGCGTAGTCGATCATCGGATCCCAGGTGCCCCACGGGTTGTGATTGACCGCGTTCACTACCGGGTCGAGTACGGTGCCGGTGATCTCGTCGGGGCCTTCGGCGGTTCGGAAGCCCTTCTCCGCGAACATGTCCAGGTCGTAGCCGCCGCAGAAGCCCTTACCGCGGCCACTGACCAGGATCACGTGCACGCGTGGGTCCAGGTCGGCTCGCTCGACGGCGTGAGCGAGGTCGCGTGGGGTGTCCGGGGTGATCGAGTTGCCCTTCTCTGGGCGGTTGAACGTGATGCGGGCAATACGTCCGTCGCGCTCGTAGGTGAGGGTCGAGTAGTCGTAGTCATAGTCGGGCTCGGGGCGATCCTGCCACGGCGAGTCGGGGACTTCTGTCCAGTTGTCGTACCAGCCCGCGGGGCGGTTGCCTGCGTGCGGAGGAGTCTCCGACATAGATAGTCCTTTCGATCGCTGGTCCGGCGCGGACTGCTCGCCAGGTGTTGTGCAGCATGGCCGATCGAGCATTGACAGTCAAGAGTGACTGTGAAAGCGTCTGGGCTGTGGTCAGCCGCGTGGTGCGTACATGATGACCGCGACGCCGACCAGGCAGATCGCTGCGCCGGTGACGTCCCAGCGGTCGGGCCGGAAACCGTCGAGCGCCATACCCCAGAGCAGTGATCCGGCGACGAATACCCCGCCGTAGGCGGCGAGGATGCGTCCGAAGTTCGCGTCGGGCTGCAATGTCGCGACGAACCCGTATACGCCGAGTGCGATGATGCCCGCCCCGATCCAGGCCCAGCCGCGGTGCTCGCGCACGCCCTGCCAGACCAGCCAGGCCCCGCCGATCTCGGCGATGGCGGCCAGGACGAACAGCAGGATCGAGCGCGCCACAGTCATGCGCAGAGCCTAGAAGTCGGCTGCCTGGTCACCGTGGTGCCCCACCCTCGACCCGAAACGGAGACGATCCACCCTTTTCTGAATACAGATTCAGATGTACTGTTTGGCTATGGAGACATTGCCGGTGCTGCACACCGACGCGCTTGCCCGATTCGGGCATGCGCTGTCGGACCCGACTCGCACCCAGATCCTGCTGAATCTGCGGCAGTCGCCGGGGTACCCGTCGCAGCTCGCCGAGCGCATCGGGGTAACGCGCCAGATCTTGTCCAATCACCTGGCCTGTCTGCGTGGATGCGGTCTGGTCGTCGCAGTTCCCGAAGGGCGGCGCAGTCGTTACGAGCTCGCCGACGCTCGCATCGGCGCCGCTCTCGATGACCTGCTCGGACTGGTCCTTGCCGTAGATCCGGCGTGCTGCCCGGATGCGGACACCGATGGGTGCTGCTGATGGCCGCACTCGGTATGCTCTCGTTGCCATCCGCTGTGCGGGTAGGGCCTGATCCGGCGCGTAAAGCGTTGTTGTCGAAGCGGATTCGCTGGTTTGTCGCCGCGACGATCACCTACAACGTGATCGAGGCGATCATCGCTCTCACCGAGGGTGTTCGGGTGTCCTCCACCGCGCTGATCGGGTTCGGTCTGGACTCGGTGATCGAGGTGTCCTCCGCCGCCGCGGTCGCGTGGCAGTTCGCCGGACGCGACCCCGAGAAGCGGGAGAAGGTCGCGCTGCGCATCATCGCGTTCTCCTTCTTCGCCCTGGCCGCCTACGTCACCATCGACTCGCTGCGCGCCCTGTTCGGTATCGGCGAGGCCAGGCACTCCACGGTCGGGATCGCGCTGGCCGCGGCCAGTCTGGTCATCATGCCGGTCCTCTCGGCCGCGCAACGCCGCGCCGGACGTGAACTCGGATCCGCCTCTGCCGTGGCCGATTCCGAACAAACCCTGCTGTGCACCTATCTCTCGGCGGTGCTGCTGGTCGGATTGCTGCTCAACAGCCTGCTTGGCTGGTCGTTGGCCGATCCGATCGCGGCGCTGGTGATCGCGGTGATCGCGGTGAAGGAAGGTCTCAACGCCTGGAAAGGCGATACGTGCTGTGCGACACCACCGATCGGTGCCGCCGCGAAACCCACCGTCCAGGCCGATTCCTGCGCCTGCTGCGACGACTGAAATCGAGGAAGAACAATGGCCGCTTGGCTGGCATCAGTGCTGTATCTGCTGTTCGGCGCCTTGGGATTCGGATGGCGCAGCTGGCGACAGCACCGCGCCACCGGTTCCACCGGATTCCGGGGCATCAGCGGACGACCCGGCTCCTTGGAATGGTTCGCCGGTGGCGGATTCATCGCCGCGATCGCAGTCGGACTCGCCGCCCCGGTGCTCCAGCTGGTCGATGTCGTCGCGCCGATCCCGTGGCTGTCCTCGGCCCAGATCCAAGCCGCCGGGACGGTGCTCGCGCTCGCCGGGATCGCCGCGACGCTGTACGCGCAGAACCAGATGGGCGAGTCCTGGCGAATCGGCGTCGACGCCACCGAGACAACAACTTTGGTGCACACCGGAGTGTTCGGGATCGTGCGGAACCCGATTTTCACGGCAATGCTCGTCTTCGCCGCCGGTGTCACGTTGCTGATCCCGAACGTCGTCGCGATCGCGGGGTTCGTGGTGCTTCTGGTAACTATCGAACTGCAAGTCCGGGTCGTCGAGGAGCCGTATCTGGCCCGCGTGCACGGCCCGGGGTATCAGTCGTATCTGGCGACAACGGGCAGGTTCGTTCCCGGCATCGGCAGGGGGAGTGTGTAGTCGGGCAGAGCTGCGGCTGGGGCACGGGAGAACACGTTTGTGGTTGACGATGGCGTTGTTCTTCCAGGTCACGGTCCTCATTTGTTCGGGCGAAGAATGTCGTCGAGTTGCTGCTCCAGTCGATCGAGCGCCGCACGGGCTGCCTCTAGCTCGGCTTCCAGCCGGGCGATCGTGGCCTCGTCCATCAGCGGTGGGGTAGTTGAGGGCTGTGGTTCACCCGGTGGCAGCGCAGCCCGGCCCGGGGGTGGCGGTGCGGCCGCGCTGCCGCCGGGTGGGGTGGCGAGATTGCCGGTGGCGGGGCCGAATACCTGATCGAGTGCCTCGGCCAGGGTCGGTGCGTAGCCGACTCTGACTCCGCCGGTGCCGGGTTCCCGGTAGCTGACCAATACGCGTGCCAGCTGCGGGAAAGTCGAGCCGTTCGGGGCCGTCGATATCCGCTCGGTGAACAGTGGTTCGACGTAGAGCACGCCGCCGTCGGCGATCGGCAGGGTGAGCAGGTTGCCGTACTGAATTCGGTTGGAGCGCTCCAGCAGGGTTCGCTCGGAAGCCACTCGCGTGTCGGAGATCATCGAGTTCTGTATCTGTTGTGGTCCTTGGGTGAGCGTGTCGGTGGGCAACTGCAAAATACTGAATTTGCCGTAGTTCTCAGGGTCGGAGTGCACGGAGATGTAGGCGGACAAGAACTCCCGTTTGAACCCGACCATCGCACTGGTCAACCGGAACGAGGGCGCGGCGCTGTCCGGGTCGCCGAGCAGCACGTAGAAGGGCGGCTGCTGGGGATTGGCGTCGACGGTCGGATCGCTGGGAACCGACCAGAAGGCGTTGTTGGTGAAGAACTCCCGTGGTTCGTCCACGTGGTAGCGGGCGAGCATCTCGCGCTGGATGACGAACAGATCCTCCGGGTATCGGAAATGCGCGCGCAGGTCGTCACTGATCGTCTCCGCGGGTTCCACAGTGCCGGGGAAGGCCCGCATCCAGGCCGATAGCACCGGGTCGTCGGTGTCGACCTGGTACAGCGTCACGGTGCCGTCGTAGGCGTCGACGGTGGCTTTGACCGAGTTCCGCACGTAGGAGATCTCGGCCGGATTGCGCAACGGCCTGCCGTCGTCGCGGGCGAGCGCTTCCAGCGAACTCCGCGCAGCGTAGGGGTAGCCGTCGATCGCGGTGTACGCGTCGACGATCCAGACGATCCGGCCGTCGACGACCGCCGGATACGGGTTGTTGTCGGCGGTGAGCCACGGTGCGACCAGTTCGACACGCTCGCTCGGGTCGCGATGGAAGATGATCTTCGAATCGGGCCCGATCGCCGTGGCGAAGAGAATGTTTCGTTCGGTGTAGGTCGCGGCGAAGGCGAGTCGGTTGAACCAGTTCCCGATCGGTACACCGCCCGCGCCCGTGTAGGTGTACTGGGTCGTGTCGGTGTCGTACTCGCGAGGCTCGGTGCCGCCGCCGACGATGGCGTAGTCGGGATCGGCTTGCGCGATCACCTCACCGAAGTAGATGCGTGGTTGTTGGACCGGGATCACTTGGTGGCCGGCTCGTTGGGAGGCGATGTCGCTGACCGCGTAGATCGGGTACCCGCTGTTGCTGGCCGAACTATCGCCCGACGCTTCCCGGACCGCCGCGTTGACCCGGTTCGCCGGCGCTGCGACGAACCCGTCACCGTGGGTGTATACGGTGTGCCGATTGACCCAATGCGATTGATTGCCGCTGAGTGCGCTCGGGGTCAACTCTCGCGCCGCGACGACATAGTCGCGCAATTGGCCGTCGATGCGGTAGCGGTCGAGGTCCAGGTTCTCCGGGAAGCTGTAGAAGTTCTTGAGCTGCTGCTGCTGGGTGAAGGTCCGGGAGAGAACATGCGGGTCGAGCAGCCGGAGATTGGCGATCGTGGTCGCGTCGGCGGCGACCTCGGGCGGCGGTCTGGAACCGACACCAGGATAGGGCCGGTAGTCGACCATCTCGCTGCCGATCCCGTAAGCCTGTCTCGTTGCCGCGATATTGCGTTCTATATAGGCGCTCTCCCGGTCGGCAGCGTTGGGCCGCACCGAGAACTGTTCCACCGCCAGCGGCCAGATGCCCCCGGCCACGATCGACGACAGCAACAGCAGGACCGCGGCCATCGCCGGGACCCGGAGATCGCGGATCACGACCGCTGAGAAGACCGCGGCGGCACAGATCAGGGCAATCGCGAGGAGAATGAACCGGGCAGGCAAGACGGCATTGATATCGGTGTATCCGGCCCCGGCGAATGTCGGTTCCCGCCGATGGCTCGACAACAACGCATAACGGTCGAGCCAGTACGCGCAGGCCTTGAACACGAAGAACAGCCCGACGAGCACCGCGAGCTGTACGCGGGCCGCGTGACTGAGGCCGATCGATCTGCCCGCCGGTCGGAGTCCGCCGAA
The DNA here is from genome assembly GCF_042720495.1 of Nocardia sp. NPDC058480. Taxonomy (NCBI): domain Bacteria; kingdom Bacillati; phylum Actinomycetota; class Actinomycetes; order Mycobacteriales; family Nocardiaceae; genus Nocardia; species Nocardia sp. NPDC058480. Next base: position 137,844 of record NZ_JBHXMN010000006.1, on the reverse strand, counting down.
CAGGTAATGCGTTGCCAGACAAGCCAGAAACGCGAAGAACACGGCGACGAACAGCCAGCTCAGGATGAGTCGGTAGAACGGCAGATCGAAGACGAAGAAGCCGATATCGATCCCGAATTCGGGGTCCTGCTCGCCGAACGACCCGCCGTGCAGGAACAGCTGCACCGTCTCCCACCTCGAGTGCCCGATCAGACCACAGATCAGCCCGAATCCGGCGGCGATCCCCAACCCGAAGCGCAGCGGCCACCGGCCGACCACGCGGCGGTACTCGCTGAGCGGGTCGTCGGTGCGTGCGGTGGGGAAGAAGACCGAACGTGAGCGGTATGCCAACCACATGGCGAGGAACATCGCGCCACCGAGGCACACCGCGATCACGGCGAACATCGCCAGCTTGGTGAGGAGCACGGTGAACCAGACACCGCGATAGCCGACCTCGCCGAACCACAACCAATTGACGTATGCGCCGATCAGGCGCGGCACGATCAGCAATAACACGAAGAACACCGTGGCGGCCGTCAGCATCAGTCGGAGTCTTCGGGGAACTCGTCCCGAAGCGGAGTCGTCTCGTGCGCTCATCTGCCGCTCCTGTGACCACGTCCGATCACCTGACCGACGGCGGCCATCTGGTGGCAATTCTACTCGCCGGGCCGCTGAGCAGCGCAGTCAGCGCGGTTCGGCAGGAAGGCAGAGGTGGCGCAGCCCATCGGCATTTACGATGTCGATCGCCCCGTCGCCGATGTTGATCAGGCTGTGTCGTTCGAATTCTTTGAGGATCTTGTTCAGCGATTGGTGCTGGACACCGAGCATGGCGGCGAGGGTGTGTTCGGCCAGTCGGACCGACCCGTCGACCGCTTCGTCGAGCAGCAACTGGGACACCTGGTTGGGCAGTGGGCGGCCGAGAACGTTGATCAGCCGTGCCTGACTCAGCGAAACGCGGTGCGCCACACTGGAAAGCCAGCGACGCGCGATCACGGGATGGCCGGCGAGCAGGGCTTCGAAGTCGGTGTCGGCCAGGAACAGGCATTCCGACTCGGTGAGTGTGCGCGCGGTGTAGGTCGGCGGCATTTCCAGCAGCAGTGCGATGTCACCATCGACATCGCCCGGGCCGAGCACGCCGACGACCGCGCGTCGGCTGCCCGAACCAACGGATAGTTCGACCTGCCCGTGCCGCACGATCCACACGCCGTCCGGTGGCGCGCCCGCCGAGAACAGCAGCGATCCGGCGGGCAAGGATTTGCGCTCGATCCGATCGGCGAGTGCGGTGAGGTCGCCGGGGTGCAGGGGAGCGGTGGGGCCGCGGCCCACGCATTGCGCGACCCAGGCCGCGTGCCGTAGCTGGTCGTCGTAGAACGACTCCTCACCGATCGTGCGAACCAAGTGGGAGAACATCCGGTGGCTGTGGATCATCGCTGGCTCCAGGTGGGTGATTCTGGCGAACCTGTCATCCCCGCTGACAATTATCCTCGCCATGGCAACCCAACGCGATCGCCGGATAATCCGGCCACTCCGACCTCCTCGTCGTCAGTGCTGAGTGGCCAGTCGTGACAGGAGTGCGTCCAGTGCGAGGTTCATGGCGAATTCGTACTCTTCGGTGCCGTCGAATCGGGCGAGGTGCTGGGCGGCGGCCGCTACCGCGGGGAGCTCGCTGACCTCGAGGGTTGCCTGGCGTCGGGCGATAGCGGTGGTATCGGTGGTGCCGTAGGTGGGCCCGGCATCGACCTCTCGGAGCAGGGTTCCGATGAGGGTGGCGACGAACGTTCGGAGTAGGTGGACGGATTCGCGGGGAGTGCACCCCGCGTTGTGGAGAACACTCAGAACCGCCTCGACGGGGGCCAGGCCCTCGAACGACGCGAGCTGGCGAGTGAGGACGAGCGAGGCTGCTTGCGGGTGATCCAATGCGCGTTCGCGAAACGCCATGGCGATCGCCCAGAGATCGGCTCGCACGTCGCCGGTCGCATCCGGTAAGGCGATGGATCCCAGCAGATGCTCGGCGACGGAATCGAGTAGCCCGTCTTTGCCGTCGACGTGATGGTAAAGGCTCTTGGCGTCGACTCCGAGCACCCGCCCGACTGCGCGCATGCTCACCGCCGCGACGCCCTCGGCGTCGATCACCTTCAGCGTCGCCTCGACGATCGCCGCGCGGGAGAGCTGCTGCTCGTTCTTGGGCGGACGTCCTCGGCGTGGCGCGGTCATGGACTCATCATGCCCGAACCCATTGCGAAAATCCACACCGTGGGTATAGCCTGATCCGCAATAAACCCACACTGTGGATAAAGGAGCTGACGATGCGATTTCCGTGGAGTTCGGCCGACGTGGTGGATCTGCCGGGCATCGGCACCCCGATCGATACGTTGACCCTCCCGACCGATGCGGACGGCGGGCCGGGCACACGGCTACGCCTGCTCAGGGAGCAGGGCTCGGCATTCCGGCGCGAATTCCCCTCGACCGGCATGCCGGACAGCGTGCGGACCTGCGACCTGATCACGCTCCCGTACCCGACCAGGTTCGGGTTGTTCCGGGCATCGCGGGCACTGGCACCGTTCCTCTCGATCACCAACCGGATGTTGGTGATCCGGTGGACCGAATCCGACGGCACGCCGCGAGTGCTGCTCTTCGAGCCGTCCGATCACGAACTCGGCCGCTACACCCCGTATTTCGACAGCCTCACCCGGCGCACACCGAAGCTCGTCCAACGGCAGATGGTCCGTGCACACGGCACGGTCGCAGACCATCTGGCCCGTCTCGGCATCGCGCGCGACGACGTCGACTACCTGATGTTCGATCACCTGCACACCCAGGACCTGCGGCGCTGGGTCGGAACCACCGCGTACCAGGACGACCTGGGCGCGCACCCGAAGCCGAGTTTTCCGAACGCGAAGGTGATCGTGCAGCGCGACGAGCTCGCCGGCATGGCCGAACTCCATCCGCTGCAGCGGCCCTGGTACCAACCCGCCACCTACCGCGATGTCCCACCGGAAGCGTTCCTGCCCATCGACGGTTCGGTGCTGCTCGGGCCCGGCGTCGCCGTGGTCAAGACACCCGGTCATGTGTTCGGCAATCAGAGTCTGCTGCTGAACACCTCGACCGGTGTCTGGGCGAGCAGCGAGAACGTCATCGCCGCCGAGGCGCTCACCCCCGAACATTCCGGGCTTCCCGGGCTGGCGTCGTGGGCGAGGTCCTGGCAGCACGAGGTCGTGCTCAATGCCAACACCATCGAAACCACTGCCGATCAATACAACTCGATCGTCCTGGAGAAGACCCTCGTCGACCGCAGTCAGCGGGATTCGCGGTTCCTGCAGTTCTTCCCCTCCAGCGAACTCACGGCCTCCTGGACCAATCCGGGCACGGCACCGACGTTCGCGCACCGCCAACTCACCCACGGCTGAAGGAGTTCCGCCTTGTCCCGCTTCACCCTGCCGCCCGAAGACGTTCTGCGCGCACGCGAGAAGCTCGTGCTCGATCACTTCCACGATGAGGTCCGCCAGGACTGGGACGCGACTCTGTCGACGTTTCCGCATCCGCACTACGAACTCATCGCCCAGATGACCGTCCACGACGGCGACGCGGACGTGCGTGAGTACTACCAGGACACCCGCGTCGCCTTCCCCGACCAGGACCACGAGATCATCGCCTTCCGGCACGCCCACGACGCGGTGATCGTCGAATTCTGGTTGCTGGGAACACATCTGGGCCCGCTGGGCAAGATCCCACCGACCGGCTCCCGGCACCGCACCCGGATGACCGCGTACTTCCTCTTCGATGCCGAGGAGCGCCTCGTCGTCGAACGCATCTACTTCGACCAGCTGACCATTCTCAAACAACTCGTCGCCGGTTTGGACAAGAAGAACCCGGCCGACCTGCTCACCCTCGCCCGCGTGGTGGCGGGGGCGCTCGCCATGGCAGGCGCCGAGCCGGATCCGCGGCTGACCGACACCGTCGCCCCCGATCTCGACAACTGACCGACCCGAGGAGAACACAACCATGACTATGCGTGCGCTGATCAGCGGCAACGGCCCCGAGTGGACTGTCGAGGAGATCGAACGTCCGGACCGATTGGGGGCGGTCCGAGTTCAGGTGATGGCCGCCGGGCTCAATCGGGCGGATCTGTACGCTCTCGATGGCACCTACACCGCTGCCGGTCAGACCGAAGGCACCTTCACCGCGGGCATGGAGGTTGCCGGCATCGTCGAACGGTCCAGCCTGCTCGCCCCCGGTCTTCCGGTGGGGACCCGGGTCATGGGCATCACCGCAGGCGCGTTCGCCGACTACGCCCTGTGTCATCCGCGGATGCTGGTCCCGATCCCTGCGCACCTCAGCTTCGAGGAGGCCGCGACCTTGCCGGTCGGGCTCATCACCGAGCACGACGCCCTGGTCACCCAGGCCGGATTCAGGCCGGGCGACTCCGTTCTGATCGTGGGCGGCACCAGCTCGATCGGACTCGTCGGAATCCAGCTCGCCAAGGCTCTCGGCGCGGGAACGGTGATCGCCACGACCACCACCGAGGACAAGCGCGGCGCTTTGGTGGCCGCCGGGGCGGACGTCACCGTCGATACCGCGACCGGCAACCTCGTCGAATCCGTTCTCGCGGCGACGGACGGCCGAGGCGCCGACATCACCCTCGACCATGTCGGTGGCGACCTGTTCGCCCAGCTGCCGATGGCAACCGCCATCGGCGGACGGATCGTGAGCATCGGCCGTCTCGCCGGCGCGGCGACCGAGCTGAATCTGGACACCATCGCCTTCCGGCGGCAGAAACTCATCGGCACCACCTTCAGCATCCGCACCAGGACGGAGCTCGGCGACGTGGTTCAGGCACTCATCCCGGAAGTGCTCCCGGCGGTCCAGGATGGTCGGATCACCCCGCATCTCGACAGTGTCCATGCTGCCGCTGAGGCGACGACCGCGGCGGACCGACTCCGGGCGAACGCGGCCACCGGAAAAGTCGTCCTGTCCTTTGCCGACGTCCACACCGGCACCCCACCCGCGCCGAGCGGCACCGCGAACATGTGGGGCAGCATCGCCCAGATCGGTTATGTCGTCCGCGATATCGAAGCCTCGATGCAGCATTTCGTCGCCTGCGGAATAGGTCCGTGGTTCTACTTGAAGGGGGTTGAGCCGACGGACTTCCGCTATCGCGGTGAGCCCGCCGACATGGCGATGGATGTGGCAGTCGCCAACAGCGGAGACATCCAGATCGAGCTCATCACCCCGGTCAACGACGCCCCGTCGATGTATCGCGACTTCCTCGATGCCGGGCACGAGGGCGTCCAGCATGTCGCCTACTGGTCGGAAAACTACCAACAGCTCTACGACCGCGCACTCGCCGCCGGCTTCACCGTCGGCCAAGAAGGCCAGATCGGTGGTGCGGACGGACGGTTCGCCTATCTGCAGACCGAGCACCATCCGGGCACGGTCATCGAGATCTCCGACCTCGGCGGCTCCAAGAAGTTCATCTTCGACCTGATCAAACTGGCCGCCGCGAACTGGGACGGCAGCAACCCGATCCAGGAGATCGATGCCGCCCTCATCGGCGGGGACCCCGCCGCACAGGCCGCGATGCTCGAGGCGCTCGGATGAAGATCCACCATCTCAACTGCGGCACCATGCGGCCCTGGGCAACCCCTGCCGGACTGGTCTGCCACGTCCTGCTCGTCGAAACCCCCAACGGCCTCGTCCTGGTCGACACCGGGTTCGGCCGCAGCGATGTCGCCGACCCGGCCGCGCGATTCGGCCCGGCCCGGTTCTATGTCCGGCCGGCTTTCGACGCGACGGAAACGGCCATCACCCAGATGACGCGACTCGGCTTCGACCCGCACGATGTGCGCCACGTCGTGCTCACCCATTTCGACGCCGATCACACCGGAGGGCTGTCGGATTTCCCGTGGGCCACGGTGCATCTCACCGCCGCTGAGAACGCGGCCGCCGTCCACCCCAGGGGAGTTGTCGAGCGCGGACGGTACCTGTCGTCGCATCGCGTGCACGGCCCGAGCATCGTCGAACACACCCCGGCCCGAAGCGAGACCTGGCGCGGTTTCCCCGGGGCCGAGGAGCTCACCGACATTTCCCCCGGCATCGTCCTGATCAGCCTGCCCGGCCACTCGCGCGGCCACGCCGCGGTCGCGGTCGATGCCGACGACCACTGGGTCCTGCACGTCGGTGACGCCTTCTACCATCCCGGCCAGCTCGACGGAACCGGCGAAGTACCCACTGCTCTCACCGCAATGGAACGCTTCATCGCCCACGATTGGAAACGGGTTCAGGCCAACCACCAGCGACTCTCCGAACTGTGGCAGGAGGCGGATTCCGGCCTCCTGCTCGTCAACGCCCACGACCCCAGCCTGCTGCACCTCGCCCAGAAACGCGGCTGACCGGCGAACCCAGTGCCGAAGTGACTGCTCAGCTCGTCGGATAGTTCTGCGCGCGCAGCAGTCCGGCGAGGTGGGCGGCATTGCGGGCCATGGTTGTGGTGGTTTCGCGCACGGCGTCCGGGGTCGCGGGCAGGTCGTTGTAGTCGACGCTGCCCATCGCCTCACCGTTCCAATAGGTGCAACCGTGCGCGGGGATGGTGAATCCGATGTCGTCGAGCGCCTGGAAGGTGTCGGCGGCGATCTTGTGCGCACCGTCCTCGTTGCCGACGATCGCGGCGATGCCCACCTTGCCGAACATCGCGGGTCTGCCCGCGTCGTCGGTGCTGGACAGTTCGGCGTCGAGCCGCTCGAGGACCCGCTGCGCGATCGAGGACAGATGTCCCATCCAGGTGGGGGTCGCGAGCAGGACGATGTCGGCGTCGAGGACGCGGCGCCGGATCTGGGGCCATTGGTCGCCGTCGCCCTCGTCGGTGCTGATACCGGGGCGGACGTCGAAATCGGCGATCCGCACCGACTCGCCCTCGACGTCGTGGGTGGCCAGCTCGGCCAGCACCTGATCGGCGATGAGCGCACTGCTCGACGCGGCGGGTGACTGCTTGAGCGTGCAGACCAGCGCGATGGCGCGTAAGGGAGCGGTCATCGGAGATCCTTTCGAGAGGGAACAACCTGACGATGTCGACCTGCCAGCCGAATGCCCGCACTCGGTTCAGGTAATCAACGGGCGGTCGAGTCGATTGCGGGGTGCGTGCCGGGGTATTACCCCGGCACGCTCGCGTGAAGGAGGCAGGCGGTGGGCAGTCACGACGACGTACTCACGGTCGGCGTCGAAGAGGAATTCCTGTTGACCGATCCAGGTACCGGCGCACCGGCGCCGAAGAACACCCAGGTCGCCGCGGCGGCGCGCCAGATCGGCATCGATCTGCACTTGGAGCTCACGAGCTGCCAGGTGGAGACCAGCAGCAGTGTGCACCGCGATATCGGCGAGCTGTTGACCGAGCTGCTCACTTCCCGCCGCCGGGTCGCGGCATGCGCGGCCGACCACGATGCGCGCCTACTCGCGGTGGCCGTCCCGCCGACGGTGCCAGAGGGCTATCCGGTCACCGATACCCCGCGCTACCAGCGGATCGCGCACACCTTCGGGATGCTCGCCCACGAGCAGGGGCTGTGCGGCTGCCACGTGCATGTCGGCATCCCCGATCGCGAGACCGCGGTGTTGGTGAGCAACCATGTGCGGCCCTGGCTGCCGGTCCTGCTGGCCATGACCGCGAACTCGGCGATCTACCGCGGCAGTGAGACCGGGTACGCGAGCTGGCGCAGCATTCTCTGGCGTCGCTGGCCCAGTGCGGGACCGCCACCGTATTTCGGCTCGCTCGGCGACTACGATTCGATCGTGGCCATGATGCGGGCCAGCGGCAGCATCCTCGACAACAAGATGGTGTATTGGGATGTCCGTCCGTCGGAGTCGTTCCCGACGGTCGAGATCCGGGTCGGCGACATTCCCGCCACCGCCGAGGAATCGGCGCTGCTGGCTGCCCTGATCCGCGGAATCGTCGGGACCGGTCTGCGGTCTATCGCACGGCAGGAAGCCGCGCCCGCGGTGTCGGGGGAGTTGCTGCGCGCCGCGTACTGGAACGCCGCGCACTCGGGCCTGGACGGCAACGGTCTCGACCTGGTCGACGGCCTCGTCGTGCCGCAACACGAGCTGCTGGGGCGCCTTGTCGAGCACGTCGAGCCTGCCCTCCGCGAGTGTGGTGACCACACCTTCGTCAACACCGCGATCGCCGCGCTGTACGCACGCGGGAACGGCGCGCGGCGACAGGTGCGGGCACTGCGCGCACGAGGCGAGATCGCCGATGTGGTCGCCGAACTGGGCCGGGCGACGCTCGAGGGCTGCGGCTGACGGCAGCGCGGTTTTCGGCCGGCAGCGGACGCGGGCGACGGGCCGGCCGCTGGTCAGAGGCGAGCCGTACTGGGCCGAACGCTGTGTGGCAGGCGGCCACACCGAACATCGAACCGCTCGTGCACCGTATCGAGGGTGTGACGCAGGTGCGCACGCTCGCGCCGATGGGTGAGCGCGAACCGCGTTGCCGCCACCATGCGGTGTGGCAACGGATACCAGCGATCGAGGTCGAGTCCGCAATCGCGAAACGCTGCGCTCGGAACGCTGTCGTAGATGAGGCCGACGTTGTATTGAGTGAGGGTGAACATCGTGTAGGGGAGCGCGGCCTTGGACTTGCGCAATAGGTCCGGCACGTCGAGTTCATAGAGCGGGGTGTCGACGATTCGGTCCAGAAACAGTAGGTGGGTCAGGAAATAGCCGATCAGCGAGGTCAGGTACAACGTGGCAGAGCGCGGCTGAATCGATAAGATCGCTCCGCTGCTGGACACATACGGCTCATAGGGGTGTTCTTGCCGCATCACGTAACCGGTGCAGTTCACTATCCAACTACCGCGCGGAATGGTTTTCTCAGCACCGCTGCGGAACACCAAGCGTGTCTCATCGTGGTCGTCGACAGCATCGACGAGGTAGTCCATGACGATTTCGTGCAATCCTGCGGCAATCGCCGAATTCTCCGTTTCCGACAGTAAGCCGAACAGGAAGCTACTGGTTTCCGGGGTCACCCAGGTGCCATACGTCGCGCGATGCCAGTCCCACACGTCGGTCTCGTTGGTCCCGTCGAATCGGCGGGTGACTTCCCGGAGGAGTTCGCTGGGCAGCTCGCCCGCCCACCACCTGCGGGGACCGGTGGGGAAGAACCGCTCGCGGCTGTGGAAGAAAGTCCCGGATCCGGCGACAAGATCGACCTCGCGGCCGGGGTAGGACGTGATGAGTTCGTGGGCGGTGTCCATGGCGGTTTTGCCCCCACCGATGACCCACACCGGAGCATCGCTGGTTCGCATCTCGTGGCCGCGCAGATCGCAGAAATCAGGCGACACCGATCGGACGCGCGTGCTGGAGATATCGAGCGCGTCGTTCGGGGCGATTCGGAGCCCGTAGGCCTTGATCAGTCGTTTTGCCTCGACGGCCACTGATTTTCCGTCGGCGGACTCGCAGATGATCCGCACGAGGCCACCGGTTTCTTCGTGCGAGATCATGGTCCAGCCGAGGAGTTCATCGACCTGCACGCGCTGTTCGATCGTGTCGAGACAGTGCCTGAAGTGGTCGAGCACCTCGGATTTGGCCGCCAGGTAGGAACGATCCCGACCGGTAGTCCATGGGATGTTGCCTACGGTGAACATGGGGTGAGGCTGGTGCAATCGCACGTAGGGATAGGTCTGTGTCCACATTCCCCCGACCTGTTCCCTGCTGTCGACCAAGACAGCCTTCTGGTCGCCGGCGAGGTACTGGCTGGCAACGCTCAACGCGTTCAGTCCAGCCGCGCCCGCTCCCACGATGCAGACGTCGCATGTCTTCGTCGCACCGTCAGGAGTGATTCTCTCGGGTTGTTGTAGCCGGGACATGGGGTGGCCCTTTCATCGCAGCATGCCGAATTCGTCTCTCGACTCGGTCTCTGGCAGTTCTGCGTGATCGATCAGGATAGTCGGCTCCTTGTTTCGCCTCAACCACACTCCTGCGGCAAATGCGTTGCAACCTAGTGGAGCTGATCCGGCGGCGGGACGAGCATTAGCGTAAAGACCTGCAGGTCAGCCCCACGAAGGGGTAATAGCTGCAGTATTGCCAGTGTTCGGATGCGCCGAGTAGAATTTGGCTGGTGCTGAGAAGTTGGGTTCCGTCCACGGCGGGATGAGGAAGCTCTGCTTGTTCGGAATCGCGTGCGTTCGCATCGAATAAATGTCGCTGATCATGTTTGCCAACAGAATTGCTCGGCGACTCATTGGGATGTGGCACACGCGGGTTTATGTGGCGGTATACCTGCGAGGCGCTGAGGAGGTGAGAACAATGAGTTTGAACATTGACGGCCTGCCGATGGAAATCCGGGAGCTCGATGTCGACGATCTCGAAGTCGAGTCGTTGACCGCAGGTCTCGGTATGAGCGAGGGAACGCCAGTCAGCTGCGCCCCCTGCTCCTGTAGTTTCTTCTTCGGCAGCTGTTGCTGCTCGGCGTAGGAGAAATCAGTCAATCGAATGTAGAGCATTGATTCCAATCGGGAGGAATCAATGCTCTGTACATTGGGTTGCCGCGTGCGATTGCTCCGACGCGCTGACCCCGGGAAAGCGAGGCGGACCGGCGAGGCCCGCGCTCCCGTGCACCCTTGGGCCGAGGCAGGAGGTGGATTCGTGAGCTGCGCATCGGATGCGGAATCGGAACTCCTGCTTCGACGGGTCGGATCGCCGCCTGTCGTGCGTCTCGGCGGCCTGCCTGCGGCCGCGCTCGCCGAATTGCATTTCGACGACACATACCTCGCTCTGGACGAGGTTCGACGCCTCGACCATGAGCTGAGTCGCACCGCACTACGGCTCACGGATGATTTGCACGAAATCGTCGGCGCGCTGGGCGAAGGGCATGCGGACAAGCCCGCCCTGATCGGCCTGCGCCGAGCGATTCACAATGGTCGGATACCGGGTCCTCGCGAGTGGAACGACCGAATCCGCGCACTCGTGCCGATCGGCTCGGCCGCCGCCGTCGTGGACTGGCTCGAAGGCAGGAACGACCGCGATCGCGCATTCGGGGAATTGTCCGAGACACTCGACCGCGAGTTCCAGCAGAAGACCGAAGCGCTGCGAAAAGTGTGCGCGGAGTTCGATTTCCGCTCGGGTGTCGCGGTGAGTAGCCCGTCGTTGTCGGAGGAGCTGGAACGCTGGCTGGCCGAGCCGGACCGGCACCCGCGCCGGGCGAAGATTTCCCGGCTGGTCAAATACGTCGATCGCGCCGCGGCGAAGACGAGCCTGTTCAGCTCGCTCGGTGTGGTCGGCCTGGCGGCGTGGTGTGACGATGCGCGAGCACACTATTCGTCCCGAGTCGGCATCGTGACCGATCTCGACGAGCGGATCATCGACCAATTCGTCGACGCACTGACGGCCCAGCCGCAGCTTCGCGAACACGCCGTGGTCACCGCTGATCCCAGCGCACGCATCGAGGATTCGAAGGTGGTCTTTCTCTGCTGCGACCGCAAGGATTTCGCGGAGTCGATCCGTTCGATGCGGGCCGGTCCGGCCGTGCGGGCATGCCTGCGATTGCTCTCGGCAACGGCGATGACCATCGGAGATCTGACCACTGAAATGGTCGGCGTCACCGGTCACGACCGGGAAACCGTGGCCCGATACCTCGACAAGCTGATCGGCACAGGCCTGCTGACAGTTGTTTCCCCCGCGTCCGACACCGCCGCCAATCCGGCGGCGGCACTGCTCGATTGGCTGATCGGGCAGCCCGTCGATCCCGGCCTCACCGACGATCTGGCCCAGCTGGCGGCATTGATCGACGAACCGGCGGCGCGGCCGGACATCGCACAGCAGCGCTCACGCCACGCCGAGTTGCAGGCCACCATCGAACGGCTCGAGCGACGGCTCGACCTCCCGGCCGTTGACCCGCGGGGCGCGCACTTCCCCTTCCACGAAACGGGCGTTCTGCTCGAGCCGGTAGTCGTTTCGTCGGGTGCCGAATGGCAGCGGCCACTGGCCGATCTCGCGCTGATTCGCCAGCTGGTTCGGCTGCTGGACCCGACAGTCATGATGGAGGCCGCGGCCACCGAGACCTTTCTCGCGCACTACGGGCCGAACGCCCGGGTGCCGTTCCTCGACTTCCATCGCTCGGTGAGCCAGGCCATGGGTCCGACCGGGGATTCCGACGCGTTCGCCCGCATCGCGGCGGCGTTGCGGGGGAGCCCGCAGGAGTGGGCAGGCCAGTCGGCCGCATGGCGTCAGCCTCGGCTCATGCGCTTGCAAGAGATCAGGGCGCGCTTCTGCGCGGTACTGGGGGCACCGGTGGGCGACGACGGAATCGTCCGCATAGCAGCCGAGAGTATCGCCGGGCTCGTCGACGAGTTGAGCACGCTCGTGCGCCCTGCCCGCTCGTCCGCCTGTTACGTCCAGCCGCGGCAGGACGGCGATCGGATGGAGTTGGTCCTCAATGAACTGCATTCCGGATTCGGACGCAATCGCTCACGGATTCATCATTTGATCGCCCGAGCGGGCGGAGCCCCTGCCGAGATGGTCACCGAGACGATGGACGAGAACGAGGAAGTTCTCGCCGAACTCGGCGGCACTTTCGGGGTGGCGTTCAACCGGCGAACCATGATCGCGCCGGTGGTGATCCACTGTCCCGGTTCGCGGCCCGGCCCCGCGGGCCGGTTGCCACTGTCGGACCTCGTCGTGGTGTACGACGCAGCCGACGATCGCGTCGAGTTACGTTCGACCGCGTTGGACCGGCGCGTCCTGCCAGTGCACAACGGCATGATGGCGGCACCCATGCTGCCGCCCTCGGCGGCGACCCTGACCTTCGTCTTCGGCGGTAACCACATGATCCGGATGTCGGCGCTGTCGACGGCCGAATCGTTGCGGGGCCACCCGCTCCGGGTCGGTGACGCGCGCAAGTTTTCCCGGGTCGTGGTGGGGTCGGTGGTCGTCTTTCGGGCGTGCTGGGTCGTGGATGGGGACCGGATCCCTCGACCTGGAAAGGGCGAGACGGAGGCCGGGTTTCTGCTGCGGTTGCGCGACTGGGTGGCCGGCAACGACATCCCGGAGCGAACTTTCGTCCGGGTCGGGCCGAACGCGTTGGACATCTGGATGAAGAATCGCAAGCCGATCTTTCTCGACCTGCGCAACGTCTTCGCGACGTCGGATTTCGTCCGGCGGCTGCCCGACGGCGCCGAGATCGTGTTCGAGGAGGCGTTGCCCGATCCCGTCGACGTCGGCACGGCCGACTCGGATGCGCGGGTGGCCGAGTACATCATCGAACTCAATACGGGGATGTCCGCGTCGTGAGGGACCCCGAGCAGTCGGCACCGGCCGTCGCATCGTCGCCGTGGGACAGCGTCCACGTGTTCTTCCACGGCGATCACGATCGACTACTCACCGAATTCGTGGCTCCGCTGGTGGACGATCTGACCGCCGAGCACGCCATCGAAGGATGGTTCTTCCTGCGCTATTGGGAGGGTGGACCGCACATCCGGCTGCGCCTGCTGCCCGCATCGAACGCAGCGGGTGACCTGCTGCGCACGACCGTGACGCAGCGCGCCGAATCGTATCTGCGCGCACACCCCTCGGACAGTTCGTGGACCGACGCGTTCTATCGGCGGACCGCGGAATTTCTCGCCCGCCAAGAGGGGATGGCGTCCCACTTCGACCACTTGTCTCCGAACAACTCGGTGGCATGGATCCCGTACGAGCGCGAGTTCCACCGGTACGGCCGTGGCAGCGCCATCGAGGCCGTCGAGCGGCACTTCTGTGATTCGAGCGGGCTCGCCGTCGATGTGATCCGGGCAGGCACGACGAAACCACAGCGGCTGACGACATGCTTCATCGCGGTCGTCCTGGCCTGGCTGTCGGCCCCTGCGGCGACCGACCGCGCACCGGATCGGCTGGGTCCGCTCGCGGCGATAGTCCCCCACGCCGAGGCCCATTTCGCCGATCGTTACGCCGAGCAGCGCCCCCAGTTCATCGATCTGGCGGGTCGGCTCGAGGCGCAGGCCCGTTCATCGGTCTCCGAGCCGATGCTGGAGCCGTGGTGGAGTTCGATCACCCGTCTGCGCGGTGACTACGAGCGGATAAGTCGAACGGCACCCGACACCCTGCCGTACGCCGACCGGCCCGGGTCGACGGAATTCGAGCAAACGACGCTGCTGCCCACGCTGGACCTGTGCGCGCACCTGTTCTGCAACCGCCTCGGGCTGGCGATGCACGAAGAGACCTTCGTTCGCTACCTGGCCGCGCACGCTCTCGCCGATGCCAGGGCCGATGTCCGGGGCGGAGTCGTGACATGACGGAATCTGTGTGGCGCTCAATGCATGTCGCCTACTATGCGGCCAACCCGGACGCCCTCCTCCATGACGTCGTCGCACCGCTGTTCGACGAGATCGGCGTCCCGGCCTATTTCGTTCGGCACTGGCGACGCGGCCCGCACCTGCGCCTGAATTTCCGCACCGACGCCGACACCTTCACCACCGTCATCGCGCCGCGTGTGCGGGAGGTCGTCGGCGCGCACCTGGCACGGTATCCCTCGCGCAAACAACTCGCGCCACAGCAGCTTCTGCCGTTGCATCGCCGCTATGCCGAAATCGATGGCGACACCGGACAACTCGTGCCCTGGTATGCCGACAACACGATCCACGACGCACTCTATGAGCGCCCGGTCATCGGATTCACGGGCGAATCCGCGGCGGCGTTCAGCGAGAAATTCTATTGCGATACCAACAGCCTGGTGTTCGACACAGTCGAGCGCGTCGGTCTCGGCCAGACCAGGCTCGGCCTGCTGTTCGACATCTGGATCGCGACCGCGCACGCGCTGGCCGGAGAGATCGAACACGGTTGGCTGTCCTACCGCTCGCACGCGGACTACTTCCGCCACCGCGGCCCCGACCCGGTGAGCCGGCTGCGCGGCTGGGACGAACGCTACGCCGGCCAGAAGGACGAATTCGGCTCCAGGGCAACCGCGGTGGCGGCGGCCATCGATGCCGACCGACCGGGTTCGGCCCGCGAGTGGGTAGATCTCATGCGGCCCGTCCGCGAGCGCGCACGGACGCTCGTCGACCAAGGTCTCCTCACTTTCCCGGGCGCGCGGTTCGACGAGGCGACGGCGCCGGACATGCGGTTTCGATTGTCAGAGCGCGAGCTCAGCCCGTTTCATCGCGCTCTGGTCGGTAATGACGAATGGTCGGCGTTCAGCCGCACCCCGGAGTTCCTCACCTACCGAGTGGTTCTCACCCTCACCTACGCGCACGCGTCCAGAGTCGGCATCACCCTGCTCGACAGGTACTTCCTGTGCCATCTGGCGGCGAAAACGATGGAAGACAAATATGGCGTCGAAGGTGCGGATCTGGCCGCGGGACTCCTCGCGCGAAATCTTCAACTGAACGGGGGATCTCGATGAGCCCGTCGACCGCCATCGAGGAATTCTGCACGGTCCGCCCGGCTGTCGCCAGCCTGACCACCCGCGACGGACGCGTGGTGCTGATGGCGTGGCCGCGCACTGAATACCTCGGCGCGCTCACTCCCGCACAGCGCGACGTGCTGCGCCTGCTCGCCGAAGAGCCGCGCCGCCTGGTCGATCTGAGCGCCGACGACGACGTGCGTGAGTTGGTGCGAACACTGGGCCGAAACGGCTGGCTGTCGACGACGCTGTATTGGGAAGGGCGGCCGCTGTACACGATTGCGCCATTCGGCGCGCCGCCGGAGCGACCGACCTCGATATCGAACACGCCGGTGCTGTCGAAGTTCACGATAATGCGCCGTCACCACGGTGATCTGGTGCTGGAGAATCCGCGGTCGTGGTGCGACATCCGCGTGCACGCCCATCCGATACTCGCCATGGTGAGCGGGCTGCTGACGCCGTCCTCGACGGAATATCCCCCGGTCGTGGTCGAGCGCGTACTCGCCGACCTGCAATGGTCCGGATGCCTGATCCCCGGTCCGGAGGTCGAGAACGAGCGGCTCGCCGAGCGCCAATGGAGCGCCCACGAGCTGTGGTTTCACCACCGGACGCGGCTGACCGATCGCGGCTGGACCTGGGAGGGCTACGCCGGAACCGACTGGGCGAAAGGCATTTTCGCGCCGCTGCCGGCCCGGCACGATCCGTATCCCAGCGAACCCATCGCCCTGTTCGTGCCCGATCTCGACTGCCTGCGCGAGACCGACATTCCGCTCACCGTCGCCATCGAAGACCGCTACTCGTGCCGGTATTTCGACGACGCGAAGCCGATGACCGTCGATCAGCTCGCCGAGCTGCTGTACCGCTGCGTGCGCACCAGGCGGGTGATCGAGGCCGAGGGCCGGGAAATCCAATCGCGACCGTACCCGTCCGGCGGGAGTATGTACGAGCTCGAGTTCTATCCGGTGGTGCGTCGAGTGGACGGGCTGGAATCGGCCATGTACCACTACGACACGGTCGACCATGTCCTGCGCAAGGTCGCCGATGTCGACAGTCCTGCGGTGAAACGCCTGCTCTTCGCCGCGTCACGCACCCAGGTCGACGAGCAAGAACCACAGGTACTCATCGTGATCGCAGCCCGCGTCGGCAGGCTGATGTGGCGGTACGAGCAGATCCCGTACTCGCTCATCCTGAAACACGTCGGCACCTGCACGCAGACCCTGTATCTCGTCGCGACAGCCATGGGGCTCGGCGCGGTCGCCCTCGGGGCGGGGGATTCCGTGGCCTTCACCGAAGCGACCGGCACCGATGACCTGGAGGAATGCAGTGTGGGTGACTTCGTGGTCGGCTCCAGCTCACCGCGCGGCCGCGAACTGGCCAACCGGTATCCGAGACCGAACGCGCCCACCGCCCCGGTCGACCGATCGTCATGAACGATCCCATTCTGCGTCTGCGCGAGGATGCCTATTGGGTCGCCGACGACACCGGTATCACCGCGTTGACGCATCGCGGGTTCTCCACCCTGACGATGTCGGGTGCGGACCGATGGCTCGAGCGTCTCGCCCCCTACCTCGACGGGCAGCATTCGATGAACGAGTTTCTCGCCTCGGCCCCCGAGGACGCGCGGGAATTCATCGAGCGGTTGCTCCGCAAGCTGATCGATCGAGGTCTGGTCGGGGCGCTCGACGCGCACCCACTTGCCGACACACCCGAGGTGAGTCTGATCGGCTACTTCCGGCCCGACGCCGCAACCATTGTCGACACCTGGCGGCGCCGCCGCACCACCGTCGTCGGCCGCCGGCGCCTCGCCGATGCGATCGCCACTGCCTGTGGCCGGGCCGGGATGTGTGATGTCGTGCGCGCACCCGAGGCGATCCCGGACACCGGCCAGGTGGTGCAGGTGGCGGCGTCGTCCGACGTCGATTCCCTCCAGCTGGTCGAAAGTGGTTGCACTGTCCGGGGTCTGCCGTTGCTGCAGATTGTGCTGGACGGTTCGGTCGCGTGGATCGCACCGCCCGCGCTGCCGTTCAGCTCGGCGCGTCCGAGAATATGGGCGCGATCGCAACCGGCTGTCGACCCGGCCGAACCAGCCGAGACGGTCTTGGCCAACCACGTCACGCAGCTGCTGCTGCACTACGACCGGACCGATCGACACCCCGTTCAGCTCACTCGCTTCGACGCGCCCGACCTGGCTTTCAGCACCCACCGTTGCGTGCCCGCCCCGCTCAGCGCGCCCGCGCGGGTCGAATCGGAGGGCGAGTTCGACCGGCGCTTCCGGACGCTGATCGGTGCGGAACCTCGGTCCGCCGAGCAGTTTTCGCGCGCCGCGGCAGTGCTGACCGATGGGTACATCGGCGTGTTCGACAAGGTCGAGGAGGGCGATTTGGTGCAGTCCCCGCTGCGCGTCGCGCAGACGACCGTCACGCTGCCCGGGCGACGGCAACGAGTCTGCGGTGTCAGTATCGACGCGGCCCAGGCCAGGTACGCAGCCGCTACGGAAGCGATCCGGTGCTACAGCAGCCTGGTGGTCGACTCACGCAGGCTCGTCCGAGGTTCGATGGTCCGCGCGTTCGATCTGGTTACCGAGCGCCCGACACTGCTGCGAGCAACCCTCGCGTTCGCCTCCGCGGACGGCACGGACCGGTATCGCGCGCCGACCGGTCTCGCCGCCGCACTGGACCTGACCGACGCGATCGACGCGGGACTGATCGACCACTGCCGACGGCGAACAGTCACGGAATCGAGGACGGCGACACACCCTTTTCCGCGCATCGATCCGGCCGACAGCCGCGACGACGTCGTCGGCTATTGCCGCACCATGCTCGCCGCCATCGGCTGCCGGGTCGAGGTCTTCGACGTGACCGGCTCGCTCGGCGTACCCACCTACGCGGTCCTGCTCGACGGTGCGACGGTCGCCTACGGGTGCGGCACGGACAATGCCGCCGCGCTGCGCGACGGCATGCTGGCGGCTCTGGCCGCGTGGCAGAGTCGGCATGCCGGCCAACCCGAGTACGCGCTCGCCACCGTCGCCGAATTGCCTGGGGGAGTACGCGGCGACGCCGAGCCGATGGCCGATCGTGATCCACTGCAGCGCCGAAATCTGGTGGACGCCTTGATGATCGGTGGGTACGCCGTGGTCGTCGCGGTGCTCGACCACGACTCGCAGGTGCACGACGTGCTACCGGTCGTCCAGGTGAGCGTGACCCGATGACCTCCTCGTCGACGACCGACACCGGTGTCGCCGTCACCGGCGCGGGCCGATTGGCCGACGCGGTGCGCGTGTCCGTGGAGCTCGTCGACGACCGGTCGACACAGCTGGAGATCACGGTGTCGGACGCATGGCCGGTTCCGGCCGAACCACCGGTCCGCCCACGCATCGATGTGCACACCGAACTCGGCCGCGTTGTCATCGGACCGTACGAGCGGCCCGGTATACCCGGCTGCGCCCAGTGTGTGCGGTGGCGCCGAGGGCACGCGCGGCAGGCACCGCGGCAGTTCGATCAGATAGTCGAGAACAACCGCGACCTGCTCGCCGCCCGCCCCTCGGCCTGGCTCACCGCGCTCGCCGCGGCGACTGTCGGCGCGATCACGGCCGACGAAGTGCGCAGGCTCGGCCGCGGCGCGCCGCCGCGCACCGACGGCGCGATTCTGCTCGTCGACCTCGCCGACCTCACCGTCTCCAGGCACCGGTATCTGCCCGACCCACGGTGTCCCGCCTGCGGGCAGCTGCCGGACGACACCGCCGAGGCGGCCCGGATCGTGTTCACACCACAGCGCAAGCTCGCCCCCGATGTCGCGCGCATCCGATCGATCGAAGACGACCTCGATATGTTGGAGGACACCTTCATCGACCCCGAAATGGGGTTCATCCCCCACATCGACCGTGGCACCCTGGGCGGATTGATCGTGGTGTCGGCGCCGTTCCGGGTTCCGGACGGCAACCTCGTCGAGATCGGCGGCGGACGCAGCCGCAGCTATCGTGCCAGCGAGCTCGTGGCGATCCTGGAAGCGCTCGAGCGGCTCGGCGGTGCCCGGCCCGGCGGCAAGCGGACGACCGTGCGGGCCAGCCTGGCTGACCTGCGTGGTCAAGCTGCCCTCGATCCGCGCACCGTCGGCCTACACCCCGAATCGAGTTATGCCACTGCGGGATTCCTCTTCCGGCGCTTCACCGAACGCGAGGTCTGCCATTGGGTGTGGGGCTATTCGCTCACCCGCGAATCGCCGGTTCTGGTTCCCGAGACCCTTGTCTACTACCGTCTGGACCAGCGAACGCCCACCGGCCGCGGCTTCTGTTACGAGATCTCCAACGGCTGTGCGCTCGGCTCCGGCCTGGCGGAGGCAATCCTGCACGGTGTGCTCGAGGTCGTCGAGCGCGACGCGTTTCTGCTCACCTGGTATGCCCGCGTCCCGGTCGCGCGGTTCGATCTCGACAGCGCGCGCGACACCGAGGTGCGCCTGACCGCCGCGGCGATCGAGGCACAGACCGGATTCCGGGTATCCGCTTTCGATACGACCATGGAGGCCGGAATCCCGAGTGTGTGGGCGCTCGCGCTCAACCCGGCCGGAGTGTGGCCCGCGGCGACGTGCGCCGCCGGATCGAGCCTGGATCCGCAACGCGCCGTTCTCAACGCACTGCGGGAACTCGGTCCGACCGTGGAACAGCACCTCGCCCGCCCCCCGGCGGACGAGCAGCGGGCCGCGCGGATGGTCGACGACCCGACGATGGTCATCACGATGGACGACCATTCGTTGCTCTACGCCCATCCAGCAGCGTTGGAGCGATTCGCCTTCCTGACCGGAGCTACCGAAACGCGGGCGGTGCCGTCGCTGATCGACCCTGCCTTTCGACACGATGATCTCGTCGATGATCTGCGGTGCGTGCTCGACCGTTTCACGCGGGCCGGACTGGAAGTCATCGTCGTGGACCAGACCACGCTGGAACACCGCGCGGCCGGGCTCGCCTGCGTGAAAGTCCTGGTGCCCGGCGCGATCCCGATGACATTCGGGTACTCGCATCGCCGCATCGACGGCCTCGACCGACTTCTCGACGTTCCCTACAAGCTCGGCTACACGCGTCACCGATCGACCTATGACGACCTCAACCCGCACCCCCATCCGTTTCCGTAAGTCACGCGAGGAGTTCCGATGCATGTGGCGATAGTCGCGTGGAAGCTCCGTCAGCTGACGGACCGCGAGGTGACCTTCGCGGAGCTTCGTGAATGGGTGCGAACCAAAGCAGCTGCGGACTACGCCGCGCTGCCCGGCGTCCGGCTCAAGACCTGGTTCTCCGATGAGCGGCGGGCAATCTGGGGCGCGGTCTATCTAGTCGACTCCCCGTCCGACCTGAGGCTGGACAAACTGCCCCGGCTGCCCGACGGCCGCACCGGACCGGTCGGCACACCCCCGCACGTAGTCGACTGGTTCGACGTAGAAGCGAGCGTCTTCGGCCCGGCGGATCCCTGGGAATTGCCGCTACTCGGCCGGGTGCACGACCCGAACGGGACCTGACGACGGCGTGCGCCGAACTCGCCGCGTCGAGCCTGTCCCGAAGCTCGCTGCTCGAGCAGGCCTCCCGGAACTCGGGGCGCCTCTGGTCGTCACAGCCAGTTTGCGTTTCGTTGTGGGTGGTGCGCGTGTCAGCTGACCAGAATCGGTGCCCCGTCGGACGGCACATGCGTGATATTGCGGACCCGGCCCCGCGTCGTCGCGGCCGCGGGCAGTGACAGGACGTGGCGGCGCAGGATCTCTTGGAGCACCGTCGCACCCTCCATCAGCGCGAAACCCGCTCCGATGCACCGGCGCACCCCACCGCCGAACGGCAGCCAGGTATTCGGCGCCACGCTGCCGTCGAGGAAGCGGCCGGGCCGGAACACCGCGTCCGGGAAGGCCTCGGGCCGCTTGTGTGCGAGCAGGATCGAGGTCGCGACGACGGTTTCAGCGGGCAGGTCGTGGCCACCGATCATCATGTCGCGGGTGAGCTTTCGCACGACCCCTCCGATGACCCAGTGGTAGCGCAGTGCTTCCTTCATCACCGCTTCGAGGTAAACGGTGTCGCCGTCGAGCGCGGCTCGGCGGGCGAGGTCCTGCTCGGCGGGGTCGGCGGCCAGTTCGCGTAGCGCCCACGACAGTGCGGCCGAGGTCGTCTCGTGCCCGGCGGCGAGCAGGGTGACCAACTGATCGCGGAGTTCGTCAGCGGTGAGCGGGGTGTCGTCGCCGCTGCCCGCTGACATCAGTCGCGACAGCACATCAGCGCCCGGGGCGTCGCTGCCAGTGCGGCGCTGCTCGATCTCGGCGTAGAGGTGGGCGTCCAGACGGGCCCGGTCGTGGTGGAACCGCTTCCAGGGTCCGCGGTTTTGTAGGGCCGGGTAGCGGGAACCGAGCAGGGTGAGCGGGGCGATGTCGGTAACGCGGCGCATGGGTGGACCGAGTAGGTCGCGGCGGCGCGGATCGGCGACACCGAGGACCACCTCGCCGATGACATCGAGGGTGATTCCGGTCATCGCGTCCAGGCTGCGGACCGTCGACCCAGCCCGCCAGGTCTCCACGTGGGTGGCGGCGATCTGCTCGATCATCTTGCGATAACCGGTCAGAGCGGGCGCGGTGAAGGCGGGCATCAGCAGGCGGCGGGCCCGAGCGTGCTCGGCCTCGTCGGTGATGAGCACCGAATGATCGCCGAGCAGCGGGCGCAGGATGCCGTTGCTCTCGCCGGCGTGCAGGTCGGTGGGGGAGGCGGCGAAGATCTCGCGGACGTGTTCGGGGCGGGTGAACACGACCAGATGCCGGGCGTACGGCGGCACCATGCGCAGGGTGAAGGTGTCGCCGTAACGGCGAGCGGTGGCGGTCATGAACCGCTCCCGCGCTTGCAGATACCGAATCGTCTGCGCGATCGCGGGTAGTCGGGGGCCGGGCGGATACATGGCGACGGTCCTCTCGTAGACACCGCACTCCACGGTAGCCCCGGTTGCTCAGGCCGGGCGTCGCTCTGGAAATCCACGTGTTCGCTGCCGTGCGGGCAGCGCGTCAGAATGGCATTCTGTCTGAATTGTTAGTCTCCGTAGATGATTTCAGCACGGCAGGGCTTTCCGGCGCTGGCGGGGGCCGCGTTGATCTGTTCGGTGGTGGCGTGTTCCGGCGAGAACACCGCCGCGGCTTCGCTGCGCACATCCGCGCCGCCCACCACCACGACGGCCAGACCGACGCAGACCGATGGCACGTTGCCCGACGGCGCCGACACGCACGGCTACCGCAACTCGTTCGCCCGATGTCAGGACACCGAACGGCTGGTACTGCTGGTCAGTCAGACCACCGGGCGCCCGGTGACCACCTTTCAGGGCAGCCAAGTGGGCGGCGATCAGCGATTCGTGGTGTGCGAGGGCCAGACTGGCACCCGGATCATGCGGGCCGTAGCGCCGGCGCTCCGGCCGGAGCCCTTCGACGGAGCCTTCTTCACTTTCACCGCCAATAGTCAGCAGTTCGTGGCCGATGGTATGAAGATCGACCTGGCGCGCGCGACGATCACCGTCACCGACGATCCGAAACACCCCGAATTCCGTGCGGTGACCTGGACGGTGAACGAATACTGGGGCGCCATCTACTGATTCGGCCGCTGTCGGTCAGCGGGCTGCGCGCATGGCGTGCTCTCCCCAGTGCACCGAAAAATCGCTCGCGCACGATCAACGCTGCCGGATAGCCTGGTGCGACCTGCGGATGAGCTCTGGGGAGGAGCGAAACGATGTGGAACTGGGGAAGATCCGTCGCAGAACAAGCGACTGCTGCCGCATGGACGACGTGGCCGCCGACCGATACACCACCTACCGTCGTGGACCCTCCGACGTGGGGTCAGTCGGTCGACGAGGCCGGTGGTGAAGCAAGATCACGATCTGCTGCTGGGAGTGGTCACGGGTGACTTGTTGCGAACAAGCATTATGCCTGTTGGATAGGTTGAACGGAACGTCGACGAACGACCAATGAGGTATTCGGCTCAGGCGACAGGCGGGTGTTTACGGGCGCCCATCGATTCGACCGCGAACAGCAGCGCCACCGCGGCGATGACCGCGAGTACGAAGCCCCAGAAGTTGAGTTCGGTGATGGAGCCGACGCCGATCAGGCTGGCGATCACGCCTGCGATCAGAGCCGCGGCCATGCCGAGCACGAGTGTCATGCCCATGCTCAGGTTCTCCTTGCCCGGCTTCAGCACTCTGGCGAGCACGCCGACCACCGCGCCGATGATCAAGAATCCACAGATCTGAACAATCGCGTTCCACATCGCTCGAACCTCCACGTTGTGCCGATGGCCGGGGAGTGCCGGTTATGTTCGATCATTTCCCCCAATCGCCTGGAGAACCAGTGTCGTGTCCTCGGCGTTGTCGAAGCGTGTCCGCGCCGACGCCAGATCATCCATCGGTGATGGCCGCCGCAGGTGAGTCCGGCTCAGTACCCTGTGTCGACATCATGGCGCCGGTCCCTGACACACCTATTCGGCGGAGTGCCCCGACGCAGGTAGCTCGGCGTAGAACTCGCGCAGGGCGGCCGTGACGCCGACGAGCACGCGGTGGGCGGCGGTCAGGTCGGCATCGGGCAGGGCGGCCAGTGCGGCGCGGGTGCGCGAACTGAGCGGTCCGAAGAATCCGGAGGCGACCG
Source organism: Nocardia sp. NPDC058480 (assembly GCF_042720495.1). Lineage (NCBI taxonomy): Bacteria > Bacillati > Actinomycetota > Actinomycetes > Mycobacteriales > Nocardiaceae > Nocardia > Nocardia sp. NPDC058480. Next base: position 113,852 of record NZ_JBHXMN010000006.1, on the reverse strand, counting down.
ACATGCCCTGGTCGGTATAGCTCAGATTGACCCGCCGTCGATCCGTAGGGTCTGGCACGCGTTCGAGGTGCCCGGATTCGATCATGCGCTCGACCAGGTAGGTGATGGCGGGTGCGGAGACGCCCATCAACTTGCTCAACTGGCCCGAACTCATCGGCGAGCCCTCGGCGTCGGCTGTCGCGACATGCATCAGGGCCCGGAAATCGTTCGGGCGCAGGTCGTTCGATTGCGCGAAGACATGACCGATCTGTTCGGAGATCGCGGTCAACGCACGCAGATCCCGAGCTATATCGGTCTCCAACTCCGACCGGCCGTCGGCTGGCTCGGTGTCGGCGGTGTCGTCACCCACGCGCGATCTCCTCTCTTTGCCCGACGGAGAGCTTAGCCGCCGAAGCCGCCGTCATTGCCGAATGCTTAAGTTTCTGAAATAGTTTTCCGCGTGATGCGAGTGAACAGCGGATGGGACCGCTTCGCCGGGCTGGTCACCGGTCGGCGATCGTGGGCGGTGCTGCTGGTTGTCGTCGCGGCCGCCATGGCCGTCATGGCGCTGGCGGGCAGCAACGACAGCGCGGGTCAGGCGCCGGTGTCGTTGCCGCGGTCGGCGGAGTCCGCCTCGGCTGCCGAGCTCGCCGCACGGTTTCCCGATGCCGAGACGGCCGCCGCCATCATGGTGGCGACGCGCATCGACGACGACACGCTGACACCAGGCGATCTCACGGCGGTGGACGCGGCGCTCACCCGCGCCGGTGTGCCGTCGACCGGCGGCACCCGGGTGATCCTCGCTCCCGACGGGCGCGCCGCGCTCGCCCAGATTCCGGTGTCCGCGCAGCTCAACGGCTTCGCGCTCACCGACCGGATCGGCGAACTGCGCACGGCGGTCACCACCGATCTACCCGATCCGCTGCGCGTACAGATCACCGGCGGCCCGGCTTTCGGCGCCGACATCGCCGACTCCTTCTCCGGCGCGAACGCGCTGTTGCTGATCGTCACCGCGCTCGTGGTGATGGCCTTGCTCATCGTCACCTATCGCTCGCCGGTGTTGTGGCTGGTGCCGTTGACCGTGGTCGGCCTCGCCGACCGTGTCGCCACCAGCGTCGGCACGCTGTTGGCCGAGCTCACCGGACTCGCTTTCGACGGTTCGACTTCGGGCATCACCAGCGTTCTGGTCTTCGGGGCGGGCACGAATTACGCGCTGCTGCTGGTGTCGCGCTACCGCGACGAACTGCATCGCCACGCCGACCATCGAGTGGCGTTGCGTGCCGCGGTGCGTCATGCCGCGCCCGCTATCGTCGCCAGCAATGTCACCGTTGTCCTCGCCCTGCTGACACTGTTGCTCGCCCTGCTGCCCAACACCCGCAGCCTCGGCGCGTTCGCCGCAGCCGGACTCCTGGTGGCGCTGGTCTTCGTGCTCGCCGCGTTGCCGCCCGCGCTGGCGCTGTGCGGGCGGCGGGTCTTCTGGCCGTTCGTGCCCCGCGCGGACGGTCGCGACGCGGCCGAGCAGGGCATCTGGGCGGTCGTCGCGAAGCGGGTGGTGCGACGTCCCGCCATCGTCGCCGGTGCGGCTTCGGCGGTTCTGATCGTCTTCGCGACCGGGCTCGCGGCCACCGACATCGGGCTCTCGCAAACCGAGCAGTTCCGGGTCGAGGCGGAGTCGGTCGACGGGCTGGAGACGATGGCCGAACACTTCCCGTCCGGCTCTTCGGATCCGGCCGTGGTGATCGCGCGGAGCGCGACCGCAGGTCAGACGCAGTCGGCATTCGATGGCGTGCAGGGCATTTCGCGCGCGACCATCACCGGCACATCCGAGGACGGTTCGACACGGTGGTCGGTCGTTCTGGACGCGGCGCCGGGCTCGCCGGAAGCGTTCACCACCATCGCGGCGATCAGGTCGGCGGTCGGCGCGGTCCCCGGCGCCGAGGCCCTCGTAGGCGGTTCCGACGCCGAAGCGCTCGACATCCGAGACGCTGCTCGCCGAGACCAGGCGCTGGTCATTCCGCTGATCCTCGCCGTCGTGCTGCTGGTGCTGCTGGCATTACTGCGCGCGGTGCCTGCCGCCGTATTGCTCGTCGGCGTCACGGTACTCAGCGCGCTCGCCGCGCTCGGTGCGGGCAGCTGGATCAGCGGCACGGTTTTCGGCTTCCCCGCACTGGACACGAACGTGCCGTTGTTCGGCTTCCTGTTCCTGGTCGCACTGGGTGTGGATTACACGATCTTCCTGGTCACCAGGGCGCGCGAGGAGGCGGGTACGCACGGCACCACCCAGGGGATGGTGCGTGCCGTCGCCTCGACCGGCGCCGTCATCACCAGCGCCGGTGTCGTCCTCGCCGCGGTGTTCTGTGTTCTCGGCGTGCTGCCGTTGATCACCCTGACCCAGCTGGGCATCGTGGTCGGGATCGGCATCCTGCTCGATACGTTCGTGGTGCGGACGTTGGTTGTCCCCGCGCTGTTCGCACTGCTCGGCGACAAGGTGTGGTGGCCGGCAACGCCCACGAAAGCTGTAGCGGCGCAGCCTGCTACGGCCGAAAACGCGGTCACGGATTGATCGTTGCGGCGCCGCGGCACGTACCTCTCGGAGGGCAGCGGCCGAACACGTGCCGACGCTGACCGGTTGTCGCCCTTCGCTCGGCCGGGTTCCGGTGCGCAAACACGGCGTCGCCGTCGTGCTGACCGAGCCGCTCCACACGGCGGTGTCGAACTCCCTTGCGACGGCGCTCGAGGTCACCGCTTGCCGCACTCTCTTGCGTGACTAACTGTAAGCAATACAGTATGCTTGCTCACGTCGCATCGGGCGGCTGCGAACGACCTACGCCGCCCGTCGGTCCGGGGCCGGCGCGGCAGGTGATGTCGAGCCTCAACTGTGAGAGCCGGTGGGCAAATGTTGGTCGTAGCGTGGCAGTCGGGAGAAGTGGGATGGTTCGCCTGAGTTCATATCGCGGATGGACCCCGTCCGCGCACCGGTGGTCACGACACGGATATCCCTGCGGCGCCGCGATCGGAGGGGTGTCCGACTTATCGGGCAGTCCATAAAACCTGAATTCCCTGCACATTATTTGCCGGTCGGAAATACGCGCCGACGCGGTAATAAAAGCTCGCCCATTTTCTGGGCGGGCATATTGTCATGCAATTATATCGATGGTCTGAATTGGCCCGCAAAATAGTTTCAGAATTCTGTTGACTAGACCCTGTGATGTCACGCACACTCGGGATGGAAAATAGGCGGTGTTACCTGAATGGAGACGCGCGAACCGATGGTTAACGATCCGGCAGCTGACAAGCGCCGCGAAAGGCGAGCGGTGGGCTCGGAGCGGTCTGCGATGCCGGCGAGCAGAGAAGTCGCCGCATGGTTTCGCGGTTATCTCGGCCGGCATCCCGGTGTTGCCATCGATACGGTCGGTGGCCAGTTCGTCCTCGGTGTTCGTACGGTGCAATATCTGATTGTCGATCTCTTTACCGGGAAGTTGGCCGTGCGGGAAACCCTCGCGCAGGGGGCTTTCATGGCTTCGGCGGCAGTGCTGCCGACAATCTTTGTCGCGCTGCCGATCGGGGTCACGCTCTCCATTCAGTTCGGGCTGCTGGCCGGGCAGGTCGGTGCCACCTCGTTGGCGGGGGCCGCCAGTGGCCTGGCGGTCATCCGGCAAGGCGCCCCGATGGTGGCGGCGCTGCTGATGGCCGCCGCGGTCGGGTCGGCTATCTGCGCCGACCTGGGATCACGGAAGATCCGGGAGGAATTGGACGCCATGGAGATCATGGGCGTCTCGGTGATCCGGCGGATGGTGGTTCCCCGGTTTCTGGCAGCGATCGTCATCGGTGTCTCGCTGACCGGGGTGGTGTGCTTCGTCGGTTTCGTGGCGGGCTATGCCTTCAATGTCTTCGCTCAGGACGGTGCGCCCGGGAGTTTCGTGGCGACGTTCGCCTCGTTCGCCACGGTCGGGGATCTGGTCTTGACCATGGTGAAGGCGGTGGTCTACGGCGCGATCGTGGCGGTGGTCGCCTGCCATAAGGGGTTGACGACCAAGGGTGGATCCGCAGGTGTCGCGAACTCGGTGAATTCAACCGTTGTCTCGTCGATCCTGTTGCTCATGATCGTCAATGTATTGTTCACCCAGCTGTTCATGATGCTGTTTCCCAGGCAGGGCTTGTAATGGCATCCAGCTATCATCCGTTCGGCACCAGGCTGGTGACGACGTATTCGAAAAAGCTCGGCGTTGTATTCATGCGACTCGGGCATATGCTCACCTTCTTCGTGCGCGCCGCCGCATCGATTCCCGTGATGCTCCGCAATTATCGAGTCGAGTTCATGCGGACCCTGTCCGACATCGCGTGGGGAAACGGATCTATTGTCGTCGGCGGTGGCACGGCGGGCGTCATTATCATCCTGGGCGCGGCCGGTGGTGCGATTATCGGATTGGAAGGCTATAACGCCTTGCATCTGCTCGGTATGGAGCCCGCCATCGGACTGGTCGCCTCGACGGCCTCGACGCGCGAGCTGGCGCCGATCATGGCATCACTGGCCTTCGCGGCGCAGGCGGGCTGCCGGTTCACCGCACAACTGGGCTCGATGGGGATCTCGGAGGAGATCGACGCGATGGAGTCGATGGCGATCCGGTCCATTCCCTATCTGGTCAGCACCAAGTTGCTGGCGTCGGTGGTCGCGATCGTTCCGCTCTATCTACTCTGCCTGGCGGCCAACTACGTGGCTGTCGAAATGGTGGTCGGCATGTCGGGCGGGCTGTCGATCGGGACCTATCGCCACTACTTCCAGCTCGTCTTGAACGGCCCCGACATCATCTACTCACTGGGCAAAGCGATCGTCTTCGTACTGATCACCACCACGATCCAGTGTTACTACGGCTACTACGCCGCGGGCGGACCACAGGGCGTCGGCATCGCGGCAGGCCGCGCCATGCGTGCGGCGATCTCGGTGATGATCGTCGTCAATCTCATGCTGACCATTGCCATTTGGGGCATCGGGGCCAGCGCGCGGCTGGGAGGGTGAGATGTCGATATTGTTCGACACAGACGGACGCGGACCGTCGAAATGGTCACTGCTCTTGCGAGGGCTGGTCGCGTTCGCGCTGATCGTCGGTGGTCTCACGGTCGTCTACCTGAAATCGACCGGGTCCTTCGAAGAGAAGGCCGAGATCACCGCCCTGCTCGAGCAGGTGGGTGACGGCCTGCCGCCCAACTCGGACGTGAAGTTCCGTGGTGTGCTGGTGGGGACCGTCGCCGAAGTGACGCCATCGATCGACGGCGGCCGCAATCGGGCCAGACTCGAGCTCGAACCGCGTCTGCTGGTGAGCATTCCGGCCTCGGTGACCGCTCGGGTGGTCCCCAGCAACATCTTCGCGGTGTCGTCGGTGCAGTTGGTCGACAACGGTCCGGGGCGACCGCTGCGGGCAGGTGCCCAGATCCAGCAGGACACCAGTTTGTCGACGGTGCAATTGCAAACCGCCCTGACCAAGCTGCGAACGATCGTGGCGGCGACGGCGAGGATCAGCACGAGTGACACGGTGGGAGTGCTCGCCGCGGTCGCCAAGGCCACCGACCGGCGCGGCGCCGACCTCGTTCGAGCCGGTGCTCAGCTCGACCACATCACCAGGGAACTCGCTGCCCAGATCGCGCCGCCGGGTGAGCCGTCGACGATCACCGCGCTGACCGAATCGGTGCGGGGCTTGGCCTCGGCGGCACCGGATCTGCTCGATGTCCTGCATGCCGCGGTAGTCCCGATGCGAGCTGTTGTGGAGCAGGAAGCCGAGCTGCACGACCTGCTGACGGCAGGCACCGCGACATTGTCGACCGTCGACGGTGGATTGGACCGTCACGTCGACGAGATGGTGACGATCACCGATCAGCTGACGCCGGTCCTGGACGTGTTCGCCGCGGGCAGTTCGAGTTTCGGCCCCATCGTGGGCAGCATCAAGAATCTGTCGGACGTGTGGTTCGCCGAATTCTGGAACGAGGAGACCCAGAACGGGACCGGCAAATTCCAGATCAGGCTGACACCCGACACTCCGTACACGCGCGCGGACTGCCCCCGATACGGCGACCTCGCCGGGCCGAGCTGCGCGACGGCGCCGCTCACGACCTCGGCTGAGCCGCTGCCCGCCTCGCTGGACCCGCGCTCCGTTCCGAAACCCGTCCTGACCCCGGAGATGCAAGACCTCATCGGCCGGGTACTCGGCGGCGGCGCCAACAGCGCCGAACAGGTTCTGGCCCAACTACTCACCACCGGAGTCCCTGGAACAGGAGGTGCACCACGATGACCCAGCATCATCGCTCGGTGGCCGGGCTCAGCGCCTTTCTCGTCGTCGCGTTCGCCCTCATCTCGATGACCTTCGTGACCTTGAATCGCGGCATCGACGGCTCGACGAAGCCGTATTCGGCGATCTTCACCGACGCCACCGGTTTGCGGGTCGGCGACGACGTGCGGATGGCCGGGGTGCGCGTCGGACGTGTCGACGCGGTAGAACTCGACGGCACGCGCGCCCGGGTGCGCTTTCGCGTGCAAGATGCCCAGCGCCTCTACGGCGACACCATGGCCGCCATCACCTATCAGAATGTCATCGGACAGCGCTATCTCGGTCTGTCCCGTGACGAAATCAGTTCCGACACCGAACTCCCTGGTAATGGGGAGATCCCGGTGGAGCGCACCGAGCCTTCCTTCGATCTCTCGGCGCTGCTGAACGGATTCGAACCGCTGTTCAGTGGCCTCGATCCGCAGCAGGTCGACAATGTCACCGCCGCGCTCGTTCAAGCTCTGCAGGGGGATGCGGGCTCGTTGACGAGATTGATCGAGCAGATGTCCACGCTGGCACAGTCTCTGGCCGGTCCGGACCAGGTGCTCGGTGCGGTCATCACCAATCTCAACCAGGTCGTGCAGAACCTGGCGGGCCGACGGACCGAACTCGGCACGTTACTGAGCCGAACCCGGACCATCGTCGACGGGCTGGCCCGTCACCGCGACGAAATCATGACAACACTGACCGACGTGTCGGCGGTCGCGAACCGGATGGCGACCGTGGTCGCGCAGGACCGGCCCGCACTCGATCGGCTGCTGAGCCGAGAGCCGGGATTCACCCGGCATTTCGAGCAGAACAAGGACCAGTTCGCCTATCTGGGCTTCAACCTGCCCGCGCTGTTGAAGGGGATCGCCCGGGTCAGCCAGGAAGGCGCGAACCTCAATGTCTACCTCTGCAATCTCGGCTTCACGGCGATCCCCGCGCTCTCGGAATTGATCCCGGCGATCGTCAGCATGGCCACCCCGGCCGGAACCGTTCAGCAATCGCCGATCTGTAGGTGAGGCAATTCATGACACTATCGACCCGGATCCGGCGGCTGAGCTCCTCGCTCTCCCGGCCGATCGAAGAACAGAACCCGCGCATGCTGGGGATCGTCGCGCTGGCCGTGCTGGTCGCGCTACTGATCACCGCGCTGGGCTGGAACACTCTCGGCGTCGGCGAGCGCAGCTACGACGCCGAATTCGCCCAGGCCGCGGGGCTCCGCGTCGGTGACAGCGTCACGGTCGCCGGCGTCCAGGTCGGTGCGGTGACCGGCCAGCAGTTGGTGGATGACCGCGTCGTGGTGACGATGCGTATCGCCGACGACGTACCGCTCGGTGTCGAGACCACGGCGGCGATCAAACTGACCACACTGCTCGGCGCCCGCTATGTGGAACTGCGCCCGGCCGGAGTAGGTGAGCTCCCCGATCGACGGATCATGCTGTCGCACACCGCCGTTCCGTACGACTTGCAGCAGTCGCTGGAGAACGCCACCACCACCTTCGAGCAGGTCGACGCCGCGCAGATCAGCCGCTCCCTGGATACCCTGGCCGCGCAACTCGACGGCGTGCCCGCGGTCCTGCCCGGTGTGCTGACCAATATCAGGACGCTGTCGGGCATTCTGGGTAGCCGCCGCGACGAACTGGGCTCATTGCTGACCGGGGTGCGTGACCTGACCGCCGTGGTCACCAGCCAGCGGTCCGATGTCGAGGTGATCGTCGGGGTGGGGCGAGACCTGTTGACCGACATAGCTTCCCGGCGACAGGCGATCGAGTTGCTGATGTCGGCGACTACCCGATTGGTCGAGCAGGTCCGCGGCATCATCGTCGATGACCGGGCGAATATCGACCAGCTGCTCACCGGGCTGAACGGTCTACTCGGCAGCCTCGCCCGCCACGACGACCTGCTGCGCAACACCTTGGAGATCTTGCCGGTCGCGGTCCGCAACCTGACCAATGCCTCGGGCAACGGGAACTCGGTGGACTTCAACGCGCCCGGCGGTGTGCTGGTCGACTCGTGGATGTGCGCTCTGAGCGGACACGCCGAGTTGGCCCAGTTGCCACAGTATTTCGGAGATTGTCGATGAGAACAGTGCTGAAGCTGGTGCGGGTCGCCACGGTGCTCGCGGTCCTCGGGTTCGTCGGGTGTGCGAGCGGTTCGCTGGAACGCGGCCCGGACGACATCACCGTGGTGGCCCATTTCGACAGTGCCGCCGGACTGTATGTCGACAACACGGTCGCGATCCTCGGCATGCCGGTCGGGAAAGTCACCGGGATCGTGCCGCGGGGAGCCTTTGTCGAGGTGACTATGCGGGTGGACGGCGAGGCGAAGATCCCGGCGGATGCCACGGCGGTGACGGTATCGACGTCGGTGCTCACCGACCGGCACGTCGAGTTCACCCCCGTGTACCGGGGCGGGGACGCCTTGCGCGACGGCACGACACTCGGATTGGAACGCACCAGGACGCCGGTCGGTGTGGATCGGTTGATCTCGATGGCCGATGACATGTCCGGTGAGCTCGGCGGCGAACAACCCGGTGAGGGACCGATCGCGCGGATGCTCGCCGTCGCCTCGTCGGCCACCAGTGGCAACGGGCAGGAATTGCGCGCGACGATGGATGAGTTGTCGCGGGCCCTGCGCCTGGGTGACGACGCGGGAGCGGGGACGCGCGACGCCGTCACCCAGATCATGCAGGAGCTGTCGGTGCTGGTCGCCGCGGCCGCCGACGGTGACCAGGTCATCCGCGAATTCGGTGCTGCTGCAGGGCAATTGGGTGACATGTTGACCCAGCTCGAGATCGGATCGGGGGCCACCGGCGCGCAGATCACCACGGTGATGCGGGAGGCCGACGCCCTGCTGATGGCCAACCGGGAGCCGTTGCGCAGCGCGGTCGCCGACACGGCAACCGTCACCAAGGCCCTCGCCGACTATCGCGACCAGCTGGCCGAATTCCTCGACCTGTCGCCGATGTTGCTGGCGAACGGCTACAACGCGGTCGACCAGGAGGCAGGCGGTGCGCGCATTCACGCGCTTTTGGACCGGGTCGCCTTCGACGGGCAGATGGTCAAAGAGGTGTGCAATATCCTCGGCCTCCGCCAACTGGGCTGCAGCACAGGGACGCTGCAGGATTTCGGGCCGAATTTCGGTATCACCGACATGTTGGAAGCGATGAGTAGGTTGCCTCGATGAGAGCCAAGAATTCCGTGCTGACGACCGCGGCGCTGGCGGTCGCCGTGCTCACGACCACCGCCGGATGTGGCGTGGGGCTCGACGACCTGCCGCTGTCGGCACCCGGATCGGGCGAGTCCGGATACACGATCGACGCGACGTTCGCGAACGCGCTGAATCTGCCTGCGAAGGCGAAGGTTCGGCTGGCGGGTGCCGACGTCGGTGAGGTGACCGAGATGTCGGTCGCGGACTACAAAGCCAAGGTGTCGCTGCGTATCCGGGCCGATGTCGAGCTTCCGGTCGGCACTCGGGCACAGCTGCGCACCGCGACCCCGCTCGGCGACGTCTACGTAGCGCTCGACGCGCCGGTCGACGCCACCGCCTCGACCGCCGCCCTGCGCGACGGAGACACCATCGCGTTGCCGGAGACGTCGGCGGCGGCGACCGTCGAGGAATTGCTGACTACGGCCTCGCTGCTGGTCAACGGCGGTGCCATCCGCAATCTGACCACCGTTGTCAACGGTCTCGGGCGCGCGGTCGGCGATCGCGGCGACAACCTCGGCGGGCTACTGGATCAGTCCACCCAGCTGGTCACGGCCCTGGCCGCCCGGTCCGATGACATCCGGCTCGCGCTGGCCGAAACCAATCGGCTGGTCAGCGATTTGGCCGCGAACCGCACCGTGATCGCTGATTTCATCAGCGCCGCCGGTCCCGCCGCCACGGTCATCGAGGCGAATGCGCAGCAGGCGCTCGAGCTCGTCAGGCAGGTCGACGATGTCAGCGCTCAGCTCGCGCAGTTCCCGGTGCTTCGTGGTGGTGAGATCGGCGGGCTGATCGCGAATCTCGACCAGATCTCCGCGGGGCTCAATGACGCCATCTTGAATCCGAACGCGAGCCTGGCCGCGATGAATGCCATGCTGCCCACCGTCATCAGGCTCTCCAGCGGTACCTCGGCGCACGGCAACGTCGACCTGGAGGATTTCGCGATCGGGGCGCTCGCCGACCCCGGTCACCAGGCGGATCCCGGCAGCCGGATACCGGATGCGAGCGATTGGCACGCGCTCGTCGGTTCGCTCACCTACACCCTGCTCACCCTGCGTGAGCGGGTCCTGGGACCGGGCCGATGAGCGCCGTCGGTGGACTCGCTTCCTTCGGGTCGGCGGTGGCGGATCTGCCCGCCCGGCTGCTGGTCGGGGGAGTGCGCGGCGGGCATCCGTATCGGCTCGCGCTCTCGGCGGTGGCGCTGGCGATGGTGGCGGTGGCCGGGTCGACATATCTGGTGTTCGGTGCGCTCGGCTTCGATCCGTCGGCTTCGACCATCGCGGTGCGGGTGCATCTCACCCAGTCCGGTGGGCTGCTGCCCGGCCAGGATGTCACCTTGCGCGGTGTGCCGATCGGTGAAGTCCGGTCGGTCGAGTTCGCACCGGACGGCGTGGTCGCCATCGCGAGCATCGACGCGAAAATCTGGGTGCCCGACGACGGAACGGTCGACGTGACCAGCCTGTCCACGGCGGGCGAGCAGTTCCTGGACTTCCGGCCGACCCGATCGACCGGCCCGTATCTGAGCGACGGGGCCGAGATCTCCTCGGACAAAACCTCCACGCCCACACCGCTGTGGCAGATGCTCGGCACCCTCGATTCGAGCTTGGCGCAGGTGGATCCGGCCCAACTCGCCTCGGTGGTCGACGAGCTCGGGGTCGGACCGGAGGGGCCACAGAAGCTGATCGACATCCTCGACGGCGGGGTCTTCCTGGTGTCGACGCTGGATGCGGTGCTTCCGCAGACCGTCGCGCTGGTGCACGACAGCAAAACAGTTCTCGCGACTCTGGGAACGGGATCAGCAGGGCTGCAACGGTTCTCCGCCGACACCGCGCATTTCATGCGCGGCGTCGAAGCGAAAACCGGCGGTTTCGCGGAATTCCTCGATGCGACCCCAGGGACCCTCACCGCCTTGGACACCGTGCTGGCCGACAATTCCGCCGCGGTGGTCGGGCTGTTGACCAGCTTGTCGACGGTCGCCCAGGTGACGAATACCCGGGTACCGGCCATGCAGGAGTTCTTCTTCCCGACCCAGCGCGCCGGATCGGCCCTCGACGCGTTGGCGACGGTGATGCACGACGGCGGATTCTGGGGGCTGGTCAGCATGTATCCGCGCTACACGTGCGTGTACGACCTGCCGCGGAAACCACCGTCGCTCGGTGACTATTCCGAACCGTATCTCTATACCCACTGCTCGGACGACAACCCGGCGGTCCTGGTCCGCGGCGCCGACAATGCGCCGCGACCGCCGGGGGAACGCCTGCCCGGTCGGCCACCCGCGGGCGAACCCGCCGATCGAACGGCCGGCCCCACCCCGATCGGGCCCTGGTCATTGCCCCTGCCGTTGCCGTTGGTCGACTCCGGCCAGACGGTCCCCGCACCACCCCGATGAGGAATCTGTGATGAATCCCAAGACCGACCCCACCGATACCACGACCACCGACGAGCCCGTCGAAACAGCCACTGTGGCAGCTGTCTCGGTGGAGAAGAGCTCGGGCGAGCCCGTGGACCCGTCCGTCGATGATTCGGCGACCCCGGCGGCTGAGCCCGAATTCGTGATGCCGTCCAAATGGGCGATCCGTCGGATGATCGCGGCGTTGATCTGGAAGAAGATCCGCATTCCACTGCTGGCGCTGGTAGCCGTGGTGGCCGTCGTCACCGCGGCGATTCTCGGATGGAAACTGAAGCAGGAGAACGACACCGACGCCGCGGCCGCGGCCGGACTCGAGGCGGCCAGAGCGTATGCGGTCACATTGACCAGCGTCGACTCCGGCAATCTCGATCGTGACTTCACCGCAGTGCTCGACGGGTCGACCGGGGAGTTCAAGGACACCTACACGCGCTCCAGCGGGCAGTTGCGTCAGCTGCTGCTGGAGAACAAGGCGACCGGCAAGGGCACGGTGCTCGACGCGGCGGTGAAGTCGGCGACCGCGACGAAGGTCGAGGCCATCCTGTTCGTCGACCAGACGGTGACCAACACAGCCTCGCCCGATCCCCGGGTGGACCGCAGCCGGGTGATGATGACGATGGAACTCGTCGATGGTCGCTGGCTCGCGAGTCGGGTGTCGCTGCCCTGACCCTGTGCGGGTCACATCGAACGCTGCACAAACACTGTTCGGGCAGAGCTGACACTGTTACAGTTGGTATTACTGGAACGATATCGGTTGTTGACCTCCCTGGCGAAGGCGGCGGCGGGTTCGATGTGAGTGCGGAGGGCGCGGATGTCACAGGTTGTCGGGTTCAGTGAGGCCGGTCGAACCGGCGAAACAACAGATCCGGACGAGCTGGTCGCGATTCTGGCCCGGCAACGGCAGGCCTTCCTGCGCGAGGGTCCGGCGTCGGCGGCAGTCCGGCGCGATCGGATCGACCGGCTGCTGGCCATGGTCCTGGACAATATCGACGACTTCGTCGATGCGATGTCACGCGATTTCGGCACCCGCTCGCGGACCGGGACGCTATTCGCCGAGATCATGGGGATGCTCACCGCATTCGAGCACACCCGCTCACACACCGAGCGCTGGATGCGACCGGTGCGCCCGAACCGGCTCGCACGCCTGTACGGCATCCGCACCGAAGTCCATCCCGCACCCCTCGGGGTCGTCGGCATCATCGGCCCGTGGAACTTCCCGCTGCAGCTGGTCGTGGTGCCCGCGGCGTCGGCCTTCGCCGCGGGCAACCGCGTGATGATCAAGATGTCGGAGATCACCTCGCACACCGCCGAATTGACCCGTTCGCTGGCCGCGCGATATTTCCACCAGGACGAACTCGCGGTGGTGACCGGCGGACCCGACATCGGTGCCGCCTTCACCCGGCTGCCGCTGGACCACCTCTTCTTCACCGGTTCGACCGGAGTCGGGCGTCTCGTGCAGCGAGCCGCGGCCGAGAACCTGGTCCCGGTGACCCTCGAACTCGGCGGAAAGAATCCCGTCGTGGTCGCGCCCGACGCCGACATCGACCGTGCCGCGAACCGGGTTGCCCGCGCCAGAATGGTCAACGGTGGACAGGTCTGCGTCTGTCCCGATTACGTATTCGTTCCGGAAGCCGAGATCGACCGCTTTGTCGACCGCCTGCGTGCCGAACTGCGCGCGATGTTCCCCACGATCCTGGACAACGACGACTACACGGCCTCGGTCGACGCCGCCAACTACGACCGCGTGCTAGCCCTCGTAGCCGATGCCAGAGCTCGCGGTGCCAGGGTGGAATCGCTCGCACCGGCGGGTGAGGAACTGCCCGATCCGGTTGCGCGAAAGATCGCGCCCACGCTCATCCGTGACGTCGGCGACGACATGCGTATCGCGACCGAGGAGATCTTCGGTCCGGTCCTATTGATCAGGCCCTACGCGGACCTCGCCGATGTCATCGACTACGTCAACGCGCGGCCTTCGCCGTTGGTCGCCTACTGGTTCGGCCCGGACCGCAAGGACTTCCGCAGGTTCGTCGAGGGCACCCGCAGCGGCGGGATCGCGCGCAATGAGTTCGCGATCCACATGTTCTCCGAGAACGCGCCGTTCGGTGGTGTCGGGCACAGCGGGATGGGTGCCTATCACGGGAAGACCGGGTTCGACACGTTCAGTCACCTGCGCACGGTGGCGGGGACCGATCTCCCGTTCGCGATCACCGGGATAGCGGCGCCGCCCTTCGATCTCCGGACGGCGAAATTCATCGATCTCGCGTTGCGGGCCGCGCGCTGGCGCTCTCAGCGCCGGGTGCGCGGACGCCTGCCGCGACGCTAGCCACAGAAGCCGTTCAATCCACTTCTTCCACCACAATTTTCGGGCGCGTGAGCGCTTGCGAACGATCACTGAGGAGTTACGTTGTCCCCTTCCGCGACCGGGTCCGACTCGACGCAATTGACTCTCGTCGGCGCTGCCGACGCCGCCGCCGCGGCGCTCCCGGATCGCGACATCATCATCCAGGGCGACCGCCGCCACACCTATGCGCAGGTGGCCGAACGGTCCCGGCGGCTCGCTGCCTACCTGCATGCGCAGGGGCTGGGTTGTCACACCGAACGTTCCGAGCTCGAACCGCATGAGGTCGGCCAGGACCTGCTCGGCATCTACGCCTACAACGGCAACGAGTATGTCGAGAGTTTGATCGGGGCGTTTCGCGCGCGCGTCGCGCCTTTCAACGTGAACTACCGCTACGTCAAGAGCGAACTCCAGCATCTGCTGGCCGACGCAGGCGCCACAGCACTGGTCTACCACGCGACCTTCGCGCCGCGGGTGGCCGAGATTCGGTCCGAGTTGCCGCATCTGCGGGTCCTCATCCAGATCGCCGACGACTCCGGAAACGATCTGCTCGACGGTGCCGTCGACTACGAAACGATCATCGCCACAACGGAACCTGTGGTGCTGCCGGTGACAGCCTCACCGGACGATCTCTATGTGCTCTACACCGGCGGCACCACCGGGATGCCGAAGGGCGTGCTGTGGCGCCAGCACGACATCTACATGGCAGCGTGCGGCGGGCGTGACATCAACACCGGCACGCAGGTGAACTCCTACGAAGAGATCGGTGCGCGGGCCGCCGCGAACCCCGGCGTCAAACTCATGCTGTTGCCGCCGCTGATCCACGGCGCGGCGCAGTGGGCGGTGCTCACCGCCATGACCACCGGTCAATCCATTGTGTTCTCCCCGGTGGTGGATCGGATCGACGGGCCCGAGATCGTGCGGACGATCGAGCGCGAACGAGTCGCGATCGCCATCGTGGTGGGTGACGCCATGGCCAGACCGTTGCTCGCCGCGGTGGAGTCGAAGATCGCCGATGTGTCGTCGCTGGCCGCGCTCGCCAATGGTGGAGCGGTACTCACGCCGCAGGTCAAGCAGCAATGGATCGAAGCGGTGCCGGGTTTGGTGGTGCTCGATGGTGTCGGATCTTCGGAAACCGGAACCCAGCTGCACCATGTCTCGGCGGCGGGCTTCGTCTCGACCGGAACGTTCTCCGCGGGTCTGGACACCAGGGTCGTCGCCGAGGATCTCAGCACTGTCCTCCAAGCCGGCCACGCCGGTCTCGGTTGGCTCGCGAAACGTCAGTTCACCCCGCTGGGCTACAAGGGTGACGCGGCCAAGACCGCGGCGACCTTCCCCGTCATCGACGGCGTGCGCTTCGTGCTGCCCGGTGATCGTGCGCGCCACCTCGAGAACGGGACGATCGAGCTGCTCGGTCGCGACGCCGTCACCATCAACTCCGGCGGCGAGAAGATCTTCGCGGAAGAGGTCGAGTCGGCGATCGTTTCTCATCCCGCGGTCGCTGATGTGTTGGTTGTCGGGCGTCCGAACGAGCGGTGGGGTCAGGAGGTCGTGGCGGTCGTGGAACTGGTGGAAGACGCGACCGTGGATTTCGATGAGCTGGTCGGCCATGCCGCGCAGTCGCTCGCCCGCTACAAGCTGCCCAAGGCGGTGGTCTTCCGCTCCACGATCAGTCGCAGTCCCGCGGGGAAAGCGGACTATCGCTGGGCTCGTGAACAGGCTGTCGCCGAACTCTGATCGAACGACCTCGGGCGGCACCGATCTCGATGTGGCGTCCGGGGTTTCGGCATGACGCCTGTTTCCGAACGTGCCGCCCGTACGGCGCTATGAGTTGTGGCGCCGTACGGGCGAGTGGGAACGGTTCAGAGTCCGATGGCCGGGCCGACGGTCAACGGGGCCACGAATCCACCATCGACGTGAATGTCCTGGGCGTTGACCCAGCGGGAGTCAGGGCCGGCGAGGAACGCGATCACCGGCACGATGTCGGCGACCCTCGCGTGCCTGCCGACGGTGGCCTTGACCGAGTCGAGGACTTCCTTGCCCATCGACGCTTCGAAATCGGTGAGAATCGGTGTCTCGGTGGGACCGGGACTCACGGAGTTGACCCGGATGCCGTACTTCTGCCAAGCGGTCGGCGCCAGGCGCTTGGCGAAGATGATCGACGCCTGCTTCGAGGTGCTGTAGACGGGATAGGCCGGGTCCTGCGTCGCCTGCCACTGCGCCACGGCATCGGCGTCGGTCGCGGCCAGCAAGCCCGCGAGATCGTCGATCCGTTGCTGCCAGCCGAGAGCGGCGACCGAGGCCACGGTGACGATCGCGCCGCCCTGACGCAGCAGCGGCAGCATTCCGGTGGTGAACAGCCGCATGCCGAGGTAGTTCACCCCGAGGACATCGGCCGCCGATGCGGTGCCCGGCACGCCCGCGACGTAGGCCAGCGCATCCCAGTCGGCACCGATGCGGTCCAGCAGGGCCGCGATGTCGCTCGCGTCGCGCAGGTCGCACTGTTCGTGCTGGGTGGCCGGTGTGTCGTTCGCGTGCAGATCGACCGCGAGTACGTGGTCCCCCTGCTCGTGGAAGTGCGTCGCCGTCGCCGCTCCGATGCCGGACCCTGCTCCGACGACGACGATCCTGCGTTGCTGGGCGACCATGGGTTTCCACCGTTCCGATGCCCAATACGGCATCTGTTACAGAAAGCTTGACAGTAAGGGTAACTATAAATCAGTCTTGAGGTCGAGACAACGCCATCTGCGCGGGTGCGTGCGGTGTGGTGGATTGCTGGGTTACCAGCTCGGAACGGGAAAAGGTGCTGATAGGGATGCCGATCGTTGATGAGGCCGCGAACGTTCTGGCGGATCCGGCCGCCTATGCCGATGAGCCGCGGTTGCATGCCGCGTTGGCCGCGTTGCGAGCGGAGAAGCCGGTCGCGCGGGCGGAAGTCGCCGGTTACGAACCGTTCTGGGCGATTACCAAGCACGCCGATGTGATGGCGGTGGAGCGGGCGAATCGCCGGTTCACGAACTGGCCGCGTCCGGTGTTGATGACCGCGAAGTCGGACGAGATGCAGGCCGCGGTGGGGATCCGGACGCTGATTCACATGGATGATCCGCAGCATCGGGTGGTGCGTGCGATCGCGGCGGATTGGTTCGGGCCCAAGGCGATGAAGGCGATGGGGGTCCGGATCGAGGAGCTCGCCAAGCGGTACGTGGATCGGATGCGGGATACGGGGGGTGAGTGCGATTTCGTGTCCGAGATCGCGGTGAATTTCCCGCTGTACGTGATCATGTCGCTGCTCGGGGTACCGGAGTCGGATTTTCCGCTGATGCTGAAGCTGACCCAGGAACTCGTGGGTTCTGATGATGACGAGTTGAAGCGGTCGACGCCACCGGATGAGGCGATGAACGCGTTGGTGGAGATGTTCACGTTCTTCCAGGCATTGACGGAATCGCGGCGGGCGAATCCGACCGATGATCTGGCGTCGATGATCGCGAACGCGAAGATCGACGGTGAGCCACTGTCGGATGTGGACATTGTTTCGTACTACGCCATCATCGCCACGGCGGGCCACGATACGACGAGTAGCAGTATCTCGGGTGGTCTGCGGGCGTTGATCGAGCACCCTGACCAGCTCGATCGTTTGCGTTCTGATCCGGGTCTGATGCCGGGCGCAGTCGAAGAGATCATTCGGTGGGTGACACCGGTGAAGGCGTTCATGCGAACTGCCGCTGAGGATTCGGTCGTCAACGGGGTGTCTATTCCGGCGGGTGATTCGTTGTTGTTGTCGTACGCGTCGGCGAATCGTGACGAGGACGTTTTCGAAGATCCGTTCCGCTTCGACATCGGGCGTGAGCCGAACAAGCATGTGGCGTTCGGTTACGGCGTGCACTTCTGTCTCGGTGCGGGCTTGGCTCGGATGGAGATCGGCAAGTTCCTGGGAGAGTTGTTGCCGCGCTTGAAGTCGATCGAGTTGGCGGGCGAGCCGGAGTTGACGGCAACGACTTTCGTGGGTGGTTTGAAGCATTTGCCGATCCGCTTCACCATCGACTGACCGAATACACGACCTGTAATTCATCGCACTACACACCAGGCCGCATCGATGGGTGCAGCCGGAACTCAGAGGTTGAGAGACATGCCCACACCAGTCATTGTCAGTGCGGTCCGCACCGCGATCGCGCGATCGTTCAAGGGTGCGCTCGTGAACGTGGCGTCGGAGACACTCGCCATCGAGATCCTCACCGAGGCCGTTCGCCGCTCGGGCATCGACCCGACCCACGTCGACGATGTCATCTTCGCCGAACTGAACTACGGCGGCGGCGACCTCGCGCGGCACGCGGCCGTGGCCGCGGGAATGCTGAATGTGCCCGGCCAAGCGGTGAATCGCCATTGCGCGGGCAGCCTCACCTCCATCGCCAACGCGGCCGCGCACATCGGCGTCGGAATGGAGCGGGTGATCGTGGCCGGCGGTGTGCAATCGCTGTCGACGGCTCCGCTGATGAAGTGGCGGGTGCCCGGGTCCGGGCCCGAGCTCGAATTCAAGGAACCGTGGATCCCGCCGTCACACCCGGAGACCCCGGACGCGCCCACGATGGATATGGCGATCACGGTCGGCTGGAACACCGCCAAGAAGGTCGGGATCAGCCGTCAGGAAATGGACGACTGGGCATTGCGGTCGCATCAGCGGGCTGTCGCGGCGATCGACGAGGGCAAGTTCACCGACGAGATCCTGCCGTTGAAGGTCGCCCAGCCCGACGGCTCGGTGCTCGATTTCGCAGTCGACGAGCATCCGCGCCGGGAGACGACCGCCGAGCGGTTGGCGGCGCTGCCCGTTCTGCATCCCGAGATCGAGGGGTTCTCGATCACCGCGGGTAACAGCAGCGGCATCAACGACGCCGCCGCCGCGGTGACGGTGACCGCGGACGACTATGCGGCGAGTGCGGGCCTGGATGTTCTCGCGACAGTGCGAGCTTGGGCGAACGTGGGTGTGACGCCCGCGGATAACGGCATCGCCGCGGTGAACGTGATCGGCAAGGTGCTCGACCGTGCGGGACTGACCGTCGATGACGTGGCGCTGTGGGAGATCAACGAAGCCTTCGCCTCGGTGCCGATCGCCGCGTGCCGCGCGCACGGCATCGACGAGGAGCGGGTGAACTTCTCCGGCAGCGGATGCAGCCTCGGCCATCCGATCTCGGCCTCGGGTGCCCGCCAGGTGGCGACCCTGATCTACGAGCTCCGGCGTCGCGGCGGCGGTATCGGCGTCGCGGCGATGTGCGCGGGTGGCGGTATGGGCGGCGCCCTCGTCATCGAAGTCTGAGTGCTTTCACCGAGAGAATGGAGATATCTGTGTCGGACGCAGTGCTAGTGGAACGGCGCGGGCGAACGCTGGTGATCACGATCAACCGGCCGGACGCGCGCAACGCGATCAATCTCGCGGTCAGTCAGGGACTCGCCGACGCCGTCGACGAGCTCGACGAAAGTCCCGAGCTGTCCGTCGCGGTCCTGACCGGCAGCGGCGGAAACTTCAGCGCCGGAATGGATCTGAAGGCCTTCGCGGCAGGGGAGTACCCGTATGTCGCCGGTAAAGGCCTCGGATTCACCGAGAAGCCACCGGCCAAGCCGATCATCGCCGCCGTCGAAGGCTACGCGCTGGCCGGCGGCACCGAACTGGTCCTGGCTACAGATCTGGTCGTCGCCTCCAAGACCGCGCGGTTCGGGGTTCCCGAGGTCAAACGCGGTCTGGTGGCGGGCGGCGGTGCGCTGTTGCGGCTGCCGCAGCGCATTCCGTACCAGAAAGCACTCGAATTGGCCCTGACCGGTGACAGTTTCACGGCAGAGGACGCCGCCGCGTGGGGCTTCGTCAACGAAGTAGCCGAACCGGGGGAAGCGCTGGACCGGGCATTGGCTCTGGCCGAACGGATCACGGCCAACGGACCGATCGCGGTCGCGGTGACCAAGGAGGTCATCGTCAAGGCGGCCGAGTGGAGCACCGGCGAGATGTGGCGCAAGCAGCTCGAGCTCATCGCCCCGGTTTTCGGCACGCAGGACGCGCAGGAAGGCGCGAAAGCGTTCGCCGAGAAGCGAACCCCCAACTGGACGGGCAAGTGAGGCAGTGAGCTGCCCGTCCACCATCAACCCATCAAGTGAGGAGACGCAGTGTCGTTCGAAGGTGAAGTAGTACTGGTGACCGGTGGTGCCGGTGGGCTGGGTGACGCGGCGGTGCGCAGGCTGCACGCCGAAGGCGCGGCCGTGGTGATCGCCGATGTCAACGACGACAAGGGCAAGGCACTGGCCGAGGAGCTGGGCAACAAGGCCGTCTATGTGCGCACCGACGTGCTGGACGATTCGACGATCGAGGAAGCGTTCGCGGCGGCCGACGAACTCGGCACGCTGCGCTACGCGGTGATCGCCCACGGTGGGTTCGGTGTGCTGGAGAAGGTCGTCAACCGGGACGGCACACCGCACACGTTGAAGGGCTTCACCGACACCATCGCGCTGTATCTGACGGGCACCTACAACGTGCTTCGGCTCGCGGCGGCGAAGATCGCGAAGCTCGAGCCGAAGGACAGCGGCGAGCGTGGCGCGATTGTCATGACCAGCTCCATCGCCGGGTACGAGGGCCAGATCGGTCAGTCGGCCTACGCGGCGGCCAAGGGTGGCGTGATCTCGTTGACCCTGACCGGCGCCCGCGACCTCAGCGCTGTCGGCATCCGGGTGAACAGCATCGCTCCGGGAACGATGCACACCCCGATCATGGATTTCCTCGGTGAGGAGAAGCTCGCGAAATTCGCTGCGGCGGTGCCGTTCCCGAAGCGGCTGGGCGCACCGGCCGAATACGCGTTGCTGGCTCAGCATCTGCTCGAGAATCCGTATATCAACGGTGAAGTCATTCGTATCGACGGCGGGCAGCGTTTTCAGCCGAAGTAGTTCCGGCGCTTTTCTCGTCGTGACGGATAGCCGTCGATGACCGCCGCTCCGAATTACGGGGCGGCGGTCGTCGGCTGTTCGAGTGGGTTTCGACTCGGACACGGCCCGCGCGGCCGCGTTCGAATCGATATCGGAATACTTATCGCAATCTATCCCGTGAGGCCAACTGTTGAACTATCTTCAGTGTGTTGGATCACAGTGGTCATCCATGAACGAAAAAATCGGGTGCCACGACATCTCCGCCAGGGATAGAGGATTTCATGACAAAGAGGTCATTTACCGGGATCGCGGCAGGCGTTACGGGAGTTTCCTTTCTCGTTGCCGCCGCATTGCTACCGACATTCGTACGGGATTCGGTCATCGGTCTACCGGACGAGCTGGACCAGACCACCGTTGTTGTCGGTAGGGGTGAGTTGATCGATCGGTCGAGTTTCCTCTCGGCGACACCGGTGCGGACATCGAGGGATGTCCCGGTATCCATTACCGCGCGAACGACGCTGGCCGAATCGGCCGACAATTCGTCGGCCGTGATCCATGGCAGTCTCCTCGGGGCACGCAGCGACGTCGCCGGAGACTCCGCGGTATTCATCAACTCGACCGATGTCGTGCAGGTCGACCGGCAGAATTATCTGGTCGGGGCCGAACCGGTACCGACGTGGACGGGCCCGCCCGCTCCGCCGGCGGAGGAGCCTGCCCGCATCGGGACGCTGTTCTCGTTCACCCCTGATGTACAGAAATCGGATCACCGATTCTACGAACTGATGGCGCACGCGCCGACTACGGCGCGCTACATCGACGACGACCGCAGCATCGACGGGATGCGGCTGTATCACTTCCGCTCCGAATTGCCGCCGGTGGATATGACCAAGACTGTGGGCATCACGCAGCAGACCCAACTGACCTTGCCCGCGGCGAAATGGGGCCTGCCGGGCGGCATGGACATGGTGACGATGAACCAGTACTACGCCAATGTCCGCGATATGTGGGTGGAGCCGACTACCGGTGCGACCGTCGACCTGGTGACCAGCCCGCGGATCTACTACGCGCAGACCGCGGACAATCCGCACCAGGTGACCGCGTTCGCCGGGGAGCTCCGATTCGACCAGCCCACCCTCGACGCCCTGCTCGGTGATGCGAAGGACGGTCGTCAGCTGATCCGGTGGCTCTTCGTGTGGCTGCCGATCGGTCTGGCTGTGGTGGGGCTGCTGCTCGTCGGTACCGCCGTCCTCACGAGGGTTCGTCACCGCGCCGGATAGCCGCGTCCGGCAACATCCCTGCCGCACATGCGCTCCCCGGCACTGTCTCCGCCGGGGAGCCGCATTCGCATGAATGCAGTATGCCTTCCGGTATGTCGCCCTGGGGTGCTTTCGGTGGGTGTGGCCGGGTGTTCGTGCACCGCCGGTTCGCGATCCCCAAATCTATTGACGGATTTCAATGACATGTGTCAGTATTGGGTCATGCGGTCGATGACCAGCCGGGATTCACCCGAGCTGACTCGATCAGCAAGCAGGACAAGGGCTCTGGCGAATCTCGCCGTGCCTCATTGCGCGCCTGATTGACGCGAGTCAATGACGGGAGTTAGCTCGCGGCATGAGCGAAATTCAGGACAAGCCCCAGGGACGACAGGCGCAGCGTCTACTCACACGGAAGCGAGTGCTCGATGCGGCGGTTGCGGAATTCGGTAGAGCCGGCGCGGCCGAGGCCGACATCGCGACGATCGTCGAGGACGCGGGCGTGGCACGCGGGACCTTCTACTTCCACTTCCCGACCAAGGAACACGTGCTCCTCGAACTCGAGCAGCGCGAGGAGGCGCGCATCGCCGGAGAGCTCGAACGGTACCTCCGTACGCCGCACGATCTGGCGGACGTACTGGCGAAAGTCGTCCGGTTGGTCTCGGCGATGGAACGGCGCCTTGGCAGCAAGTTGTTCAAAGATCTACTCGCCGTGCACTTCTCGCCGACGCGGCCATTGGACGAGACCTGGCGGGAACATTCCGTGATCGGACTGGTCGCCGTGGAGATCGAACAGGCCGCCGCGCGCGGGCAAGCCCAACTCGTCGTCCAGTCCTACCACAGCGCCGTGTTCTTCCTACTCGGTCTCTACGCCCTGCTCACCACCACGAGCGGCTCGAAAGCCGTCCGCACAGCGGCGCTGGCCGACTACGTGACGGCGACCCTGCGGAGCCTGGAGCCCCGATGACCATGACGCAACCCACCATTCGCCGACAGATAGGGAATCCCGATCATGCTGCTCGACATCGTCCGACTTGCCCTCGCCTGGGGCGCGGTGCTGCTCATCATCGCGTTCTGGTACTGGATCCTGAGCAATATCGGGACATTCTGATCATGGGTGCTGTTCGTGCGTCCGCGTATACCCGCGGAGATCCAGGATGACCGCGACCGGGCCCGCGGCGTCGATCGAGCGCAGCTACGCGGTGACGGCGGTTGCGCTGTCGGGCCGACGCCGCCAAGGCGTCCGCCTGGTGACCGGCGAGCGACGCGGCTTCGGCCTGAGCCCTGGGCTCAACTTCGTGCACGTGCCGTATCCGCCATCGGCCGACTGGAACCGCATCGCCATGACCTGCGGTGTCGCACTGCAGTGTTCGCCTTCCAAAGACCGGATAGCGCAGTATCTGCTGCACGAGTTGTCACCGCGTGAGCGCGGTGCGCTCTCGATCGTCGAGGGTGACGTCGCTGCGACCTGGGTGGCCGATCGGTTTCCCGGACTGGTGCCCGAACTGCGCCGGTGGCTGCCGGCACTCGAGTTCACCGATCCCGACCTGCCCGGCGACGACATCATCGAGCGCGCCGTCGCCCTCGCACGGTCGCCGCGGGCGCTGGGGGAGTATCCGTTGCTCGGGAGTCTGCCACTGGCCGCGCCGCCGCGCAGTCGCATGGCTATGGCGGCGCGGCGGATATACGGCCGTATGCCATGGACATCCAATCGCAGCGACAGCTACCGCGTCTGGTCGGTACCGGTCGGTGGTGAAGGCGGCAGCCGGGCCTCGAACATGCCACCACCGAGCCGACCCGAGAACGAGGACATCGAGATCCGCGCCGATCAACGCGCGGGGATTCCGTACCCGGAGTGGAACCAGTGGACGATGAGTTTTCTGCGCGACCACGTCGCGGTCATGGAACGCCGCCAACCCACCTCGTCGAGCCCGATCGCGCCTGCCTCGCCCGAGGTGCGTCGCTGGTTCGAGGAACTCACCCACCGTTCCATGCGCGGCGGCCTGGTGGACGGGTCCGACATCGACATCGACCGCTACATCAGTCATTACGTCGACACGCAGGTCGGCGCGACGCCGCAGCCGCGGGTGTTTCGTGAACTGCTGCCCAGCACCCGCGATGTCACGACCGCTGTGCTGCTCGACGGCAGCTCCTCGCTCGGCATCAACGGCGGCGCGACCTTCCGGTTGGAACTGGCCTGCGCCGACGCCCTCTCCCGGGCCATGACGGTCGCCAGGGAACGGCACGGGATCTTCGTGTTCACCGGCAATACCCGCCACCGCGTGGAAGTCCGGTGCCTGAAGGACTTCGACGACCGGACCTTCGTCGATGTCGGCGGTCTCGGGCTGATGGCCGGTGGCTACACCCGCCTCGGCGCGCCCCTGCGGCACCTGACCGGTCGGCTGCTCGAACAACCCGCGCAGCGTCGCCAGCTCATCATCATCGGCGACGGCCTAATCTCCGACGAAGGGTACGAGGGCCGCTACGCGTGGGCCGATGTGGCACATGCCGTCGAGGAGGCCGTCGCGGCCGGGATCGCCGTCTACTACATCGGCATCGGCCCGGTTCGCGTCGATCCACTGCCCGAGGTATTCGGACCCACACGCTCGCAACGCATTCGGCGGGTGGAGGAACTTCCCCGCGTTCTCGCACATATTCACCGAGAGTTGGTCGACCTATGACATCTGATTCCTATTTCGCCGGCGGCGGCGAGGTCGAACTGTTCGAACGAGCGTTCCAGCAGCGCCTTCCGGTCATGCTCACCGGGCCGACCGGGTGTGGCAAAACGCGATTCGTCGAGCACATGGGCTCGCTGCTCGGTCGCCCGGTGGTCACCATCAGCTGCCATGACGACATCACCAGCTCGGACCTGGTCGGGCGGCTGCTCGTCACCGGCGGTGACGTGGTCTGGAACGACGGACCACTCACCAGGGCCGTGAAGGACGGCGCCATCTGCTATCTGGACGAGGTGATCGAGGCGCGCCACGATTCACTGGCCGTGCTGCATTCGCTCGCTGACCATCGGCGCGCACTGTTCCTCGACCGCGCGGGCGAAGTCGTGGAGGCTCCCGAATCGTTCATGCTCGTCTGTTCCTACAACCCGGCCTACCGCAGTTCACTCAAGGTTCTGAAACCGTCATTTCGACAGCGGTTCGTCACCATCACCATGGACTACCTGCCGCCCGATCGGGAAGCCGAGGTGGTGGTGACGGAATCTGGCGTCGATCCGGCCGTTGCGACGCGACTGGTCCACTGCGCGAACACTATTCGCGGCGCGGACGAGATATTCCACTTCGAGCCACCGTCGACACGCGTGCTGGTGGCGGCGGCCCGGCTCATCGTCGCAGGCGCGCGCGAAATCGACGCGGTGCAGGCCTGTGTGCTG
This sequence comes from Nocardia sp. NPDC058480, assembly GCF_042720495.1. Taxonomy (NCBI): domain Bacteria; kingdom Bacillati; phylum Actinomycetota; class Actinomycetes; order Mycobacteriales; family Nocardiaceae; genus Nocardia; species Nocardia sp. NPDC058480. The sequence goes on along the minus strand of NZ_JBHXMN010000006.1, from coordinate 88,084 downwards.
GCGCCGCTGAGCACCGACGCCGCCATCGGAGACGGCCTGCGCCAGATCGCCACCGCCGGCTTGCTCGCCGACGAAGAACCCGTGTGATCACCTCGAGGAGAACGCTCTCATGAACGAGCAAGACCGTAGACGTAAGCGTGCGCTGATCGTCTTCCAAATCACCATCTATGGGTTTCTGCTGCTGATGTTCCTCATCCAGGTGCAGATGTTGATGAACAGTGACTGGTAGGAGAAAATCGTGAATTTGCCGACATTTGTCAAGCGCCGCACCGGATCGGCGAATCCACCGAGCGCGGATATCCGGACCGCCGGAAGCTATGACGAGCACGAAGCGGAAAGCCGGGCGAGTCAGCGACGCGCCGATATCTGGCTCACCGCGGGTACGGCACTGATGGGCACCTACATCTTGGGCCTGGTGGGTCTGCCGGTCTTTCTGCGCGGCGTGTGGCTGCAGCGCCGAGCGCAGCGAGAAGGATTATCCGTGCGCCCGCTCATCGTCACGCTGATCGGGTATCTCGTCATTCTCGACGCCTTCCTCAACAGTGTCGGCTGGGTGCTCGACGTTTTCGCCAGCCACACCTTGGTCACGCGGGTCTTCTTCACCGCCTGGGGCAATTTCTTCGACGGTGGCTACTGGTGGCACTACAACGAGCTGTGGATCGGCGGGTCGGGTGCGCCTGGCGAGAAGGGCTGGGAAATCGCCTGTGTGCTCGTCGTCTTCCCGATGCGGATCGCCGCCGCGATCGCCTTCCTGCAGATGAAGCGGTGGGGTCATCAGTGGCTGACGGTCACCTGCTGGTTCGGTGTGGTCATCTGGGTCGGCTACATCGTGAATATGACCGTGTACGCCGATATCCGCTTCGACGGTGTCGTGCTGCCGGTGTTCGGCTGGTGGCTCTACGACATCTTCTACATCACGCCATTCCTGGCAATCCCCTATCTGCATACGGTCAATCGCGAGATATTCGCCGACTGACCGCGGTTCGACTCGATTTATCTGCTGAAGGAGAATTTCGCGATGAGTACACCGTCGTCCGAATCGGGATCGGTTCCGCCGGAAGAACTTCCGTTGGGCACCACGCCACCTTTCGCGCGCATGCATCGCTGGCTCAAGCGGGGGATCATGATCTGCCTGGTGGCGCTGGTGGTCGAAGGGGCGTTCACCGTACCCGCGCTCGCGATCTGGTACGGCTGGCCGACCTTGTCACTGCAGGAGATCTGCCACGAGATGATAAAGGTCCGCTACTCCGACGACACCCTGGAATGCCAGTATCCCGCCGACTTCAACGCACCACCGCTCGGCGGGCAGGCCGAAGCGGCCGGGCAGACCACCGCACGTGACGAATGGAGCGTCCAACCCAAACCCGGCTGGGAACCCATCGGGTTCCGGGAACTGGTCCGTCGCCACGACGAGCGGATCGCCCGAGAAGGCGGAGGGAGATAGTGCGGGCTTCGGTCCGCACTGCCCGAGCCATCGGTTCGGTGGCCGGGCAGGCATTGCGGGTCGCGTTCGATCGCTCTGTGCCGACGGGTGGTGCGCGCGCACCGCTGCGCGTGGAGGACGTGACCGCGGCCTGGCTCGCCGAAGTCTTCGGCGTGGCACCGGAGACGATCCACCACATACGGGTCGTGGACGCCCATTCCGGCACGGCGGCGCGGGCGCGCATCGAAGTGACCTCGGATGCCGATATTCCGGCCTCCCTGTTCCTGAAAATGCCGCCGCGCAACTACTTTCAGCATGTGCTGATGAACCTGTTCAGCCTCGGGGCGCGAGAGATCGATGCCTATCGCGCTCTGGGCGATGAACCGCCGATCCGGGTGCCGCGCTGCTACGCGACGCGGTTCGACCCGGTGCGGGGACGCGCGGTACTGGTCTTGGAGGATCTGTCGCCGACCGCGCGGTTTCGCACGGTCGGCGACCCTCTCGACCGAAGCGAAGCGGAGGCCGTCGTCGACGCCATGGCGGATCTGCACGCCGCCTTCTGGCAGGACCGAGCAGGCGCGGCGGGGAACGCACGGTCGGAGGTGGAAACCCAACTCGGGATCCTGATCCGGCGCCGGCTGCTCGGCACACTCACCGGGCACGCCGCGGACCTGGTCCCGGCGACGGTCCGGGAGCAGATCCGGATCTTCTATCAGCGTGGCAGGGAGATCGATGCCTTCTGGGCGAGCCGACCGCAGACCCTGATCCACGGGGACCCGCATCTGGGAAACTTGTTCTTCGAAGGCTCGACGCCGGGCTTCCTGGACTGGCAGATCTCGACAACGGGTTGCGGCATGCGCGATGTCGCCTACTTCGCGAACTCGTCGGTGGAACCGGAGTTGCTGCGCGAGATCGAACGAGGACTCGTCGAGCGCTACGCCGCCCGGCTCGACGCCGCGGGCATCGAGGCCGACCCGGAGCAGCTGTGGACGTTGTACAAGGTCGGCATCGCCGAGTTGCTGCTCGCCATCGTCTGCACAGCCGAGGCGGGCGAACGAATGCAGTCACTGGCGGTGACCCGCTGTGGCGTGGCGCGGGCTGTCGCGGGCGTCGAGGCACACGACAGCCTGGCACTGCTGGCCGCGCTTCTCGACGACATGCGCGTCTGAGCATCAGGCGACCCGAGGAGAACAGCCGCCGCCGAATCCGATTCGGCGGCGGCTGAAGTCGCCTGGATCAGGCGGTTGTTGTGGGAGCGACGCTCGGATCAGGGTTGGCGATGGGCAGTCCGAGGAAGCGGCGGGTGTTGTCGCCCATGAAGTCATAGGTGCGCCCGACGTCCATGCCCTCGGCGTACTTCCAGAAGCCCTTCGGCTCGGCCAGACCCTCCGGGTGCGGGTAGTCCGAGCCGAAGAGGACCTTGTCCCAGCCGACCGTGTCGACGACATCGGCCACGCACCCTTCCCAGAACGGGCTGACCCAGATGTTGCGGCGGAACACCTCGTGCGGATGCTCGGGGAAGTTCTGCGGCATTTTCTTATACAGGTCTTCGAAGTCGTGGAACAGCGGGTAGATCCACGAACTGCCGTTCTCGACGCTGGCCACGCGCAGCTTCGGGAACCGGGTCAGGGTGCCGTGACAGATGAGACTGGTGATCATGTCGGAGATCTCGCGATGCCCCAGTGCCATCCAGCGAAATGGGCTCTGCGCCATGAAGTTCGCGGTGTGCGGCGGTTCCCAGGAGGCAATGTAGCCGTCCAGCGGCGGGTAGCTGGCGTGCAGCACGATCGGCAGGCCGGCGGCTTCGACATCACGCCAGAACGGATCGAATTCGGGCAGCGCGGGCGAGCGCCAGCCGTGCAGGCCGTTCACCGGGCCCGGCTTGATCAAGGCGACCTTCGCGCCGTTGTCGAGGATGTATTCCAGTTCGCGCTGGGCGGCGTCGACCTCGGAGAGATTGATGATCGGGGTCGAGTAGATGCGGTCGGCGTAGTTGTAGGACCAATGCTCGGCCATCCACTGGTTGAGTGCGTGGATGATCGCCAGGGTGAGCTGTGGATCGTCGGCCGCCGAATGCTCGACCAGGCTGGCCAGCGTCGGGTAGTTGAGTGCCTCGACGACACCCTGCCGGTCGAGCTCGGTGATCCGGTCCACCGGATTACGGGTGGCCGCGGGTGCCTCGATCGCGGGTCCCTGCATCTCTCGCAGTGTGAGCCCGTCGGAGTTCTCGCCCGCGAAGAACTTCTCGTGCGCGCCGGGCGCGGCGACCCGCTCGAAGGTCGGGTTGGGGATGAAGTCGGTGACCTTGTTGTTGATCACGATCCGGGTCTGCCGCCCGATCTGCGCGAACTGCACCGCACGTGCGTACTTCTCCGGCAGGTACTTCGTCAGCGAGTCCGGGGTCTCATACATGTGCTGGTCGGCGTCGAAGATCGGCGCATCGCGAAATTGTCCCTCGGTCCGGCTTGCGGCCGGGTCGGCGGTGTTCGTCATCTGGTTCCCTTCCATCACTGCAGTCTTATCTACTGTAATGCATACAGTATGAGGTGTGGTTCATGCTGTCGGGATGGCGTCGACATGAAACCTGAGCAGGGCCTCCTGGGCGAACGAGGCGACCAGCGTGCCGTCCGTGGTGAAGACATCCCCACGTCCGAAGCAGCGCCCGTGCGCGACCATCGCGCCGTAATGGCGCAGGAGCAGCCAGTCGCCGGTGGCGAACGGGCGATGGAACCAGACCGTGTGCGAGGTCGTCGCCGAGGTGAACGCGGTGCCGTTGCCGCGCTGATCGATGCCGTCGAACGGGCGCAGCGCGGTGCCGATGACGTTCAGGTCCGTGGAATAGGCGAGCAGCGCGGCGGCGGTTCCGGCGTCCTCCGTGTCGGGAATTCGCATCCAGAGGTCGTAGTCGGCTCGCCCGTCGTCGTGGGCGTCGAGATCGGTGACCGACCGGGTGTCCCACGGGAGCAGGTCGAACCGGACGCGGTTCTCGGGACCCGGCGGTGCGGCGGCGGGGCGGACCGGCTGGTGTGTCGGGCCCGCTTCGGTGGCATGCAGCGAGACTGCGCAGGTGGCGATCGGGCGGCAGCTCTGCGTCGCGGTCACGGTCAGCGCGCCGAACGAGCGTCCGTCGTGGAGTGGGTCGGCGATGTAGTGAACGGGAGTGTCGGAGGTGCCTTCTCGGAAGAGCGACGCATGGAGCGACTTGACTGCCTTGTCCGGGTTCGCCGCATTCGCCGTGCGCACGAACTGGCCGAGTAGCTGCCCGCCGAAGAGGCGCCGATGGGGCAGCTGTTGATTCGATCCCTCGAAGGCGAGAAGGGGATCGGCCGGACTCGGCGACGTGGCATCGGTGGGCAGCGAGCGGAGGTCGAGGCAAGCCATGAGGTCGTTCCATGTATCCGGCACATGCCGATCATAAGCCATACGGGAAGGTTTACAGTATATCCCTGATCAGCACTCTGGCTCGAATATTCTCGGATACTGTCGTAGCAACAGTAATTCCCTCTGGGATTTCCGCGAGTGTCGAGGTGATCGGTCGATGACGAAATACAAGGACCCGCGACGCAGGGCGCCGACAATCGCGCACCCGCGATCGGCCGCGCCACCCGGCACGGCCTACGAGCACGGTGCGCGGATCCCCGGCGAGGTGGTTCGTACCACCAGCTATGACCTGCTCGACTACTTCGCGAAATGTCCACGATGCGGCTACGCGGCGCAGGCGTCGGAGACGGTCCGCGCCTATTCCAGCGGGTTGGTCGAGCGCAGGCTGTATCGCACGTGTGGGTTGCCGTGTGGTTGGCACGATTCGACTTTCGAGGTCGCCGATACGGTTTCGGCGCTACCCGCCACATAGCTGCCGATCACGGATGCGCCGGCGCTCGCGTGAACAGGGTGCGAGCGACGACATCGGCCGACGGGTCGCGCAGTACCCGCTCCAACGGCGCGCGCAACAGGACGAGATCGGTGCGAGCCCCACGTCGGATCCGGCGCGGGCGCCCACCCGGGTCATCGGCTGGGGTGAGGTATCCCGCGAGCGCCTGTGCGGGCGTGAGGCATTCGCCGGTATTGATGGTCGCGCCGGTTTCGGTGGATCGGCGACTGGCCGCGGCGATCACCGCCCACGGGTCGAGCGGGCCGTAGGGGGAGTCGCTGGACATAGCGAGGGGGATACCTCCCGCGAGCAGACTTCGGCAGCGGTACAGATCGTCGAGGTCGTCGGGTTCGACATGGTCGAGGTAGTAGTCGCCGCGCCGGGACAGAAAGCCTGGTTGGGTCACCACCCGCAGGCCGTGGCGGTGGAGATCGCCGATGCTGTCGGCGGGCACCAACGCCGCGTGTTCGACGCGGTCGCCGGGGAAATCGCCCGCCACATCCAGGGCCGCGAGCAGCAGGAGCAGTGCTTCGCGGCTGACGCAATGGACGGCCACGGCCCGTCCGTCGCGGTGGACCGCGCTGATCTGCTCCACCAGCGCGTCGAACAGGGGGAGTCCGGAGTCGGCGATGACGATCTTGTACGGTCCGACACCGATCCGCTCCGGCAGCGCAGGCGCGCTGCCCAAGGGGGCTCCGAGCAGGTGTAACCGTTGCGGCAGGTCGCCCTCGGTCACGGCGGCGACCAGCGCGGCCTGCGACCCGGTCGACAGATCAGGGGTCGCGTCGGTGACACCGGTGATGCCGTACTCGGCGAGGGTGGAGCCGAGCGAGCCGAGATGCGGTGGCCTCGCGGGTGGCAGTCGGGTGCGTAACCAGGTGTCCGCGCGCCAGATCCGGCCGGTCGGGACGCTATCGGCAGCGCACTCGACGCCGGGATGCGCCGCGTCGGTGATGCCCGCCGCGGCGAGAGCGGCGGAGTTGAGGATCCACATCGCGCCACTGCGGTGCTGTACTCGCACCGGTCGGGTCGCGTGCAGGGCATCGAGGGCGACGGCGTCGAGATCGCCCGCGATGGTGTCGACGTAGCCGACGCCGCGGACCCAGCCATGGTCGTCTCCCGGTGCCTCGGCGAGGGCCGTGCCCAGCGCGCGACGGTCGAGGACTGCCGGTGGGCCGCAGTGCACCGACGCCGCGTCGGCGGCCGTGGCGTGCAGGTGCAGGTGGTGATCGTGCAGTCCGGGGATGACGGCACCGCCGCGCGCGTCGATCACCTCCGTGGCCCCGTCCGTGGACAGCGACGGCCCGATGTCGTCGATCCTGCCGTCCCGCACCCGCAGATCGAGACCTGGAATGCCGTCGATTTCCGCGTTGCGCACGATGATGGCCCGGCCGACCGCGGACAGGTGGGTATCGGTCACGGCGCTGGGATCCGGAGCGATTCGAGTACTCGCGCGGTATCGGCACCGGAATCGGCGGCCGGGCCGATCGGGGTGCGAGACAGTGGCTGTGCGACCGGAATCGGTCCAGCGTCGGACTCGATGAACCAGCTGTCGCCGCGCTGCGACGTGCTCGGGACCGGATCGGTTGTCAGCGTGCCGGCGACGACATCGGTCATCGAGATGTCCCACAGCACTCCGCGACCGTCGGCGGGCGAGGACATCGCGAGCACGGCGGCGGTCAAACCGGTGAGTGGATCGGCGATGGCGTCGCCGACGAAAGCCGGTGTGCCCGAACCGGGCTCGTGGGCGACCAGTCCGGCGGCCGCGGCGACGTCGTCGCCGAAACCGATGCGGTGCGACGCGCGACCCGCGGCGGTGATGGACACCCAACTCGCCCCGCGCCCGACAGCCGCCTCGGCGTCGAGTCCGAACCCGGCCAGCGCGCGGGGTCTGGACGCCTCGATGACGATGTCGGCGGCGTCGACGAGGGCCGACAGCGCCGACCTTCCGGCACTGTCGGCAGGATCGAGCACCACCGATTCGTGCCCATGGTGCAGTAGCGCGTAGAACTCCGGGTTTCCGCGTCGGGCGCCGTCGGGCCGTCCCGGGGTCTCGACCTTGACCACGCGCGCACCTGCCAGCCCGAGGAGGTGGGCGCACAGCGGACCCGCCCACAAGGCGCTGAAGTCGACGACGAGCAGCCCTTCGACCGGCCTCGGCGTCATCGGTGCCGGGCAGTGCACGCGTTCGTGATGCCGCACCGGCCCGGCCGCCACGCCGAGGAGTTCGGCGCGTTCGAGGAGTTCGGCGCCGCGATGCGCGCGCACCCAGTCGGCAAGCGCGGGCCACGGATTCACCGCGTCGAGTTCGTCCCCGATCAGCGCGCCGAGCAGGAGCGGATCATCGGGCCGGGCGCAGGAGATCGCGGCCCACCCGTCGGCGGTGGGCAGCAAGCGGCAACGGCCGCCCGCCGACACCGCTCCCCGGCGCCGCAGGTCGGCGAGTGCGGCGCGTTCGCCCAGTAGGTGGGCACCGTCGACGGTGATCATTTGGCCTGAGACGGCGGCCAGCGTCGAGGTCAGCTCGCGGGCCCTGGTGGCCGCGCGCCCCGGTGGCACCAGCATCGGTCCGTCGGGGCGACCGGAGAGGGCGACCACCCCGCTCGCCGCCCAGTCCGCCGCGGGCGGACCGGGAACCGACGCTGTCCTAGGTTGCACGGCTCGATACTAGGTCGAGGGGGCCCGCGCGGTCTCGGTCACTACAGGGCCGACACCGTGTCACTATTGCGCGGTGAGCCGTGACGCTACCGATCTGGCCCTGGATGCCCTCGAACTGGATATCGGCCCGGAGGGCACGCCGAGAAACCCGATCCTGGTCGTCCCACTGGACGTGTGGGCGGGGGAATCGACGGAGCGGATCGCACGGTTCGCCGACGCGCTGGCCGGTTCGCTGCGGCTGTCGATCGGGGTGTTGCGGGGACCGGCCTCGCCGAGCCTGGTGCCGCTGCTGCGCGCGCTCACCCTGACGCTGGCCGAGGATGCCGGAACCTCGCCGATGATCGTCGACCATCCCGACCCCGATGTCGCGGTGGAGTACCTGTCGGCGGCGGTGCGGCGCAATCCACAGGCGAGCGTGGCCCTGGGGCAGCTGCTGCGTCAGACGACGGTGCCGGATACGACCGCGGGACTCGCGGCGGAGGCCGCGGTTTACTCGATGCTGCTGGCGGGCCGCGAGTTCGAGCGGTGGCTGGCCGAACGAGGCGGGCCGAAATCGGTGAGCGTTCCCGATCGGCCACTGGTGCGGCTGGACCGCGACGCCGACCTGCTGTCGGTGACCCTCGACCATCCGGAGCGTCGAAACGCGCTGAGTTCGCCGCTGCGCGAACAACTTCTGGAGGCGCTTCGTCTCGCCGAACTCGACGACAGCATCGCCCGGGTGCTCCTGCGCGGAGCGGGTCCGGTGTTCTGTAGCGGTGGCGATCTCGACGAGTTCGGCACCGCCGTCGATGTGGTTGCCGCGTATCAGGTGCGACTCGAACGCGCGCCGTGGCGGATCATCGACCGACTGCGCGACCATGTCCGCGCCCGGGTACACGGGGCGTGCATCGGGGCGGGCATCGAGATGACGGCCTTCGCGGGACTGCTGATCGCGGCGCCGGAAACCTACTTCCGACTGCCCGAAATCGAGATGGGGTTGGTGCCGGGGGCAGGCGGTACCGTCAGCGTCCCGCGCCGGATCGGGCGCTGGCGCGCGGCATGGATGATGCTGACCGGCGATCGCGTCGACACCGCAACCGCGTTGCGGTGGAAGCTGATCGACGGCATCGAGGAGAACGCCGTCGGGTAGTCCCCACCGAACTACCGTAAGCAATACTGAATGTATTACAGTAGTGGCTCGAGCCGTCCGGTCGTGCCGTGGGCCGATGACAGTCCGCAGCGGTCCGACCCGGAACGGCGGTTCTCTCGAGGTGAGGCGGAAAGCGGTATGGATCTGGGATTGCGGGACGCGGCGACCGTCGTGGTCGGTGGAAGTCGTGGCATGGGACTGGCCACGGCGCAGTGCCTGGCGGAGGAGGGGGCAAAAGTCGCGGTCGTCGGCCGGTCCGCCGAGGATGTCGAGCGCGCGGTCGCGAGTCTGGTGGATCGGGGAAGTCCGGACGCGGTCGGTCTCGTCGCCGATGCGCGCGACCTCGCGCAGGTGGAATCGGTCTTCACCCGATTGGGGCAACGGTGGGGCGGTGAACTCAACTCGCTGATCACCACCGTCGGCCCGAATGTCCAGGGGACCGTGGAGGAACTGTCCGACGAGCAGTGGCACGAGGCGGTCGATCACGGGGCGCTCGCCATCGTGCACTGCGTCAACGCGGCGCTGCCGTTGTTGCGCCAGGCCGAGTGGGGACGGATCGTGAACTTCTCCGCGCATTCGACCCAGCGCCAGACCGTGTCCCTGGTCGCCTACACCGCGGCGAAGGCGATGGTGACCAGCATCTCGAAGAACCTGTCGCTGTTGCTGGCCAAGGAGGAGATCCTGGTCAACGTGGTGTCTCCGGGCACCTTCGTCACCCCTGCTCTGACCGACTGGGCCCGCTCGGTGGGCATCGAGGACGACGATCCCTACCGCCTCATGGAGGCGATCGGCACCCACTACGGGCACCCCGCGCAGATGCCGAGGGCCGGGCTGCCCGAGGAGATCGGCCCGGTCGCCGCATTCCTGGCCTCGCGCCGCAATTCCTATATGACCGGTGCGAATGTGAACGTCGACGGTGGCTCCGATTTCGTCTGAGCCGCAATGGTTTCGGCCGGACCATCGACTGGTCCGGCCGTCACCCGCCCACGACGATCTCAGAGCCGATAGTCGCGCAGCACACCCTTGCCGATGATCCGTTTCTGGATCTCGCTGGTGCCCTCGCCGATCAGCATGAACGGCGCCTCGCGCATGAGACGTTCGATCTCGTACTCGGTGGAATAGCCGTAGCCACCGTGGATCCGGAAACTGGCCTGGGTGACCTCGTTGCAGAACTCGCTGGCCAGATACTTGGCCATGCCCGCCGCGACATCGTTGCGCAGACCGGAATCCTTGAGACGCGCCGCGTTGACCATCATGAGATGGGCCGCCTCGACCTTGGTAGCCATCTCGGCCAGCGAGAACCCGATGGCCTGGTGTTCGACGATGGGTTTGCCGAAGGCTGAGCGCTGTTGGGCGTAGCGCGCGCCGAGTTCGAACGCGCGCAGCGCGATGCCGCAGGCGCGAGCCGCGACATTGACCCGGCCGACCTCGATGCCGTCCATCATCTGTTTGAAGCCGTGACCGGGCTCGCCGCCGAGGACGGCATCCGCAGGCACGACATGGTTATCGAGGAGCATCTCGGTGGTGTCGATGCCCTTGTAACCCATTTTGTGGATCTTGCCGGGAATCGTCAGTCCGGGTGCGACCTCACCGAAGCCGGCGGGCTTCTCGAGCAGGAAGGCGGTGAGATTGTCGTGCGGGCGTTCGTGACCCTCATCGGTGCGTACCAGGGTGGCGACCACTGTGGCCGTGGATCCGTTGGTCAGCCACATCTTTCGGCCGTTGAGCGTGTAGTCGCCCGACTCCGCGCGGACGGCCCTGGTGCGGATGGCGGCCACATCCGAGCCGAGTTCGGGTTCGGACATCGAGAACGCCCCGCGCACCGCACCGGTGGCCATGCGCGGCAGGAAATGTCGCCGCTGGTGCACGGTGCCGTGCTGGGCGAGCAGGTAGGCGACGATGAAATGGGTGTTGATGACACCGGAGATGCTCATCCAACCGCGCGCCAGTTCCTCGACACACAACGCGTAGGTCAGCAGGGATTCGCCGAGGCCCCCGTATTCCTCGGGAATCATCAGCCCGAACAGACCCATCTCCGCCATCCGATCGACGATGGCTTGCGGATAGGTGTCGGCGTGTTCGAGTTCCTGCGCGACCGGGATGATCTCCTTGTCCACGAACGTGCGCACAGTGGTGAGGATTTCGGTCTGCACCTCGGTGAGGCCGTGGGTTTGTCCGAGTTTCATCGGGATATCCGTTCGGTGGAATCGGCGCCTTCGCGGCGTGGGTCGGCGGATGCGAGAGGCTCGGTGCGGGTCACAACACCACCACCGTGAGGGTTTCGGCCACCAGCACCGGTTTGTCCTGTCCCTCGTTCTCGATGACCCAGCGCACGGTGAGCAGGCACCGCGACGTCTCGACCGACAAGTCGACAGGAGTGGCCGAGGCACGCACCCGGGTGCCGACACGCACGGCGGAGGGATACCGAACCTTGTTGCTGCCGTAGTTGATTCGCGCCGAGCCGAATTCGATGGTGTAGAGGTCGCGGCCGAGGAACGGCAGCATCGACAGGGTGAGGTAGCCGTGCGCGATGGTGGCGCCGTAGGGGCCGTCGGCGGCGCGGGTGGGGTCCACGTGGATCCACTGATCGTCGCCGGTGCACTCGGCGAACGCGTCGACTCGTTCCTGGTCGATCGTGCACCACGGCCCGGGACCGACGGTGTCGCCGATCGCGGCCGAGAGATCATCGAGTGAGGTGAAGGCGCGCGCGGCCATGCTCACACCACCCGCTCGAAGACAGCGGCCAGGCCCTGGCCGCCGCCGATGCACATCGTCTCCAGCCCGTAGCGCAGCTCGCGCCGGTGCAGTTCCCTGGCGAGAGTGGCCAGCATCCGGCCGCCGGTGGCGCCCACCGGATGTCCGAGGGAGATGCCGGAGCCGTGCACATTGGTGCGGTCGAGATCCCGTTCGCCGAACTTCCATTCCCGCATGACCGCGAGTGCCTGCGCCGCGAACGCTTCGTTGAGTTCGATGAGGTCGATGTCGGCGAGCGCGAGCCCCGCCTGGCCGAGGGCGGCATCGGTGGCGGGGACGGGTCCGATACCCATGACATCGGGTCGCACCCCCGCCACGGCCCACGACTTCAGGGTGATCAGGGGGGTGAGGCCGAGCTGTTCGGCGTTGTCCCGGGTGGTCACCAGGCACATCGACGCCGCGTCGTTCTGCCCGCTGGCATTGCCCGCGGTCACCGTCGAGTCCGGATCGATCTGCGCCCGAATCGGTTTCAGCGCGGCGAGGGATTCGAGGGTGGTGTCGGCGCGGGGATGCTCGTCGGTGTCGACCACCGAATCTCCCCGGCGCGAGGACACCGTGACCGGAATGATCTGCTCGGCGCTGGCACCGCTGCGCGCGGCCTCGACGGCACGCTGATGGGAGGTCACCGCGAGCCGATCCTGTTCCTCTCGGGGGATCGAATAGGTCCGGCGCAGGTTCTCGGCGGTCGCGAGCATGCCGCCCGGCACCGGATAGGTCTTGCCACCGGCGGTCTCGCGTCCGCGAGCCAGCGCGTCGTGGACGCGGACCCCACCTCGCGCACCGCCCCAGCGCATGTCGAGCGAGTAGAACGGGGTGTTGGTCATGCTCTCCACACCGCCGGCGACCACCACTTCGCTGGCGCCGCAGGCGACCTGCATGACGGCCTGGATGACCGCCTGCAATCCGGATCCGCAGCGCCGGTCGATCTGCATGCCGCCGACGGTCACCGGTAGTCCGGCGTCGAGGGCGACGACCCGGCCGATGGCGGGAGCCTCGCTGCTGGGGTAGCAGTGACCGAGGATTACGTCGTCCACGACCTTGGGGTCGATCCCGGTCCGTTCCAGCAGCCCGCGCAGGGCGGTGACACCGAGATCGACCGCGGTGAGCGAGGAGAACACCCCGCCGTAGCGTCCGATGGGGGTACGGACAGGTTCGCAGATCACTGCTTCACGCATGGGTTCGGTCTCCGTCATGGTCGAAATCGGCGGTCAGAACGGTGTGTTCGACGGTTCGGTCGGTGCCGCCACCGGTGCGGACGGCGAGTTCGAGGTCGGTGTCGGCGGTGTCGCGACGCTGGATGCGGGCCGGTTCGGCGCAGAACAGCGGCGCGAGGTTGCGGTGCCGGAACCGGATCGGTGCCGGATCGGGCCGTTCCCGTCGAACGGTCTCGGCCATGGCCAGGGTCATGAGCGGTCCGTGCACCACCAGCGCCGGGTATCCCTCGACGCCGGTCGCGTACGGCCAGTCGTAGTGGATGCGGTGGGGGTTGGCCGTCGCGGCGCTGAACCGCATCAAGACGATGGGATCAGTGCGCAATTCCCAGTCCCATTCGGCCACGCGGCGCAGGGGAGTGCCCGCGGGCTCGGGCGCGGACGGCGTCGCGGGACCGATCGATCCGGGCGCCACGGCCTCGCGGTAGATCAGATTCTGACGTTCCACCACGGCGAGGGTGTCCGCGCCGGTGTAGAGCCGGATCTCGACATCGACCACCACCAGCGGACCCGTTCGCCCGCTCTTGGGCGTCACGGCGACGACCCGCGTCACGCGCCGCACCGTCGACCCGATGGTCACCGCTTCGTGCAGCACCACGTCACCGCCGGCGAACATGCGGCGCGGCAGATCCACCGGAGGCAGGAAGGAACCACGGGCCGGGTGCCCGTCGGCTCCGATCTCCGACGACACGGGCCAGCGCGCCAGCGCCGCCCAATGCCACAGCGGCGGTAGGGGATCGCCGACACCGATCGGCGGCGCACCCGAGTCGAGGACCGCGCTCAGCGCCGCGACCGGTGCGGGGTCGACGTATTCGTCGGTGACGACGGTGTGTGCCTGCCAGCCGGTCACATGAACCGCCCGCCCGTCACTTCCAGCGTGGTCCCCGTCATGTACGAGGACAGGTCCGAGGCGAGGAACAGCGCGACACCGGCGACCTCCTCCGGTTCACCCGCTCGCGACATCGGGATCTCCGCCATCTTCTTGTCCCAGATATCGGTGGGCATCGCCGTGGTCATCGGGGAGCGGATCAGGCCGGGCTGGATCGCGTTGACCCGCACGCCGAAGCGGGCTGTCTCCTTGGCCGCGGCCTTGGTCAGACCGATGATGCCCGCCTTAGCGGCCGAATAGTTGGTCTGGCCCGCCATTCCCACTTTGCCCGACAGCGACGAGATGTTGACGATGCTGCCGCGGCGCTGCTCCCGCATGATCGCCGAGGCGAGCCTTGTGCCGTGCCAGCTGCCCTTCAGATGCACCGCCACGACCTGGTCGAAATCGTCTTCGCTCATCGTGCGCATGGAGGCGTCCCTGGTGATGCCCGCGTTGTTGACCATGACGTCGACCGAACCGAATTCGGTGTGCGCGGTGGCGAGCAGCGCCGAGACGTCCTCGGCGCTGGTCACATCGCAGCGGACCGCGCGAACACCGTCCGGGCCCAGCGCTTCCCGGGCCGCATCGGGATTCAGGTCACCCACGACCACCCGCGCGCCCGCACGCAGGAAGGTCGACGCGATGGCGAGGCCGATGCCCTGCGCACCGCCGGTGACAACTGCGATGCGGCCCTCGAGAAGTGACATGGTGTAAATCCTTTCGGCGTGACGGGCATTCAGTACTGAGTCGAGCCCAGGTCGACCGCGATCTGGGCGGCGGTGATGTAACGGGATTCATCGTCGGCGAGCCAGCTGACGGTGGCGGCCACATCTTCGGGCTGGGCCACCCAGTCGGGCAGGAACGGTGTCGTCATGTGGCCGAGTTGAGGATTGGACTCGAGCGAACGGCCGAGCGCGGCGACCATGTCCCCGCTGCCCATGGGTGTCAATACGGCGCCCGGATGCACACTGTTGACCCGGATCCGATGTTTGCCGAGTTCGGCGGCCAACCCCCTGGCGATGCCGGTCACCGCGTGCTTGCTGGCGGTGTAGTGCACCATGAACGGCTGCATCTTCAGCCCGGCGGCGGAGCTGATCAGGATGATCGAGCCGCCGCGCCCACCGTCGATGATGTGGTCGGCCCCGGCGATCGCGGTGTTCCAGGTGCCGGTGATATTGATGTCGATGACGTCGCGGAACGACTCGGGGGTGATCTCGTTCCACCGCTGCGGGATGCAGATGCCTGCGTTGGCGACGATGATGTCGAGTCGTCCCAGGGTGGCCACTCCGTCGTCGACGGCCTTGCGCAGCCCATCCAGGTCCCGGGTGTCGACGGTCGCGGCGACGATCCGGCGGCCGGTCGCCTCGACCAGCTGAACCGTTTCCTCGAAGTCCTGCGGCGTCGCCGAATCGTAGGGAACCGCAGCAGGCAGTGGGCCCGCGAGGTCGACAGCGATGATATCGGCGCCCTCGCGCGCCAGGCGTACCGCGTGCGCACGGCCCTGTCCGCGCGCTGCGCCGGTGATGAAGGCGACTTTGTCGCTGTGTCGGCCGGTCACGTGCTCTCCTCGGGGCTGTCGGGTGATCGCTGGGTCGTGTGGGACAGGGATCGCGATCCCGTGTCGGCGGACCAGCGCACCAGAAGTCATTATCGTATGTCATATCGTAAAGGCAACGGTACTGTGTCAGGCAACCTTATGGCCCGGTCGTTCGCGGCGCAAGAAGCTGCTGCAACGCGCCCGATGGCACTGTTACGGTTGGTATTACTGGATTATTATCGATTCGCGGCTCGTCGCATCGTTCTCGGTAGCGAACGGGTTCATCGCGAGTGAGGAGCGGGGCGGATGTCGAAGGTTGTCGGGTTCATCGGAGCAGGCCAGATGGGCGAGCCGATGGTGGTTCGACTGGTGGCGGCAGGTCATCGGGCCGTGGTGTATGCGCGGCAGGATGCGGTACGGGAGCGGCTGCGGGCGGCCGGAGCCGAGGTCGTCGACTCGGTGCGGGAGGCCGCGGTATCCAGCGAGGTGATCATCGCGTGCCTGTTCTCGGATCACCAGTTACGCGAGGTGCTGTCGGGTCCGGACGGGGTGCTGGCGACGGCGCCGGCCGACGCGGTCGTGGTTTCGCACACGACCGGCGCGGTCTCGACGATCACCGAGCTGGCCGCCGAGCGACCCGACGGTCCGGTCCTGCTCGACGGGCCAGTCAGTGGATCGGCCGACGATATCGCCGCGGGGCGTCTCACGGTATTGCTCGGTGGTCCGTCCGTCGCGGTCGAGGCCGTCCGGTCGGTGCTGTCCGCCTACGCGAGTACGGTTTTGGCCACCGGTGCGCTCGGTAGTGCGCTCGGTGTGAAACTGGTCAACAACGCGCTGTTCGCCGCCAACGCGCAACTGGTGGCCGTGGCCGCCGACGTCGGCCGACAGCTGGGAATCGAGGAAGGGCAGTTGCTGGCGGCGCTGTCGGTGGCCAGCGGCAACAGCTACGCGGCCGATTCGATTCGGCGCACCGGTGGTTTGGCGAAGTTCGAGAAACGCGCCGCGCCGTTCCTGCGGAAGGACGTCGCGGCGTGCTTGACCGCGACCGCCGACCTCGGTATCGATCTGAGCGGCCTGGGGGCCGCGATCGCAGACGGTCCGCTCGACTTGAGCTGACGTCCGGCGACCGGGTCGGCCGCTCTCCATGCGGTGGCCGACCCGGCCGGTCCGCTACTTCGCGGCTCGCTCGGCATTCCTGATCAGCCCGCCGCCGATGATCAGGCGCTGGATCTCACTGGTGCCCTCATACAGCCGCAGCAGCCGGACATCACGGTAGATCCGTTCCACTGCCACATCGCGCATGTACCCCGTGCCGCCGTGCACCTGCACCGCCGAATCGGCTACCCGCCCAGCCATTTCGGTGCAGTACAGCTTGGCTACCGACGGCGCGATCCGGCGGTCCTGTTCGGCCACCCATGCTCGCGCGGCATCGCGAACCAGCGCGCGGCCCGCCATTACTCCGGTCTGCATGTCGGCCAGGTGCGCCTGGACCAATTGGAACCGCCCGATGGGTGTGCCGCCTTGCGTGGCGGTCGCGGCGTAGGCGACAGATTCGTCGAGTGCCCGCTGCGCGGTGCCGACCGCGAGTGCCGCGATGTGCACGCGGCCGCGCGCCAGCGAAGTCATCGCGGCCCGATAGCCGATGTCCTCGTTGCCGCCGACGAGTGCCTCGTCGCCGACGCGGACATCGCGGAAGTAGACCTCCGCGGTCCATGCGCCCTCCTGCCCCATCTTGCGGTCCTTCGGGCCGACCTCGACGCCGGGTGTGCCGGCGGGGATCAGGAAGACCGAGATTCCCGCGCCGTGCTCGTCGGCCGGGCGGGTGCGCGCGAAGACGACGAACAGATCGGCAACCGGTGCGTTGGTGATGAATCGCTTCTCGCCGTTGATGATCCAGTCCGTCCCGGACCGGGCCGCGGTGGTGCGCAGCGCGGCGGGATCGGACCCCGCACCGGATTCGGTGAGTGCGAACGACGCGACGACGGCGCCGGAGGCGATCTGTTCGAGCCACTGGGATTTCTGCTCGTCGGTGCCGAATCCGACCAAGACCTGTCCGGCGATGCCGTTGTTGGTGCCGAACAGCGATCGCAGCGCGAGCGTGGTGTAGCCGAGCTCCATGGCCAGCTCGACATCCTGCGCGAGGTCGAGCCCGAGCCCACCCCACTGCTGCGGGATGGCATAACCGAACAGACCCATGGCTTTGGCCTGTTGGACGATCTCGTCGGGCATCCGGTTCTGCTCGGCGATCTCCCGCTCCCGCTTCATGACCACGTTTCGCACGAAATCCTTGGTCTGCGCGAGTATTTCGCGGAAGTCCTCCGCGCTGACAGCGCCGACTCCGGTGGGTGCGCTCGTCATGGCAGGGCCTCCTCGTTCGCGGCGACCTGGCGCCGTCGTGCTCGTTGCGTGGTGTGGGCGAGCGTGTCCGGCGATGTCTCGTCTTGACCACGCGCTCGCAATGTCTAACATTACTGTAATACTAGCGGTATGGGATACGGGAATCGCTTCGAGCGTTACGCTCACGGCGTTGACCTCGATTGACGGAGTGGTGTGGAGATGGCAGCGTACGACGCGGGTGTACTGATTCTGCGGGTGTGCCTCGGCCTCACCATGGCCGCGCACGGGTACAACAAATTCTTCGGGGGTGGCCGGATTCCCGGTACCGCCCGATGGTTCGACAGCATCGGGATGAAACCGGGCATCGTGCACGCGCGCCTCGCCGCGGGTAGCGAGGTCGGCGTCGGCATCGCGCTGGCCCTCGGGCTGCTCACGCCGGCTGCCGCCGCGGGGTTCGTCGCGCTCATGCTCGTGGCCGCCTGGACCGTGCACCGGTCCAACGGCTTCTTCATCGTCGGCGAAGGCTGGGAATACAACCTGGTGCTCGCGGTCGGCGCGGTGAGCGTGGCCATTATCGGCCCCGGCCGGATCAGTCTCGATCAGCTGATCTTCGGCTCGGATCAGCTGGACGGCTGGTGGGGTTTCGGCATCGCCGTCTGCCTCGGTCTGGCCGCGGGCCTCGGCCAGCTCGCGCTGTTCTACCGGCCACCGGCGCCCAGCGAGTCCTGAGTGAACGAGGACGACGGATGGCGGTACCGGACCACAGCGTGACGTCAGCGGTATCCGACCACCAGAGCATCTCTGCGCCAACCGGATTCGATGAGGCCGGATCGGGGCAATTCCGATCCGGCCGCCGCCGACCAACCGGCCGCCGCCGACTGCTGGCCTCCGCATCGTGTGACCGACGCCGGAATGTCGTGCACCGGCTGCGGTTCTAGCTGTTCGTTGCCGCTGATCGGTCGGTCGCGAAGCTCACCGTGGCGAAATTGACGGTCGCCAGAGCGGCCAGCGCGCCGTCTACGACGTCGAATACCTCGACCTGGACGACGATCGACCGTTTACCCGCGTGCACGACCTTGCTCACCGCGCGCGCCGTGCCGTCGGTGATCGGGCGGAAGTACCGCACACTGAGATCCGAGGTGACCACGCCGGTGTTCGGTGGACGGGACTCCAGAGCGAGCGTGCCTGCCGCGATGTCGGCGAGTGTCGCGATCAGACCGCCCTGTAGCCCACCGGAGGTGTTGACCACGTGTGGCGCGACGGGCAGCTCCCAGACGAGCGAGCCGTCGGCGTCTGTCGCCTTGCGGAAGCCGATATGGTCGAGTAGCCCGCTGATCTCTCGGATGGTCGACATCATGTCGGATCACCACTTTCGGAATGTGGCCGTCGGCCGATGGGGGTTGCGGTGAAGTGTTCACGGACCGCGGACAGGTCTGCCTTGCCCGACGGGGTGCGCGGAATCGCGTCGACGACAGCGATATCGGTGGGGATCTCGTAGCGGGCCAATCGAGTGCTCAGGTAGGCCGCCAACTCATCGACCTCGGTGTGGCGACCCGCGCGCAGCTCGACCATGGCGACCGGGGTCTCGCCGAGCCGGTCGTCGGCCCTGGCGACGACCGCGGCACCACCGACAGCAGGATGTTCCTCCAGCGCGGCGCGGACATCATCGGGCATGATCTTGAATCCACCTCGGATGATGGCCTGATCGGCACGTCCCAGAATCCAGAGGAACCCATCGGCGTCGATGCGGGCGATATCGGTGGTACGGACCCAGCCGGCGGTGGGACCGAGCTGGCCGGGCGCGACCTCGAGCAGGCCGGGCACATCCGGCCCGAGCGCGGTGCCGTCCTCGTCGACCACCCGCAGGCGGGCGCCGCCACTGGCACGACCGACGCTGCCGCGCTTGGTATTCCAGAACTGCCGGTGGTCGGGAAGCGTCCAGCCGGCGACGCCGCCACCGAATTCGGTGGCGGCGTACGACGTCAGGACCGGAATGCCGAACTTGTCCTGGAAGGCGTCGGCGTCGGCGGCCGACAGCGGCGCGGTGCCCGAGGTGACCACCCGGACGCCCTCCAGATCCGCGGGGCCGAGGCCCGAGTGCAGCACCATCCGCAGGGCGGCGGGTACCAGTGACACCGCGCCCGGCCGGTGCGCTCGCACCGCCGCCGTCCAGCGGTCGAGATCGAAGCGCGGCAGGAAGACGAACGGCCTGGCATCGACGACGCACTGCAGAATGCGGAAGATACCGCCGATGTGCACCAGCGGAGCATTGACGATCGCGACGCCACCGCGCGGCGCGGTCGGTGCGGCGGCCTGCTCGAAGTCGGTGCCGATGACACTGCGCGCGAGCATGTCGTAGGTGATCTCGACGCGCTTGGGCGGCCCGGTGGTCCCGCTGGTGAGCATGCGGACGGCGATCCCCGGCAGCGGAGTGCCCGCGTCGTGCTCGCCGACCGACTCGCTGGGGATCGGCGTGCTGTCGAGGTCGGCGATGGTCACGGTCGCGGCCCCTGGCCCGACGAGGCCGGCCAGGTCCGCCTGCCCGCCGATCACCAGTGGCAGGTCGAGCGCGGCGATATCGGACCGGGTGCGGTCGTCGCCACGCGCGGGGTTGATCACGACCACGGTGCCGCCGCTGAGCAGAACGCCGAGGAACGCGGCCACGTGTTCGGGGCGGTTGCGCAACAGAATGCCGACTTGGCACGGTGTGGTGATCAGCACGCTGACGCGCCGCGCGGTCTCGGCGAGTTCGCCCCAGCTGTGCCAGGCCCCGTCGAATTCGAGGGCCCGTGAACTCGGCGCCAGCTCTAGGACTCCGGCGATGCGCCCGCTCAGCGGATGGTCATGGGTGTCGGTCATCAACGAATCCTCGGTTCGGTCGAAATGCCGCGGCGTTGTTGATCTTCCGCGGCCGCGGCGAGTTCCGCCTTGGCGATCGGATTGCCGAGGCGGGTGTAGATGAGGCCCTGATCGAGTGCGGCCCGATAGGGCTTGTCCAGCGATTCCCAGATCGCCTTGACCGTGCCCTGGGTCGCCGTCGGCGGCTTGGCCGCGATGCCGGCGGCGATGGCGTGCGCGCGTTCCCAAAGTTGGTCGCGGGTCACGATTTCCGTCACCAGGCCGATGCGCAGCGCGGTCTCGGCGCAAACTCGTTCGTCGTTGCCCATCAACGCGATGCGCAGGGTCTCGCCGAGCCCGACCCGGCGCATGAGTCCGATCGGTTCCAGTGCGCAGACCAACCCCGCCGACACATGGGAGTCGAAGAAGGTGGCTTCGTCGGAACAGATCACCACGTCGGACTCGTTGACGAAGTAGAACGCGCCGGCGGTGCACAGGCCGTTGACCGCGCACACCACCGGTTTCCACATCTTCTGCCACTTGGGGCTCAACAGCTCGCCGGGGTCCTCGTGATGCCAGATCCCGTCGGGTTGGCCGTAGGCGGACTTGATGTCGAGTCCCGCGCTGAAGGCGCGAGTGCCCGCCGCGCGCAGGACGACCGCGTTGACCGAGTCGTCGAGCCTGATCCGGCGCCACGCGTCGCGGACCTCCTCGCACATGGTGCGGTCGAAGGCGTTGAGCCGTTCGGGGCGGTTCAGGGTGAGGGTGGCGACCCGGTCGTCGGCGTCGACGTCGAGCGTGATCGTGCTGTAGTCGGCGCTCATCGGCACTGCCATTCCGGGGCGCGCTTCTCGACGAACGCGCGCGGTCCCTCGAGCGCGTCCTCGGTGCGGGTGACCCGCTCGCGGAACGACTCGGCCAGCATCTCGGCCTCGTGCATCGGCACATCAAGGCCCTTGACGATCGCCAGTCTGGTGCCGCGAACCGCCAGCGGCGCATTGGAATTGAGGATATCGGCGATCTCGTTTGCCCGCTCGAGCAGGCGGTCGTGCTCGACGACCTCGGTGATCATGCCCAGCTCGTAGGCGCGCTGGGCGCTCATCCGCTCGTGCTTGCCCATCATCGCCATCCGCAGGGCCACGGTGCGCGGGAGCACCCGGGCCAGACGGACCACCTCTCGGCCCGCGACGAGCCCGATGCTCACATGGGGATCGAAGAAGGTCGCTCGATCCGAGGCGATGATGATGTCGCCGGTGGTCACCCAGTCCAAACCCGCTCCGCAACAGATTCCGTTGATCGCGACGAGAATCGGTTTGGTCATGGTCCGGAAGGGTGGGGTGCCCTCCTGCGGAGCCTCCCACTGTTCGTAGGTCGACAGGTACGGCTTCTCGTTGAGGACCTTGCCGTCGCCGGGGATCGCCTTGACATCGGCGCCGGTGCAGAAGGCGCGACCGTTCGCGGTGACGATGAGCAGCCAGACCTTGTCGTCGTTCTCGGCCTCGTCGTAGGCGGCGCGCAGTTCGGTGATCATGTGCGGGCTCAGCGCGTTGAGGGCCTCGGGCCGGTTCAGTGTGATGGTGGCCGTGTGCCCGTCTACCTCGTAGCCGATGGTATCGAACGGCATGCATTCCTCCTGGGGGACAGGGCGTGGCCCATACTGTTAGATATACAGTAGACAATACCGTTATGGTTCTGCCAAGGTGACGTGAAGTACCGACGAGGAAAGAGTGGCGATGGCCGAGAACGGGAGCACACCTTCGGACGGCACGGGAGCCGACCGGCCCGCCGGGGGGAGTACGACCAGGGGCGTTCTCGACGGTGTGCGGGTACTCGACTACGGCCGGTTCATCGCCGCCCCGTGGTGCAGCGCGATCCTGGCCGACATGGGCGCCGATGTCGTCCGGGTCGAGAAGCGCGAGGGCGGTGAGGACCGTTGGGTGCAGGCGGTGACCGAGGGCGGCGAGGGCGGCACGTTCCTGCAGTGCAACCGCAACAAGCGGTCGCTGACCCTCGACTCGACCACACCCGACGGAGCCGAGATCACCCGGCGCCTCGTGGCAGGCGCCGACATCGTCGTCGCCAACATGCCGTTGGCCGGAATGCGGGCCAGCGGACTCGACTACGACACCCTGCGCTCGGTCAAGGCCGACATCATCCTGGCCAGCGCCACGGCCTACGGCGAGGGCGGTCCCTACAGCGACCGGATCGGTTTCGACGGTGCGGGCCAGGTCATGTCGGGCGCCACCCACCGCCAGGGCCTGCCCGAGCAGCCGATCCGCACCACGGTCCCCTACACCGACTTCGGCACCGCGATGACGCTGGCCATCGGGGTCATGATGGCCCTGTTCCACCACCGCGCCACCGGCGAGGGCCAGCACGTCGAGGGCGCGCTGCTGCCGACCGCGCTGATGATGAGCAACGCGTTCCTGATCGAGCGCGACCTGCTCGGCGTCGACAAACCGCGCATGGGCAATCGGGGGACCTCGGTCGCGCCGTGTGATCTCTACGAGGTCACCGACGGCTGGGTGCTGCTCCAGGTGGCCGGGCAGCCGATGTTCCGCCGGTGGTGCCGGTTGATCGGTCGGGAGGACCTCATGGACGATCCGCGCTTCGCCGGTGACGACCTGCGCTGGCAGCACAGCGACTTCCTCAACGACCTCATGCAGGACTGGTGCCGGGGTCGCACCAAGGCCGAGGTGCTCGCGGCGCTCGAGCAGTTCAAACTGCCCGCGGCGCCGATGCACAGCACCCACGACGTGCTCGAGGACCCGCACGTCGAGAAGCTGGGCTACCTCGAGCGGATCGACTATCCGGGAGCGTCGAAGCCGGTGCCGATCGTCGCAACGCCGTTCCGGTTGTCGCGCACGCCGGGGCGGATTCGTCGGCGCGCGCCGCTGCTCGGCGAGCACACCGGGCAGATCCTGGCCGATCTCGGTTACAGCCCCGACGAGGTGGCCGACCTGCGCGAGCGGCAGGTCGTCTGATGGCCACACCGACCACGGCGCGCTACGGGCAGCGCGCGCACATCCCCCTCGAACGAGAAGGAAGAGACATCCGATGACCAGTTCCAGCACCGCCGAGGGCCGTGTGCTCTACGAGGTGGATCCGGACCGCAGGATCGCCACCATCACCCTGAACAATCCGAAGCAGCGCAATTCCTACGACGCGGCCATGCGCGATGGGATCGCGCGCTACCTCGACGAAGTGGCCGAGGACGACGACATCACCGTCGTGTTGCTGCGCGGTGCCGAGCGGGTGTTCAGCACCGGTGCCGATATGAACAACGCCTACGGCTGGTACGGCGAGCGACCGGCGGCCACCGGTGACCGGCCCGCCAAGAGCAGACCGAGTCAGCGCAGGCGACTTACGGTGGATCGCAAGTCTTTCGGCTTCTACCACAATTTCATGGGCTTCCCGAAGGTCACCGTCGGCGAGATCAGCGGCTATGCGCTGGGTGGCGGGTTCGAGATGGCCTTGATGACCGATATCTCGGTCATCGCGCGGGACGCGAAGATCGGCATGCCCGCGGCGCGGTTCCTGGGTCCGGCGCTGGGTAGCCTGCACATGTTCTTCCATCGGCTCGGCCCGGTTCTCGCGCGCCGAATGCTGTTGACCGGCGACATCATCGAGGCGGCAACGCTGGAACATCTCGGCGTCTTCACCGAGACCTGCGACCCGGACGCCGTCACCGCCCGTGCGCGGTACTGGGCCGAGAAGGCGGCGAAGATGCCGGCTGACGGTGTCGTCATCGCGAAGGAGGCGTTCCGGATGGTGGAGCAGAGCCAGGCCTATCAGGGCGAGGAAGTGGCCAGCTATCTGTTCCACGCCTACGGCACCAATCTGCAATTCTCGCCGGGGGAATTCAATTTCGTGAAGACCAGAGCCGAACACGGCACCAAGGAGGCATTCCGGCTGCGGGACGCGCACTTCCATGTGCCGGAACCGGATCTGGGCTAGCGCGACATCCACTTGTTGGGCCGACACGATCGTGTCGGCCCAACAAGGCGTGTCGCGATCTGCCGTCCATACAACGACTTCAGGCCCGGGCCGAACGGCCCGGGCCTGAGAATTCGGTGCGGTCACATCACCAGACCACCGTCGACCGGCAGTACCTGACCGGTGACGAACGATGCCGCGTCGGAGGCGAGGAAGACGAAAGCGCCCGCCACCTCCTGCGGTTCGGCCCAGCGGCGCAGGGGAATTCGATTCAGCATCTGTTCGGCGAACTTGGGATCGGTACGGATCGTTTCAGTCATCGGTGTCGCCGCCGCCGGCGCGAGCGCGTTGACGGTGATCTGCTTGCGCGCCAGTTCACGCGCCAGCGACTTGGTCATGCCGACGATGCCGGATTTGGCCGCCGAGTAGTTCACCTGCCCGAGCGTGCCGACCAACCCCGCCGACGAGGTCACGTTGATGACGCGACCGGTGCCGTCGGTCGGCAGATACGCCAACGCGGCCTGTGTGCAGCGAAACGCGCCGAGTAGATGGATGTCGAGCATCCGCAGCACCGATTCCTCGGTGGTGGCGCCGAACATCGCGGGCTCGGTGGCTCCGGCGTTATTCACCACGATGTGCAGTGTCCCGCCGGCCAGCGCCGCGGCGGCACTCGCCGCCGCGTCGGCGGCGGCCCGGTCGCGGACATCGAGAGCGACCGCGGCGGCTCGGCCACCGTCGGCGAGGATCTTCTCGGTGGTGACTGCCGCGGCGGCTCCGTCGATATCGGTGACGAGCACCGCGGCGCCCTGGGCGGCCAGGGCCGCGGCGACCGCCGCGCCGATACCGCCCGCCGCACCGGTGACCAGCGCCGAACGGCCGGTGAGATCGAAGATGTTACGGGTGGTCACAAGGCTCCTCGGACGGCATCGAAGGTCACCGGCAGCGCGCTCGGCGAACGGAACGGCTGGCCGAAGATGTGCGGGTCGCCGTCGGGCAGCAGGGTGATGTCGGTCAGGCGCGCGAGCAGTGACTCCATGGCGACGCGAGTCTCCAGGCGGGCGAGGTGCAGGCCGAGGCAGGTGTGGGCGCCCGCGGTGAAGCTGATGTGCGGGATATGGGGACGAAAGATGTCGAACTCCTCCGAACGTTCCCATCGGCTCTCGTCGCGGTTCGCCGAGCCGAGGCAGACATCGACGACAGCGCCCGCGGGGATGGCGACGCCCTCCAATTCGGTGTCCTCGGTGACGTATCGCTGCACCAAAGTCAGCGGCGTCTCGAATCGCAAACCCTCTTCGATCGCCTGCGGGAGCAGGCTGGGATCTCGCTGGACCGCGGCGAATTGCTCAGGGTGACTGAGTAACTGGTACAGCAGGTTTCCCGAGGAGCGGTAGGTCGTTTCGAGACCGGCGGGCAACAGCAGGCGCAGGAAGGAATAGATCGCGCGATCGCTGAGCTTCTCACCGTCGATGTCGGCGGTAACAAGGTTGCTGATGATGTCGTCGCTGGGTGCGTTCCGCCGCTTGTCGATATGACCGAGGAAGTATTCCTTCAGTTCCCTGGAGGCTTGCAGCGCCCTCGGCACATTGCCCGCGTAGCTGATGATGGCCACCGCGGCGTCGCGGAAGAACGGTAGGTCCTCGGCGGGCAGTCCGAGCAGGCGGGCGATGACCCGGGTGGGGAACTCGAAAGTGAAGTCGCGGACCAGATCCGCGCGACCCTCGTCGATGAATTCGTCGATGAGTTCCTCGCAGATCGGGCGCACGACCTCGGGTTCCCACACGGCCAGCGACTGCGGCTTGAAGGCCGCGGACACGAGGTTACGGTGCGCGCGGTGGGGGGACCCGTCCATCGCCAGGATGGTGGGCCCCATGAACACGCCGATCGTCGTGTCGTAGAGCTTCGTGCTGAACACCGTGTTGTTGCGCAAGACCTTGTTCACCGCGGTCCAGGACATGGCGGCGTAGGTGTCGGTGGGGCGCAGCTCCTTCGGGGTTCTGGAGTAGTCCATCACCGTCCCGTGGAACACGCCGCCCGCTCGCCGCCGCGCGGCGAAGAAGGGGTAGGGATCGTGGGGATCGGGAACTTCCCCGATCGTCTCTGATTGGTCCTCAACTGGGCTGTTCACAGCTCACCTCTGGCTTCGTCACACCGTACGACTATTCGGAGTAATACTTACTGTAAGCCATACAGTATATGAGCGACGTCTGGGTCGGCAATGCGACTGTCGAGGCGAGGGGCGCGAGCGGGCGGCCCGGGGTCGCTGTGGGGCGACCGGTCGCCGATGTTATGGAAAGCTTGACAGTAAGGGCAACTATAAATCAGTCTTGTGACCGAGACAACGCCATCGGTACGGGTGCGTGCGAGGTGGTGGATTGCGGGGTTGCCGACTCGGAACGCGAAAAGGTGCTGATAGGGATGCCGATCGTTGATGAGGCTGCGAACGTTCTGGCGGATCCGGCCGCCTATGCCGACGAGGCGAGGTTGCATGCGGCGTTGACCGCGTTGCGGGTGGATCAGCCGTCGACTGAGCGAACAGTCCCGCTTTCCCGAATTCCCGCGCCGTTTCCGGCGTACCCGATCACGGAAGACAGGCCCGACATGACAACTGCCAACACCTGGAACGAGACCCTCGATGATCTCGGCCGTCGCCGCGCGCGTGTGCTGGAGATGGGCGGCCCCGACCGGGTCGCCAAACATCGGGGGAAGGGAAAACTGGACGCCAGAGCGCGCATCGAACGGCTGCTCGACCCCGGGACGTTCCAGGAGTTCGGCACCCTCGTCGGCGGCGAGGTGGCCGCCGACGCCATCGTGACCGGTTCCGGCCTGATCAACGGTGTCCCCGTGATGGTCGGTGCCGAGGACTTCACTACATTGGCAGGCTCGATCGCACCCGGCAGCAACTCCAAGCGGTATCGGCTGGCCGAATTGGCGGTGCGCGACAAGGTTCCGCTGGTGATGCTGCTGGAGGGGGCCGGGTTCCGGCCGACCGGCGACCACTACGGCCGAACGCCCACCGACCTGCTCGCCCAGGCACAATGCTCGGGCAAGGTGCCGATGGTCACCGGCGTGCTCGGGCCCTCGGCGGGCCACGGCGCGCTGGTCGCCCCTGTCGCCGACTTCTCCATCATGAGCAGGCAGGGCTGTATCTTCACCGCGGGACCGCCGGTCGTGAAAGTCTCGACCGGCGAGGACATCTCGAAAGAAGACCTCGGTGGGCCCGACGTCGCGCTGCCCAGCGGTGTGGTCCACAACGTCGCCGAGACCGACGAGGACGTCCTCGACGAAATCCGCCGCTACCTGTCCTATTTCCCGCCGAGCGCGTGGTCCTATCCGCCGGTGTACCTCGCCGACGAGACGACGGGGCCGCGCGCGACACCGGAGTTGCTCGACATCGTCTCCCGGGACAACGTGCAGAGTTACGACATGCGGGCCGTGCTCGATGTCGTATTCGACGGCACCGATTGGTTCGAGGTGCAGCCCGAACGCGGTACGCCGATCATCTGCGCGCTGGCACATCTGGGCGGGCACCCGGTCGCGGTGGTGGCCAATCAGCCGCAGGTCCTGGCCGGCTCGATCGACGCCGAGGCCGCGGACAAGGCGGCCCACTTCATCATGGTCGCCGATTCCTTCCACCTGCCGATCATCTTCCTCGCCGACAACCCGGGCATGTTGCCCGGCAGCGAGTCCGAGCGGGAAGGTGTGCTGCGCAGCGGCGCGCGGATGTTCGTCGCACAGACCGCGGCGACGACGCTGAAACTGCATGTGACACTGCGCAAGGCCTACGGATTCGGCTCGATGGTGATGTCGCTGATCGGATTCGACGGTCAGGCGGGCACGTTCGCCTACCCGGGCGCCACGATGGGCGCCATGGGCGCCGCCGCGTTGAGCAACGCCTCCCACGCCGAAGCCGATCTGGCCGCCGAACTGCGCGACATGGAGCTGAAGGCGTCCTACCATTCCGCCGAGCACATGGGTTTCGACGAACTGATCCGGCCCGAGGAGACACGCAACGTCCTGCTTCGATCGCTGCAGCGGGGCCTCTACGGGCGCCAGACCCCCGCGGCGCCGGTGCAGCGCACCGTCATCATTCCCTGAACCACCCCTGAACCGCCGACAGAACGGGGGCCGGACGAATCGTCCGGCCCCCGTTTTCGTGTGGGCTAACGGTCGGCGTCGGTGAAGCGGATGATGCCGCGCAGATCGTGGGTGCGGTGGATCTCGTCGTAGCCCTCGTTGATCTGGTCGAGCCGGTACTCCTTGGTGCGGGTGCCATCCAGGTCGAGGTCGCCGAGTTTGTGCAGGGCCAGCACCTCGAGGATGTCCTCGTGCGGATTCCCGCCGCCGAACAGGCTGCCCTGCAGGTTCTTCTGCAACAGTGTCCGCATCGACAGTTTGAGCGGCACCTCGGCGGCCAGCGTGGTGCCCATGGCGGTGAGTACGCAGGTGCCCGCTCTGGCCGTGAGGTCCATCCACGCTTCGAGGTCGTCACCGTCTCGCCGCCCCATCGAGGCGATCACCTTGTGACACATGCGTCCCCCGGTCGCGGCGGCGATGCCTGCGGTGGCGGTGGCGAGGTCGGGATAGACGTCGGTGGCTCCGAGTTTCTCGGCTTGCTTGCGCTGCCACTCGACCGGATCGACGACGAAGATCCGCGACGCGCCCGAGAGCACCGCGCCCTGGAGCGTGGACGCGCCGACGCCGCCGAGCCCGATGATCGCGACATCCTCGCCCGGCTGGATCCGTGCGGTGTGCACGGCCGAACCGTAGCCGGTGGTGATATCGCAGCCGACGAGGCAGGCGATCTCGAATGGGATCGACGGGTCGATCTTCACCACCGACGCCCGATGGACGACCGCGTAGGGCGCGAACGCGCCGACCAGCGCCATCGGATGCACTCCGCGTCCCCGCGCGGTGACCCGGAAGGTGCCGTCCGCGACAGCCGCGCCGCCGAGCAGACCGGCGCCCAGGTCGCACAGATTGCACAGTCCGGCACGGCACGGCGGGCACGTGCCACAGGACGGCACGAACGACATCACCACATGGTCGCCGACAGCGAGATCGTGCACGCCCGCGCCGACTTCGACCACCACCCCCGCGCCCTCGTGGCCACCGAGGATCGGGAAGCCGGCCATGGCGATATCGCCGGTGACGAGATGGTGGTCGGCATCGCACAGCCCCGCCGTCTCCATCCTGACCTTGACCTCGCCCGTTCGCGGCTCGCCGATCTCGATGTCCTCGATCGACCACGGCTGATTGCGGTCCCAGATCAACGCGCCTCTGGTCTTCATCGGTTACCTCTTCATACTCTCGGGCAGTGGTGTCGGTCGGCCCGGTGGTGTCACCGGCCGTGGAACTCGGGAGCGCGGCGTTGCCGGAACGCGGCCAGCCCCTCCTTGAAATCAGTGGTACGGCAGGCGAGTTCGAGTGCGTAGAGCTCGTTGTCCATCGACTCGGTGAGTCCGGTGACGAGATTGCGGTGGATGGACTGTTTGGCCAGGCCGAGGGCGACGGTCGGCGCGGTGGCCAAACGGGTGAGCAGTTCCTCGGTGGCCCGGTCGAGATCGGTGGGAGCGGTGGCTTCGTGGATCAGCCCCCAGTCGGCGGCGTCGGTCGCCCCGACCTTCTCGCCGAGCAGCAGCATCCGCTTGGCCCTGGCCAGCCCGATCAAGCGAGGGAGCAGCCAGGTGGAGCCGGAGTCGGGACTGAATCCGCGCGGCAGGAACGGCTCCCAGAACACCGCGTCGGTGTCGGCGAGGGTGAAATCGGCGGCGATCGCGAGATTGCACCCGAGCCCGGCGGCCCAGCCTCGGACGGTGCACACCACCGGCAGATGCAGAGTGTGCACCAGTTCGATGACGCGGTGGGCGGTGTGCGGGATGCGCCGGACCAGATCGCCGGTCGGTGGGCGCTCGCCCGCACTGTTGGTCGCGACCCAGTCGACACCGGAGCAGAAATCCGCGCCGGCGCCGGTGATGTGCACGACGCGCAGCTCGGCGTCGGTCGCGGCGGCGGTGAGCGTGGCGACGAGGGTGTCGATCATGCTGGGGGACAGTGCGTTGCGTCGGCTCGCACGGTCGATGGTGAGGCGCAGAATCGGTCCGTCGTGCTCGACGCCCACGGTCCCGGCGCTGTCGACGGACGGGTTCTCGGTGGTCACTGTCGTCCCCGATTCTTCCAGGTCGATCGGTATCGGTGATTCATACCGTTAGATATACAGTAAAGAGTACCGTCGGGTATCTGAGTCGACGGCCGATTCGGCGGGCTCGTACTCGCGTTCCTCGTTCAACGGGTCGGCGGTAATCCTGGCCCGATGTCTTGCGCAGACCGCTACTGTTACGTATACAGTAGTCATATCTATTCGGTTTGCGGCAAGCTTTCCCGCCACCTCCCGTTAGGACATCGAGGACCGAACCATGCAGACAGAACAATCGAATCCCCGCGCTGACATCGGAGCGCTCTGTTGACCGAATGGACGATCAGCGCCGTGTTCGACGAGGTCGCGGCGGCGGTACCGGATCGGACCGTGACGGTGTGTGGCGAACGCCGCCGCACCTTCGGTGAGACGGCACTGCGGACGCGGAAGTTCGCGAACTTCCTCGCTGAGCGCGGATTCGGTGCGCACACCCCGCGCGCGGAACTCGACCGCTGGGAATGCGGTCAGGACCGGATCGCGCTGGTGATGCGCAACGACCAGTACCTCGATGTGATGCTCGCCGGGATGAAGGCGCGCGTCGTGCCGGTCAACATCAACCACCACTACACCGCGCACGAGATCCGGGATCTGCTGGCCTACATCAAGCCGCGTGGCATCGTCTATCACCGGTCCTTCGGCCCGGTGGTGGAGCAGGCCGCGCCCGCGGGAGTCGAACTGCTGGTGTCGGTCGACGACGGCAGCGACGTCGCGGAGCTGGCGGGGGCGATCGGTTACGAGGACGCGGTGGCGCTCGGCGCCGATGAGCCGGTCATCGAGACCTCGCCCGACGATCTGGTCATGTTGTGCACCGGCGGCACGACGGGCAGGCCCAAGGGTGTGCTCTGGCGCCAGGGCGACATGTACGTCTCGTCGATGAACGGTGCCGACCACGAGTCGGGTGACGGTCTGCGCCAGCTGGCCCTGATGACCGGTCACGTCTGGTTCGCGGTGTCGCCGCTGTCACACGCGGCCGGGATCTGGACGTCGTTCTCCGGACTGCTCGCCGGGCAGACGGTCGTGCTCTACGACGACCAGCGAAAGTTCGACGCGCACAACGCACTCCGGGTGGCCGAACAGGAACGGGCCGCGCTCATGACGATCGTCGGCGACGCCTACGCCGGACCGCTGGTGCGCGCGCTGCGCGAAGGGAACTACGACCTGTCCGCGCTGATGGCGATCGGCACCGGCGGCGCGGCGACCAACCCCGTGCACAGGCGCGACCTGCTCGACCTGCTTCCGCACGCGTTCGTCGTGGAGGGCTACGGGTCATCCGAAACCGGCGGCATGGGATTCGGTCGCAGTACCAAGGGAAACGAAGTCGACAGCTTCGCCCCGATGCCCGGCGGGACAGCCGTCTCCGACGACCGCACCCGATTCCTGACACCGGGCGAGGCCGAGGTCGGCTGGGCAGCCCGTACCGGCCGCGTTCCGCTGGGCTACCTCGACGACCGCGAGGCCACCGAGCGGACCTTCCCCATCATCGACGACGTACGGATGGCGATCCCCGGTGACCGGGCGACCGTCGACGCCGACGGGTCGTTGCGACTGCTCGGGCGCGACGCCCTTGTGGTGAACACCGGCGGCGAGAAGGTGTTCGTCGAAGAGGTCGAGGAGGTGCTGCGTTCGAATCCCCTTGTCGGTGACGCGCTCGTGGTCGGCAGACCGAGTGCGACATGGGGCAACGAGGTGGTCGCGCTGGTCTGCGTCGATGCCGGCGACCTCGTCGACGCGGCGGACCGGGTCGGTCCAACGGCGTTGCAGCAGTTGTGCAGATCTCGGTTGGCCGGCTTCAAGGTGCCCAAGGCCGTGATCTATGTCGAGGAGATCCGTCGGCTCGGCAACGGCAAGCCGGACTACCGCTGGGCGATGCGGCAGGCCGTCGAAGAAGCCGGCGAGGCCGCCGCCGAAGGAATCGGAGCATGACGATGCGCAAGGTCAACGACTGCCTGGTCAATGTTCACTTCGGTGAGCTCGAGCAACCCAGCTGGATGCTCAAAGTCCGTGACGACTATTTCAAGGGCGCCGATTCGATGTACGCCCAGGTCGAACTCACCGCCTTGCTCGACGAGATGGACGAACAGGGCGTGGAGAAGGCCGTCCTGATGTACTCGATGGTGAAACCGTCCAAGACCGCGCTCGAGTTCGTCGAGGCACGACCGGATCGGTTCTCGCTGGCGGTCAACGGCGTCGATCTCCTGCGCCCGGTCGCCTCGCTGCGCGAACTCACCGCGCTGGTGCGTGATCTCCCCGTCACCTACACCACGACCGGCCCGAGTTTCTGGGGTGACGGGCGCTATCCGCCGACCGACGCGGTGTACTACCCGCTCTACTACAAATGCGCCGAAATCGGCTTGCCGCTGTGCATGAACACCGGAATCCCGGGCCCGCCGATTCCCGGTGAGGTGCAGAATCCGATCTATCTGGACCGGGTGTGCTACCAGTTTCCCGAACTGCGGCTGTGCATGATCCACGGCGCCGATCCGTGGTGGGACACCGCGATCCGGCTACTCATCAAGTACGAGAATCTGCGCCTGATGACCTCGGCGTGGTCGCCTAAACGGCTGCCGGACAGTCTCGTTCACTTCATGCGCACGCGAGGCAAGAACAAGGTGATCTTCGGTTCGGACTGGCCGGTGCTCGCCCTGCGCAGGGTCGTGCCCGAAGCCGAAGCGCTGGATCTGCCCGCGGACGTGCTGGACAACTACCTCTACAACAACGCGCAGGAGTTCTTCTTCGGCGACCGATCCGTCGGCGACTGACGCGCCGGAATCAGGAGAAATACGATGATGGACCGTTACGAACTGCGCCGGCAGGACTACAGCCTGTCGGCGGACCAAACCGAACTCCAAGCCGTCTACGCGAAGTTCTTCCGCTCGCGGTGTTCA
The DNA here is from genome assembly GCF_042720495.1 of Nocardia sp. NPDC058480. Lineage (NCBI taxonomy): Bacteria > Bacillati > Actinomycetota > Actinomycetes > Mycobacteriales > Nocardiaceae > Nocardia > Nocardia sp. NPDC058480. Next base: position 54,444 of record NZ_JBHXMN010000006.1, on the reverse strand, counting down.
CTCGACACCGTCCGCGCGGCCGAGGAGACCGGATTCGACAAGGATCTGTGGGAGCAGCTGTGCGCGACCGGCGCGACCTCGATGGCGCTGCCGGAATCGGTCGGCGGCGACGGTGCGACGCTGGTCGAATTGTCCCTGGTCGCTGAGGAACTCGGGCGGGTGATCGCGCCGCTGCCGTGGATCGACCATCTGTGCGCGGCGCGGCTGCTGGCTCGCCTCGGTGCGTTGAGTGTGTGTGATCGCGACAGTGCCGACGTGGTAGAAGGCAAGCGCCTGGTCGCGCTGGACACCCGCGTCGACTCCGCGACCGGCATTCGGCTCATCGCCGCGGGCTCGGTCGCCGACGACATCGTCATGCGGGACGGCGATGACATCGTGCGGTTGGGTTTCGACACCCGGCCGACCAAGGTCGACAACATCGGTCGTCTGCCGATGGCCTGGGTCGACCCGGCCGCCGCCGACCGCCGGACCGTGCTGGCCAGTGGTGCCGAGGCGCTCGCCGAGTACGACCGGGCGCTCGACGAATGGCGCGTGCTGACTGCCGCCGCGCTGGTCGGGCTGATCGACGAGACCCTGCGGATAGCAGCGGAATTCGCTACCACCCGCTACACGATGGGTGTCCCGATCTCGACCCTGCAGGGCATTTCCCATCCCTTGGCCAATATCGCGATCACGGTCAACGCCGCCCGCAATCTGACCCGCCGCGCCGCGTGGTTTCTCGAACACGAGCCCGACGTGCAGCCCGGTCTGCCTGCCGCGGCGTTCGTCTACATCGCCGAGGAAGCGCCCCGCGCGGCGACCACGGCGGTCCAGGTACAGGGCGGACTCGGGGTCGCGACGGAAGCGGCCGCGTCCGCGTATCTGGTGCGGGCCAGGGGCTGGCCGCTGGCCGCGGGCGATCTGGGCGCCAGCGCAGTACAGGTCGCCGAACTCTTCGCCGCAGCGTCGGCCTAGGACGGAGTAGAACATGGATTTCTCACGAGTCGAACTCTCTGCCGATGACCAGGAATTCCTGGACGGGGCACGGGCTTTCCTCACCACCCACGTCACCGACGAGGTCCGTCGTCGCGACCGCGAGACCGGCGACAACTTCGACGAGGGAGTGCACCTGGCTCTCGGCGAGGCCGGCTGGTTGAGCGCGGAACTGAACTCCGAGGAAGAAGGCGGGCTCAATCGCCTGCGGCGCCGGTTGTGGGACCTCGAGCGGCGCCGGGTCCACACTCCCTGGGTCACCTGGGGAACGACCGCGATCGTCTCCAAGTCCGTCCGCAAACACGGGTCCGTCGAACTGCAGAAGGAGGTCCTGCCCGCACTGGAGCGCGGTGAGGTCCGGTTGTGCCTGGGATACACCGAGCCCGACGGCGGGTCCGATGTCGCGATGTGTAAGACGCGCGCGGTGCGCGACGGCGACCAATGGGTGATCAACGGCTCGAAGATGTTCACCACCGGCGCGCACAACTGCCAGTACGTCTTCCTGATCACCAACACCGACCCCGACGGGTCGAAACACAAGAGCCTCACCATGTTCCTGGTTCCGCTGGACAGCCCGGGCATCGAGATCCAGGGCATCCGCACCGTGGACGGCGACCGCACCAACATCGTCTACTACAGCGATGTCCGGGTGGAGGACAAGTACCGCCTCGGCGAGGTGAACGGCGGCTGGGCGGTGCTGATGGGCCCGCTCAACGAGGAACACGGCGTGGTCGGCGCCGACGACGACGGCCTGCAGGATGTCTCGATACTCATCCATCAGGGCACCATGATGGCGACCTCGGTCGACAAGGTGGTCTCGATCGCGGCGGCCACCGGACCTGACGGTCGGCGTCTGCTCGACGACCGGGCGGTCGCCCATCGCCTCGGCCGCAGCATCGCGCGGATGGAGGCAGCGCTCTCGGCTCCGCACATGTTCGGCCGCGTCGCCATCGCGCAGACCATGCGCGACATCTCGCCGGACCTGATGGACATCCTCGGCCCCGCCGCCGCGCTGCCGGTGGACACCGAAGGCGCCGTCGACAACGGCGCCATGGAGTACATCTACCGCTGGGCGCCGCTGTGCGGCATCTACGGCGGCACGCTCGAGGTGTTCCGCAACATGATCGCCCAGCACATCCTCGGGCTCGGGCGGCCCAACTATTCGCTGCCTGCCAAGCCGAAGGCAACGGCGAGCTGACTCAGCTCGGAAGGAGCACCGTGGCCGAGTCCACCCGACGGCCGCCGCCGACGATCACGCCGGAAACCCAGTTCTACTGGGCTTCCGGCGCCGACGGTCGCCTGCGGATCACGCAGTGCCGGTCCTGTACGGCGCTGATCCACCCGCCGCAACCCGTGTGCCGATACTGCCGAAGCGAGGACCTCGAGGTCGGCGCGGTCTCCGGATTCGCCACACTGATCGGCTTCACTGTCAACCACCGATTCGCTGTTGCGGGGTTGCCCGCGCCCTACGTCGTGGCGCAGGTCGCGCTCGAGGAGGACTCGCGGGTCCGGTTGACCACCAATGTGATCGGCTGCGACCCCGCCGATCTCGTACTCGGGCAGCGGATGGAGGTGGTGTTCGAGCAGACTGGCACGGCCTGGCTACCGCTGTTCCGGCCCGCGGACCCGCAGTCGCCGCCGACCCCGCTGCCGGTGGATCCGATCGAACCATCGGCCGTTCGCGAGCACGTCCGGCCGATGGCGTCGCGGGAGAAGTTCGAGGACAAGGTCGCGCTCACCGGCATCGGCAGGTCCCGGATCGGGCGACGGCTCATGACCGACCCGCTGACGTTGACTCTGACGGCCTGTCGCAACGCGGTCGCCGATGCCGGACTCGGCCTCGACGACATCGACGGCCTGTCCACCTATCCGGGCTCGGGAGATTTCGGGCCCTTCTCCGAAGGTGGCGTCACGGCGGTGGAATCGGCGCTGGGTATCCGTCCGACCTGGTACAACGGCGGCGCGGAGACCTTCGGCCCCGGCGGCTCGGTGATCGCGGCGATGCTGGCGGTGGCGAGTGGGCTGGCTCGCCACGTGCTGTGCTTCCGCACGGTGTGGGAGTCGAGCTACGCCGAACACGTTCGCGCCGGGACGATTTCACCGTCCGGCGGCATCACCGACCCATGGCTCGCCCCGTTCGGGGCCATCTCGGCAGCACACCTGCTCGCGCAGACCGCGCAACGCCATTTCCATCGCTACGGCACCGATCGGGAAACGCTGGGCTGGATCGCGCTGAATCAGCGCGCCAACGCGGCGCTCGATCCGTCCGCGATCTACCGGGAGCCACTGACCATGGACGACTATCTGTCCGCCCGACCGGTCACCACGCCCTTCGGTCTCTACGACTGTGACGTGCCGTGCGACGGTGCGGTCGCCGTGATCGTCTCGGCGCGTGAGACCGCGGCCGACCTGGCCCAACCGCCGGTGTTGGTGGAGGCGGTCGGCACCCAGATCATCGAACGGCTCGAATGGGATCAGAGCACACTCACCCACGAGCCACAGGTCCTGGGTCAGGCGGCGCATCTGTGGTCTCGCACCACACTGCGCCCCGAGGACGTCGATGTCGCCGAGCTCTACGACGGCTTCACCTTCAACTGCCTGTCCTGGATCGAGGCGCTGGGCTTCTGCGGAATCGGCGAGGCCAAGGACTTCCTCCAGGGCGGCAAGAACATCGCCCGCGACGGATCGCTACCGCTGAACACCCATGGCGGGCAGCTCTCCCACGGGCGCACCCACGGCATGGGACTGATCCACGAGGCGATCACACAATTGCGTGGTCGCGCCGAGCAGCGCCAGATTCCGGATGCGCGGGTCGCCGTCGTCAGCAGCGGGGGACTCACCCCCAGCGGTGTCATGCTCCTGCGGGCGGAGGCATGAGCGCCGAGGGCACCGGCCTGCTGCGTGAGCCGACGGCTGTGGATGCTGTGGTGGCCAGGGAAGTCCAGGTGGCGGGGATGCGGATGTCGGCCCTGTGCGCCGAGGTCGCTGATCCGCGCGCGGTGCTCGTCGCGGTGCACGGTGGCGCCACCTCGGCGCGCTACTTCGATGTTCCTGGCCGACCGTGGCTGTCGCTGCTGCGGCTCGGCGCACGACTCGGCTTCACCGTGCTCGCCCTCGACCGGCCGGGATACGGCGCTTCCGAGCCGTGGGACGCGACCTTCGATGTGCCGCAGCGCCGCGTCGACGCGAGCTACGCCGCGATCGACGCGCTCCTCGGCTCGAGCGGGCGCGGTGCCGGGGTGTTCCTCGCCGGGCATTCGGCCGGCTGCGATCTGGCCGCACGGATGGCCGCCGACGATCGCGGCGACGAACTGCTCGGCCTGGAACTGGCGGGCACCGGCGTCCACAAACGCCCCGAGGCGATCCGGGTCATCGAGCAGATACGCAAGACCCGCAAGGCGGGCGGGATCCGGGAACTGCTGTGGAGTCCGACGGAAAGCTATCCGCCCGAGGTGGTGGGCGGGCGTTCGCTCACCGTGGGTACACCGGGCTACGAAGTAGCCGTCGTGCACGACTGGCCGACCGACTTCCCGGTGCTGGCCGCGCAGGTGCGGGTGCCGGTTCGGCTCACCGACGCCGAATACGAGCAGGTATGGCGGACCGACCCCGCGGCACGCGCCGAGATCGAAGGATTCTTCACCGCGACACCACATTTCGCGCACAACCAGCAAGCCGGATCCGGGCACAACGTGAGCGTCGGCTTCGGCGCCGCGGCCTATCACCTCGGCCTGCTGTCGTTCGTGGAGGAATGCGGCCTGCGGTCTGCCCCCTCCCGCAACCAATTCGACGTTTAGGAACCACAGATGCAACGAATGATCGCCCCGGAGATCTCCAACTGGCCGGCCGAGGACTTCCGGCTCATCGGTGGCGCGTGCGCCGACTGCGGCGCCTCGGTATTCCCGATCCAGGACCTGTGCCCGCGGTGCAGCCTCCCCTCGATCGAGCAGATCACGCTACCGCGCACCGGAACGCTGGTGGCATGGACGACGCAGGGATTCCTGCCGGGCGCTCCCTATCTCGGCGACGAGACGCCGAAGACCTTTGTTCCGTTCGGAGTCGGACTCGTGCAGCTCGGTGACGTGATCCGGGTCGAGGCCAGGCTCACCGAGAACGACCCGGCCAAGCTCGAGTTCGGCATGGACGTCGAGCTCACGACCGTGTCGCTCGGCACCGACCCCGAAGGCGCCGAGGTCATCACCTTCGCCTTCCAACCCGTCTGAGGGACAGGAGTTCTGAGATGACCAACGAGGTAGCGATCATCGGCGTGGGTATGCACCCCTTCGGCCGATTCGACAAGACCGCCATGCAGATGGGTACCGACGCGATTCGGGCCGCATTGGGCGACGCCGGGTTGCAATGGCGAGATGTCCAGTTCGCCGTCGGCGGCAGCTGGGAGGTCGCCAACCCCGACGCGATCGTGGGGATGATGGGACTGACCGGCATTCCGTTCACGAACGTCTTCAACGCGTGCGCCACCTCGGCCAGCGCCACCGAGGCGTGCGCCGACGCGATCCGGCTCGGCAAGTACGACATCGGTATCGCGATCGGCATGGACAAGCATCCGCGCGGGGCGTTCACCGTGGATCCCACGCTCGTCGGGATGCCCAAGTGGTACGGCGAGAACGGCCAGTACCTGACCACGAAGTTCTTCGGAATGAAGGCCAATCGCTACCTCCACGATCACGGGATCTCCCAGGAGACGCTGGCCAAGGTGGCGGCCAAGAACTACCGCAACGGCGGGTTGAATCCGAATGCGTTCCGGCGCAAGCCGATCGCCGAGCAGGACATCCTCGATTCGCCGATGTTCAACTACCCACTGACCCACTACATGTTCTGCGCGCCGGACGAAGGTGCCGCCGCGGTGATCATGTGCCGTGCCGATATCGCACACCGGTACACGAGCAAGCCCGTCTATGTGCGAGCCGTCGAGGTACGGACCCGCTCCTACGGTGCCTACGAAGTCAACACGACCTACGCGCCGGTGCAGGAGGACGTATCGCCCTCGGTCTACGCGTCGCGCAGCGCCTTCGAGTCCGCGGGCATCGCGCCCGAGGACATCGATGTGGTCCAGTTGCAGGACACCGATGCCGGCGCCGAGATCATCCACATGGCCGAAGCCGGGTTCTGCGCCGACGGCGACCAGGAGCGGCTGATCGCCGAGGGCGCGACCGAGATCTCCGGTTCCCTGCCGGTGAACACCGACGGCGGTCTCATCGCGAACGGCGAACCGATCGGCGCCTCGGGCATGCGCCAACTCCACGAGCTGGTCCTGCAACTGCGCGGGACCGCCGGGGAGCGTCAAGTCGCCGGTGCCCCCAAGGCGGGTTTCGCGTTGCTCTACGGCGCTCCCGGGACCGCGGGCGCCACCATCGTCACCACATGAAACCGGCCGGGTCCGCTACCCGGTGCCGAAGCCTCGAAGAATCGTCCCGCACTGGAGGTGCGTTGTGAAAGTTCCGTTCACCTGGAAGGTCACCGGCTGGTTCATGGTCGGCTGGTCGGCCGAGTTCCCGCTCGGCGAGGCCCGGCCGCTGCGCTACTTCGGCGAGGACCTGGTCGCCTATCGTGACGAGGCGGGCGAGGTACACATTCTGACCGGGCATTGCCGGCATCTCGGCGCCCATATCGGCCACGGCGGCAAGGTCGTCGGCGACTGCGTGGAATGCCCGTTCCACGGCTGGCGGTGGGGACCCGACGGCACCAATCGCAATATCCCCGGCGAGAACCGGGTCAACCGTGGCCTGAAACTGCAGGTATATCCCGTCAACGAGCAGAACGGGTGTGTGTTCATGTGGCACCACCCGGAGGGGAAGGCGCCGCAGTGGGAGATGCCCGACATCCTCACGATGTTTCCCGAGTTGGGTTCCGATCCCACGCAGTACTACCGGCCCTATCCCGAGTTCTCGAGCAAGACCGAACGCGAGCCGGTGCACCCGCAGGTCGTGCTCGAGAACGGCCCCGACAGCCTGCACTTCGAATACGTTCACGGCGCGACGGTCACCCCGCAGATGCTGGACTACAGCGCGGTCGATCACACCTGGAACTTCCTGACCGGGTGGCCCGACGCGCGCAGCGATGATCCGGACAAGATGGCGTTGAAGATCCACGCGCAGATGTTCGGGCTCGGCGGTTCGATCAGCGCGTTCGATGGATCGTCGAAACATCGGCTGATCTTTGCCACCACACCGGTCGACGACGAGTGCTCGGACCTGTTCTACTCGATCTGGTGGCCGAAGAATCCGGGCGATGATTCCGACGTACCGCCACCGGAAGTTCGTGCGCGGGTGGAGAAACAGTTCCTGGTGACGGTCTGGGAGGATCTGAGCATCTGGCGCTACCAGAAGTACGTCGAGCGACCACCGCTCTCGCCGAAGGACGCCAAACCCTATCTGTCACTGCGCAAGTGGGCCACCCAGTTCTACGATGTTCCGCCGGTGGACGCCACCACGGTGTCGTCGTGAAGCGCGCCGTAGACGGCGCGGCGCCCGGGTGAGTGCCCGGCCGCTGGCCGAGCTCGTGGCCCCCGCGCACACCGCCGTGATCACCCAGGAATGCCAGGGTGCGGTGGTCGGTGCCGCCGCCGGACTGCCCGCGCTCGCCGAGGAGGCGCGCCGCACGGCGCTGCCCAATATCGGAGCACTGCTGCCGGCGGCCCGTACTGCCGGGGTACAGGTCGTGCACTGCCTGGTGTGGCGACGTGTCGACGGTCTCGGCTCCAATCACAATGCGAAACTGTTCGCCCTCGGTCGCCGCGGCGTCGCGGTGACCCCGGGCAGCGAGGGCGCGAGGCTGCTGCCCGAATTCGGGCCGGAGCCTGCCGATCTGGTGCTCGGCCGCCAGCACGGGCTCGGGCCGATGGGCGGCACCGACCTCGATGCGGTGCTGCGCAATCTCGGTATCAAGACCATTGTGGCGGTCGGGGTTTCGCTGAATGTGGCGATACCGAACCTGGTGATGGACGCGGTCAACGCCGCCTACGACGTGGTGCTGCCGCGCGATGCGGTGGCGGGCATTCCGCGCGAATACGGGGAGGCGATCATCGACAACACTTTGTCGCTGATCGCCACCGTCACCACGACCGAGGAGTTGCTGGCCGCCTGGCGTTGAGCACCGGCCGACCACAGGACGACACAGGGCGCTCCAGCCTCCGTGAGGCAGGAGCGCCCTGTGCGCACGTCGTGGGTCAGTCACTGGACGGAAGTTGTTTGGCCTCCTTGAGATCGAGCGGCACCGCGTTCACGTCGAGGGTGCCGCTACCTGCCTGCGTGACCAGGATTTCGGCGCCGGTCTCGTGGACATAGCGCTTGCCGACCGCGGTCCCGCCGGCGAACGCGGGATCGAGAACCGCGCCGGTGTCGGAAACCGCGCCGATGGGCACCATGGGGACGCCGCCGCAGCGCAGGCCGTCGATGGCGTCGGTGGATTTGATGACGATGACCTGTGTCTGACAGACCTGGCTCGTCAGCCGGGTGCCGCTCTTGATCACGATGCCTCCATGGCGATAGACGGGACGGCCGAGAATTCCTGAACGAGAGTGCGCCGCAGGATCTTTCCCGTCGGCGTGGTGGGCAGCTGGTCGCGGAACACGACACGGTCCGGTGTACGCGAGCCCCGCAGATTCTCGCGCACATACGCACGCAGCAGTTCCGGGTCCGGCGCGGTGCCGGGGGAGGGCACGACGACGGCGACGATGATCTGTCCCCACTGCTCGTCGGGCACACCGATCACGGCGACCTCGCGCACCTGCGAATGTTCGACGAGAACGTCTTCGAGTTCGGCGGGCGCGATGTTCTCGCCACCGCGAATGATGGTGTCGTCGGAGCGTCCACCGATGAACAGGAAGCCGTCGGTATCGAGTTCGGCGAGATCCTTGGTGGGGAACCAGCCGTCGGGATCGAGGACCGAACCGATCTCGGCGTACACGCCCGACACCTGCGGTCCCCGGACGAACAGTTCGCCGACTTCGCCCGGCCCGAGGACGGTGCCGGTCGCGTCGCGGATCTGCAACTCGACACCGGGCACAGCCCGGCCGACCGAGCCGAGCCGCCTGGCGATAACGGGATCGCTGGAGCCGTGGGCGATCCGGTGATCCTCGGGAGTCGACACGGCGATGGTCGAGCTGGTCTCGGTGAGACCGTAGGCGTTGACCAGGCCGACTTCGGGCAGCAGCTCGATGGTCGCGCGGACCAGCGGCAGCGGTGCCTTGGATCCGCCGTAGGCGAGGGTGCGCAGCGTCGGCAGATCGATGCCGGGCCTCGCGCGGAGCGCGGTGACGATGCGGTCGAGCATGGTGGGCACGACCGTGGCGTTGGTGATCCGTTCCGCGCGGACGAGTTCGATCCAGCGGGTGGGGTCGAACTGCCGCAGGTACACCGTCCGTCGGCCGGCATACAGATTCGACAGCGCCGCGCCGACCCCGGCGATGTGATAGGGCGGCACGCACACCAACGCCGCGTCGTCGGGTTCGGCGGAGGCGAACTCGACGGTCCCCATCACATAGCCGGTGAGATTGGCATGCGTCAGTTCGACGGCCTTGGGCCGCGAAGTCGTACCGGAGGTGAACAGCAGCACGGCAACGTCATCGGGCGAGGCGTCCTGCACTGTGTGGTCCCCGCTCGAGGTCCGCAGGGCCGCGAAGAACAACGCGGAGTCGATGACCTGTTTGCCGCAACCCGCCACCATGTCGAGGTATTCGGCGTCGACAACGATCAGCGGTGCGGGCAGCCGGTCGATCAGCTCGCGCAGCGCCGCCGCGCTGAGGCGGTAGTTCAGCGGCGTGAACGCCACCGCGGCGCGCGCGGATCCGAACAGCAACAGCGGCAGCATGATGCCGCCGGTTCCCACATACGCGACATGCTCGGCGCCCGAGGAACCGATCAGTCCGGCCGCCCGATCGGCCAGCTCGCTCAATTCCGCGGCGCTCGTTCGCGTGCCGTCGGAGACGACCGCGGCCCGCTCCGGTTCACTGGCCGCGACCATCTCGAGCATCACCGAAATGCTCACTACATCACCTCATCGGTTTCAGAGAAGGAGGCGGCCACCCTGGCGTGCATGCCGAGAGTGGCCGCGTCGTCGTGCGGTCAGCCCGCGTTCTGGGCGGTAGCCGCTTTGATCTGGGCCTGGAACGCCTGGAGCTTGGCCTCGGACGTGGAGTTCTTGTGCTTGCGGGCCTGGATGCTGACGTCGTGGTCGGCCGCGGCCGCCCGCAGCGCACCGACGGTGGCCTGCTCGCGCGGAATGTGCTGGAACGGGTCGAAGGAGTACCAGCGCATCGCGTTGAGATGGGTCATCTTGTCGATCTCGTCGTCGGGCACCTGCTCGCGCCCGAGGACCTGCTCGAGCACCTCGGGCGCGTCGGGCCACATGGAATCGCTGTGCGGGTAGTCCATCTCCCACATGATGTTGTCGATGCCGATCTCGTGGCGCAGCCGCACGCCGATCGGATCGCTGATGAAGCAGGTCATGAAGTGGTCGCGGAACACCTCCGAGGGCACCTTCCCGCCGAAGTCCTGCATCGTCCAGGTGGAGTGCATCTCGAAGGTACGGTCGACGCGCTCGAGGAAGTACGGAATCCAGCCGGTGCCACCCTCCGACAGCGCGATCTTGAGGTCCGGGTACTCCTTGACCGGGCGCGACCAGAGCAGGTCCGCCGCGGCCTGCACGATGTTCATCGGCTGCAAGGTGATCATCACATCCGGCGGCGAGTCGACCGCGGGGATCGACAGCCGTCCCGAGGAGCCGATGTGGACATTGAGGACGGTGTCGGTGTCGACGAGGGCTTTCCACAACGGATTCCAGAACGGATCGTGGAAGCTCGGGTATCCCAGCGCAGCGGGATTCTCGCTGAAGGTCAGCGAGTGCACGCCCTTGTCCGCGACCCGGCGGACCTCGGCGGCGCACAACTCGGCGTCCCAGATCACCGGCAGCGCCATCGGGATGAACCGGCCGGGGTAGGCGCCGCACCATTCGTCTATGTGCCAGTCGTTGTAGGCCTGTACCAGGGCGAGGGAGAAGTTCGAGTCCTCGGTCGCGAACAGCCGTCCGGCGAAACCGGGGAAGGACGGGAAGTTCATCGACGCCAGCACCCCGCCCGCGTTCATGTCCTTGATGCGCTCGTGGACGTCGAAACACCCGGGGCGGATCTCGTCGAGGCCGTCGGGCTCGAGCCCGTACTCCTCCTTCGGGCGCCCCGCCACGGCGTTGAGCGCCACGTTGGGAATGACGGTGTCGCGGAACTTCCAGACGTCGGCGCCGTTGTCGGTCCGCACCAATTGCGGCGCCTCGGCGGCGTACTTCGCGGGCAGGTGGTTCTTGAACATGTCCGGCGGCTCGATGATGTGGTCATCGACGCTGATCAGGATCATGTCGTTCTTATCCACGATCACACTCCTTATGTAATTACAGTAAGGCTTACAATATAGCCGATGGTCGGCTCAGTGGGCCATGAACAGGATTTGCTCGCGGCTGTATTCGTGGTCGGGGTGCTGCTCGGCGAGATGTCGTTGAGCTGCGGCGACCAGATCGTCTTCATCGGCGCCGCTCAGGAATTCACCGCACGGGCAGCTCAGGTATCGCTTCATCGCTCGGCCCGGCCCATGGTGGCGGTCACAGGATCGCCCCGCTTTCCTTGGCGGCGATGATGTCGTCCCATTCCAGGCCGAGCTCGAGCAGGATCGTCTCGGTGTGCTCGCCGTACTCGGGGGCCCGGCTCGCCGGTGCGGGCAGTTCGTCGAATTGCACCGGGGCGGCGACGGTTCGGTAGTCGTTGCCCGCGCTGTCGGTCACCGTCATGAGATAGCCGTTGGCCACGACCTGCGGATCGTCGAGGACTTCGCGCGGGCTCGCGATGGTCGCCCACACGCCCGGCTCGTCGGCGAGGGCCTTCTGCCAGTCGGCGAGATCGCGCTCGGCGAAGGTCTTGCGCAGTTCGGCTGTCGCGGCCTCCTGGTTGACGACCAGGTTCGCCAGCGGCACGAATCGTTCGTCGACACCGAGATCCGGTCTGCCGATGCGCTCGCAGAATCCACGCCAGTAGCGATCGGCTTGGAGCAGGACGAGTTGGACCCAGCGATTGTCCCGGGTTCGGTACCGGTTCACCGCGGGATTCGGGGCGGTGCCTGCCACACCGATCGGAATGCGGTCGATGTCGTAGTAGTCCGCGGCCGCGATATCCGGTGCGACAGCCCACATGCCCTGCGCCAGCAGCGAACTGTCGACCAGCGGGGCGTGTCCGGTGCGTTCGCGATGGAACAGCGCCGCGGTGACGCCACCGGCCAGGGTGATGCCGCCCTGGAGGTCACCGAAGGCCGGCCCCTGGATCATCGGGAATTCGGCGTTCGTCGGCGTCAATGCGTAGGCGACGCCGCCGCGGGCCAGATAGCTCGCGGCATCGAACCCGCCCCGGTTCTTCTCCGGACCACGGCTGCCTGCGCCGCTGCCCCTGGCGATGATCACGTTCGGGTTGAACTCGCGGATCTGCTCGACGGTGAATCCGGCTCGCTCGAGCGGGCCGGGCAGCCAATTGGTCAGGAACACATCGGCACCGGCGATCAACCGGCCGAGGATCTGCCTGCCCTGTTCGGACTTGATGTCGACACCGATGCTGCGTTTGCCGTGATTGCCGAGCTCCATCATGAAGTTGGCGCGCACCGCGGTGCCGGTTCCGTCGAGACCGCCGATGGTCAGGTTGCGGCACGGATCGCCGCCACTGGTGTCCTCGATCTTGATCACATTCGCGCCCCAGTCGGCCAGTGCGGCTCCCGCACTCGGCACATAGGTCCACGATGCCAATTCGATCACTGTGACGCCATTGAGCAAACCGGACATCGGCGCTCCTCTCCCGCGATTGATACGTGTAGTGAAGTACTATACGGTAATCATTACAGTTACTCATCCAGGATGGCCATCGGGAGGCAATGTGAGCGACGTCGTCGAAGAGCGGACGGCCCTGAGTCCGGAGTGGGGTCGCCGGGCAGCCGCTGGAGCCGAGCACCGCATGCTCATCGATGGTGAGTTGACGGCAGCGGCGTCGGGTGGCTCGTTCGACAACCACAGCCCGGCCACCGGGCTGTTGCTCGGCACTACCGCGGCAGCCGAGGAGCAGGACATGCTGCGCGCGATCGCCGCCGCTCGGCGTGCTTTCGACGAGACCACGTGGTCGACCGACGGCGACCTGCGTCGCCGGTGTCTCGAACAACTCCAGCGCGCGCTGGAATCGGAGATCGAGCTGTTGCGCACCGAACTCGTCGCCGAGGTCGGCTGCCCGGTGATGACCACGCAGAACGCGCAATTGGAATGGCCGCTCGCCGAGGCGCTGCGGTATCCGGCGGGTCTGATCGATGACTTCGAGTGGGAGCGGGTGCTCGAGGGCGGTGGCCTGTTCGGTGATCGCAACAGGCGCACCGTTGTCCAGGAGCCGGTGGGCGTGGTCGCCGCGATCTGCCCGTCGAATTTCCCGATCGAGGTCATCCTCAACAAGCTGGGTCCGGCGCTGGCGGCCGGGAACACCGTCGTGCTCAAGCCGGACCCGAACACGCCGTGGAACGCCACCCGACTCGGCCGGCTGATCGCCGAGCACACCGACTTCCCGCCCGGCGTGGTGAATGTCGTGACTACCCCCTCCAACGAGGTGGCCGGTCTGCTGGCGACCGACCCCAGGGTCGACCTCATTTCCTTCACCGGCTCGACCGCGGTGGGCCGCACCCTCCTGCGTCACGGCGCGGGCACGATGAAACGCACCTTCCTCGAGCTCGGTGGAAAGTCCGCGCTCATCGTGCTCGACGACGCGAAACCGGAGAACGCGGTGCGCAGCGCCATCGGTGTGTGCGTGCACGCGGGCCAGGCCTGCGCGGCGACGAGCCGGATGCTGGTGCACCGCTCGATGTTCGACGACATGGTCGCGGCGGTCGGGGCGGCGTTCGCGGCGGTACCGGTGGGCGATCCGGTGCTGGGGCACACGCTGGTCGGCCCGGTCATCAACGCGGCCCAGCGAACCCGGGTACTCGACGCGTGCGCGCAGGCCATTCGTGACGGCGCGCAGCTGGTCACCGGCGGTGGTCTGCCCGCCGATCTGCCCGCTCATCTGGCGGACGGCCATTTCGTCGAGCCGACGGTGTTCGTCACCCAGAACCCGGAATCGGCCATCGCCCAGGACGAGATCTTCGGTCCGGTCCTGGTGATGATCCCGTTCTCCGACGACGAGGAGGCGGTGCGGATCGCCAACAACAGCGCCTTCGGGCTGGCGGGCGCGGTGTTGTCACAGTCCGACGAACGCAGCATGGGGATCGCCCGTCGGCTCAGGACCGGCGCGGTCGGCGTCAACGGCGGCATGTTCTACGGCGCCGACGCACCGTTCGGCGGCTACAAGAACAGCGGCGTCGGTCGCCAGTGCGGCATCGAGGGATTCCAGCAGTACCTGGAGACCAAGACCATCGGCTCCCGGTTGCCACGACAGCGCTGAATTGCTTGTCGGGCAGAACAATTCACCATCGAAGTACGGAAAGGTTGTCACCAGTGGGAAAATTGGACGGCAAGGTCGCGGTCATCTCGGGCGCGGCGCGAGGTCAGGGACGCTCGCACGCGGTGAACCTCGCCGCTGAGGGCGCGAGCATCATCGCCTTGGACATCTGCGCCGACCTCGAAGGCAATACCTACCCGCTCTCGCGGCCCGAGGACCTGGAGGAGACGGGCAGGCTGGTCGAGAAGGAAGGTGCGCGTTTCCATCCGGTGATCGTCGACGTGCGCGAGCGCGGCGCGGTCTGGCAGGCGATAGCCCAGGGTGTCGAAGCGCTGGGGCGGCTCGACATCGTGGTCGCCAACGCGGGTATCGCCCCGCTGGGGCGCGGTCAGACCATCCAGTCCTGGTCGGACACCATCGACACCGATCTCGTCGGCGTGTTCAACGTCGTGCAGGCGAGCCTTGCTCATCTGGGCCCCGGGTCGTCGATCATCGCCACGGGCTCCCTCGCCGCGCAGCTGGGCAGTTCGACCAAGCAGGGGCCGGGCGGTTCCGCGTACAGCCTCGCGAAACAGGTTGTCGCGCACTACGTGAACGATCTGGCGATCCAGCTCGCGAAGAAGTCGATTCGTGTCAACGCGGTGCATCCCACCAACGTCGACACCGACATGCTGCACAACGACGGCATGTACAAGATCTTCCGCCCGGATCTCGAGGCTCCGACCCGCGCCGACGCCGAGGCTGCCTTCCCCGCGATGCAGGCCATGCCCGTCCCCTACATCCAGCCACAGGACGTCTCGAACCTGGTGGTGTTCCTCGCTTCCGACGACGCTCGATACATCACCGGCAGCCAGTTGCGGGTGGATGCGGGTGGTTTCGTCAAGGCCGTGCCCTGGGGGAAGTGAGCGATGACCGACACGACGACGGTGTACAAGCTCTACCGCTGTGTCATCTGCGGATGGGAGTACGACGAGGAACTTGGCTGGCCGGACGACGGGATCGAACCGGGCACCCGCTGGGACGACATCCCCGAGGACTGGACCTGCCCGGACTGCGGCGCCGAGAAGGCCGAGTTCGACATGGCGGAGGTCTATCGGTGACGATGTCGCGGCCGATACGCTGCGCCACCTGCACGACGCGGCCCGATTGCGACAGATTTCGGCGCGACAGCGCGGGATAACGTTCACCCGCAGAACTCGACCGACCGCCGCTTCGCCGATCGAAGCGGCGGTCGGTTCGTTCAGGACGGCACCTTCGCTGTCCGTGCCGCGTCGAGCAGATCGTCGTGGTCGGTGAGTTTGACCCGTGGCCTGCCGTCCGGCGTGCCCGCGGCCTGCTCGGCCAGGTCGATGGCTTTCCATCCCGCGCGGTCGACGACATCGGGCTGCCGCTCGTCGATGAGGGCCGCGAGTGCGGCCCGATCACCGGTGGGCGCGGTGAGTCGGCCCGCGACGAAGTCGGCGACGAGGTGCTCGACGGTCTCCGCCGAGTCGACGCGGTTGGACCCGATGACACCGCGCGGCCCACGCTTGATCCAGCCGCTGACATAGACGCCGGCGATCGAGGACCCGTCCGCGCCGATGACGCGCCCGTGCTCGTTGGGCACCACACCTCGGGCCTCATCGAAGGGCAGATCGGGCACAGCGGCTCCGCGATACCCGATCGAACGCAGTACGAGGCCGGTCTCCAGACGCTCGATGCGATCGGTGGCCCGCGCCACCCGCTGTCCGTCCCGGTCGACCAGTTCGTTGTGGGCGAACTCGAGGGATTGGACCCGACCGCTGCCGCGGATCCCGGTCGGAGAAGTCAAGTAGCGGAACACGATCCGCTTGTTCCCGGGGTCGGTTCGGTCGCCCGCGTATTCCTCGGCCAGGGCGTACTTCAAACGCAGGGACGGCCCGGCGTCCGGATTGTCCAGGACAGCACGGTCGCGCGGGTCCAGCGCGAGATCGGCCTCGTCGATGATCACGTCGACACCGTCGAGATGGCGCAGCGCCATGAACTCCGGACCGGTGTAGGCGGCCTGCAACGGGCCGCGCCGCCCGAGTAGCACGACCTCGCGGATGTTGCTGTCGCGCAGCGCCGTGAGGGCGTGGTCGGCGATATCGGTCCCGGCCAGCTCGTCCGGCGCAACGGTCAGCACGCGGGCAACGTCGAGGGCGACGTTGCCGTTGCCGACGATCACCGCGCGCGGCCCGGAGAGGTCGAATACGCGGTCGGCGTAGTCGGGGTGGCCGTTGTACCAGGCGACGAATTCGGTGGCCGAATGCGAACCCGGCAGATCCTCGCCGGGCACACCCAGCCGACGGTCGCTCGACGCGCCGACGGCATAGAGCACCGCGTGATGGTGGACCATGAGTTCCTCGTGGGAGATGTGCTTGCCCACTTCCACATTCAGGTAAAAGCCCACCGCGTCGCCACGGAACGCGGACTCGAACAACCGTGTCACGGTCTTGGTGCCCGGATGATCGGGGGCGACCCCGGCGCGCACCAGGCCCCACGGTGTCGGCAGCCTGTCGAAGATCTCGACCTCGGCGGCGCAGCGACGCCGTAGCTCATCGGCGGCGTAGCACGCGGCGGGTCCGGCGCCGACGATCGCGACCCGAAGCGTGCCCAGATCCTTCGGTGGGCGGGTCGCGGGCACGATCGAATCGAACGTCGGGCCGAGCGGATGATGCTGGAAATAGGTGGCGTTGATATCGCGGAATCGCGCCAGCGACGCGGTCAGGCTGTCTTCGGGGAAGATCGCCTCGACCGGGCACGCATCCGCGCACGCACCGCAATCGATGCAGGTGTCGGGGTCGATGTAGAGCATTTCGGCCGTCGCGAATTCGGGGTGGTCCGGCCGAGGGCGAATGCAATCGACCGGGCACTCGGCGACGCAGGTGGCGTCGTTGCAACAACGCTGGGTGATGACATAGGCCATGTGTGCTGCTCCTTCAGGAGAGTGAAATGCCCAGTCACTCCGGCCGATCGGGTCTCCGACTGCTGGCGCGCAATGGTGACTGGTGGTATTACTGTAATGGCAACTGGAAGGCATTCGTAGTCATTCCTCGGCGACGACGCGCGGCCCGGAAGGTCGAACAGATGGGAGCCGGTGATGCCGGACAGTGACAAGCCACTCGCGGGCAAGACCCTGATCATGTCGGGCGGTAGCCGCGGCATCGGCCTCGAGATCGCCAAGCGGGTGGCCGGAGACGGGGCGAACATCACCCTCGTCGCCAAGACCGATCAGCCCCACCCGAAGTTGCCGGGCACTGTGCACACCGCGGCAGCGGAACTCGAACAGGCCGGTGGAACCGTTTTGAAGGTCGTCGGTGATGTGCGCGACGACGCGGTGGTCGCGGCGGCGATCGATCGGACGGTCGAACGCTTCGGCGGGATCGACATCGTGGTCAACAATGCCTCGGCGATCGACCTGTCCACCACCGAGGCCCTGTCGATGAAGGCCTACGACCTGATGCTCGACATCAACTGCCGAGGCAGCTTCCTGCTGTCCAAGCTCGCCCTCGCGGCATTGAAGAAGTCCGCGCTGGCCGGACGCAACCCGCACATCCTGACTCTGTCGCCACCACTGAATCTCGATCCACGCTGGGCCGGTGCCCATCTCGGCTACACCATCGCCAAATACGGTATGTCGCTGACCACGCTGGGATTGGCCGAAGAACTGCGCGCCGACGGTATCGGCGTGAACTCGCTGTGGCCGCGCACCACGATCGCCACGGCGGCGATCCGGAACCGGCCCGGCGGCGAGCAGCGGATCGCCACCTCACGCACGCCCGCCATCTGTGCCGATGCCGCCTATCTGGTGCTCACCTCGCCCGCCGAACACATGACGGGCAACTTCCTGATCGACGAGGAGGTGCTGGCCGAGCACGGGATCACCGACCTCGACAGGTATCGGGCCGTTCCCGGCGATGCTCCGCTGACCGTCGATCTTTTCCTCTAGCGCAGGAAGTCCGAGACGATGACGGAAGAGCTTGTGCTGCAACAGTTGCGGCGCGGCGGGGTGTGCACGTTGACACTGCATCGCCCGCATCGCAAGAACGCGATCAATATCGGTCTGTGGATCGCCCTGCGCGAGGCGCTGGACACGATCGCGCACGACCCCACCGTGCGAGCGGTCGTCCTCACCGGGGCAGGTGGATCGTTCTGCTCCGGCGCCGACGTCGTCGACAGCGATCCCTACGCCGCGCCGTTCACCAAACTGCAGGCGATCTCGGAGGTCGCCCAGCGGCTGCACGATCTGTCGGTGCCCACCATCGCCAAAGTGCGCGGTGTCGCCGTCGGCGCCGGCTGGAATCTGGCGTTGGGGTGCGACCTCGTCGTCGCGACACCGGATGCGACGTTCTCCCAGGTCTTCGCCCGCCGCGGGCTCTCGCTCGACTGCGGCGGATCGTGGCTGCTGCCCAAGCTCGTCGGCGTGCAACAGGCCAAGCGGCTGGCACTGCTGGCCGAGACGATCGATGCCGCCACGGCGCTCGCGCTCGGCCTGCTCACCTGGGTCACCCCCGAGGCCGAGATCGACGACTTCGTCGACCGGGTCGCCGACCGGCTGGCGGCCGCCCCGCCGATCGCCGTCGCACAGACCAAGGCGCTGCTCAACGAGGGCGTCGACCGGACGATGCACGAGGCGCTTGCCAGTGAATCGCGTGCGCAAGCAGTCAACTTCGCGACAGCCGATGTCCCCGAGGCGTATGCGGCGTTCGCGCAGAAACGAGAAGCCGCCTTCACCGGGGCGTGGAACGTCCGCCGACCCGACGGCGACCGATAGCTCGCCCGTTATTCGGCCCTGGCGGCGGACTTGCTGCGTCGCGGGGCGGCGACCTTTTTCGCTGCCACTGTTTTCTTGGCCGCTACGGTCTTCTTTGCGGCCACGGTCTTTTTCGCGGCCACGGTCTTTTTCGCCGGTCCGGCGGCCGCCTTCTTGGCAGGAGTGGCCTTCTTGCTCGGCGCTGACGGCGGCCCGTCGATCAATCGGCTCGCCCGCTCGAGAATGGCCTCGAGGCCGTACTCGAAATTGTGATCGTCGGGAGCGCCGCTGTGGTGGCCTCGCGCGCCCGCGTCGGTCAGCAGCGGTGTGGCTTCCGGGGAAATGGTGAGGTGCTCGTAGTACGCACCGCGCTCGTTACCGGATTCCTTGTTCTTGTCGTAGAGCCGCTGCAGGACAATGGATCCGCGGGTGTGCAACTGGATCGCCGAGTAGGTATCCACGGCGTCGTCGAGCGGCAGACCGGCTTCCATGAGGCCGGCGATCACCTGCTCGGTCATTTGTGCGCCGAGTTGCGCGCTTCGCGGGCTGAGTGCCGATCGGATGAGGATCAGATCGCAGAGAATGGGGTTGCCCAGGAACGTCTCCCGCATGGTCCTGGCGTGGTTGCGCATGGTTTCGCGCCAGTCACTGGCCTCGATGAACGGGGCCGCGCTCGCATACTGTTGCAGTGCGCGATCGGTCATGGCGTTGAGGAGATCGTCTTTTTTGCGGAAATACCAATAGATGCTGGTTACTCCGACATCGAGATGCTTGCCGAGCATCGGCATACTCAAATTGTCGAGCGAAACACCTTCGGCGAGTTCGAATGCGCCGTCGATGATGTCCTCGGGGTTGAGTGAGCCCCGCTCGCGCCGCTGCCGTTTCTCCGCTGCCGCTTGCTGTTTCACCATGCCGTAACCACCTTTGTGAAGTCCCTGGGTTGCCGACGTCACCTGTTGTCGGCGCTGTGCCGCCGATACCGGTGGTACGCGCCACAGTAAATGCTACCGGGGGGCATTCTATCGGGTCGTCGAGCCGATCATGGGGAGGGGGCGAACCAGTGTCGGCAGCGCGTCGAAAACATTCGATAGATGCATTACTGTATTCAATACAGTAATGTGTTCGACACAGTAGGGGTAGATCATGACCAGTAGCGGACCCAACGGATTCGACGCCAGGTCCTGGTTGTTCGCCCCCGGTGACAGTGCCCGAAAGATGGCCAAGGCGGCCGCCGGCCCCGCCGACATCGTGCTCATCGATCTCGAGGACGCCGTCGCGGCCGCCGAGAAGCCCGCCGCCCGGCAACGAACCGCGGATTTCCTCGCAGCACACTCGGATTCGGACCGCCGACGACTGTGGGTTCGAGTCAATCCGCTCGACGGGCCGTACACACTGGCGGATCTGGCCGCGATCGTGCCCGCGCGACCGGGTGGGATCATGCTGCCCAAATCACGTGGTGGCCACGACGTGCGGACGCTGGACCACTATGTGTCCGCGTTGGAGGTCGCCTCCGGTGCCGAACCGGGCGAGATCGGCGTGATCGTGCTGGCACCGGAATCCGCCGAAGCCGTCTTCACCACCGGAACCTATCGGGGCGCACCGAGATTGACCGCGCTCACCTGGGGTGTGGAAGACCTGGCCGAGTCGCTGGGCGCCAGTACGAACCTCGGTCCCGACGGAGGCTACGGCTTCACCTACGAACTGGCGCGGAGTCTGTGTCTGGTCGGCGCGGCGACCGCCGGGGTGGCCGCCGTCGACACCATCTACGGCGACTATCGCGATCTGGACGGTGTGCGTGCGCGTGCCGAAAAGGCCCGCCGCGAGGGCTTTCGGGGGATGCTGGCCATTCACCCGGACCAGGTGGAGGTCATCAACGCGGCCTTCGCGCCGAGCGATCAGGAAGTGGCCGCTGCCAAGGAGATCGTGGATCTGTTCGCCGCCGATCCCGAGGCCGGCGCGATCGGCTATCGGGGAGCTCTGCTGGATCGACCCCATCTGGCCAGGGCGCAGGCGCTACTCGCCACCCGGCGGCACGCCTGATCCTCGGTCGCGGCGATGCGGCACGCGGCGAGGATGCGGGAATTCCGCGCCCTCGCCGCGAGATCAACTTTCGGTCGCGATGACGGCCGCGTCGCGCAATTCCGCGAGGGCGGTCGGTGACAGGTCGAGTTGCTCGCGCAGCACGGCTTCGGTGTGTTCGCCGAGCCGTGGGGCCGGCTGCGGCGCGGTGTGGGAGCCGTTCACCGAAGCGGGGGCGCTGGGTGCGAGGTAGGTGCCGATGCCCGGTTGCAACATCGACGCGAACAATGGATTCGCGGTGACTCGTGGATCACCGGCGACTTCGTGAAATGTCCGGTAGCGCTCCCACAGGATCGAGGTCCGTTCCAGCGCAGCCGTGATCTCGACGCCCGTGCGGGCGCGAAACCACGGCGTGAACAGGCCGGTGAGGACATCACGGTGGTGGTACCGGGCGCCCTCGTCGGTGAAGTCGGCGTCCAAGGCCGTGGCGAGCGCGTCGACGACGGCGCGGGTTCCGGTGAGTTCGGTGAGTGCGTGAAAGTGCCGGGACGTGAGGGCGACGATCATGAACGTGGCACCGTCGGCCCCGGTGAAATGCTGACCGTACTGGCCGTAGATGGCGTTGCCCAGGCGCGGCCGCGGCGTCTCGCACAGCATCGCCTCGGTGAGGAAACCGAGATTTCCCGCCGTCGCCAGCGCGACATCCTCCAGCGGCAGCGTGATCCGGCTGCCCTCCCCGGTCGCCTCGCGGTGCCGCACGGCCCCGGTGATCGCCAGCGCGGCGTACATTCCGCAGAGCAGATCCCACGCGGGCAGAACCTGATTGATCGGCCCCGCGTGCTCGGCGGGTCCGGTAACCATCGGAAAACCGACCGCGGCGTTGACGGTGTAGTCCACGGCAGTCGATCCGTCGGCACGTCCGAGGATTTCGAGCCGGATCAGATCAGGACGCTGCGCGGCGAGCGTGTCGTAGTCGAGCCAGCTCCGCCCCACGGTGTTGGTGAGCAAGATTCCGCCTGCCGGTCCGCCGCCGGTGATCAGGCGCGAGATCAGTTGTTGCCCAGCGCCGGAGCGCAGGTCGGCCGCGACCGAGCGCTTGCCCTTGTTGAGGCCGGTCCAGTAGATGCTCGCACCGTCGTCGGTGATCGGCCAGCGATGGTAGTCGGCCGCCCCGCCGATGGGGTCGACCCGGATCACGTCGGCACCGAGTTGGCTCAGGGTCATCCCTGCCAGTGGTGCGGCGACGAAACTGGAGATTTCCACCACCCGTACCCCGGCCAACGGCCGCGCCGCCGATCTCCCGGTCTCGTTCATCGGAGGGTGCTCGCGGGCTGGGCGGCAGCGAGGCTTTCCCGCAGGCCGACGACGTCGACTTCGCCGGTCGTTCCGCGGGGTACGCGATCGGGGGAGTCGAGCAATACCCACACTGTCGGAACCTTCAGTTCTTCGTCGGCGCAAAGCAGCAGCGGCTTGTCGGGATGAGCGCGCGCGGTGCGGTGCAGCACCTCGACGATCGTGGACGAGTAGGGCGTAATCGGCTCGTGGTAGTCGATATCGCTCATCGGCCTCGCACTCCATCTTCACTCAATACTGTTTGCTATACGGTAGAGATTACCGTTGCCAGCGCTGAACAAGGTAGCAAGCATCGGCTCCCGGGGAAAGCGCTGCGGGACCGGGCTCGGACTTCACCCGGCGTGCGCGATGCCCGCATCGCCGTTGAGTGCCGCGTCGAGTACCTCGAGTCGGGCGCGCGGAAAGGCGCGCGCGACCGGCGTCCACTTCTCGACCAGGTCGAAGCCGTGGTAAGCGCCGGGCACCACCCGCAGGGTGCAGGGAACGCCTGCCTGCCGAAGGCGTTCGGCATAGACGAGGTCTTCGTCGTAGAACAGGTCGTTGGTTCCTACGCCGATCCAGGCCGGTGCGAGCGCGGCAAGGTTCTCGCAGCGGGCCGGCGCCGCCAGCGGCGATATGTCGTCACCGGCAGGGCCGAGGTAGGAACGCCAGCCGAGCCGGTTGCTCTGTTCGTTCCACATCCGCAGCCGGCCGGGGGACGGGTAGGTGCGCCCGGTGGTCCGGTCGTCGAGCATTGGATAGGACAGCACCTGGAGAACAGGACGGACCTCAGTGCTCCAGGTGCTGAGGTGGGCCAATGCGGCGGCCAACCCGCCGCCCGCACTTTCGCCGACGATCGCGATCCGCCGGGCATCGACATCCGGTCGAGCTGCCAGCCAGCGCAGCGCCGCGTAGCAGTCCTCTAGTGGGGTGGGGAACGGGTGTTCAGGTGCTAGCCGGTACTCGACCGAGGCCGCGACCGCGCCGAGTTCGTCGGCGACCTGTCGGCAGAATCCGTCACCCATCGCCGCATTGCCGATGAGATATCCGCCGCCGTGTACGAACAGAACCGCGGGTGCTTTCGGTCGGGGGCGGCGGGGCTGGAACAGCCGGACCGTGACATTCGTGTCGACCTGCGCGAGCACGCCTTTCGACGGTGGTCGTTTGCCGCTGCGAGCGGTCAGTTTCCTGATGAGACCTACCGACCGTGCTCCGACAGCCGTGTGTGGCAGGTATCGGGCCAGACGGAGGTCGGGGTGAAAGTCGGTACGTTCGTCCACGGACGCTCAGGCCACCATCTCGTCGTAGTCATTCGGCTGCCTCATCGATCTTGCCCCTCGATCGTGCGCTTCGCGTGATCCAGGATGCATTGCAGCCCCCACTCGAAGTTCTGGTCGTCCGGCGCTCCCGTCCGCCTGCCTTTGGCCATGGCGGCCGCGAGCAGCGGAGTCGTCTCGGGGTCGACGTGGATGACGTCATAGTAGGCGGTCGCGTCGCTGCCGAGCTCCTGGTTCTTGTCGTGGAGTCGTTGGAGGACCACCGAGCCCTGGACGTGCAGGTTGACCGCGGAGTAGACGGTGAAGGCTTCGTCGACGGAGAGCCCGGCCTTGACGAGGCTCGCGACCGTGCGCTCCACCTGTTCGGCGCCCAGTCTCGCCGCATGCTGACTGAGCGCCGAACGGATCAGGACCAGGTCGCACAGGATCGGATTGCTCAGGAAGGCGCGGCGCATGGTGCGCGCGTGACGCATCAGCGACTCCCGCCAGTCGTGTGCTTCGACGGAAGGGTACGGCACCGCGTAGATGAACTGGCGCAGCGCGCGATCGGTCATGGCGTTGAGCAGGTCGTCCTTCTTACGGAAATACCAGTAGATGCTCGTGACGCCGACGTCGAGGTGTTTGCCGAGCAACGGCATGCTGAGCCCGTCGACCGAGACCTGTTCGGCGAGCTCGAACGCGCCGTCGATGATGTCAGCGGGATTGAGCGATCCGCGTTCGCGCCTGCGACGTGGCTGCCCGACTTGTCGACCGGTCATGGCGCGACTTGCTGGTCGGCGGCGGCGTATACCGGGTCACGCTTTTCGGCGAAGGCGGCGAAGGCTTCGATCACGTCGGCACCGGTGAGGTTGACACCGGCGGCCCGCGCTTCGGCATCCAGCGCCTCGGACAACGTTCGATCGGTTCCGGCGTTGAGCAGGTCTTTGGTCTGTCGCAGCGCGACGGGCGGTCCCGCCGCCAGCTTGGCGGCTATGTCGTGGACGAACTCATCGATCGTCTCGACCGGTTGCAGCCAGGTGACAAGCCCGAGCTCGTCGGCCTGTTCGCCGGTGATCATCTCGGTCAGCAGGGTCAGGCGCTTGGCCTGTTGTAAGCCGATGAGCCTGGGCAGCAGCCATGAGCCACCGCAGTCCACCGACAGCGCCCGGCGGGCGAAGATCTGGCAGAACCGTGCCTCGGGGGTCGCGACGACGAGATCGCAGGCCAGCGCGAGGTTCCACCCCGCGCCGACCGCGACGCCGCGCACCTTTGCCACCGTCGGCACCGGTAGCTCGTGCAACAGCCGCACGGTCTCGTTGATGGTGTGCAATTCGCGAGCCGGATCAGGGAACTCGTCCATGCCCTCGGTCGCGGCGATATCGGCTCCCGCACAGAATGATTCGCCTGCCCCGGTGAGGACAACGGCACGCACCGCAGGGTCGTTCGCGATGTCACCCAGTGCCGCCCGCAGCGCGTGCCACAGCGGGGTGCTGATCGCGTTCTTTCGACGCGGACGGTTGAGTGTCAGCGTGCGCACGCCGGCGGTGTGGTCGATGAGCAACACAGGTTCGTCTGTCACTGGATCATCCTTTCGTCGCCGTCACGCCGGACGGGCGGGAAGTGGTGGTGCCGATCGCACCGCGATCACGGAGTGCCGCTATGTCGGATGGTGCGAATCCTGCTGCTGCCAAGACTGTTTCGGTGTGCTCGCCGAGCCCGGGAACCGCACCCATCGGCGGTGCGAAGCCCGCGATGACCGGAGGCGGCAACAGTGCGGTCACCGGACCCTCGGGAGTGCTGATCTCCCGCCATCGGCGGCGCGCCGCCAAATGAGGGTGCGCGATCACCTCGCTCGGCGTTCTGAAACGAGAATTCCCGATTCCTGCCGCGTCGGCCCGCGACTGGATGGTGTCCGCGTCGTAGCGCGCACACCATCGGGCGATCTCGGTGTCGAGTTCGGCCCGTAGCCGGACCCGGTCGAGGTTGCCCGCGTAGCGTGGGTCCTCGGCAAGGTCGGGCCGGTCGAGCAGATCCCGGGCGAGGCGCTGCCATTCACGGTCGTTGGTGGTGCCGAGGACCACGGTCTCGCCGTCCGCGGTGCGGTAGGCGCCGTAGGGGGCGACCGCGGGGGAGCTCATCCCGAGTGGTTGCTGATCTACCCCGGTATGGCGGGTGTAGGTGAGTTGGTAGCCCATCAACTCCGCGGCGGTATCGAACAGGCTCACCGATGCGCGGGTGAACGGGGCGGGTTCGGTGCCATCGCCGGTGCGCCCGGCGGATGACCGTTTGCCACAGATCATCGCCAGGATCGTCAGCGCGGCGTACAAACCTGAGCCCACATCCGCGATGGGTGGGCCCGGCTTGGCCGGGGCTCCCGGCGAACCGGTGACCGCGCAGACTCCGGACTCGGCTTGGATCAACAGGTCGTAGGCGCGTTTGTGCGACAGAGGTCCCCCCGCGCCGTATCCGTCGATCTCCATCACCACCAGGTCCGGGTGCCGCTGCGCGAGTTCGGTCGGTGAGATCCCCAGTGCCGCGGTCGCCCCGGGTGCGAGGTTGGCGACGAAAACATCCGCGGTCGCGAGGAGCCGGTGCAATACCGCCATCCCGTCCGGATGCTTGAGGTCGACAGCGATGGACTCTTTGCCACGGTTGGCCCAGACGAAGTGCGCGGCGAGCCCGTGCACCACGTCGTCGTAGTGTCGCGCGAAATCGCCGCCGCGTGGGTTCTCGATCTTGATCACCCGGGCACCCAGATCGGCCAAGGCGCGGGTGCACATCGGTGCCGACACCGCTTGCTCGAGTGCGACGACGGTAATCCCGGCCAGCGGACCTCCCGACTCGTCCTGAACAGGGATGTGCACAGCTCACCTCATCATCGCTCGTCACCGCGCCGCTCTGGCATGGACCTTGTACTGTAACGTATACAGTAAGAGAGACCGAGTTGGTCACTGTTGCACTCGATGTGGTTCGTCGGCCAGTGGCACGCTGTCGTGCACAACGGCGTGCGCGGTGATCTGGACAAAGGAATTCGCGCAATGAAGTACGTTCTCGAGTATCCCGCTGAGCTGCCGACGGCATCCGACGAATTCTTGGAGCCCGCGGTTATCCGTGATGTCGTCAGCCAGGCCGAGGAATCCGGATTTGCCGCGGTGGCGCTCAGCGAGCACCCGGCGCCTTCGCTGAAGTGGCGGCGCAACGGCGGTCACAACACTCTCGACCCGATCGCGGCCCTGAGCTACATGGCCGGATTCACCGCACGTATTCGATTGCTCACCAATCTGTATGTGCTGCCATTTCGTAACCCGTACCTTGCGGCGAAAGCTCTGGGCAGTCTGGACATCGTGTCGGGCGGTCGCTTGATCGCCGGTGTCGGAGCTGGATACCTGCGTGCCGAGTTCGCCGCGGTGGGCGTCGACCATGAGCGGCGCGGTGAACTACTCGACCAGGCGCTCGGCGCCCTCCGTCATATTTGGACCGACCCGGAAACGCCTGTTGCCGGAATGAATTTCGGTGCACCGGGACCTCTGTGGTTGCAACCTCCGGCGCAGCGCCCGCACCCGCCGCTCTGGATCGGGGGCAACGGCAAGGCGGCTCGGCGTCGAGTCGTCCGGCACGGGAACGGGTGGATGCCGATCATCGCCGATGCGGGCATGGCCGCCGCCATGCGAACGACCGCTATCGAGAACGCCGAGGTGTTCGGTGCCGCCGTGGCTGACCTGCGCCATGGCCTGGCGGCAGCGGGCCGAGATGCCGACGCGGTTGACATCCAGGTCGTGTGTCCGCACCTGGACTTCGGCGATGCCGATACCGTGCGAGCGGCGTCGGTGTATCTGGCCGACCTGGAAAAGCGTGGCGCCACCTGGGCTGTTGTGCACGTCGACGGCTCGAGTCCGACCGCTGCCGCGCAGTTTGTGAAGTGCTTCGGGGAGCGGGTCATCGCAGGGGGTTGACCTGCGATGCGACTGGTGGGTCGAGCAGGCAACTTCAGGCGACCGCCCCTCGGGGATGGTATACAGTAGTACATACTGTAATTAGGACGGTATACCGATTCTCGCTGCGGCGAAGAGCAGCACGCTGGTGCGGGACGGTATATCTCACTGCGAATCGATAGTGGAGTCCCTCATGAACTCGAGAGTGCCAGCGGAGTACGAAGACCTCCTGCAGCGGCCGATCGTCGGTGTGCTCGGAACTGTGACCCCGCACGGTTCCCCCGACCTGGCGCCGATGCGCTTCAAATGGGATGGTGCGCATCTGCGGATGAGTCACACGATCCCACGGCGCAAGTTCACCAGTTTGCAGGCCAACCCGAATTACTCCTTTCTGATCACCGACCCGGAGATCCCCGGCAGATCGCTGCAGACGCAGGGATGGCTGGTCACGGTCCTGGGAGATGACGAGGGGGTCTTCTATCGTGAGCTGAACGAGTTGTACGGTGACACCGAGGCCGGGCTGCCCGATGATGTTGACGATCGCGTCGTGCTGATTCTCGACGTCACCAAGTTCACGGCGAAGTGACGGCTGTCCGAGTGCTGTGACGCGATGCCCGCAGTATCCCCGAAACGCGATGCGGCTCCCCCGTCGGTGACGGGGGAGCCGCACGCTTGCGCTCGATCATCCCGCTGATCAGCGGCTGGGTGATTCCAGGCCGATATTCGAGCCGATCAGGTCGAGTGCGTTGTCGCGCATCACTTTTCGTGTGTCCTCGTAAGAGAACTCCGGAAACTGCGGAATATCCGCGGTGAAGGTCGTCGGATCGGCGAGCCCCTCGCCGTGCGGCCAATCGGAGCCGAACAAGAC
Organism: Nocardia sp. NPDC058480; assembly: GCF_042720495.1. Taxonomy (NCBI): domain Bacteria; kingdom Bacillati; phylum Actinomycetota; class Actinomycetes; order Mycobacteriales; family Nocardiaceae; genus Nocardia; species Nocardia sp. NPDC058480. Next base: position 25,856 of record NZ_JBHXMN010000006.1, on the reverse strand, counting down.
CTTCTCCACGCCGATGGTCTCGGCCAGGAGTTTGACGTCGTCTTCGTAGTACGGCGCTATCCAGACGTTGTTCTTCAGTTGCTCCACCGGATCCTCGGTGAAGTGGTACGGCGCGGTATTCGCGGCCTTCTTCAAACGCTTGATCAACCGGTAGACGAAATACGAGCCGTTCTCGATGCTGACCACCTTGAGCTTCGGGTGACGCGTGAACACCTGGTGCACGATCATCGAGGCGATGGTGTCGTGGATCGCGCGGTCGTCGAGGAGGATCTGGTCGAGCGGATCCTTCTTCCCGAACCCTTCGAATGTCGCCGTGCCGCCCCACAGTGCGTTGATGGCGAGATATCCGCTGTCGGACAGATGAAAGCCGACCGGCACGCCGGCTTCGGCCAGGCGGGCCCACACCGGGTCGTGGAGCGGGTCTCCGAGGGATCGTGGGCGAGTCACGCCGGGTACGGGCGCGGGGCGGACGAGCACCATCTTGGCGCCACGGCCCAGCGCGTACTCGACCTCCTCGACTGCCGCCACCGGGTCGGCGAGCGAGATGATCGGCGCCGAGATGATGCGGTGGTCGGGACGATCGAATCCCCAGTCCTCATCGAGCCACAGATTGAAAGCGTGCACCGAGGCGATCGTCGCGGGAATGTCGTGCTTGAGCGCTTCCTCCACCCCGCAGGCGAAGGTCGGCAGCATGAAGACGGTCTCGAGGTTCTGCCGATCCAGGACGGTGACGCGGGCGTCGCGGTTCTGGTACTCGGGATGCTCCGACAGACGGTCTACCTTCATCAACGAGGCCGGATCGACACCTTCGGGAATCTCGCCGCGAAACAGCAGGTCGAGGCAACCCGGCTCGATGATCGGGTCGAACGTCGGGTTGGGGACGAATTGATTGACCTTTCCGCCCATGACCGCCAGCGTCCGCTTGCCGTCATTGAGCATCTGCACCCCGCGCTGTTTGAACTCTTTGGGCAGATGGCGAGTGAACGCGTCCAGTGGTTCGTAGTAGTGGTTGTCGACATCGACTGCCTGATAGTCCAGCTTTGTCATTCTGTGTCCTTTCGCAACCGGTTGTGCCGTCGGAGCCGTTCCGTCGTCGAAACCGGGCGATCGGCATCCGACACGGACGACGCCGTCGAGACCTCCGGGGAGACCATCGCGGGCGTAAACGTTTGACTTACTGTACCCCTTACGGTACGACCCTGCGCAAGTCCGACTTCAATCGGGCTGCGGTCTTCGTCCCGCGCGTCAGTCCGTCGCGCCGATCAATGCGAGTGTCCCTAGATCCCGAATCGCCCGGCAGCTACGCTCCAACATGACAAGGAAGATTTCTTCGCCACGCGCTGTCGGTGTTGCGAAGGCGGCACCGAGAGCGATGATCAACGGGGCCTGCACCATCCCGAATCTGTAATCCTGCCAGCACATTTCGGGTGTGTATCCGGTGACGCCGTAGTCGAGGAGTGCCCGGTGGTACACATCTACGAGGCTTTCCTCGCACGCCGCTCGCGTGTCGGGGTCCAGGCTGGTACCGGTGAAATAGGCGAGGTCGCGGGCAGGTAGTCCGGTCCGAGTGCCTCGCCCTTGCGGGCGTCGTCGGTGAGGTGGACCGGACCGTCTCGCCTGAGCCGGCCAATAGGTAGTAACCCAACTCATCTAGTTGCCGCTGTTCGGTGGCCATGGTCTACCTCGATCTGCAAGCGTGGATGCAACAGGGGATCCCACGCCTGGCGGGAGCCTCGGCCGTGGGCGAAGCTCGGCTCGGCGGAGGTTCGGCGCATTGTCGAGCGCGACGAGGGTTCGAGTAGGCCTCTCGGAGACGCTACCAATAGGGCAACGGTATTGTTATCAGTTTGATGAACAGTAGTCCGAACCATGCGCCGATGACTCGCTGAGTTCTCGAGCGGCCGCGTGGTGTGTCCTGTGGTCTGGCTGCCTTCTCGGCGAACCAGGGGTCGGGTAGTTCGGTCAGCGTCGTGTCGCGGGCAATCAGCGTTCCGCAGCCATACGTTCAGCACGTTCCTGTTTGGTGCGGGACGGGCTCTGATTTCAACGGCTTAGCGAAGGCTCGGTTGAAATCAGGCCGACCTGGCACATAGGGCGGGATCGGTGTGTACCCGGCCGAGGCGTAGAGGCGCATAGCGGCCTGGTTGTACGAGCCGGTCTCCAGGACGATCCGGGCTACGCCGTGCTCGAACGCGAATCGCTCGAGACCAGAGAGGACGAGCCGGGCCACCCCGCGTTTGCGATGGTTCGCCACCACGAACATCTTCCGGATCTCGGCTGTCCGCTCGGTAAGTGATGACGTGCGGAGTCCGCCGCAGGCGACCGGCTCGCCTGCGGTGTACGCGATTATGAACAGCCCTTGATGGGGTTCGTATTGCGCTGGTCGATCGAGATTCGGGGGATCGTCGAAGCCGACCATCGACCGACGCTCCTTGGCGTACTCCGCCATCAGCTGGACGGAGACCGGGTGGTCGAACCGATGTGGGACGAGCGTAGTAGTTCTGGAGGCCTCGGTGACTTGCCGAGCGTGCTTCACGGGTGCAGTGGAGGAATTCCGAGGCGAGGCCCCGGGTACCGGGCTCGGGTGCGACGTCATATCGAGGTTTATCCCACAGTCGAGGGCGTCGCCCGAAGTGATTGGACTTGGTCGGCGAGATGGCGGACCGCTGGCCGGCGATTGTGGGGAGCGGTGACTGGGAGCAGGCCGTCATCACTGCTGTGGGCCGTCCGTCGGCCGAGCGTGCGAGGCTGCTCTCGCTTCGTCTGGCCGAACTTTGCCAGGGAGCCTGGCTGCGGCCGGCCAACCTCGTCCGCGCGCTGCTTGCGGACCTGGCCACCGGGGTGCGCGACGTCAGGTCGCGCCGGCCCGCGCATTTCGCCAATGCGGCGACGTGCGCGGGCCGGCGTGATCCTGGACCTCGCGCGCCAGGCAGTTGTGTGCGGCGACGGGTGTCGACGGCTCAGATCACCGTGCCCACGTCGGTGTGGACGATGTTGTCGAGCGCGCGTTCGGCGACGGCGGCGATCGTCATCGACGGGTTGCACGCGGCGGTGTTTCCGGGCATGAGTGCGCCGTCGATGACGTAGAGACCGCGCTGACCGAGCACCCGGCCGTCCAGATCGCAGACGGTGCCCATATTCGCGCCACCGAGCGGATGCCAGGTGGAGGGGAATACGGAGTTGGTGTCGAGGAGCATGCTGTCGGGTCCGGCGATGCGGCGCACGGCGGGGTCGATGTGACCGTCCTGGATTGCCCGGTCGCCGTCGCCTGGCCAGCGCAGGGTCGCGCTGTCGGTGCCCGACTCGTAGACGAACTCGCCGCGCCCACTGCTCACGCCGTAGCCGACCAGCATCGTGCTGCCCGGATCGACGGCCAGCGGCGGAATCGAGGCTTGGATGACGGTGAACGCCGACTTCGGGTCGTCCCAGTTCAGGCTGCCGTACACGACCGGTCCGCCCTGTGCGGTGCCGAATCCGGCGGACGGGTTGCGCCACACATAGATTCGGTCCGCGTTGGTGCCCCAGCCGCCGCCGAGCCCATCGGGCAGGTCGGGGATCTGGCCCTTCGCGCCCGCCCGCACGAGCAGCCGGGTGGTGTTGAGGCTGCCTGCCGCGAGCACCAGCGTGGGCGTGGTGATGATCTTGTTCTCCAGCACGGTGCCCGCGACGTCGAGTCGATCGACCCGCACCACCCAACGGCCGTCGGGGGCGCGTTCGATATCGGTGACCTCGTGCAGGGTCTGCACGTCGACCCGGCCGGTGGCCTCGGCCGCCGCGACATAGGTGACGTCGACGGAGTTCTTGCCGCCGTTGTTCACACCCATCGCGCCGTCGCCGTTGGTATAGGACGGCTTCATCTCGCCGCGCAGTTCGGCCAGCGCGTAGTCCCAGTCGATGGGCATCGGGATCTTCGACAGCGGCATACCCGCGGCGCGCACGCGATCGGCGAAAATCCTTGCCGCCAGGTAGTTCTCGTGGTTGACCAGCTCGTCGGGCGCGGTGGCCAGGCCGAGCATGCGGGCGACCCGTGGATAGTGAACCCGGTCCATCAGCCCCCAGTCGAGCTCGGCCGGGAAGTGCGTCTCGAACACCTCGCGGGTGGGCTGCAGCGACATGCCCTGGTAGATCAGCGAGCCGCCGCCGAGGCCCGCGGCGCACAACGCGGTCATCCCGGCCCCGGCCACCGCCTCCACCAGACCGGCATACGGCTCGAAAACCAGCGGGCGGCCGAACAGTACCGGGTTGGAGCGGTGCCAGAGCAGGCGTTTGTCGGGTTGGGAGGCGCGCGGGAAGGTCTCCGCGTTGGGGCCGGTCGCCCATCTCCTGCCGCGTTCGAGCATCAGCACGTCGACGCCGGCCTGCGCCAGCCGCAGCGCGGTCACGCCGCCGCCGAATCCGGAACCGATGACGACGGCCCGGCGCTCGTGCCTGGTCAGCGGCACGCCGCCGGTGCGGACCGCGATGCCGCTGTGTGCCGAGGCGGTGCGCGAGGTGGCCAGGGCGAGCCCGGCAGCCGCGGCGCCGGTCAGCAGTGAGCGGCGGGTGAACTCGGACATGTCAGCAACTTTCATTGTCAGGGGTAGTTCGACGAACAGGAGCGGAGGTTCAGCCGCCACGTCGAGCGAGTAGTAGGTCGAGCAGACCGGCCTCGCGGCCCTGCTCGGTCAGCATTCCGCGCGCTGTGCGCTCAACCTCGCCGCCGGTGAGCAGCGCATCGGCGGCGGCGGCCATCTCGATGCCGCCATAGTGATGGCGCTGCATGAGCCGTAAGAACAGCACCTCGGCCTGTGGGCCTCTGGCGGCGGCGAGCTGGTCGAGTTCCGCGATTGTCGCCATTCCCGGCATGCTCGAGTCCGGTGATGCGGCGGCAGCCCGATGAGGGTGTGATCCGGACTGCTGCATCCAGGCCATCGGATGTGGGGCGGTGACCGGTGCGCCGGCCAGCCGCAACCAGCCGAGCAGCATTCCCAGCTCGGTGCGCTGCGTGTCGGCTATCTGGTCGGCCAACGTCGCCACCGATGGCTCGACACCGGGGTCGAGCCGCTGCACCAGCATCAGTGCCTGACTGTGATGGGTAACCATGTCCTGCACGAAGCAGATTTCGGTCGCGTTCAGCACCGGCTGCCGCGGGGGTTCATCCGAGATCAGCACCGGCCGCACCGCCATGCCCATCGCGAGCAGTAAGGCGGCGAGACCGGCCATAGCCGCCACACGGAAAAGCCTGTGCCGGTTCATGACCCGGTGGTCGATGCCTGATCGGCAGGCGGGGTGTACACCGTCGGTGCGAGCTCGAGTGCCACGAAACCGTTGTCGGCACAGGTGGTCGACAGCTGGTTCCCACGCCATTCCGGCGGCGAGAAGCACCAGTCCGTGGACAGATCGCCGAAAGTCAGTGTGCCGGTGCGTGAGCTGAGTGCCTGCTGCGGATCGAACTGCCCCTGCAACATCGCCTGGGCCACGGTCGGGGCCGCGAGCAGCGGTGGTCCGATGATCGAGGCGAGCGCGTGCGGTGAGTTCCACAGTTCGGCGTGCTCGTTGGTGCGCGCGGGCGGGTTGAAGTAGGCGATCTCGCGAATCGCCGCAGGGTCGCGCACGTCGAACACGCGGATGCCAGAGGAGGTCCAGCTGCAGGCCAGCGCGGTGGGGTCGGCCGGTCGGTCGGCGGCGCAGTAGTGCGCGTCGTAGGCGAACAGTGAGCCGCCCGAAGCTGAGGCGATCATGCTGTCCTGGTTCTCCGGCAGGTTGATCGCGAGTTTGATCGACTGCGCCAGCCGGGGTCGGCGGTCGTCGGTGACGTCGATGAGCTTGACCCCGCCCGAGCCTGCCTCGTCGACGGTGAAGACGTACGGCGCGCCCCGATAGGTCACGGGAATGGCATGCTGGGTGGCCCAGCCGTCGGTCCACGGCATGTCGGCCAGTTCCTGCACGCGCGGTTCGGCGTCACGCCGCTGCACCGCGCTGACATCGAGGACCTTCATCCCGCCGATGTTGTTCGCCAGATACATTCGGTTGCCGTCGGGTGAGATACCGAATCCGTGCATCGACAACCCGGCCAGGCCCTGCCAGATCACGCGTGGGCTCGCCGGATCGGTGAGATCGACGGCGCTGAGCAGCCCGGGCGCCGTTCCCGATGCCCAGTAGGTTCGCCCGTCGGGGGAGAAGCCGCCCTCATGGGCGGTGATCGGCACCGGCAGCGCCAGATCGGTTCCGGGACCCGGGTTGAGCAGTCGCGGGTGCGCGCAGTCGGAGATGTCGTATACCGACAGCAGGCCGGCACCGGTCAGGGCGGGAACACCCGCGCCCACCAACAGTTTTCGCGCCGTGTTGACCTTGAGGCTCTCCCAAGTCCCCGCGAGCATGGCTGGTTCGGTGAGGGTCGTGGTCTGTACCGGCGCGGTCGGATCGGCGACATCGAGCACGCGCACACCCATGTCGGGACCGAGCAGATTGCCAGGAAAGAAGGTGCCGATATAGGCGCAGTGGTCGTAGGTCACCGAGGTGATGCCGCCACCACGGCCTGCCGAACTACCGAGCAGGCGCATATTGCATCGGAATCCGTCACGGGTGCGCCCGCTGTCACGGTCGGCGGCGGGCACATCACCCTGCAGTCCGGTTTCCGGGAGGGAATCGGGTAGGCAGTCCGCCTGGCCCACTGCCTGCACCGGCGGTGTACCGGCGGCGGGCTGGGTGGACGCCGCACCGAGGGGCATCAGCAGCGATACCGCCGCAACGGCGGCGCAGCGTCGGGCCGTCCGGGTGAACAAGGAAGTCATGGGTTGGTTTCGGCCCCGTGAGTGGGGGCGCCTTTCATGGAAGATGTTGGGCGGCTGCAGTATTAAGACGCGGCTCAGCTCAGTCGCGTCCACGAGTAACCATGTTACTGATGGCGCGACGCTACCACTCATAAGACGGTGTGGGACCGATTCGGAGGATTCGGGTACTTCATCGGGTGCCCATGACCGAAGCCGTCGCCGGAAACTTCCGTCGTCGCGCCTCGGGGTACGAACGGAATTCAGGTCCCGTTCAGCGGGAACACGGCCTTCCGCCGCTGCCGAGTCCCTGCATGCTGACGGGCGACAGCGGCAACGACGAGGAGGCGATGTGACCGACCTGAGGCGCTACGGACCGTGGGCGGTGATCGCGGGCGGTTCGGAGGGAGTAGGCGCATCGTTCGCCGATCTACTCGCTGATGCCGGGCTCAACTTGGTTCTCATCGCGCGCAAGCCGCAGCCGTTGGAGGAGACCGCCGAACGAGCGCGGAAGAAAGGCGTTCGAGTACGCACGCTCTCGCTCGACCTCACCGAGAACGAGTCGATCGCCGAGATCATCTCGGCCACCTCCGATATCGAGGTGGGACTGCTGATCTTCAACGCAGGCGCCAACAGCTACGGCGGCGCCGAATTCGTCCTCGGCGACCTCGACCGGTTCCGCACCGTGATCGATCTGAACGTCACGGCGCAACTCTCACTGGCGCACCACTTCGGCGCCCAGATGCGGGGGAGGGGCCGAGGAGGTCTGCTGCTGGTCGGCTCGATGAGTGGCTACCTCGGCGGATTCCAGCAGGGAATCTACGGTGGAGCGAAGGCCTTCGGGCGGATCTTCGCGGAGTCGTTGTGGCTGGAACTGCGCGATCACGGGGTAGACGTTCTCGAACTGATTCTCGGCGTGACACGGACACCCGCCATGGAGCGGGCCGGATTGAATTTCGATATTCCCGGGATGATGGTGAGCGAGCCCGACGAGGTCGCGCGGGAAGGGCTCGAACACCTCGGAGACGGACCGGTCTGGATCGCTGGTGGAAATGCGGAGATGGTGCAGGTACGCAGCGGACCCGACCGCGCCGGCCTGCTCCTGAAGAACCACAAGGCCATGCTCCGGCTGTTGCCGCCACGGCAAGCGCCTGCGGCCGACGGTCGGCAGGGCTGATCATGCGCATCGGGATCGTCACGCCGGTGGTCACTCGAGTGCCCGGCGCCCACTCACCATGGGAAGCCACGGCGAGCATCGCGGACCTGGCTCGGATGGCCGCGCACGCCGATACCCTCGGTTTCGCGCATCTGACCTGTAGCGAGCACGTCGCGGTTCCCGTCGAGGTCGCACAACAACGCGGTGGGACATATTGGGACCCCTTGGCGACCTTCGGGTACCTGGCGGCGCGGACCGAGCACATCCGATTCGTCACTCATGTGCTGGTGCTCGGCTACCACCACCCGCTCGAAATCGCCAAGCGATACGGCACTCTCGATGTCGTCACCGGGGGACGGCTGACCCTCGGCTTCGGTGTCGGGTCGTTGGCGGAGGAATTCGATCTCTTGGGTGTCGAGTTCGCGGGAAGGGGTGAAAGGGCCGACGATGCTTTGCGCGCACTGCGTGGCGCGATGTCGAACGAAGTGCCGGAATATCAGGGTAGCCACTACGCGTTTTCGGGCATGCTCGTTCGTCCGCACGCGGTCCAGGCCAGGGTGCCGTTCTGGATCGGAGGTCGATCGGCGCGTTCCCTTCGCAGAGCGTTGGAATCAGGTGACGGCTGGGCGCCCTTCGGCCTGTCGCATGCCTCGGTGCACTCGATGCTCCGATCCGTGGATCTACCGGACGGTTTCGAGGTCGTCTTGTCCGCCGGGGTGCTCGATCCATTACGCGATCCGGCGAAGACCGGAAAGCTCATCGAAGCAGCGGTGGCCGCGGGTGCCACGACGGTGAACGTGTCGATCGCTGCCGACTCGATTGACGACTACTGCGCTCAATTGTCCACGCTGGCCGACTTGGCTCAGCTCGAGTCGCAGCCATCCAGTGGACCGAAGGCATCGGACGGGGAGAAGGAGTGACTGTGGAAGACGCGTTGGCGGCCTTGGAATCACGGCTGCGGCTACTGGAGGACGAGCGTGAGATCCACCGGCTCGTCGCACGTTACGGGCCCCTGGTCGACGACGGCGCCGCCGAGGATGTCGCGGCTATCTGGACCGACGACGGTGTCTACGATGTCGACGGCCTCTACATGTCAGGACGGGCGGACATCGCGGCGATGGTGCGCTCGTCGGCTCATCAGGGATTCATCGCAGGCGGATGTGCGCATTTCCAGGGGCCGGTACACGCCACAGTCGACGGCGATTCCGCCACCGCGGCAAGCTATTCGGTGATGATTCTGCGCCGAGACGGCTCCTTCGTAGTACAACGGGCAACCGCGCATCACTGGCTGTTCGCACGTACCGACGACGGTTGGAGAGTCCGTCGCCGCACGAGCCGTGCCCTGGACGGAAACGCTGACGCGCACCGACTCTTGGCGGCCGGCGTGCGTGGTCATTCTTTCGTTGAGGACGGCGGCGCCTGAGCGGACTCCCGCGGCTTCACCGTCGCTGCCGACCAGATCACTACGGGCATGGGGAATTGACCGAGTTCGGCGTTTTCGTGATCATGATGTGAGTTCCCGCTCACTTTTGTTTCGCGTTCTCTCGAGGTCCACCTGATGCCAACCCACGCCGATCCACCGCGCAAACGCCCCAAGCAGGATCGCGCGAAGGAGACACGAGCACGGATTCTCGAGGTGGCCGCTCAGCTGTTCGGTGATCGCGGTATCAGCAACACCTCGACCAACCGGATCGCCGCGGAAGCCGGCATGAGTATTGGCACTCTGTACCGGTATTTCGCCGACCGCGAAGAGATCGTCAAGGAGCTCACCGACAGCCTGTTCGTGCAGGCGGAGGAAAAATACAGTCGGCTGCTCACCATTTCGGTCGTCGACCGGCACCGGCGCGACGCGGTTGCCGAGATCATCCGCATCGGGGTCGAAATCCTCGTAGCCAACGGCCCGCTCGTGCGCGCCCTGGTGGCGGATCTGCAGTTCTACGGCAGTGGTATCCCCGAATTCGAACCCCGGCTGCGAATGGTCATCAAGCTCTACCTGATCCAGTCGCTGGGCCCGACGCACGGCCTCGACGTCGACACCATGGCCTACATCGTGCTCAACGCGGGCTTCTCGACCGCGCTGCGCTCGGTCAAGATGGAAGAAGAGGGCATGGACCGCGATGCGGTGATCGACCAGACCGCCGACATGATCGGGCTCTGGATCACCACGGTGGCACAGGCCGACTCACCCAACGCGGCCCCCGAAACCAGCACGGCGCACGCTGATCACTCAGGCGGTGACGGCCAACAACTATCGACCCGGTGACGCCGTGTTTTGTCTGCCGGTCGCGCCGGCCCCACACTCCCGCAACTATGGTGGAGCGAGTGGTGCGGAGCGTATGGGATTCGTGGGGGCACGTGCTGATCGTCTGGGCGCTTGCCATGCCCGTGGTCCTGGCCGCCACCGCGCTGCTCGTCCGTTGGCGGCTCGGTGCGGGGACGCCGCGGCGAATCGCGCTGCGGCACTCGATCGCCGAAATCGGCGTCGTCGCGGCGATCCTGCCGTGGGTCTGGATGATCCTGACGCCCGCCGCCGGTGACAGCGAGGTCAGCCTGGTGCCGCTGCGTGACCTGGCCGCCACCCTGGGCGCCGCGCCCTCGACCGTCGTGGTGCAGGTCGGCGCCAATCTCGTGTTGTTCGTGCCCTTGGGATTCCTTCTTCCCCTTCGATTTCCCCGATTGTCCGGTGTCATTCGAATGACCGGTGTCGGCGCGCTGCTGTCGACCACACTCGAGGTCGCGCAGTACGCGTTGGATCTGGGCCGTGTGTCCTCGGTGGACGACGTCCTCATGAACGCGGCTGGTGCGGGGGTAGGCGCCCTACTCGCCACGGTGGCTCCGCCACGACCGATCGGTCGAGCTACCGCTGTTCGGTGAATGCCCGACGCGACTCCTCGTGCAGGATCGTGAGGAGTTTCTCTTCCAGCGCGACGAATTCGGGGGCGGTGATCGTGGACAACCCGCGCGGTCGGGGCAGGTCGATGCGCAGTTCGTAGCGCACGGTGGCTGGACGCGCCGACAGTACGATCACGCGGTCCGACAGATACACCGCCTCACGGACATCGTGGGTGATCATCAGGACCATCCAGCGGTAACGCTGCCAGACCTCTTGCAACCATGACTGCATCTCGGTGCGAGTCAGGGAGTCGAGCGCGCCGAAGGGTTCGTCGAGCAGCAGCAGTTCGCGCTCCTGGACGACGGTCCGCAGGAGCGCGGCCCGCTGTCGCATCCCGCCCGACAGCTGGGACGGGCGGGCGTCTTCGAAACCGGACAGGCCGAATACCGGAAACAGTTCGCGGGCGCGGCGCCGGGCCTCTGCTTTCGGGACACCCTGTACGCGCAAGCCGAGGATGGTGTTGTCGAGGATGGTTCGCCAGGGGAACAGCAGGTCCTTCTGCGGCATGTAGGCGCAATGCGATGCGGTGTCCTCGCCGTCGGCCGCGCGGAAGCCGACGCTGCCGGAGTCGGGGGATTCGAGTCCGGCCAGCATGTTGAACACGGTGCTCTTGCCACAACCACTCGGCCCGATGACGGTGACGAACTCGCCCGATCGGACTGTGAACGACACCCCGCCCAGCACCTCGAGGTCCGGGCTGCGCCGACCGGGCTGCGGAAACGACTTGATGAGATGGTCGACGACGATTCGGTCGCCCCCGGCGTCAGTCACGTCGGCTCCTTTTCTGCACGCGCGACCACGGAGCGACGAGGCGTTCGATCGCGAACGTCGACAGGTACAGCGTGATACTCAGCAGCGCCGTCACCAGCACCGCCGCCAAAACCAGGTCGGTGCGGAACGAATTCTTCTGCAGACTCATATAGATGCCGAGACCGACGCTCGCGCCGACATACTCGGCGAACACCGCGCCGACAACCGCATAGGTGATCCCGATCCGCAACGCCGTGAAGAACCGTGGCAGCGCCGACGGCAGCCGCACATACCGGAACACCTGCAGGCGGGAGGCGCCCATGCTCCGCAGCAGCGCGCCCGCGTCACGGTCGGCCGCGGCGAATCCCTCGATCAGGCCGATGGCCATGGGAAAGAAGGTAACCAGCGCGACCACCAGGATCTTCGGCAGCAGACCGAACCCGAACCAGATGATCATCAACGGTGCGATCGCGACGATCGGCACGGTCTGCGACGCGACGAACAGCGGCACCAATGCCCGCCGCAGCCATGGCGAGAAGTCCACGACCACCGCCAGCACCCACGCCAGACACAGCGACACCGCGAACCCGACCAGAGTCACCTGCAAGGTGGCGGCAGCATGGGAACTGATCTCGTCCCGGTGCGCCCACCCCTGCTCGACGACCCGCAGCGGTGACGGCAGCACCTGCGGACGGACACCACTGCTCGTGACGTAGACCTGCCAGATCGCGACGAGCACCGCCACCGTGACGAACGACGGCGCCGCCCACCGGATCCCTGCCCAGCGAGCCGTCCCGCCGTCGTCGCCGGTGGGGACCAGCGGCGACGCGGCTACGGACAGCTCACGGGTTGGCGAGGTACTCATTGGTGAAATATGTCGACCAGTCGGGTTCGGTGGTCACCGGCTTTCCATCGGGGCCGGTCAGCAGACCGCCCCGGTACAGGAAGCCGGAATTCGCCGACCACTGCTCCACCGTCTGGGTGCCCACCTTGCCCTTGGCGTCCTTCATGAACTGCGCGGCCAGCATGCGCTGGCTCTCGAAGACCAGCGCCTCGTCGTTGAACGCGCCCGGATTGGCGTCGATGAGATCCTGGGCCGCCGCGTCCGGATTGTTGGCGGCGAACTGGTAGCCGCGTTGCAGAGCCTGCACGAATTGCGCTGCGCGGTCCGGATTCTCGGCCAGCCAGCCTTCGTTGGCGTCGATCACGATCGCGTAGGAGTCCGGAAAACCGAAGTCCGTGTACCGGAAGTACCGCATCGGGGTGCCGTGGTGTTCGGCCTCGATCCCTTCCCACGCCAGATACGAGACGGTGAAGTCCGCCTTGCCGGAGTAGACCGCCTCGTAAGCCGACGAACCCAGCACCACCGACGTGAAATCGCCGGTGCCGCCGTCGTTGCGGATGACCTGCTGTAGTGCCTCCCGCTCGCCCGGGTCGCCGAAACCGGCGTAGGTCTTGCCGTCGAGGTCCTTCGGGCTCGCGAGGTCGGCACGATCGGCACGCACCCCGATGCCCGTCGCCCAATGCTGCAGCGGAGCGAGAACCGACTTGACCTGCGCACCCGACGCGCGGGCGAAGGTCGACGAATTGTGTGTACTGATCCCGAATTCCGCGTTTCCGGCATCGACGACCGTGTCGACCGAGGAATTGTTGTACGGCAGCACCTGCACATCCAGACCGGCGTCGGCGAAGTAGCCGCGCTGCAACGCGACGTAGAGCCCGACGTGGTTGGTGTTCGGCGTCCAGTCCAGCGCGAACCGGATGGTTTGGTCGGAGCCGCCGCCCGAACCGCATGCGGTGACCAGCGACAGGGTCGCGACGGTGGTTGCGATGACCGCGAGCGCGCGGCGAAACCGCCCGGTCATGCGGCAGGCCAGGGCTGCGGATGCAGGGCGGTATCCCAGAACATCAACTCGTAGCGCACGGCGAGGATGAATGCCTTCTCCATCGCCGCCCGCTCATGCTCGCTCGCCGACTCGGCAGCGGCGTCGACCAGCGCTCGAGCCGTGGCCGCGGACTGCTGGAACTCCGCAGCGCCATAGGTGGTGACCCACTGGGCGTACGGGTGGGCGGGGTCGGCGGCGATCACCTGCGCGGCGCTCTCGGCCAGGTCGCGCCCCACTTCGGCATAGATCCAGAAACAGGGCAGCGCGGCCGCCGCGGCGACGGCGTAGGACTCGGTCGCGGCGGCGGCGATCAGGTAGGAGACATAGGCCAGGCAGGTCTGCGAACGCTCCGGCTCGCCCTGCCGCGGCGGCAGCGCGCCACCGGTGAGCAGTTGGTCGTGCATGGCCGACTCGACAGCGGCGGCGTTCGCGGACGAGGTCGCCCAGAAGGCCGCGGTCTGCGGGTCCGGCGACTTGGCGGCGAGAATCGCCAGCGCCTTCGAGTACCCGGTGAGATACAGCGAATCCTGCTCGATGTAGGTGCGGAACACCTCGAGCGGCAAAGTGCCCTCGCCGAGGCGGCGCAGGAACTCCAGGTCGTCGATCGCGCCACGGAGGGCTTTCGTCTGATCCCATAGGCGGGCGGTGAAGCTATCGGTACTCGTGGTGTGGGCGCGCAACACCGTGACATCCCTTCGTCAGCATTACCTGAACAGGTTCCCGGGTCTGTTCTCAGCCTCGCCCTATGCGAAGCACCCCGTGTCAGAACTCGACCGACACTAGCAGCGACCGCCGACACGCGGGCTATGCCCGGTTGCGCGCGAAGCCCCGGCATCATCGGCCATGCTGCACCGGCTGCACTCTTGCGCCTGCCGCAACACGGTGCGCCGTCAATCTCAGATACCGCTCTACGGGCCGATCGACATCACGCCGACCCCACACAAAACAGCAGGTCATCTAGGCGATTTGGTTTCCGACAGCGCGTCGGATAATCTTTTGGCACACCAGCAAGTCCGGGTGGCGGAATGGCAGACGCGCTAGCTTGAGGTGCTAGTGCCCGTATTAGGGCGTGGGGGTTCAAGTCCCCCTCCGGACACAACGCTTTTCAACGCATCACCCCTCTGACCAGCAGTTATAGACGTTGGTCGGCGGTCTCGTCAAGTCGAGAAAATCGCAAAACCGCAGGTAGGAGCCCGTGGGGGTTCAACACGGGTCAATCTGAGAGATCCTCAAGAAACCGGCGACATCAGCGGGCCATGGACCCTCCCAACCGTGGAGGATATCTGCCGATCGAGTCCGCTGCGGGCGACCGTGGCTAGGTGTTGTAGGTCATGAGGTTGTTGACGCCCGGGCAGGGGAGAGCTGAGGGGACAGATCTCCCGGCGGCAGGATGGAAAACACCACATCCTCCGAGGTCCTCGATCACCTGGGCCGCGGCCGATTTCGAGACGCCGAACACGGCCGCGAGTTGTCGCATTGTGAGGTTGGTTCGCCAGTAGGCAGCACCCGGTCTTCGAAGCACAAGCCCCACGGTCGGCAGCGCAACGGTCGGTCAGCGCCCTCGCGCCGCAACTATGTGATCAGGCGAGCGAACGTGGCTGGCCGCAGGCCGGAGAAGAACTCCACCGTCACCGGGTCAGCTGCCGAGATCACCACCGGTGAGACGATACCTGTTGCTGCTCAACGACTTACGGCACACCCCTTAGGCATTCGGTCAGGTCGGCCTCTTCGCAAGTGCCTTCGCAATTTCAGGCAGGAGGGGCCGCCAAGTCGCGACCAGCGGTCCGGCCGGAATAATCCGGAGTCGAGGAATTGGACGGGGTGGATCCGGGATCTTGCAATTCTCGAAGACGATCGGAGTCGGCCGCAGATCGGTGCACGTCACGACCTCCTGTCGACGGGCGTCCGTACCGGTCACACACAGCGGGCAGTCGACTATCTGCCCGATCTCGGTCGTCTCGACGGTCAACCGATCACGCTCCGCGGACAACGTGTAGTCGAGGGTTCCGCTCGGAACGGTGACGCTACCCCTTTCAGTGGTCAGTACCTCGCCGTTCAGCGACCATACGAAGTCGATCGGCAGCGCCATCAGTTGCGGCTCGGCATGCAGCGCTGTTCGGGAGCGTACGCTGAACTTCTGACAGAGTGTTGCCCCTGGATTGAGTTGATCGCCCTTGGCGAGCACGGAGAATTGAGATCGAAGATCGATCAGCGGAATGGGGTTGTCGTAGGTTACCCAGGTCATGTGGACTCGGTCGATATCGTCATCCTGCCAAGCCCGCACTCTGGCAAAGCGCCCCGCGCTCGTGCGAACGGCGAAGACAACTCCGCCGAGGAATATTCGTCCGAGGTCGAGAACGAATTGCTCACCTCCGATCGGGATATCTGTCCGCGGTATCCGGCGATCCGTAAACTCTAGCCGACTCATTCGCTCCGGTGTCAACTGTTCGTACGATATCGCTACGATCCGTAATCGCGCTCCGTCTACGGTGGAAATTCCTCGGATTGGCGACCAAACCAGATCGGCGCCCGAAAATGTGTCCGGGCCGATGGTTCCCGAGTCGAGATCGACAGCGAATCCGGTTCGGGAGGAATGACTTCTTTCTTCCCGTGCAAGTATGCGGTCCTCCGGGATGATCGAGCAGCGCAGCTCCAGATCGTCGAGCTCAATGCCATCGATTCGCAGAGATCCGCCGAACAGGCTGCTCAGGCCGGAAGAGGAGCCGCGTGAAAGTCTGTTGACAAATTGTTCCAAGAGTATTTCCAGAAACTCGACGCCGGCTCGCAGAACTATGAGTATTGATGCCGCGATCGCGGTTCCCACTCCGGGAAATAAAAAACCGAACAGGCCTCCTACTATATAGGCGCTCGGCGGGAGCTCGATTTCTATGTCGACATCCGGTCTCGTAAAGGAAATGGTGACGTCACCGTCTTCTGCCGAGAAATCGGCGAAGAATGTAAAGGTCGCTTCGATGTCTGCGAGGCGGGTGGTGTGCTCTGCGAACCCGTCGAAGCGAATTCTGTTACCGTCTACGCGCCCAGTAAATCTTCTTATCGTAATATCTTCGATGGTCACCGGGGACCTCAGTTCGAACGGAGCCGCGAAACTGTCCGGTGGTATTTCGAGTTCGTCTGCGGCCTCCCTTCGGAACTGTGCGAACAGAAAACGATTACTGATCATGAGCAGGGCTGAGCCGGCGGGTGTTATGAAGTTCTGCCGTACGTCGTTGATGCGGCCGGCATTCGGATCACCGCCGGAATCGGCTGACATTCGTATACCGAGGGCAATGCAGTCGCGATCCGTGAACTCCGTGTCGTTGATGGTTGTCACCTGGATTTCGGAGATTTCTTCCGCCGAAACCGGGGGAGACAAGGGCATACGCCGGATGCTTTCCCTTAGCGTTTCGGCTATGATTCTGCGCATCTCCGACCGCACCTGTTCGATCGGTATCCCCTGACGGTTGAAGGCATCGATGGAGTCCGTATCGAAATCGAGGTCGATTTCGTCGTCAGTGATAGCAGTGAAGTCCAGAAAAATAGAGATTTCTCCGTCCTCCTCCGCCGTTCTGATTCTTTCGACAATCTGAATAGTGCCACCGAGTGCAGTGATTTCACCGGCAAACTCTTGCGGTTCGTCGATAATGAGGGTGGAATCGGAAAAATCGACGATCAATCGTATGACGGTTCGAGTGTCCGTCAGATCTACGGTCGGCGTTCTGAAGTTCAGGAACGTGGTCGCTTGGACCGGACTTTCCTCGCCGGTTCTGGATACAATCGAGGGGAAAAGGGGGTCGGTGAGAAATACGTTGGCGATCTGATTGTTCAGCTCGTCCTCGGATACCTGTAGCAGCACGTCGAAATCGGATGTACGTGTGCGTTCCATCGCTAGTCACCACCTGTCTTGTTCCCACGGTTCTTTGCGGTGGTGACTGTTACCTCGGCTAGCTCCGCCCCCGGGGGCAAGACGTTCGTCTCTCCGGCCGCGCGATGAATCCGTTGGAGTACCTTGCGCTCGTAGCGGGTCAGCTCCACGCCGGCGGCCACGAGCGCATCGACCGGCTGGGCGATGAAAAGTTGGCGATTCGAGGCATTCTGTGCGAGCCAGTTGACGATCTTGGGGTCGGATTCCTCGAGCTTGAACACGAGCGCCTTCGGCAATCTTGTAGTTGCGGCGGCGGATCCAACCCGTGGGTGGTGCGATTCGTCGGCGACGCAAGACAGCGCACCCTGCCGTGCGCCGAAGCGAATTCGTATGTTGAGGTTGTAGCCTTGTGGAACGCGTGCACCAACCCTGTCCGGACGAGGACGAGCGGGAGATGCGGCGAAGTCGGTATCGCATGGCGTTGTGTGTTCCATGGTTCCTCCTGTTGACCGCGTCGGCCTGGATCGGCGCCTGACCGGCTGAATGTGCCGACATTTATTTCGGGTCGGTCGCCAGTGATGACGGTACGCCTGTGGTGAGCAGAGGCACACGAGTAGTTACTACTCGATTTCCGGCCGCTTTCGGTGCCGCGGCGGCGACTGATTCCGACCTCACGCCCAACAGCTCTCCGGCTCTCCGCGGGCTTCTTCTTCCATACCCGCGCCGCCAGGTGCGTTTCCCCCAAAGTCTGTGTCAGATCCGCGATCTTGGCCTCGAGCTGCTGCTCACGCGTCAAGACCCCGGACTTACCGGCCGTCAGCCCCGCGCGGCCCGCTTCGAGGAACTGCCGCTTCCAGTTTCCTACCGACTGCTCGGACACCTTCGCCCGCCGGGCCACCTCGGCCACGGTGAGCTCCCGGCCAGGACCGACAACACGATCCGAGTCTCTCCTCGGCCGGAACAGCCTATGGTTTAGCCATGATTCAGACTCTCACTGGTCAAACCAGCAAACAACGGGCCCTGCCACAAAGTCTGACGCGACACGCCTGAGAAGTGTTGGCAAGGCGCCGAGCAGGTACGCCGCGATCGACCGATCGCCCTGCCATCGAATCGGTCTCCCGATCACCGACAAGGACGCGGCGGTCTTCACTCGACGAGGAGCGAAAACTTCTTCGCAAGCTCCTCGATGGTTCCCGAACCGCTGCCGGAAATCCTCTCTACGGCGATCGATGACGGCGCCTGCACGCTGCGGGAGGACATGCTGCTCAGCAGACGCGCTAGTCATTCGGCGGAAATACCGTCGAATCGAAGGTCAAATCGGGTATCCGGTGGAAGTCGTGGCTGATCGTAACCGGTTGTCCCAACCCGGACCTGCACGTTGCCCCGTCCTTGGCAACGCGTGTCAGAACGCCGACCGGGAGCGCTTCGCCAGTTGTCTCGACCGTCGTCGGCTCGCACCATTGGGTGCAATCTGCGCAGTCGGAGGGTCAAGGTCGCCCTGACACGCAGGGCGGCCGCGAGGTGCAGAGTCGCGGCGTCGCTCGATGAAGTCACACGGGGTCGACCGGGGAAGGATCCCGCATCGATTGTTCGCCCAACGCAGTAGACGAAGGAACTCATTTGGGAAGCTAAGGATCCGTGACACAGGTGGCAATAGGGGGGATTATCGAGTTAGAACAAGAATGATCTTATGTGGAGTCCCGGTTCCATGCTTCCGCATGGGCCGACTAGGGCGTCATATCCAGAACGTTGAGTCATATCCAGACCCGCTATCATTGGAAGGCCTGCAATGACTGGCGAGCAATTCAACTTCAAGCCCTCTTTCGAGCAAGTCACTGTTCCCTGCGAGGGGGAGGTAGGGGATCTGCTGATCCTGACGCCCTTGAAACACGGAGAGTTCGACTCCTCCAAGGTAGGTAAGGCCAGCGTCTGGTTCTGCACCAAAGCGGCAAGTTCGGACGGTCCAGCGACTTGGCAGCAAGTTGAATTTACTGGATTCGCTACCTGCAACATGCCGGTGGTTCAAATACCACCCCAGGACGTTCCACCGCTGGGCCGCCATTGACCGGACAAGTCGGTCGCACGCTGCCATCGGAGGACTTGAGCGGACCCGCTGAGCAAATATGCTATCCGGAGGTATTTGGAATGGCGAAGTTTACAATTAAAGCTGCCAATGAGGAAGCCATAAGAGGCGAAACGGCGGCAATTAATCCGGCGGGATTCGGTCCATCCGGAATGATTGCAGGTGTGGCCGGCATAGCTACGGACCCGTCGGGCCTTGGTCCGGGCGTGCTTGGAAGAAGCAACGGCAAAGGTCCTGGTGTCATTGGGTTTGCCAATAGCGACGGCGGTGTCCTTGGTGTTCATGGCGATCCCAACGTATTGACATCGATGCCGGCCGCCTCCGTCGCCGGGGGGCGTGCTGGGGTCTTCGGTGTAAGCGACGTTGGAGCCGGAGTGGTCGGCTTTGCCGGCGCCAACGACCAACCAGGCGTCTACGCGATCGGCGGACTGCTCGCCGTCGCCCCGGGTAAGGAATTCGTCGCAGATTTCCGCGGCGATGTGAAGGTTCTCGGCGACATCCTCCTCTCCGGGGCGGACTGTGCCGAACAGTTCGACGTCCCCGACGGGGAGCCCATCGAACCCGGGTCCGTCCTGATCATCGCCGACGGCGGTGGTCTACGACAGAGCGACACCGAGTACGACACCCGGGTCGCCGGCGTCGTATCGGGAGCCGGTGACTACCGGCCAGGGATGATCCTTGACCAACAGCCATCGTCAGGGCAGCGGCTGTCGGTGGCCCTCATCGGCAAAGTGTTCTGCAAGGTCGACGGCTCGCACGGACCCATCGTGGCGGGTGATCTGCTCACCACCTCGCCGACCCCCGGGTGTGCCATGAAAGCCAGTGACCCTCACCGGACTTTCGGATCCGTGCTCGGAAAGGCTTTGGCCCCATGGGACGGCGGTCGCGGCCTGATTCCCACTCTCGTACTGCTGGGCTGAACGGGGGAGGCGTCCGAATGGATCAGCGCACACTGCGGGAATTCGCCGCCAGGATCGAACGCGGCGAACTGGGCGCGGAGGTTCAGGTCCGCTACCACGTTGCGGGCGGTATGCCGTCCCAACGCGTGGACTGCACCGTCACTCTGGATGCCGTGCGTGGAGCGGATATTTCACGTCTCAACACCCAAATCTCTGATCGCACTGAATACGAGTCCATATCACCCGATCGGCTCGACGTTGCCGACTTGTTCCGGGAGGTGAGGCACGGTCTGCAGAGCCTGGCACCTACGGAGGAACACATGCAGTGGGTCCCCGACGGATTGATGGGTACCTTGACCATCGTCGTGGACGGCGCGGAGGAGTCGTTCCGCTTCGTGCCCGAACGGGAGAAGCGCGCCACCCGGACCACATTCATCACCCCGGTGATGGATCGCGCGCTGCAGCAGTTCTGGATCCTGGCATTCGGCGAACCTTCTGAAAAGGGTCGACCATGAGAGATCTCAGCGTTCGGGGCATCTACCGGCGACACGTGGTCGAACCCGCCATCGACTTCTACGGAACCGCCGATCCGGCCATCGTGGGCGACCTGAACAACTTCCGTGTCGGCAAAGACGTCCTTGGCTCGTCCGTCGGCTCTGTCAGAGCGCCGCTCGAGACCCTGGCCCGCGAGTACTTCGGACCGGGCGAATGGTCGCAGACCGTATGCGACAACGTCGTCGGCAGGATCGCCTTCACCCGAACGTGGACGCATATCGACGTCCACATCGCGACGGTGCCGGACGCGGGGATCGCGTCCGCCGTCATGGACTCCCTGCGGTTACTGTGGAAAACCGATATCGAAACGACCTGGAACAACCCCGTCCGGACCCCCGGTGCGCCACCTCAGCAGTGGAAATGCGGGAAGGGCAAAGAGGTCCCGTGCCGCGTGTCGTTTCGAGTGCACTTCGAAACCGGGCTCTTTGATCACATCGTCCGCGTCCATGCCCAACCGCCGCCTCCGGCCCCCTTCCGGTGGGACCAAAAAGATTGGTACACCGCTTATAATCCGCCGGGCAACCTTGCAGCCCACGAGTTCGGGCACATGCTCGGCCTGCCCGACGAGTACCCCGACGCCACTCTTTGTCCCGGCCGTTCCCCTGTCAACACCGGAACCGTCATGGATACATGCACGAACTTCATCCCACAGCGCCTGGTCCAGTGGATGGCCGACGCTATCGGATCCACGCTGGTTTGAAGTCGGTCCGGGTCATCTCCCTGCGAACAGTCCGTTCCAGGCGCGTTCGCTGTCGGACTCGGGTATTTCGGTGATGTATACCTTGATTCCCAGGCTGGGCAGGTTCTGCTTGTTGACTGTGAACATGAAATAGAAGCCCGGTGGAGCGATGGTGGCGTCTTTGGGGGCGGTCACTTTCAACCGGTCTCCGTCGATTCGGTTGAACCCCAACTGGATCAATCGCTGGTCGGCGTTGAATGCATGGGTCACGCTCCCACACCGGACGATGATCACGTGTTCAATATTGTTCTCGCTCACCTGCGTTGATTCGACTTCGAACGTAGTTCCGGTGAGCCAGCGGTTAGGTGCGGCGAGGATCTCCGGCCTGTTAGGGTTCCCGAAGTAGGAGGGCTCGTAGATCTCGATTGTCAGATTGGCATTGGCGATTCCGGCAGCACCGTCCTTGTCCCCGCCGGCGACCCAGACCCTACCGTCTCGCATCAAAATTGCGGTGGAGTGGTAGTTCCTCACTTGGCTCTGCTTTTCAGAGGCATGCGTGAGCGCTTTCCAGTTGCCGGGAGTCGCGCCGTCCCGGTTCACCTCGGGATCGTAGATCTCTGGTGTCCTCACCGCCGTCGCATCGAGTGTCGCAGCATCCGGGGGCGTTCCCGCGACCCCGCCCACCAGGAGAACTTTGAGATTGGGAAGCAGAATAGCCTGTCCGTGAATCCTTCTGGGGTGGCCGGCCAGCTGGCGCGGTGCGGTCCTGCGCCAGAGCGGGATACCGGGACCCGATGGAACGGTGCAAATCCAGGAGTCCTCAGCGCCTGTGATCAGGACACGTGCCTCGGTCGAGTCCCACCGCATGGGAAGGAGTACCGAGGACTCCCAAAACGCTCCGTACCGATTGGTTGGCCCTGGGGCAAAGTCACCCAGCTCCTGATACTGGCCCTTCATCGCGCTTTCGTCGATCGCTAGAGTCACAGTCTTGTATCCCTTGCTGGGGCTGGCGATCAATACCTTCCCCCCGGGAATCACGTAGGCCCGCGGATATAAGGTGACGGCGTCGTATTGCTCGAAATGTGCCCGTGTCATTACGTTCTCAGGATCGCCCAACCGGTGCCACCGCCCGTTCGGGAGAGGGTTCGGCGTAAAGACCTCTGGGATGTAGTTGGTGTGCCAGGCGTCATCGGTGCCCGGGTGGCCGTTGAGAGCCAGCACGTTGCCCGATGGCAGGGTGACCAGCGTCGGATACCACCTGCCGCCGGTATCCCCCCTGTGGTCGATATGCTCGGCCGGAGGTTCACTCGGGGGTCGGTAGGGGAGCCCTCGGTTCATTGAGGCTACCCGTTTTGCCTGGTACTTCGCGTTCTCATCCAGCCTGATCACTGCACTGTCTCGAAGCCCGGGGAAGTGTATGTGATGTGGACCCGCCGCCACCTTGTCCGGGAATCTTCGCGTGCCGCCTGCAACCAGGAGTATCCCGCCGTAGGTCAGGGCGTGACCGGAGCAAAAGGTGTCGAACAGATCGAGTTTCACCTTATGGATCGAGAACGAGTTACAGTCGAACAGCCGAATCGCGTCGATGTTTCCGGTCTTGTTGAATTCCGGATCGTGCTGATCTCCACCGAAGTATACGAGCTGATCGAAATTCAAGAACGATGCGTGGATAGCCAGAATCTCGGAGTCGATGATGTTCGTGTTCCAAGGCACCGTTGACCTCCCAGGATCAACCGAAGCTACCGCGGATGTTGTGGTCTTCCAGAGTATCCACATCGAGGAAGAACGAACAGCGGCGTTGCTTCAATTGTGACGTGTCCGTCCAGAGCGCGAGCTTCGCTTCCCGGCTCGTGGGGGTGAACGCGACGTTCGGGGCGCGGGATCGGAGCTAGTGCCGCGTCAAGCAACGTTGCCCACCGTGCCGCGGTGGTGACAGCATTGGGACACTGTCACATCCCTGTGCCAGTCGCGCAGAAGATTACTGCCGGGTACGTGGCGACGAAGGCCCAGGGGAAAGTGGACAGGCGCATGAGGACTGCGGTACCGATGTGCAAGAGAGCTCCGCTGATCAAGAGGGCGTAGGTGAGCGGTCGAATGCCGAGGAGCGCCAAGGGAAAACCGCACTCCAGCAGGCTGACCGACCAGCACGCCGCCGTCGCGATGCCTCGATGGCGCACCAGGATCTTGCCGGCCTGCGGGTGCCCATAGGCCTGCGTCGTCAAGATGCCTGGTAATGCCGCTCCGCTGCGCCACGACGGGCTGACCAACTTCGCCGCGCCTGCCGTGAAGTACGCGAGACATACTTGTGCTGCCAAGAACCAGAGAACGATCTCGTTGGCGCGCTCTTGCCCGATGCCGAAGGCGAGAGCCAACGAGGCGAAGACGATGATTGTCAACTGGTCTGCCCCGTCGCCTCCGAAGCGCGAGCGCATACTCAGCAAGATGTAGGTCACGGCAATCATGCCGGCAGCCAAGGAGTTGAAGACCGACGAGGGGCGGAGCGCCAAGAGGACCCCGCAGGCCAGGCAGACGGCCACAAGGCCGAGCACTCTCGGATACGCCAGCAGTCGTCCGGCACTGCGTTGGAAGGGCCTTCTCGTCAGCATGGCGACACTCGTAGTCGAGACAGGCCAGCTGGCGAGGGCGCCATCGGAAAGATGCCGATGCATCGCTAGCCTCTCCATCGACCCGATGATGACGGCAACGGAGCCGATAGCCGCCGAAAGATGCAGAGCATCCGAGCTGGTGAACATCGGCTGCTTACCTCTCGCGGAGCAACTGTTCTGACAGATGCATGGTCGACAAGAAAATCACGTGATGATCCGAATCTTCGTCAGCCCCCTGTGACCGCATGATGAGAAACTGGGTGGCCTGGGCGCAATAGTCTCGGGGCAGACTGCAGACAAAGTTGAGCGTCGCGATATACGGCAGGGTGAGTTGCATCTGGGCGGTGTCACGGTTCAGTGACAAGCTGGCCTTGACGAGTTCGACTGTCACGTCGATCAGCGCCTTGTTATGCCGCCTTTCGGGATTCCAGACCGGTCCTATCCACTTCGAAGACGTGCGCGGACGAACCTCGCACCAACGAGTTATGTGTCCATTCGGCAGTCGATCGCGGTACAGCAGATGAAGATCGTCCGTCGCCGGTGTAGGCGCGAAAAAATTCCAGCGCGGTATGAATCCGAATACGTCGTGCGCGCGAACCCACTGCTCCGCTCTGCCAGCTTCCCATTTCTCGACATTACTGGGTATCTGACAGATGGCAGACACTGAGAACCACACCAACAGAAATATGGCAAGCGCAGCGAATACCATATGGTCGATCGCCATCTTGATCAATGCACATGCCCGAGAGCCTCACGGCGGATATCGAGCAATTCCCGTGCCGTTGTGGCCGGGCCCAATCTCTGAATTTGCTCGTCCGAAAGGTGCCGCTCTTCTTCCTCTGCGGCCATGACAGCTGCCGTGCATAGGACAGCGACGGTGACGGCCATGGCAGCCCACGCGACAAAGGTGCCGTTCTCGCAACAACTTGCGTCCGCCGTCAGGTTCGCCTCCAACTGATCCTCCGGCACCTGCGCCAACGCAGCCCGTTCAGCAGGGGTCAGCGGCGGCTCGTGTTTGATGGCTACGGCCGCCAATGCGTCGTCGGTACCGTCACGTCGGTGCTCGACGAGAGTCAGAGATTCCGGGCTCAGCTGTCCACCGTTGTATGGATTGTCCAGGATAACTACGCCGAGGTCGTCCGGCGGGAAGATGTTCGTTGCGAGGGTCCGGCCGCCATATCGAACGCTCGCGAATACGGGAGCACGTTGAAGTAGACGCCAAGCCTGGTAAGTCGAAAGTCTCGTGCGACCCTCGAAACGGGGCCGGAGCTCGTTCTCGACCAGTGCGACATCTTCGCCGTTTCGTAGGGTAGCGGCATCTCGAACTCGCTGCAGTATCGGATCATCCTGGGCAGCGACGAAAACCCTGACGGATCCGGGCATGCAAAGCAGTGCGCGATCAGGCTGCGTAGGAACGTAGTCCAGAACCTCGATCTCGCGATACTTGAGCGATCGCATCGCAAGCTCGTCAGCAGCGAGCTGCAACAGTGTTTGTTGATCCATGTCTCGACCTCCCAGCTAAGGGTGACGCCTTCTGACCAGACCAGACGAGAACGTAGCATACGCACTCGTCGACGAGACGGTATTTCGAGTCGGACGGGCCATCGCGCGGCCGCGGCATCCACGGTCGAGCAACGACGTCCCGGGCCTTGACCCCGGAAACTGGACACGGGGGTTTGTGATTACGCGGCTTGAGCCATGTTATCGGGCGCGTGAGCGGATTCGTAGTCGGCAGGGC